>NZ_JBIAVG010000027.1:0-107220 GCF_042893955.1 Streptosporangium sp. NPDC001559
GTTCAGGGAAAGCGCGTAGCCGACCCCGGAGGAACCGGGGCCGCCGGGATGCAGCAGCAGAGAGCCGATCCTGGCCGCGGGGTCGGTGGCCTTGACCCTGCCCACGGCCAGGTCGATCGTCGGCCCGCCCGGGTCGTTCCAATCCACCGGCACGGCCTGCAACAGCAGGACGAGCCGGGTGACGTCGCCCTCGGTCGCCGCCGGTCAGGATCGCGGCCAGGCGGTCATCCAGCCGCTTTCGCCCTGGCCGGCGGGCCGCCATTGGTGTTCGGGCGACAGCGGCTCGATGACCGCCCACAGCTCGTCGCCGACCTCCCACGGCTTCAGCCGCGCCAAGCCGCTCCCCCTCCCGCCGTCACTCAGCGAGAGACCAAAGCATTCTGTTAGGAGCTCCAAGGCCTCACGCGGCCGGATCAGCCGATCCAATAACATAACGGGCAAAATGCACTGATCACCGCAATCTATGCGTGCTGCCTGGGCGGGAGACTCCACCGGCACACGCCCAGGAAAGCGAGCGCACCCATGCACGCCAACGGCTTCACGGCCCCCGGCTACGAAGGCGTCGCCGAGGCCTTCACCCGTAACTTCACCGGCTCCGCCGAGGTGGGCGCCGCGTTCGCCGCCTACCGCGACGGTCGGCTCGTCGCCGATCTGTGGGGCGGCAGCGCCGACCCGGACAGCGGCGCCCCCTGGCGGCGCGACACCCTGCAGCTGGTGTTCTCCGGCGCCAAGGGGCTCATCGCCGCCTGCGTGCTCCTGCTGGCCGAGCGTGGACGGCTCGACCTCGACGCCCCCGCCGCCCGCTACTGGCCCGAGTTCGCCGCCGCGGGCAAGTCCGCCATCACGGTCACCCAGATCATGTCGCACCAGGCCAGGCTCCCCGGCGTCCGGGAGAGCTTCACCACCGGCCAGTTCCTGGACCCGGTCTTCATGGCCTCCCTGCTGGCCGCCCAGGAACCGCTCACCGATCCCCGTGCGGCCTTCACCTACCACCCCCTGACCTACGGCTGGCTCGCCGCCGAACTCATCCGCCGCGTCGACGGCCGCAGCGCGGGCACCTTCTTCGCCGAGGAGTTCGCCCGGCCCCTGGACCTCGACGTCTGGATCGGCGTGCCCCGCGAGCACCACCACCGGGTGGCCACCACGCACGTCGCCCCCGGCTTCGTCTTCGCCGACCCCGACGCGCCCCCGACCGGAGACCCGCTGCGCGACCTGGCCCGCAACCCCATCTCCGTTCCCGACGCCCCCGCCCTGTGGAACAGCGCCGACTTCCGCGCCGCCGAGCTGCCCGGGGCGGGCGCCCACGGCACCGCCCGTTCCCTCGCCCGCTTCTACGCCTGCATGGCGCGCGGCGGCGAACTGGACGGGATCCGCGTCCTGAAGGAGACCACCCTCGAGAACGGCCGCAGGCTGCTCAGGCACGGCATCGAGCCCCTCTGGAACGGCCCCATGGCCTACGGGACCGGCTTCGAGCTGCAGACCGCGTCGGCGATCTTCGGCCCGGCACCGGACGCCTTCGGGCACGCGGGCATGGGAGGTTCGCGCCACGCCGCCTGGCCGACCGAACGCGTCGGGTTCTCCTACGCCACCAACCGGCTCCGGTCGTCGCCCAGCCCCGACCCGCGTCCGCTGCGGCTGCTCGACGCCCTGCACGCCGCCGTGAACTCCCCCGCCGATCCCGCCTCGGGCCGTTGAGCGGCCCGGCCCGGTCCCGGGCCGGGCCATTCGCCGGGTCGGCTAAGGTGCCCTGAGGCGACATCTCACAGGGGAGAACACAGCACGTTGTCCGGCAACCACGCACATCCCAGCCCTCCGGCCGCGACCGGCCCGCGTGACCTGCGTGCCGACTGCGCGAACTGTTTCGCCCTGTGCTGCACCGTCCCGGCCTTCTCCGCCTCCTCCGACTTCGCCGTCGACAAGCCCGCGCACCAGCCCTGCTCCAACCTCGGCGCCGACTTCCGCTGCGGCATCCACTCCTCCCTGCGCCAGCGGGGTTTCGCGGGCTGCACCGTCTACGACTGCTTCGGCGCCGGGCAGCGGGTCTCCCAGGTGACCTTCGGCGGGCGTGACTGGCGTTCCTCCCCCGGTACGGCCAGGCAGATGTTCGAGGTCTTCCCCGTCATGCGCGACCTGCACGAACTGCTGTGGTACCTGACGCAGGCCCTCGCGCTCCCCGGCACCGCCCCCGTCCGCGACGCGCTCACCGAGGCGCGGGCCGCCCTGGAGGCGCTCACCCGGGAGTCTCCGGAGGTCCTCGCGCGGACCGACGTCATGGCGCGGCGCGCGCAGGTCAACCCCCTCCTGCAGCGGGCCAGTGAGCTCGCCCGCGCCAACGTCCCCGGCCCCCGCAGGGACCGCAGGGGCGCCGACCTCGTCGGCGCGAAACTCAAAGGGGCCGACCTCAGGGGCGCCAACCTGCGCGGCGCCTACCTCATCGGCGCCGACCTGCGCGGCGCGAACCTGACCATGGCCGACCTCACCGGGGCCGACACCCGCGGCGCCGACCTGCGCGGCGCCGACCTCGCCGGGAGCATCTTCCTCACCCAGGCCCAGCTCGACGCCGCCAAGGGCGACGCGGCCACCGGCGTCCCCGCCTCCCTCACCCGTCCCGCCCACTGGTGAGGCCCTCCCCCGGGGGAAACAGCGCCCGTACCTGCCCGCGCAGCCAGGCGTGCGCCGGATCGGCGTCGTGACGCCGGTGCCAGGCCTGCGAGACGGCCATCTCCGGCAGGTCGAGCGGAATCGGGAAGGTGGCCAGCCCCAGGACGTCGATCATGGGCGCCGACATGCGGGCGGGCGCCATGCCGACCAGGTCGGACCCGCGTACGGCCAGCAGGACGGCGGTGAACGTCGGCACCGACCCGACGATCCGCCGCCGCAGCCCCCGCTCGGCCAGCGCCACGTCGATGGGCCCCGCCGTACGGCCCCGGCGGGAGGAGACGACGTGCTCGGCGGCGGCGAACCGCTCAAGGGTCACCGGGGAGCCGAGCAGCCGGTGGCCCGGCCGTACGACGCCCACCCCGTGGTCGTCGATCAGCGGCTCGACACGCGTCTCCGGTGAGGGGTCGGAGATCACCGCGATCTCCAGGTCGGCCGTCCCCTCGCGCAGCGCCCGCTGGTCGCCGTGCCCCTCCGGGACGAACCGCAGCCGGATCCCCGGCGCGGCGGCGCCGACGCGGGTCAGCAGCGGGGCGCAGACGGTGGTGGCCACCGCGTCCGACAGCAGTACGACGAAGTCGCGCCTGAGGGTGGCCGGTTCGAACACGGCGGGTGTGAACACCCGCCGTGCCCCCTCGACGAGGCCGCGCACCTCGGCCTGCACGGCCAGCGCGCGCGGCGTGGGAACCATCCGCTGACCGGACCTGACCAGGACGGGGTCGTCCATCGCCTGGCGGATCCGGCCCAGGGCGCGGCTCATGGCCGGTTCGGACAGTCCCAGCCGCAGGGCGGCCCCGGAGACGCTGCACTCCTCAAGCAGGGCGTCCAGGGCGATGAGAAGGTCCAGACTCGGTTGCGTTTGGCGCATATATCTCATGATAAATATGCATTTGAGGTTAGGTGTGGGCCTTTTTACCGTGGCCTCGTGAATCGAACCTCCATCGTGATGTGCGCCGCGTCGGTCCTCGTGGTCTCCCTCGTCGCCGCGGTGAATCTCGCCCTGCCCGCCCTGACCGGCGCCCTGCACCCCACCGAGAGTCAGCTCGTCTGGATCGTCGACGCCTACGTCCTGGTCTTCGCCTGCTTACTGATCCCGATGGGGGCGGCCGGGGACCGTCTCGGCGGCAAGGGCGTGCTGCTGGCGGGCCTGGCCGTCTTCGCCGCCGGGAGCCTGGCCGCCGCCCTCGCCCCGCACACCGGCGCCCTGATCGCCGCCCGCGCGCTCAGCGGAGCGGGCGCCGCCATGATCATGCCCGCCTCGCTGTCCATCACCGTGGCCGCCCACCCGCCGGAGCGGCGGGCCCACGCCGTCGGGCTCTGGAGCGCCGCGAGCGGCGCCGCCGGGGTCGTCGGCAACGTCGGCGGCGGGCTGATCATCCAATACCTGCCCTGGCAGGCCCTCTTCGCCGTCCCCGCCCTGCTCGCGCTGCTGCTGGCCGGGGTCACCGGCCTGCTCGTCCCGCGTCAGCCCCGCCGTGCGGCCGCCGTCGACCCGGTGGGCACCGGCCTGCTCGTCCTGGGCTGCCTGGCCCTGGTCTTCGCCATCATCGAGGGCCCGGAGACGGGCTGGACGTCCGCCGTCGTCCTGGGCGCCTTCGCGACCGCCGCCGTCGTGCTCACGGGATTCGTCCTGCACCAGCTGCGGGCCCCCCGCCCGCTGCTGGACCCCCGGCTCTTCGCCCGGCGTGAGCTGCGCGCCGGAGCCCTCGGCGTGAGCGTGCTGTTCTTCGGGCTCTTCGCCCTGTTCTTCGTCAACGCCCGCTTCCTGCAGGAGGAGCGTGGTCTCTCGCCGATGGTGACGGGCCTGGCCATCCTGCCCCTCGTGATCCCCATGGTCGCGTTGTCCGGGCGGCGGGCGCCGACGCTGCCCGCGGTGGCCGGCGGCCTGGCGTCCGTGGTGGCCGGGCTGGGGTGGCTGGCGTGGGCGACGACCCTGCCCTACCCCCTCTACGCCGCCGGGCTGGTCCTGGTGGGCGCGGGCATGGGGCTGGCCCTGCCCGCGCTGTCCACCCAGATCATGGCCGGACTGCCCGCCGGGCGGGCCGGGCTCGGCTCCGGGCTCAACAGCGCGGCACGTGAACTCGGCAGCGCCGTGGGCGTGGCGGTCATGGGCACCGCGCTGGCCACCTCGGGCCTGCGGGCGGGCCTGGTGATCGTGGCATTGTGCGTCGCGGTGGGCGCGGCGCCCGTGGTCGGCTGGCTCAGGACGGGCACGCGCGCGCTCAGCGCCCCAGCAGGCGGTCCACTTCGGCCGTGAAGAGCAGGCCCGGATCGAACCCCATCCCCGCGAAGTGCCCGGCCAGCTCCAGGGACAGGACGCCGTGCAGCCGGGTCCACAGGACCAGGGCCCGGTGCAGGACGGCGGGCGGGGCGGGGTGGGCGCCCGCCCATCCGCGGTGGTCGGCCAGGTGCTCCTCGAACGGCGTCTCCGGGCCGTCCGGCACGGGCTCCGCGCAGGCGTCGAGCAGCATTCCCATGATCTCCGATGAGATGACCGTGATGTCGACGGGCGCGTGATAGCCGGGCACGGGGGTGCCGTAGATGAGCAGGTAACGCTGGGGGTCGGCGAGCGCCCAGCCGCGGACGGCGTGCGCCAGCGCCTCCAGCCCGGCCCCCGTCTCGGAGAGCGGGCGCAGGGCGTCGGCCAGGCTCCGGTAGGCGTCACCGACGAGCTCGGTGATCAGCTCGTCACGGCCGGCGTAGTAGCGGTAGAGGGCCGGCCCGCTCATGCCCATCCGTTTGGCGATGGCGTTGAGCGAGAGCGCGGAGGCCCCCGCCGTGGCGATCTGCTCCCACGCGCACTCCTTGATCTCCGCGCGCACCTGGGCGCGGTAGCGCTCCCTGGGGCTCCTCGCGTCCGTCTCCGCCAAGGCCTCCGCCTTTCCGCCCCCACCGACAGGGCTACACCATCAAGGGATAGTTAGAAGGTATCACGAATCCCGTTGACACCCTCCTCACAGCTTGGTTATAACTTCTAACGAAAGCACATGCTTCTAGCCGGTTCGGAGGAACCCATGTCCCGCGCTCTCGCCGTCCTCGCCGTCCCGCTCACCGTCACCGCACTGCTGGCGGGCGGCGCCCCCGCCGCAGCTGCCCAGCCCCGCCACGCCCCCCACTGCCGGGGAGAGGGCCTCGACCCCGCCGCCCGCATCCGCTACCAGGCGGACATCCTCATCAAGGCGCCCCTGAGCAGCGTCTTCGCCCTCCAGACCGACGTGGAACGCTGGCCCGGCTGGCAGGCCCCCGTCCTCACCGCCGAACGCCTCGACCCCGGCCCCCTGCGCGCGGGCTCGCGCTTCCGGTGGACCACCCCGGCCCCCGCCACCGCCACGACCCCGGCCACCGTCCTGCGCATCACCTCCACCGTCCGGCGGCTCCAGCGCGACACCTGCGTCCTGTGGAGCGGGCCCGCCGTCGGCGACGGCGTGCGCATCGACCGCGGCACCCACCTGTGGACCTTCACCAGGGTCAAGGGCGGCGTCCGCGTCCACACCGAGGAGACCTGGACCGGCCCCCAGGTCGAAGCCGACGTCCCCACCTCGACCGCGATCCTCGGCGCGGGCCTCGAAGCCTGGCTGCGCGACCTGAAGACCGCCGCGGAGAACCACCGGGTCACCCCGTCCAGTCCCATCTGGTGATCGCGGAACGCATCAGGCGCGCCGCGCCCGACAGATGACCGTCGGCCGCCCAGAACAACGTCAGCGTGCGGCGGCAGTCGGGACTGTCGACCGGGACCCACACCAGAGGCACACTCCACGCGGCCCGCCGCGCGAAAGCCGGGACGAGCCCCACACCGAGCCCCGCGCCGATCAGATCCGCGATCGCACCGGACTCGTCCGCCTCACAGACCACCCTCGGCGTGAGCCCCCTGGCCGTGAAAAGCCGCTCCAGCAGCCGCCGCTGCCAGTGCCCCCCGCGAGCGGCCACGAAGGACTCCCCGGCGAGCTCCTCGACCCCGACCGAGGCGCGCCCCGCCAGCCGGTGATCGGACGGCACCGCCAGCCCGACCTCCTCCTCCAGCAGCCGGGCCGACTCCAGCCCGTCGGCGTGGATCGGCTGCGAGGCCACGCACAGGTCGACCTCGCGGGCCCGCAGGTGACGCCCCATGTCCTCGGCCGGCATCCAGCGAAGCTCGGTCTCGACGCGAGGGTGGGCCCGCTTGTAGGCCGCCAGCGGACCGGTGAGGGTCAGGAACGTCTCCGACGCCAGCCGTACGGCGCCCAGACCCTCACCGGCCGCCTCGGCCACCGCCCGCCTGCCCGCCTCCAGCTCTCCCAGGCAACGCTCGGCGTAACCACGGAAAAGCCTGCCCGCGTCGTTCAGCCGGAGCCTGCCGCTGCGATCGAACAACGGCGTGCCCAGCTCGCCCTCCAGCCGGGCGATCGTCCGGCTCAGCGACGGCTGGGCGACGCGGAGCTCCTCGGCCGCCCGGCTCAGGTGCTCAAGCCGCGCCACCACCAGGAACTGCCTGAGCGCGTTCAGCTCCACCATGCCTCCCAAGGCATAACACCATAGCAATATTGATCTTGGACAGGATAACTCGGAGCCCATAGCGTCGGGGGCGCCACGACATCCGCGAACAGAACGAGAAAAACCCCATGACCGAAACCGTGCCTCGGACGACCCCCACGGGGTGGGCACTGCGCGCCCTCGCCGGCGCGCACACCGTGGCGATCATCGGCCAGCCGGTGTTCGCCGGAACCTACCTCACCGGCGACTACGACAGCCTCCACCTGCACGCCGTCGGCGCCGACGTCGTCACCTCCATCGGCTACCTGCAGACGATCGCCGCGCTCACGGCCTGGATACGGCTGCGCCGAGCCTGGCCCTTCCTCGCCACCGCAGCGGTGGTCGCCGCAGAGACCGTCCAGTACCTCGCCGGGCTCGACGGCGCGCTGTGGCTCCACATCCCCCTGGGGGTCATCACCGTCACCGCGCTCACCGTCCTGTTCGTCGCCCTGTGGCTGCGCCCCCTCACCGGCCCCCGGCCGCGGACCGCCCGCCGTGCCTGACGACATCACCCGGCGGCGGCTCCTCGGCATCGGCGGGACCCTCGGCCTCACCGCCGCCGCCGGACTGACGACCTCGGCCGTCCTCGCCCGCCGCCCCGCCGTCACCGGCACCGAACTGCGCAGCGCCCTGCCGCTGCCGCCGCCCTTCCAGGTGCCCCTGCCCGTCCCCGCCACGCTGGCCCCGGCAGGCACCTCCGGCGGCGCCGACCACTACGAGATCACCCAGCGCGAGACGACCGCGGAGATCCTCCCCGGCGTCAGAACCCCGCTGTGGACCTACGAGGGCACCTTCCCCGGCCCCACCATCGAGTCACGCCGCGGCCGCCCCGTCACCGTGACCCACCACAACACCCTGCCCGTACCGACCGTCGTCCACCTCCACGGCGGGCGGACCGCCCCGGAGTCCGACGGATACCCCACCGACCTCGTCCTACCGGCGCACTGGCCGCAGACCGCGCACGCCGCGCACGACGCGGGCGCCCCCACCATGCACGACCCGAGGGCGGCCGTCACCAGGCTGAGCCGGGACTACACCTTCCCCCTCGACCAGCGCTCCACCCTCCTGTGGTACCACGACCACCGCATGGACTTCACCGCTCCGGCCATCTGGCGCGGCCTCGCCGGACTGCACATCATCCGCGACGACGCCGAGGACGACCTCGGCCTGCCCTCCGGAGCCCGCGAACTCCCCCTCATGATCACCGACCGCGCGTTCTCCGCCGACGGCACCCTCACCTACCCCTCCCTCGATCCCACCCTCCGCCTGCGGCCCGGCGTGCGGGACCCCTATCTCGCCGGAGTGCTCGGCGACGTCATCCTCGTCAACGGCGCCCCCTGGCCCGTCCACGAAACCGACACCGCCCGCCACCGCCTGCGCGTCCTGAACGCCTCCAACGCCCGCCACTACGAACTCGAAGCCGTCACCGACACCGGACGCCGCCTCCCCCTCGTCCAGATCGGCGCCGACCAGGGACTGCTCGCCGCCCCCGTCACCCACCACGCCCTTCCCGTCGCCCCGGCCGAACGCTACGACGTCGTCGTCGACTTCACCGGCCTTCCGGTCGGCAGCCGCGTCAAACTTCTCAACCGCCTCGGCACCGGCCGCACCCGCGACGTCATGGCCTTCCACATCACCCGCGCCACGACCGACGACAGCCGCGTCCCCCCGGTCCTGTCCACCGACCTGCCGGCCTGGCGCCCCGCGGACGCCGCCGTGACCCGCGAGTTCTCCTTCCGCGCCGGGCGGACGCACGGCGGACACGGATGGCTCATCGGCGGCCTCCCCTTCGACCCCGCCCGCTCCGACGTCACCGTCCGCCTCGGCGACGTCGAGATCTGGCGGCTGATCGCCGACGTCCACCACCCCGTCCACCTGCACCTGGTCGGCTTCCGGGTGCTCTCACGCAACGGCCGCCCGCCGCTGCCCCACGACGCGGGCCTGAAGGACACCGTCTCCCTGCGCCCCGGCGAGGCGGTGGAGATCATCACCCGCTTCGACGGCTACCGGGGCCGCTACCTCTTCCACTGCCACAACGCCGAACACGAGGACATGGCGATGATGGCCAACCTCGAGATCGTCTGACCCGCGCACAGGCCGCGGGCGTGTCTATCGTTGCGAGGTGAACACCCCCGCGGCCGAGGCCGACATCGACGACGACCTGGTCGCCCGCCTGATCCGCCTGCAGCACCCGGACCTGGAGGGCCCGCTCACCCTCGTCGCCAACGGCTGGGACAACGTCGTCTACCGCCTCGGAGAGGACCTGTCCGTACGGCTGCCGCGCCGCCGGGCCGCCGCCGGTCTCATCGTCAACGAGCAACGCCGGCTGCCGGTCCTGGCCGGTCACGTCGAGGTCCCGCTGCCCGTACCCGTCAGGACCGGCGTGCCCGGTGAGGGCTACCCGTGGCCGTGGACGATCGCGCCCTGGTTCGAGGGCCGCCCGGCCGCCGACGTGCCGCCGTCCGGCCGCTCCTGCCTCGCCGTCCCGCTGGCCGACTTCATGACGGGCCTGCGCCGGCCCGCACCGCCCGACGCGCCGCGCAACCCCGTCCGGGGTGTCCCGCTCGCCGCCCGCGACCAGGCGGTACGGCAACGCCTGTCGTCCATCCCCCGATCGGCCGGGCTGCTTTCCCTGTGGGAGAGACTGGCCGCCCTGCCGCCCTGGCGGGGGCCCGCGCTCTGGCTCCACGGCGACCCGCACCCGGGAAACCTCCTCATCGGCGGGGACGGCCTGGCCGCCGTCCTGGACTTCGGCGACCTCACCGGCGGTGACCCCGCCACCGACCTCGCCGCCGCGTGGCTGGTGTTCGACGAGGACGCACGCGAGATCTTCCGGTCAGGCGTGGACGCCGACGAGACGACCTGGGAACGCGCACGGGGCTGGGCCCTCGTCATGGGCACCGCCCTGGCCGCCCACTCCGCCGACGACCCCGGCATGGCCGCCGTCGGCGACCACGTCCTCCGCCAGGTGACTCTCACCTAGGGAAATCGAACCTCACCGGCTCACGGCGGGGACGACGCCCTGCGCGGATACACGGCCGATACACGGCCGCGCGGTCACCGATACGAGGCCGCTGCGGTGTGGAGATCTTCGCCCCTCAGGGTGGGCGGCGTGCGCCCGAAGGCGTGCCCCGCGCGTTCGGAGGCGCGGGCAGGACCGTCGAAAGGTTCGACCGTGTTCAGCATCCGTGCACTACCGGGCAGACGCCTGACACCCGTGGCGATCGCGTGCCTGACCGGCCTGGCGAGCCTCGGAACCGTCGGCGCGGCCGGTGCCCACGCCGACGAGGAACCTCTCGCCTGGCGGAAGTGCGCCCAGACGGCCAAGAACTGGCCCGTCGCCGGCGACACCAGGACCGAGTGCTCCACGCTGACGGTTCCCATGGACTACGCGAATCCGCAGGGCCGGAAGATCAAGATCGCCGTGAGCAGGGTCACGGCAACCGACCCGGGCAAACGCCGCGGTGTGCTGGTCATCAGCCCCGGCGGCCCCGGCGTCACCAACATCGACGCACCGGCGACGTACGCCACCAGCAGGCTCGGCACGCTGGCCGTCGACCATGACCTGATCGGGTTCGACCCCAGAGGCGTCGGCTACAGCGACAAGATCAAATGCGACTGGGGGGATCCGCCGCCCGCCACGCCCGGCATGTCCCCCAAGGAGGAGGCGAAGGCCACATTCGACCAGGACGCCGCGTACAACAAGCTGTGCGCCGCCAAGGACCCCGACTTCGTCCGGCAGCTGACCACCACGAACATAGCGCGCGACGTCGACGCGATCCGCGCGGCCCTCGGCGAATCGAAGATCAACTTCTATGGGGTGTCCTTCGGCACCGCGGTGGGCCTGAACTACCGGTCGCTGTTCGACAACAGGGTGAACGCGATGTGGGTGGACTCGGTGATGCCACCCGTCATCGACCTGGCCGCCATGGACGCCTCGACGGACGCGCTCAACGAGAGACGCTTCACCGCGTTCGTCCCATGGCTGGCTCGGCATGACACCGAGTACCGCTTCGGGACAACCGACGCCATGGTCCGCAAGACCATATTCACGCTTCGCGACAAACTCCACCGCAAGCCACGCAAAATAGATAAAAACACCGTGATCAACGGTGAATGGGTCAGCCAGCTCCTCGGAGGAGGACCGGGAAGCTGGGTCTCCTCCACCAGAGACCTGGCCACCGTCCGTGAAGGCGGCGTCCCGCTGTCCGCGTCTCCCGCCCCGGCATCCTCGAAGACGTTCGGTTTCGACGACACCCCCCTGGGCCTGAACCTCATCCAGTACCAGGCGATCTTCTGCAACGAGGGCGTCGGCGGCCGCGACTTCGAACAGATGTGGGCGGCCGCGCAGGCCAGGAAAACCACCTTCCCCGCAACCGGCGGCTACTTCGAACGCAGCGGCTGGTGCGGGCAGTGGCCATGGCCCGCGCGCCCGTGGAAACCCGTCAGGGGAACCAGCCCGCTGCAACTGTCCGGCCACATCGACGAGGACGTCACACCGTACGCGTGGGCGGTGGACGCGTGGAAGGCCGTCGGCGGAACACTGCTGACCGTCCAGGACGGCGCGCACGCCTCACTGCGCCGGCTGCCCTGCGCCTCGAAGGTGATCGACTTCTTCCGTACCGGCCGCACCGCCGCGGGCACCTGTCCCGGCGCGTGATGACCGCGGCCCCTCCCACGAACGGACATGCGATGCGCACGTTTCGGCGAATCGGCGCGACACTGAGCGCCATCCTCCTCAGCCTCACCCTGCCGGCACTCCCCGCCCAGGCGGCGGCCGCGGACTTCACGGGCTCCGCCGTCGCGGGCGGCTGCTCGGGATCACTGGTGCGGACCCCGGTCACCACGGCCGACGACAAAGCCCTCGTCCTGACCAACGGGCACTGCTACGAGGGCGCGTGGCCGGTACCGGACGAGGTCCTGGTGGACCAGCCGTCCCATCTCCTGATCGACCTGCTCAACCGCGAAGGCGAACCGGCGGTCACCCTGCACGCGGCCAGGGCCGTCTACGTGACCATGACCGGCACCGACATCGCGCTGTACCGGCTGGACACGACCTACCGGCAGCTGGAACGCGATCACCGCCTCCGGCCCCTCACGATGTCGACGGACCGTCCCACACCGGGCACGGACATCCGGGTGATCTCCGCAGGCACGAAGAAGATCTTCTCGTGCGAAATCGACGCTCTGGTCTACCGGGTACTGGAGGTGGGCTACATGACCAAGGACGTCATCCGTTACACACCGCGGTGCGACACCGGCCCCGGCACCTCCGGATCCCCGATCGTCGACGCCAGAAGCGGCAAGGTCATCGGCATCAACAACACCAGCAACCGCGACGGCCGCCGCTGCACGCTGGACAACCCGTGCGAGATGAACCGCGACGGCGCCATCAGCGTGCGCAAGGGCGCCTCCTACGGAACCCAGACCTACCAGCTCGCCGCCTGCGTGACCGCGGGCAACGAACTCGACCTGGAACGCCCCGGCTGCCCGCTGCCCAAGCCGGACACGCGATACGCGGATCCCCACACGGCTCCGGCCGCCTGACGGGCACCGACCCCACCTGGCGGGCCACGGAGCGACCACGGGCGACCCACGCCGCGGCCCTGCCGCGGCCCTTGGCCGGCCGGACGACCAAGGGCCGCGGCGCCCGAAGCACTCGAAGACGACGGCGGCGCCGGAAAGAACCCGGGCGAGCCCGGCCGGCGGTCAGCCTGTTCGCTGAAGCAGGAGAGTGACGAAGCCCAGAACCCCCCGGTAGCCGTGCAGCCACATGGCGCGATGCTCCAGGGCGGCCGCCCGGACCGCTTCGGCGTCCGGGCCGGGGTTCTCATTGGCCCAGCGCAGCAACGTCCCCGTCCAGGACCACTCGTAGTCATCCCATTCCGACAGGTCGCTGGTGTACGCATAAACCGTGTCGAACCCAGCGGACTCGGCGGCGGCGACCGTACCCGGCAGATCGAAATACTCCGACGGCCCCGCACCCAGCCGGGCGAGCGCCTCCGGCGTCGGCGCGCACTCCCAGAACCCCTCGCCGACAAGCGCCAGCCCGTTCGGCCGCAGATAGCGCCGAACACGTTCAACGGTCGGGCCGAGGCCCCCGAACGCGTGCGTCGCCCCGACGCAGATCACCAGGTCGTACCGCTCGGCCACCGGGAAGTCCGCGGCCGGCCTCTCGTGCAGCCGGACACGCTCCCAGACACCCTGGACCTCGGCGTGCCCCTCGGCCGCCTTGAGCGCGTCAGCGGAGATGTCGACACCGTCGGCGGTCGCGTCCTCGTAGAGCGCGAGCGCACGCAACGTCCAAGCCGCCTCACCGCAGCCGAGATCCAAGATCCTCGCCCCCTCGGGCAACCGGGCCCGGCGCAGCAGCCGGGTCACCTGAGCGCCGGAGACCGGCGCGGCGATGGGGTGGTCACGATGAGCGAGATGACTGATGAGCTGACGTTCCATGGCACCAATCTGTCCCATCTCCCACAGCTGAGACCACACATTTCCGGCCCGACCCCGGAGGGCGGCGGCTGGAAGCGACACTCGAAACACTTCGGAAGACCGCGAACCTCCGGCCCGCCCGCCGCATCCAATCCGTACGTGAACACAATCACGAAGGCGCTCACGATCGCCGCCCTGTCCGCGACCTCCGCCGCGACGCTGCTCACCGGCCCCTCCGCGCACGCCGCCACGGGGAACGCCACCGCCTGCCCCATCCCGAGCAAGGCGGAGATCAAACGCTCCCACGACTCCAAGATCGACAAGCCCGCGAGAGGCGCAACCGCCATCAAGGGCGTGCACGTCGGCTACATCCCCAAGGGCTTCACCTACGGCGGAGTGGTGGCCGGCAAGCACAACGGCGTCACCGAATACGGCTACCAGTGGGGAGACGACCGGGCCAACGCCGACCCCAAACAGCGAAGCCTGTGGGTACGCGTGCTCTGCTGGCCGAACGCCAGGAGACTCACAGACCTGAAGCGCCTCCCCGTAACCTACGGAACCTTCACCGGAGACGTGAAAACCACGACGATCGGCGGCCACCGGGCACTGACGAAGCCAGGCGACGGCGCACTCGGCGACGGACGGTACGTCGGCTGGATCGAACGAGAGGGAGCCGTCGTCACCGTGATGGCCAGCACACCGCTCGTCCCCGACCTCAAAAAGATCATCGCCGGCATCCGCCTTCCCTAGCGCGGTGACCGGAAGGTTCGCCTGAGTCTTGAGGACGGCGGCGAACGGGAGGCCGTACGTCATCGGCGCCGACGGCGCCCACAGCACCGTCCGCGACCTGGCCGGCGTGGGCTTCGCCGGCGCGGCCTGCCCTTGCCGCCGGCCGACGCCCGCGTTCCCGCCTCCGAGCCTCCGCCCGTCACCCAGGTCGGCACGCGGGGCGTGGTGGTGACCCCCCCGTTCGGCGACGGCTGGTTCCGGGTCTGCGCGTGGCTGCGCGAAGCACAGAAGAACGCAGATTTCACCCAAATCCGCGAGGCCTTCCCGTGCGGAAGCTCAGCGGCCTCGGCGAATCCACTCGCTCGGGGCCCGTGACCGGCGCCCGCTCACGCCTCGGGATAGGCCATGAACACGGTGTTGACGGTGCGGGCGTCCCCGTCCGGCTCCTCACCCGAGTACTTCATCAGCAGCGCCACGTACTCCTCGAAGAACGCCTCCAGCTGCCCCAGCGACACGCGGATGCTCCCCCGCGAGTAAGGGAACGCGTCGTCCCAGCCGCCCTGGCCCGAGGTGTCGGCCAGAGCCTGCTGGAACTGCTGGATGTCGGCGGCGAACGCACGCGTGTTCATCTCGTCCAGCACGGCACGCGTCTTGGTGTCCTGCCGGCTGCGCCGGGGGAACCGGAAGTCGGCCATGACGAAGCGCCACCACCGCTCCCGCCCGTGCCCTTTCGCCGGAGCCTCCTCGACGAAGCCGTGTTTGGCCAGCTCACGCAGGTGGTAACTGGTGGCTCCGGTGTTGAGGTCGAGCTCGCGGGCGAGCGTGGCCGACGTCGCGGGGCCGTGCTTGTAAAGGTGATCGAGGATGCGCCGCCGCCGGGGGTGCGTCAGCGACGTCAGAGCCTCCAGGTCGGTGACCTCGTGACGCGCGGGCTCTCCAACCATGGTCGACAAACTAGCTGTGCACAATCCGTTGTGCAACTTTCGCCGCCCTGACCTGGCCGGACTCCCCAAGCAGTGCACAACCCGTTTGCACAATCAATTGTGCACAGTCATTGTGTACTCATGAACCTCGCCTGGAAGGCCCTTCTGGCGGCTGGAGCGACCCTGACCGCCCTGCTGCCCACCCCTGCGGCGCACACCCGCCCGTGCGCAGAGGCGACGAGCCCCTGCCCCGGCGAACTACGCGTCCCCCTCGACTGGTCGAACCCCGGCGGGGAGAAAATCTCCGTCGCCTACCTGTGGATTCCACGCGGCGACCGCAGCCGCCCGCCCCTGACCACCGCGATCGCCAACGGCGGCGGCCCCGGCCCCCTCGACCCCTCCTACGCCGGGCTCGCCAAGACACTGCTCGGACCGCTGTCCGACCGGGTCGACATCCTCATGGTCGAACCACGCGGATTCGGCGAATCCTCGCCACTGTCATGCCACGGGCTCGACGTCACCCGGCCGAAAACGATCGAAGCGTGCGCGCACCAGATCGGCGACAGGGGCGGATTCTTCACCTCCGACCAGGCCGCCGCCGACCTCGACGCCGTCAGAGCCACACTCGGCGTCCGCAACGTCACCTTCGTCGGAGCCTCATACGGCACACTGCTCGGCCAGGCCTACGCCACCCGCTTCCCCAAGCACCTGCGCGCCATGTTCCTCGAGAGCGTCACCGGCACCGGCGACGACGGCTACGAAGAACAGGGCTTCCGCAACCAGCAGAAACTGGGCCTGGCGGCCTTGCGAAACGCGTGCCGCCGCTCACCCGCCTGCGCCAAGCACAACCCCGACCCGGCCGCCCTGTGGGACAAACTCCTGAAACGGCTCCGGGCCCAGCCCGACCCGAAACTCCCCATCGGCCAGACCGGCCACCTGCTCACCGCCGCCGCCAATCCCGACGCCAGATCGACCCTGGCCGCAGCGAACGCCTACCTGAAAAACGACCCGGCCCCACTGCACCGCCTGATGAACCGCGCCACACCACCCCTACCCGACAAGTCCCCCGCGCCGGCCCTGTTCACCTATTACTGCGGCGACACCAGGTTCCCCTTCGACCGCGACGCCCCCACCGCCGAACGCCTCCGGCAACTCGACGCCTACGCGGAACGCCACAACGTCTACGCGCCCTACCAACCCTCCGAAGCCACCGGACCGGTCGCCGACTGGACACGACAGTGCGCCCACTGGCCCACCCCACGCCAGAGCCCACCGGCCACCGACGACCGGCCGAACGTACCCGTCCTGGCGATCAGCGGCCAGTTCGACTCCGACACCTCCCCACTCGACGCCGCCTCCGTAGCCGCCCGCTACCCCAAGGGGCACGCCTACACCGTGCCCTTCGGAGGCCACGGCCAACTGTTCGGATTCACCCCCCTCGGCGAATGCCTACAGGGCGTCCTACGCTCCTTCATCGCCGACCCCACCAAGCCGGCACACCCTGACTGCACCGCGGAAAGCTACCGGCTGCTCGGCGACTTCCCCACACGGGCACGCGAACTGGCCGTGCCCCACGGCCACGAGCTGAACGCCGAACAACGCCGGACCGTGGCGGCGGCCTTCGCGACGGCCGCCGACGCGATCGCACCCCTCAACCCCACCTCCCTCACACCTCCGCCCCAAACCGAACCCGGCCTGCGCGGCGGCCGCGTCCTACGAACCGAAGACGGGCCGATCACCCTCCACCGGGTCCGATACGTCAAGGACGTCCAGGTCTCCGGAACCATCCACCTCGACCCGAAAACCGGAACCGCGACCGCGACCCTCACCACCGCGCCCGGAAACCGCCTGTCACTGAGCTGGCGACCCTTCCGCGCGGAGAACCAGACCGAACTCCACGGCGAACTCGACAACGAACCGTTCACCGTGAGAATCCCCACCCGGTAACCCCTCACCCCCGCCACTCCACGACGGCCGTCTGCGGCAACCGCGAAAAGGCACGTCGCCACTACCAACGCACCCGCCGAGCCGTACCGCTCTTGGATGGGTTCGGCCTCCGGGACATCGCGGTCCTCCTCGCCGAGGAGGACCGCTGCTCGGCCACCGAGTTCAGAGCGCCTCGACCCGGGCGCGCCGTGCCGGATCCGGGTGGTGGTCGGCGTCGCCCCAGGCCGATGGTCCAGCACCACAGTTCGCGCAGTCACAACTCGTGCCGGTGCCCCTGCGGCGCATGTCCGCCGGCCACCGCTCACGCACCTCGGCGGGCTGGTCGTCCGACGAGAGTTCGCCCGGCGGCCCGGGCGGCACCGGCGAGCCGAGGACGGCGAACAGGTCGGGGCCGGTCAGCCCGATGCGCGGGCTCTTCGAGGCTCCCCTCGAAACGCGCTCACCTCCGGCGAACGACCGGCGAACGACCGGAGGGCCCGGAAGGAACGGTGCCGGGAGCCCAGCGTGGCCGTTCAAGCGCGTTGCAGCCGAGCCACAAGCGGGCCTCCCTAGCCTCGGGATCATGTTGACGACCCTGGTTGTGACCGCCTCTCTCCTGTTCACCGGCGCACCCGCGCAGAGCGTGGCGACCAAGCCGCTGACCTTCCGCGGCATGACGCTCCAGATTCCCAAGACCTGGAAAGTCGGCAAAGAAGACATGTGGGGCATCCATGTCAAGACCGGCGGCTGCGGCCGGCGCGCCGTCGAGTGCCGCGGGTTCTACCTCGTCGGGCCGGAGGGCATCTCCCTGGGCCGCCACGGCAACCCCTACAACCCCGAGGAGCAATACCACCCGGGCAACGGGCTCTCGGCCTGCGCACCCGACAAGCGCTACGTGGAGGACTTCCCCGGCAAGCTCGTCACACGTGCCCTCCGCCCGGTGGGCGCGGGACACCAGGCCACCTACCGTGTCTGGCGCGTCGGCTGCACGACGCAGTCGGCCAAGCGGACCGGCGTCTCCTACCAGGAGCGGATCTGGCACCTGCCCACGTCGAAGATCCTCGTCTTCGACCGGTGGAGCGACAGCCGGCTCGGCGCGATTCTCAAGCGGGCGACCTGGAACTGAGCCCGCCGGTCGCGGCGCTCGCGACCACGGCGAAACGGAGCAGGTGAGAGAACGGCCGTGGCGCCAGGACGCGGAGCGCGCGGATGTGCCGGAGCGCCACTCCCCGGGCGCCACGCGATCCCGCTACTCCGCGATCTCGAAGGGGTACCGGACTCACCCGGCACGGTGAAGTCGCGCCCGCGAGTGCCTTCGCCGTGCCGCCTTTCGGCGGGCCAGGGCCGCCGCCCCTCCGCCAAGCTCTACATCGACGACTTCGGCGTCGAGTGGAGCACACCCCCAAGCGGGCCTGCCTCCGCAACCTCGTACGCGACCTGCGGGCCCAGGGTGTGCCGATCGACGACATCGGTCAGGCCGGCTGGTCGGCCTGCTTGCCGTCGATCCGGCCCAGGGCGTCGGGGCCGGCGCCGACCGGTTGATGACCGGAGTTCCACCGTTGTGTGATGGTTTGATGACGACCGCACTGACCAGGAGTTTTCCGCTGGTTGGGTGAAGCCATGCACAACAACAGCCTTCCTGCGCGACGCCGTCCGATCAAGAGAGCCGCGCTGGCCCTGACCGCGGTGGGCCTGAGCGCCACCCTCGCCGCCTGCGGCGAGGGTTCCGGCGGCGGCGACGATGCCAAGCCGCGGCGGCGACCTCCGGCGAGTCCGAATCGACCGGGAAGAAGGTTCTGTGGCTCGGTGACTCCATCGCCGGAGCCGAAGCCCCTGCGCTGGGCGCGGCGTTGAAGGCCGGCGGCGTGGAGTTCAAGAACGCCACCTCCAGCGGAGGCGGAAACGTCGTCGCCGGTGAGCACCCGGTGACGAAGACGGGCGCCAAGGACACCTGGCAGCAACTGGACAAGAACCTCGCCGAGTTCAAGCCCGACGTCGTCGCCTACCAGACTGCGTCCTTCGTAGGCATGGCGACTCACAACGCCGGTGATGCGATGCCGTGGCCGGTTGCGGTTCTGGTGAATCGGCGGGCGAGGTGTTCGAAGGCGTCGGTGAGTTCGCCGGGGCCGATGACTTCGATGTCGGCGTCGTAGCGGGCGATGGCGGCGGCGAGGCTGGGCCAGGACCAGGATCCGAGGGTGAGCCGGCAGCGGTGGGGGCCGGTCTCCTCGACGAGTCCCTCGCGGGTGTAGAGGGCCACGGTGGCGGCGGGCAGGTCGAGGATCACCGTGCCTTGGCAGGGCCAGTCGCCCGAGGCGTCACCGGAGCCGCGGAACGTGCTGGTGACGAAGGTGGCGGCGTCTCCTCCGGGCAGTACGCGTAGAGTGAACCGGGGCCCGTTGGGGGTGCGCGGGGTGATCCGGTCGGCGCGGAAGGTGCGCCAGTCGTCGCGGTCGAGGTCCCAGGCGATGAGGTACCAGCGTCCGTCCCAGGTGATGACGTGGTGGGGTTCGACGCGGCGCGGGGGTTCGGCCGTGACCTCGGCACCGTAGTCGAAGCGCAGGATCTCGCGGGCGTGGACGGCGGCGCTGATGGTCAGGAGCACGTCGCCGTCGACCGGGGTGGCCGGCCGGGTGACGGGTCGTTCGACGGCGGTGACGCGCAGCGCGTCGATGCGGTGCCGGAGCCGGGAGGGCATGACCTGCCGGATGGTGTGCAGGGCCCGTTCGGCGGGTTCGGCGAGGCCGTTGCCGGGGTTGGCGGCGGCGATCTGCAGGGCGACGGTGAGGGCGACGGCCTGTTCGTCGTCGAACAGCAGCGGGGGCAGTTCGGTGCCGGCGCTGAGCCGGTAGCCGCCGTCAGGGCCTTTTACCGCGGCGATGGGGTAGCCGAGCTCGCGGAGCCGGTCGACGTCGCGGCGCACGGTGCGCAGGCTGATGTCCAGGCGATCGGCCAGCACCGTGCCGGGCCAGTCCCGGCGCGTCTGCAACAGCGACAGCAGAGCCAGCAGCCGGGCAGAGGTTTTCTGCATGAACCTCATACTGCCCGAAGTAGGTGCCACATCCTGTCACCTACTCCTGCGAACCTTCGTATCGAGCCGGTCAGCCACGCGACCCGGACGGCCCCCCCTTTAGCACTGACGGAGTCAGCACCATGTTTGATGTTCTGGGCGATCTGAACTGGTTCGGGATCCTGCTCGGCTTCACCGCCCTGACCCTGCTCGGCGGCGTCTGGTTCGCCGGCCTGTTCCCCAAGGCGTACAACCGCTCCCTCGGCCGCGAGGTCGGCGCCAAGGCGCCGACCTCGCCGCTGTTTCTCGCCGGGCCGCCACTGACCAGCCTGGTCGTCACCCTCACGAGCGCGATCCTGATGGCCGCGTTGAAGATCGACACCTACGGCGACGCGCTGCTGTTCGGACTCATCATCGGCCTCGGCTACCTCACGGCCAACACCGTCACCATCGCCATCAACCCCAACTTCCCGCGACCGCTGCTCTACGCGGCGATCTCCGGCAGCTACAACATCGTCGGCGGCCTGATCGTCAGCGCCATTCTGCTGGCCGTCTGAGACCAGCAGCGCCGTGGACCGTGGGGACTCGCCGGTTCGGCCGTCCGACACCCCGTTCTCTCCAACGAGATTTACCCGCCCGTACCGGGCGTACCGCGCCCGGAAGATCAACAAGGAGTCACCAGCATGGCCATCTCCGCCACCACCCACCTGAACTTCCGCGGCGACGCTCGCGCAGCGCTGGAGTTCTACCAGACCGTGTTCGGCGGCCACCTCACCACCATCGCCTACGGCGACTTCGGCATGCCGAAGGAACTGCCGGACGCCGACAAGATCGTCTTCGGCCAGGTCACGGCCGACAACGGCTTCAGCATCATGGCTTACGACGTGCCCAGCCAGGCACCGGCCGCCGCCACTCCCGCCGCCACCACTCGCGAGCACGGCATGACGCTGACCGGCGAGCGGTTCTTCGTGTCCGTCCGCGGCGAAACCACCGAGGAAGTCGGCGCGCTGTGGGACAAGCTCACCGACGGCGCCGACATCATCGAGAAGTACGGCCCGTCGCAGTGGGCCCCGGGCTTCGGGATGCTGACCGACCGCTTCGGCGTCACCTGGATCCTCGACGTCGCCGCCCCGTACGCCGGCTGACCACCAACGCACCCATCCGGTCCGAGGCGGCCTTCCCCGGCCGCCTCGGACCACCCGGCTCCCCGCCTTTCGAAGGAACAGATCATGCGCACCCGCCCCCTGGGCCGTACCGGCATCAAGGTCAGTCCCTACTGCCTCGGCACCATGATGTTCGGCCCGTTCGGCAACCCCGACCCCGACGACTGCGTCGCCATCGTCCACCGGGCCCTCGACGCCGGCATCAATTTCGTCGACACCGCCGACGTCTACGGCGGTGACGGCGAAACCGAACGGATCGTGGGCAAGGCGCTGCGCGGCCGACGCGACGACGTGGTGCTCGCCACCAAGTTCAACGGCCCCATGGGCACCGACCCCAACCATCGCGGCAGCTCCCGCCGCTGGATCGTCACCGCGGTCGAGAACTCGCTGCGGCGTCTCGGCGCCGACCACATCGACCTCTACCAGGTCCACCACCCCGAGCCCGGCACCGATGTCGAGGAAACCCTCGCCGCCCTGACCGACCTGATGCAGGCGGGTAAGGTACGCGCGATCGGCCATTCCAGCCTGCCGGCCGCGGAGATCGTCGAGGCCCAATGGGCTTCCGAACGGCGCGGGCTGGCCCGCTTCCGCACCGAACAGCCGCCGTACTCGATCCTGAACCGCGGTATCGAGCGCGACGTCCTCCCGGTCTGCGAGCGTTACGGGCTGGGCACGCTGGTCTGGAGCCCGCTGGCCTCGGGTCTGCTCACCGGCCGCTACCGCAAGGGCGGCAACGCACAGGTCTCGAGCGCCCGCATGCACTGGGTGCCGAAGCACATGACCGACAAGCGCAACCACGACGCCGTCGAGGAACTCCTCCCGATCGCCGAGCAGGCCGGTCTGTCACTCACCCACCTGGCCCTGGCCTTCGTCATCAGCCATCCCGCGGTCACCTCGGCGATCATCGGCCCCCGCACCATGGCGCAGCTCGACGACCTGCTCGCCGGCGTCGGCACCACCCTCGACGACGACACCCTCGACCGGATCGACAAGGTGGTCCCGCCCGGGGTGAACCCCGGCACGCTCGACATCGCCTACGTACCACCCGCACTCGAGCAGGCCGACCTGCGCCGCCGCCGCACCGGCGACCGCGCCGCCGCCTGACATACCTGTCCACGACCGCTGGCAGGAACGCGAAGTCCCTGAATACGGGGCTTCGGGTGGCGCCCGCTCCGGTCTCTTTCGAGCCCGGCCACCGACACCTCAGGCCGGAATCGGCGATGACGGGCTACTGCTCATCTGAGAGGAAATCCACCCGAGGGCCGCCCGCATCTGGCCGAACCGCGCGCGCCGCCCGCTCCGGCCCAGGACGGCGACCCCGTCGACTCCCCCATGGGCGAGACGGGTGCCCAAGGATGAGACTGACCGGCTGCTCGCGGCGGCGCGCCGGACACCCAGGTCTCGAGCGACCCGCCGGTAGCCGTCCAGAACGGCGATCTTCATTCGGTCATCGTGCGACTACGATCACCAGGTGACGTTCGCGGGAAATTGGGACCATCTGGAACCGGCTACGAAAGAGGCCTACCAGCGCTTCGACGCCCTCACCGAGCAGGGCCTCGACCCCGGCCCTGACACCGACTGGCGCCTCTACGGCACCTACGCCCACACCAAGCTCTGGCTCAGCCCGCAGGGCGGCCACGACTACGACGAGCGCGTCCTGCGCCTGGTCCGCACCGTGGCCGCGCGCGCCGTCGACTGGACTCCCGACGACGCCTGGAACCTGGCCGAACGCGCCGGCTACTGGGCCCGCCAAGGCCACACCCGCCACGAGGAGCTCTATCGGATTCCGCTGTCAGCCGCCCACCTGCTCCATCCGCAACAGCGCCGCGACCTGTTCGGCCACCTGAGGGACCTCGGAGAGCTCCAGCCGCTCCTGGAAAGCCTGCTCACCGAAGACGGCCCAGACGGTGCGGTCAGGAACGTGATCGGGGAGGCCGACCCCTTCGCCACGATGCTGGCCGAGGAGTACGGCCTCCGCCTGGCCGGAACGCTGCCACTGCTACGTCACTGGGCCACCGCTGACGCACCGGCCCCAGGCGACGGCTGGTTGCCGCTCGTCTGCGGCCTGCTCACTCCTGAGGCCGTCACCCTGGTCCACGAGCTGGTCACCCGCCTGGCCGCCTACCGGGGCGGCCCGTTCGTCTGCCATCACGCCGACATCAGCTGGAGCGAGGAGCGCTTCCTGAAGGGCCAGACCGTTTCGGTGGCGCGCGGCCTGATCTGGACCTGCGAGGTCATTGACGAACCTTGGGTCCCGTCGCTGCTCGCCGACGCCGCCGTCACCTGCGGCACCGGCCACGACGGCCCCGGCTCCACCTGCCGCAGCGAGACCGTCGCCAACGGGGCCGTCGGCGTGCTGGCCCGCCGCGGCGGGCCCGAGACGGTCACACCGCTGGCGCTCATTCAGGCGCGGGTGCGGGCGGCGTCCGTACAGGAGAACGCCACTCGCGCACTCGATGCGCTCGCCGACGCGGCGGCGCTGACCCGCGACCGGTTCCTCGACCGCGCTCTGCCCGCCGCCGCCACGCCCAGAGAGGTCGAGCAGGCGCGCACGGCCGCGCGCCACCGCCTGGAGCAGGCGCTCATCCACCAGCGTGAATGGACCTGGCGTGAGGTCGGTGAACATCTCCTCGACCACCCCGTCACCGGCCCCGACGCACGCGCCCTGGTGTGGCGGACCCCCGGCGGCCCCTCTGGCCTGCCCGTCAGAACCGCCGACGGCTGGGAACTGGCCGGGCACCACCCCGAGGGCCCTGTCACGTTGTGGCACCCGGCCGACGCGAGCGCCGAGGAGGTGAGCGCGTGGCGCGAGAGAGGTCTGGCGCAGCCGTTCGAACAAGTCCTCCGCGAGGTGTACGTGGAAGAGCCGGACCGTGTCGCCGGTCATGTCGTGCGCTACGACCCGGCCCGGACGGAGCTGATCCGGCATGGATGGACCGGCGTGTCGATCGGCTACTGGGAGCACGACTGTCACGAGGGGCAGGGCGAGGTGGTGCGCGACCTCGCGGGCTGGCAGGCCCGCTGGCTCCTGCGCGTCGTCGAGGGCATGTCCGACGAGGGCTGGGACCTGGACGCGCTGTGCGCGACCAACCCGATGACCTTCCACCGCGACGGCCGGAAGGTGCCCGCGGCGTCGGTGCCGCCACTGGTGCGGTCGGAGATCCTCCGAGAGGCCGACCTCACAGTCGCCGCCGCTTCGGCCGGCCCGGACGCCCAGCACCTGGTCGATTATTACGACGGATACTGGCACTAGAAGTTACGCGGCACCACCACGACGGGCACGTCGTCCAGCCACCTGGCCGGGCGCCCAGGGCTGTCGAGGTCGCCGAGCCAGACGGACGGCGTCATGGCACATGCCCCTCCAACCACACGCCCCGCTAGCGCCAGGGCATGTACTGGAGGCACCAGGTATTGCCGTCCGGGTCGGCGAAGTACGCGTAGAGCACGCCGCCGGAGTCCTCGATCTCGCTGATCTCGACGCCACGCCCGACGAGTTGAGCGCGCGACGCCTCGATGTCGGCTACCACGAGGTGCAGACCGCGCAGAGTTCCTGGAGGCATGTCGAGCGTGGACAGGCCTTCGGCCAGCGTGATCGAGCATGCCGAACCGGGCGGAGTGAGTTGGACGATGCGGACACCGGGCTTCGGGTTGACGTCGACGTCGAGGCGGAACCCGAGCTGGTCCTGGTAGAAGGCCTTGGCCCGTTCGATGTCGGTGGTCGGCACCGGCACGAGTTCCAGCAGCAGCGCGCCAGGGGGCACAGGCGGGTTGCCGGAGTCCTGGGGAACCTCCCCGAGGTCGGCCGGGATCTCGGTGACTGGTGCGGATGCGTCGGTCATGGATGGTGCCTTTCGTCGGGGAGGTGCGGTGGCAGTGTGGCGAGTACAGCGGCGAGGCGGTCGTACCCTTCGCCGGCGCCGCGTCGCATGGAGCCGCGCACGACCATGTCGCGGATTTCGGGCGAGGAGTACTGCGCGGTGACGGTCATGATGGTGTGTCCGTCTGCCTCGTCCAGAACGGTGGTGACCAGTGCCGCGCCGTCGGCCCAGTCACGGTGGATCTCGGTCTGTGTGAGGCGTACAGGCGGCACGACCTCACGGAACAGCCCGTGTAGTTCCATCTCGGAGCCACCCGGCCCTGTCGAGACGAACCGCCAGGCACCGCCTGGGCGTAGGTCGACCTCGCAGACGGTGAGCTGCCAGCCGCGGGCGCCGTACCAGCGGCGGAGCAGTTCCGGCTCGGTGAGCGCGGCGAAGACCAGCGGCGCGGGAGCGGCGAAGGTCCGGGTGAGGACGAGGCCGGTGGCCCCGGACTCGACGACGTGCAGCCCGAGGCCGGGGTGCGGGGAGGTCACGTTTCGCCGTCCTGCAGGTCGTCCAGCAGGGCATCCAGTCGCTGATAGCTCGCTTCCCAGTAGTCGCGGTAGTCGGCCAGCCAGTCCGTGGCCGTCTTGAGCGGCTCGGCCACCAGCCGGCATGGCCGGCGCTGTGCGTCGCGGCCGCGGCGGATCAGGCCCGCCCGTTCGAGCACGCGCAGGTGTTTGGAGACGGCGGGCTGGCTCATCGCGAACGGCGCGGCCAGCTCGGTGACCGTGGCGTCACCCGCCGCGAGCCGGGCCAGGATGGCCCGTCGGGTGGGGTCGGCGAGCGCCGCGAACGTCGCGTCCAGCCTGTCGCTTGCAACCATTTCCATAACCCTCCGGTTCCATAACCTGATGGTTTTATATGTGCTAGCCTCCAGCCTTGTCAAGATCGCAGACGCTCTGGGGGCAACCATGGGAAAGGTCTTCACACAGGCGTCGGTCTCGCTGGACGGGTACATCTCCGGCCCCGGCCAGTCAGGCTTCGACAAACTGTTCGCCTGGTGCACGGCAGGCACCGTGGCCACGCCAACGGCCGATCCGGACCGGCTGACCTACCGCACCTCCGAGGCAACGGCCCGCTACCTGCGCCGACTCCAGGAGACGCTCGGAGCCTGCGTCATCGGCCGGAACCTGTTCGACCTCACCGCGGGCTGGAACGGGCGACACCCGAGCGGCGTACCGGTGTTCGTTGTCAGCCACCGCCCACCACCGTCCGACTGGACGGCGACGACACCGTTCACGTTCGTCGGCGACGGCGTGGAGAACGCGATCGCGCGAGCCCGCGAGGCGGCCGGGCATCGCGACGTCGGCGTCGGCCCCGGCGGCACCGCGGCCGACGCGCTGAAGGCCGGCCTGCTCGACGAGTTGCGGCTGGACGTCGTGCCAGTGGTACTCGGCGGCGGCACGCCTGTGCTGGCCGGGCTCAACGCCACAGCACCGATCGGCTTCGAGCAGGCCGAGATCATCGAGGGAATCGGTGTGACTCACATGACCTATCGCCGCACGCCCCAGACGCCGGCGTAATGCGAGAGATCCGCCTCGGCCGCCGACCGGCAACCGACCGATCAAGCAGGCCCCCCGCTCAGGCCCATGCCACCAGCCGCAAAGCAACGCCACGCAACCGATCATGCGTACCTCGACCCGGCAAGGCGGCAAAGCGCCATTGACCTGTGGTCAGACCGCCCCGGGCATGGACGCGGCAGGGCCCGATCCGCGCGGGACGCCGGTGTGGCGCGCCGACGCCGAATCCGACGTCATCACCGACCTCGGCCCTCTCCACCTGTAACGGCCGAACGAGAACGCGGCGCCTACCGCGCCGTCACCGGGACGATCCGGGTGGCCGGGGCAAAGGACCCGCCCGCTCTCCTGGTGGTGGTTCAGGCCTGGAAGAGCCTGATCTCGGACTGGCTCGTGTGACCCCGGTCGGCGGCGCCGCCGATCCAGCCGTCGCAGATTCCCAGCAGGCTGTTGCTGCCCTTGGCGGTCCACGCGACCTTCCCCGTCACGGCGTCCCGGACCCACGGCACGTAGCGGCGGCGGCCGTCCTCGTTAAGTGACGGTGAGTGCCGAAGGGTCAGCTGTTCGGTTCCCGTATTCCGTTGAGGGCCTTGCGGAGCAGGGTGGCCAGTTGGTCTTGTTCGCGGGCGCTGAGGTTGGCGGTGGCGGACCGGGCGAACTCGAAGGACTCCTCGAAGGCGGCGTAGAGGGCGGCTCCATCGGGGGTCCGGACGATCTGCCGGGAGCGGCCGTCGCCGGGGTGAGGTCGGCGGTGGACGAGATCGCGAGCCTCGAGCCTGCTGATGATCTGGGTGATATTGGACGCGTCGCAGCTGAGTTCGTCGGCCAGTTCCCGCATCCCGATCTGCCGGGTGAGCCGCCCGAGCACACAGGCCTGCGCCACGCTCAGCCCGTGCTCCAGGGCGGCGGTTTCGTATGCGCGGTCGTAGGCGTCGACGAAGTCGAACATCGCCCGTTCGGCATCGGTCGACGCGGCGACGGGCCCCGAAGGTGTAGCCATGGGGCCGATTCTACAAGAACTTGATGGGCTCAAGTATATGTGCCAAGGTAGATACTTAATTGACTCAAGTATCTACGGGGCATTCTGATGATGATCACCAGCAAGGGACGGGCCCGGGAGTGGCACCTGGCGCGACGGCCGCAAGGGCAGGTGTCGGCCGACGACTTCGCACTGGTCGAAACCGAGATCTCCGAATTGCGGCCCGGTCAGGTCCTGGTTCGCAACACGCACTTGTCGGTGGACCCGTACATGCGTGGCCGGATGGACGACCGCCCGTTCTACATCCCGCCATTCCCGCTGAGGGCACCGCTGGAGGGGGGAGCGATCGGCGTGGTCGTCGAGTCCCGTGCGGACGACGTCAAGCCGGGCCAGGTGGTTGAGCACTTCCTGGGCCTGCGCGAGGCCACCGTGATCGACGCGGCCGGGGTCGTACCCATCGACACCGACGATCTACCCGCCGAAACCTATCTCGGCGTGCTCGGCGCGACGGGCCTGACCGCATGGCTGGGCATCACCCGAATGGCGTCGGTGCGATCCGGCGACACGGTGTTCGTCACGGGAGCGGCCGGGGCGGTCGGGAGCATCGCCGGTCAGATCGCCCGACTGCGGGGAGCCAAGCAGGTGATCGGCAGCGCGGGATCATCCGCCAAGGTCCGCCACCTGGTCGATGACCTCGGTTTCGACACCGCCTTCGACCATCACGACGGTGCGACCGGTGAGCACCTTGCACAGGCCGCCCCGGACGGCATCGACGTGGTCTTCGACAACGTCGGCGGCGCCCAGTTGGAGGCCGCGATCGACCATCTCCGGGTCGGTGCCCGGCTGGCCCTGTGCGGAATGGCCAGCCAGTACGACGGCCGGGAACCACACGGCCTGCGGAACCTCTACCAGCTGGTCACCAAGCGGGTGACCGCGCGCGGCTTCCTGGTCACCGACCACCAGGACCAGATGCCCGCCTTCCGCGCCGAGGTGGGTTCCTGGGTACGCTCGGGCGAGATCGTCCACCGGCAGACGGCAGTGAACGGCATCGAACGGATGCCCGAAGCCCTACTGGGCCTGCTGCGCAGTGGAGCGCCCACGATCGGCAAGGCCGTCGTCCGGCTCCAAGAGCAGGCATGATCCGCACGGCGCTGGTGACTGGAGCCCGAGGCAAGACAGGACGCGAGGTGGCCGCCCGGCTGCGCCGCTTCGGGATCCTCGTCCACGCTGGGTCGTCGCAGCCCGCCAGGACGTCAGACACCAGAACCGATCCGGTCCGTTTCGACTGGCACGACCAGGCGACCTGGCGCGAGGCGGCCGCAGCCGTGGACGCGATCTACTTGATGCGCCCCGACCACCCCACCGCCCCCGAACTCGTCGCCAAGCTGGTCGAGGTGAACCCGGACGCGCATGTCGTCCTGCTGTCCGAGCAGGGAGCCGAAACCCTCTCACCGGACCACTGGGCACGCCGGGTCGAGGACGCGGTCATCACTCGGGCCGCTTCCTGGACCCTGCTCCGTCCGTCCTGGTTCCACCAGGTCCTGACCGACTCTCGGTTCTACCGCGACGCCATCCGGGACGACCGCGTCCTGAGCCTCCCCTCAGGCGGCGCCCCGATCGCGTGGGTGGACGCACGCGACATCGCCGACGTCGCCGTGGCCGCTCTCCGCGCGCCGGAGGATCACCACGGCCGAGCGCACACGATCACCGGTCCGGACCCGGTTCCCGTCGCGAACGTCGCGCAGGAACTCTCCGCGCGTCTCGGCCACCAGATCCGCGCCGAGGACCCCTCCCCACGGGAAACCCTCGACGGCCTCGACCCCTGGACGGCGGACATCCTCGACGACCTCTACCACCGCGTCCGACACGGCGGTTTCAGCCAGCTCTCCCCAGCCGTGAAGCAGATCACCGGCCGCGAGCCCACATCGATAGGCGAATTCATCAACGCCCACCTCGACCAATGGAGGAGAAGGCCCTCGAGGAGGCTGAGTGCAGAAATTAGCGGTAGGGAGTTGATCTTCGTACCGGTTCGGTGACGGCACCCGTTTGGGCTGGTTGCGGGGCCTACGTTCCTGGGCCATGCCCTTCGAATTTCTCTCTGATGAGCAGATCGCCCGCTATGGCCGCTTCCCTGAGGAGCCTTCGGCTGCGGAGCTGGAGCAGTTCTTCCGGCTGGATCGCAGCGCGTTGGACGCGCTGGCGTCCAAGCGTCGGCCGGCCACCAAACTCGGTTGGGCCGTGCAGTGGGGCACGGTGCGCATGCTCGGGGTGTTCCTGACCGACGACCCGCTGGCTGTTCCGCCGGGTGCGGTCGCGTTCGTGGCCGAGCAGCTCGGCCTGGATCCGGCGCACTTCGTCGACTACGGGCAGCGGCAGCAGACGGTGTACGAGCACGCCTGGGAGATTCGCCGGCTGCTGGGTTATCGCGACTTCGGGGTGTGCGAGAGCGAGGTGCGCCAGTACGTGGCGGCCCGGGTGTGGGCTTCGGCGGAGGGGCCGCGGGCGTTGTTCGACCGGGCGCGGGTGCACATGCTCAAGGAGCGCATCCTGCTGCCGGGCATGACCGTGCTGGTGCGGCTGGTCGGGGAGGTGCGGCGGGCGGAGAACGAGCGGCTGCACGCGTTGCTGTCGGGCCGGTTGTCGGCCGAGATGCGCGCCGCGCTGGTGGGGCTGCTGGCGGTGCCGGACGGCAGGCTCCGCTCGGAGCTGGAGCGGTTGCGGACGGCGCCGACGAAGGCTTCGGGCCGGGGGCTGGCCGAGGAGCTGCGCCGGGTGGCCGAGATCGCCGAGTTCGGCGTGGGATCGGTGGCCACTGATCCGGTGCCGGTGGTCAAGCTGGGGGCGCTGGCCCGTTACGGGCTGGCGGCCAAGGCTCCGACGCTGCGGGATCTGGCCACCCACCGGCAGGGCGCGACGCTGCTGGCCACGGTGCGGCACCTGGAGACCGCCTCGGTCGATGATGCGCTCGACGTGCTGATTTCCTCCAACCTGCTGGCCCGTGCGGAGAGGGCGGGCAAGGCCGAGCAGCTGCGCACCTTCCCCAGGCTGCGTAAGGCGGCACGGACGATGGCCTCGGCGATGGAGGTGCTGATGGCCGTGCCGGAGGCGACCGAGGAGCGGCTGGTGTCGCTGGTGGAGGTGTGGAAGGCGATCGAGGAGGTGCGCCGCGCGAACGGCTGGCGGCCGCGGTGGAGACCGTGGCGGCGTTCGTGCCGGTCACCGATGACGACGCGGCCGCCGAGTGGCGGGCCGAGCTGGTCAAGCGCTACCGCACGGTGCAGGGCTTCATCGAGCCGCTGCTGGAGGTGATCCGGTTCCGTGCGGTTGAGACCGGCACACCGGTGCTGGCCATGGTGCGCACCGCGGCGGCGATGGCCAAGAGCCGCTGCCGCTACGCGCCGGGCGACATCGCCGAGCACGAGGCGCTGATCACCGGGTCGTGGCGGGGCCTGATCTACCGCAACCCGGACCTGCCCGCCGGGCAGATCGACAAGGCGGCGTTCGTGCTGTGCGCGCTCATGCACCTGCACACCGCGCTGCGCCGGCGTGACGTGTTCGCCGAAGGCTCCGAGCGGTGGAGCGACCCGCGGGCCCGGCTGCTGGACGGGCAGGCGTGGCAGCAGGCGCGGCCGCGCGTGCTGACCTCGCTGGAACTGGAGCTGGAACCGGCCGGGCACCTGGCCGAGCTCGCCAGCGCGCTGGAAGGCGCCTATGTCCGGGTGCTGGACGGGCTCGGCAGCAACACCGCGGTGCAGTTCGTCGGTGGCCGGCTGCAGCTGGAAAAGCTCGGCCCGCTGGCCGAACCGCCGTTGATGAAGGAGTTGCGGAGCCTGGTCGATGGCATGCTGCCCCGGCTGGACTTCCCCGAACTGCTGCTGGAGGTCTTCGACCGCACCGGCCTGCCCGCGGACTTCACCCACGTCTCCGGTATCGATGCCGCGATGGACGACTTCCCGATGAGACTGGCCGCCCTCATCGTGGCTGAGGCGTGCAACGTCGGCCTGGTCCCGATCGAGAAGCCGAACGTGCCCGCCCTCACCCGGGCCCGGCTGCAGCAGGTCGACCAGGGCTACCTACGCACCGAGACGATCGCGGCGGCCAACGCCCGGGCCGGCATCGACATCGTCCGGCACTGGGGCAGCGGGCACATCGCCTCGGCCGACGGGCTGCGCTTCATCGTGCCGGTGGCCAGCCTGCACGCCGGGCACAACCCGATCTATTTCGGCCGCCAGCGCGGCGCGACCTGGCTGAACGTGGTCAACGACCAGGTGATGGGCATCGGCGGCCTGGTGGTGCCGGGCACGCTGCGTGACTCGCTGTTCATCCTGGACGCCATCCACAACCTCGACGGCGGACCGCGCCCCGAGACGATCATCACCGATACCGCCAGCTACTCCGACCTGGTGTTCGGGCTGTTCGCGATCTGCGGGTATCAGTTCTCGCCGCGCATCGCCGATCTGGCCGACATGCGGCTGTGTCGCACCAACACCCGCGCCACCTACGGGCCGCTGGAGCACACCTCCCGCCACGTGGTGCGTCTGGACCGGATCCGGGCGCACCGGGGCGACATGCTGCGGGTGGCCGGTTCGCTGACGATGGGCACGGCGCGCGCCTATGACCTGATCCGGATGTTGTCGGCCGACGGCCGCCCCACTGGCCTGGGGAGGCGTTCGTGCACTACGGCCGCATCTTCAAAACCCTCCACCTGCTGCAGTTCTTGCACGATGAGGGCTACCGGCGGATGATCGGCACCCAGCTGAACGTGCAGGAGGCCCGCCACCGGCTGGCCCGCAAGATCGCCTTCGGCAACCGGGGCCAGCTGCGCCAGCGCTACCGCGAGGGCATGGAAGACCAGCTCGGCAGCCTCGGCCTGGCGCTGAACGCGGTCATCTGGTGGAACAGCCTCTACATCGACGCCGCCGTCAAGCAACTGCGCGCCCAAGGTTTCCCGGTCACCGACGAGATGTGCGCCCGGCTGTCGCCGATCCAGTACGAGCACATCAACTTCCTGGGCCGCTACGCCTTCACTCGCGCCGACGCCAGCTCCGGGCTGCGTCCCTTCCACGACCTGTTCGCCCCGGCCGGGTGAGCCCGCCACCGTCGACGGGCGGTCAACAGCAGAACTTCAGATAGTCCTGCAGGTCGCCGAGAATGCGGGCGACACTGTCGCGGTCACCGCGATACAGCACCTCCTTGCCTGCCCGTCGGGAGGTGAGGATGCCGCCGCGCCTCAGCAGGGCCAGTTGCTGGGAGGCGGCGGACTGGCTGACGCCAGCGCGTTCGGCCACCTGGTTGACCGACAACTCGGCACCACGGGCGAACAGCAGCATGATCTGCTGGCGCCCCGGGCTGGCCAGCGCCTTGAGGAAGTCCTGGGCGGCCTGTGGTATCTGCGGCGCGCACGCGGCGCCCACCGGCGTTGCCGATGCTGCCGGTGGTGTCGTGGTCTCGGTCATGCCTGCTGCCTCCTGCCTGCACCCTACCTCTCACATCAAGATATTGACATATTATAAAATGACGGTACGTTCTGCGGCATGTCCATCGACGACGACCGTGTCCTGATCATCGGGGCCGGGCAGTCCGGCCTGGCCGCCGCGCACGCCGCCCTTGAACACGGGCTGCACCCCGTGCTGCTGGAGGCCTCCGCGCGGGCGGCCGGGTCCTGGCCGCGCTACTACGACAGCCTGACCCTGTTCTCCCCCGCCCGCTACAGCCACCTGCCCGGCCTGCCCTTCGGCGGGGACGGCGACCGCTACCCGCACCGTGACGAGGTGGCCGCCTACCTGGAGCGCTACGCCGCCGCCCTGGCCGATCGCGGCGCGCAGATCCGCACCGGCACCCGCGTGAACAGGGTCGAGGCAGGCGAGGAGCTCGACGAGGGCGGGCGGGGCTTTGCCGTGCGCCTGGAAGGCGGCGAGGAGGTGAGCGCGCCCGTCCTGATCGCGGCCAGCGGCGCGTTCGCCCGCCCTCACCGCCCCGCCCTGGCCGGGCTGGAGACCTTCACGGGGCGGGTGCTGCACGCCGCCGACTACCGCTGCCCGGCCATGCTGGCCGCCGAGCACGTGGTGGTGGTCGGCGCGGGCAACTCGGCAATCCAGATCGCCCACGAGCTGGCCGCTCACACGCGGGTCACGCTGGCCACCCGGGCGCCGATCCGTTTCGCGGCGCAGCGCCCGCTCGGGCGTGATCTGCACTTCTGGTTTCGCCTGAGCGGGTTTGACCGGCTGCCGCTGGCGCGCGCCGATGCCCCGCCCGCCGTGCCGGTGCTCGACGACGGCCGCTACCGCCGGGCGCTGCGTCAGGGCCGCTACGTGCGGCGGGCGATGTTCACCCGCCTGGACGGTCAGGAGGTGGTGTGGGCCGACGGGCGCCGTGAACGCGCTGATGCGCTGCTGCTGGCCACCGGCTACCGGCCCGATCTGGGATATCTGGCCGCGTTGGGCGCGCTGCGCGGCGACGGGCGGCCCCACCAGCGCGCAGGCCTGTCGCTGACCCACCCGGGGCTGGGCTTTCTGGGGCTGGAGTGGCAGCGCACGCCCTCCTCCAACACCTTGCGCGGCGTCGGCGCCGATGCCCGGTACCTGCTGGCCCGCCTTGTGCGGCGCGACAGGACGCGGCGGCGGCGTCCCTGACCCCCCACTGCTTAGATCAGCATCTAATTTGACTTTCCTCTATCCAAGGAGGCATGCTGCCTCTGATTCGATTGATGTCGAATCAAGGCCGGGTGGGGCCCAGACACCGAATCCAGGAGGAGCGATGAGCGAGAACATCGACGGCCAGGAGGCCCATCACGCCGCTGCGGCATGTTGCGGGGTCAGTGCCTGCTGCACCGCCGGTGAGCAGGCGCTGGAGCCCGGCACCACGGTGGCTCAGGCTAAGGCCTCAAGCGGCTGCGGTTGCGTGGAGGCAGACTCCAGCCAGGCCGCGCGGCCGAGTGGTGTCCTGCCGGTGGTGGTGATCGGTGCCGGGCCGGTCGGCCTGGCCGCCGCCGCCCACCTGACCGAACGCGGCCAGAACTTCCTGGTCGTGGAGGCGGGCGAGCAGGTGGCCGCCTCGGTCGCCCGGTGGGGTCATGTGCGGGTGTTCAGCCCGTGGAAGTACAACATCGACGCCGCGGCCCGCCGCCTGCTTCAGGCCGACGGCTGGATCGCCCCCGACCCCGAGTGGCTGCCCACCGGCGTCGAGCTCATCGACGGCTACCTCGCCCCGCTGGCCAAGCTGCTGGGCGAGCGGGTACGGCTCGGCGCGAAGGTGAACGCAATCAGCCGCCTGGGCTACGACCGGGTACGCACCAACGGCCGCCAGGACGTGCCCTTCCTCATCCGCCTGGACAACGGCGAGGAGCTCCAGGCCCGCGCCGTCATCGACGCCTCCGGCACGTATGAGACCCCGAACGTGCTCGGCGCCAGCGGCCTGCCCGCCCACGGCGAACCGCAGGCCGTCGCGGGCGGGCTGGTCGACCACGCCCTGCCCGACGTGCTCGGAGCCGACCTCGACCGCTACGAGGGCAAGCACGTCCTGGTCGTGGGTGCGGGCCACTCGGCCGCCACCACCCTGCTGGCACTGGCCCAGCTGCCAGAGGCCACCCGGATCACGTGGGCGATCCGCGCCGGCGGCGCCACCCGCACCTACGGTGGTGGCGCGGCCGACGCGCTGCCCGCCCGCGGCGCGCTCGGCACCCGGCTGCGCGCGCACGTTGACTCCGGCCGCATCACTCTGCTGACCGGCTTCTTCACCCACACCGTCCAGCCCGGCGGCGAACAGGTCACCGTGATCAGCCGCGACTCGTCCGGCCACGAGCAGGCCATCGTCGTCGACCGGGTCGTCGCCGCGACCGGCTACCGGCCCGACCACACCATCGCCGGCGAGCTGCGCCTGGACCTCGACCCGATCCTCGGCTCCACCCGCGCCCTGGCCCCGTTGATCGACCCCAACGCCCACTCCTGCGGCACCGTCCCCGCGCACGGCGTCGACGAACTCGCCCATCCCGAACCCGGCTACTACGCCGTCGGCGTCAAGTCCTACGGTCGCGCCCCCACCTTCCTGATGGCCACCGGGTATGAGCAGGTCCGCTCGGTCGTCGCCGCTCTGGCCGGTGACTGGCAGGCCGCCCGCGACGTCCAGCTCGACCTGCCCGAGACCGGCGTGTGCTCCTCCAACCTGGCCGAAGCCCAGCAGGTGCGCGTCGGCCTGGCCACCGGCATCAGCGGCGGCCTGCTGGCCACCCCGCTCCCCCTGGTGACGGCCGACGCCGGTAGCGGCTGCTGCGGCTGAGCCGTACCACGCGAAAGGAAGCTCTTCATGTCCGAGGGATACCCCACCGCGGCCCAGCGGGAGGCGCTGCGCCTCATCTGCGCCCACGAGCCACTGGAGGTCGGGCAGCTCGGCGAGCATCTGGTCGCCGCCCGGCGCTCAAGCACCAACCCGGGCTTCGCCCCGGCGATCGCCCGCATGGCGGGAACGTTGACCTGGCGGCTGCGCGCTCAAGGGTTCATCGCCGAAACGCAGGCCGCCGACGGCTGGACGACGACGGCGGACGGCCGTGAGCTGATCGCCTGCGCCGGGATGCGCGGGTGAGCTCCACCGCCCAGGCCGCCGCTTCCCTGACCGGGAGCGGCGGCCAGTCGCGTTTCACGAGGGGGTGGCAGATCGTCGCCGCCCTGGCCGTGACCCAGACCATCGGCTACGGCGTGCTCTACTACGCCTTCTCCGTCTTCCTGACTCCGATGGCGCGTGAGCTTTCCGCCTCCCAGACGCAGGTCGCCGCCGCGCTCACGCTGTCGATCCTGATCGCCGCTTTGTGCGCCCCGGCGGCGGGTCGCCGGCTGGACGCCCGTGGCGGGCGCGGTTTGATGAGTGTCGGTTCGATCCTCGGCATGGCCGCGCTGCTGGCCTGGTCGCGGGTGGAGAGTCTGTGGCAGTTGTACGCCGTGTTCGCCGCCGTTGGCATCGCCTGCGCCATGGTGCTGTATGAGGCGGCCTTCGCCGTCATCATCGCCTGGTACGGCGGCGACGGACGTGGCCGGGCGGGTGGGCTGCTGGCATTGACCATCGTGGCCGGATTCGCCTCGGCGATCTTCATCCCGCTCACCGGCCTGCTCGTCGACGCCTACGGCTGGCGTCAGGCCCTGGTGGTGCTTGCCCTGCTCTACGGGCTGACCGCGATCCCGCTGCACGCCCTCGTCATCCGCCGTCGCCCCAGGGCAGCCGGCACAGCCGCAACGGCGCAGCAGAGAAGCGAGATCGTCAAGGCCGCGGTGCGGCGCCGCCCGTTCTGGTTACTGGTGATCGCCTTCACCGCCAACGGCGGCGCGGTGGCCACCATCGCGGTACTGCTGGTCACCTACCTCATCCACCTCGGCCACAGTCCGGTCCTGGCCGCCACCCTGGCAGGTCTGCTGGGTGTGCTGTCGGTCACCGGCCGCCTGATCACCACCGGCCTGCAGACCCGGCTGCCCGCCGCCCTCATCGCCGCTGCGATCTTCGCCCTGCAGGGCGTGGCCGTCTTGTCGCTGCCGCTCCTGGGGCGCAGCGTGGCCGGGGCGATCGGCTGCGTGCTGGGGTTCGGGCTCGGCTTCGGCATCGCCTCCATCACCTTGCCCCACCTGCTGGTCGGCCGGTACGGCACGGCGGCCTACGCCACCCTGTCGGGCCGCATCGCCGTCTTCTCCGTCGCCGACAAAGCCCTGGCCCCGCTCGGCGCCGTCGCCCTGGCCCAGAGCGCCGGATACACCTGGGTCATGACCGTGGTCGCCGCCGCCTGCGCGATCGCCGCCTTCGCACTGGTCGCCTACCATCGCCTATAATTTCGATGGACTTCAAAGTAAGGAATGCCGGATGACCGCCGTAACGATCCAGTGCTGCGCGCCGATCGCCCGCGAGCCGATCTCGGAGAACGACGCGGCCGAGCTCGCGGCCGCGCTCAAGGCGGTCGCCGACCCGGTACGGCTGCGGCTGCTGTCGATGATCGGCTCGCATGCGGGCGGCGAGGCGTGCGTGTGCGACCTGACCGCCGCCTTCGACCTGACCGCTCCCACGATCTCCCACCATTTGAAGGTGCTGCGCACCGCCGGGCTGATCGACTGCGAGCGGCGCGGCACCTGGGTTTACTACTGGGTCGTGCCGGCCGCTGTGGCCCGCTTGGGTGCGCTGTTCACCCCGCTGGCCCAGCCCATCGAGGTATGAACGGCCCGCAGACGGCGACCACCTCGCCGCGGCTGGTCGACGTCCTGGTCATCGGCGGCGGCCAGGCAGGTCTGGCCGCCGGCTACCACCTGCGCCGCGCCGGGGCCGACTTCGTCGTCCTGGACGCCCAGGAGCGGCCGGGCGGCGCCTGGCGGCACGCCTGGCCCTCGCTGCGGCTGTTCTCCCCGGCCCAGTACAGCTCGCTGCCGGGGCGCATGATGCCCGCCCCCACCACGGGCGGCTACCCCGGCGCGGCCGACGTCGTGGCCTACCTGGCCGACTACGAGCAGCGCTATCAGCTTCCCGTCGTGCGTCCGGTCCAGGTGCGGGCGGTGCGGCGCAGCGGTGAGTGTCTGCAGGTGGATACCGACGCAGGCGTCTGGCGGGCCCGGATCGTGATCAGCGCGACCGGCACCTGGTGGCGCCCGTACGTGCCGCACTACCCCGGCCTCGACGCCTTCCAGGGCCAGCAGCTGCACACCGCCCACTACCGCGGCCCCGAGGCCTTGGCCGGGCGAAGCGTTCTCGTCGTGGGCGGCGGTAACTCCGCCGCCCAGATCCTCGCCGAGGTCTCGGCTGTCGCCTCGACGACCTGGGCCACGCTGCGCCCGCCCCGGCTGCTGCCCGACGACGTCGACGGCCGGGCCCTGTTCGAGGTGGCCACCCGCCGCCAGCGGGCCCTGCAGGCCGGGCAGACGGCACCCGGGGTCGGTGATCTCGGAGACATCGTCGCCGTCCCGGCCGTACGCGAGGCTCGGGAGCGGGGCGTGCTCAAGGCCGAACCGATGTTCGCCCGCCTCACCCCGACCGGCGTCGCCTGGGCCGACGGCACCGTGCTGGACTGCGATGTCGTCATCTGGTGCACCGGGTTCCGGCCCGCCCTGACCCACCTGGCGCCGTTGCGGCTGCGCGGCCCCGGCGGAGCGGTCGCGGTCGAGGGCACCCGGGCGGCGGGTGAGGCGCGGCTGTACCTGCTGGGCTACGGCGACTGGACTGGGCCCGCCTCGGCCACGCTGATCGGCGCCGGCCGCACCGCGAAACAGGCTGTCGCCGAGGTGCTCACCCAGCTGTGACGCCCGGCCGCCGCAGCCGGCAGGCACATCAGCCCTGGTCGGCCAGGGGGATGTCCGCGCTCTGGGCCCACTGCTTGATCGTCTCCCAGTGCGGACCCCACGCCTGGGGGTTGAGGCTTCCGTCCCGGCGAATCTGCTGGTTTTCCGCGACGCCGTAGGTCTGCAGGAGATCACCGACGAGCTGGGCCGTGGCGCGGGCCAGGGGGCGGCCGTCGTCGGCCAGATCGTTGAGCCAGACGACGGATTCGCCGTAGGCCACGCGGCTGATCCGGCTGCCCAGCGGGCGGTTGACCCCGGTCTCCGGGGTGGGCGTCAGCAGGTCGACGCGGTAGCGGTCGATATGGATGTCGTCATACGGCCACCCGGCGGGCCGGGGGCCGGAGTACAGCGTGGGGTGCAGGTGGGTGTCGGCGACCAGGGTGACCCTCACCAGCGCGCTGCCGTTGACCGCGGCCTGGTCGCGGGCGTGACGGGCCAGGTAGCGCAGGGCGCTGGCGGTGCGTACGACGATCTCTGCGTCCAGGACCGCCACGGTGAAGGTGTCGCTGCCCGCCGGGGGGATGGCGGTGGGGTGCACCGTGAAGGTGCCTGCGCCGTCGGTGTACAGCTCGGCGCGCACACCGAACAGTGAATTGCCGCCCGCTTCGGCGACCAATCGCCGATGCGCCACCGACGTCGAGGTGAAGGTCGGCGTCTGGGCGCCGATCATCACGATCTCCTGGCGTGTGCGCTCCTCGAAGGCCCGGACCTTCTCACCGTCCAGCAGCAGGTCGCCGGGCAGATCCGGCACCAGGGTCACGGCCAGCAGCGGCAGCGGGAACTGGCTTCGGGCGCTGGTGGTCGCCGTGGTGCGCACCGCGTTGTTCTCCAGCTCCACGACCCGCCCGGCCTGGTCGGTGACGGCCATCACCCGGCGCCGGTAGGCCGCGGCGATCTCCGATTCGCTCAGCCACACCTTGTCGGCGCCGTGCCGTCTCGGCCAGCGCAGCCCTTTTTCCTCCTGAGAGGGGATGGACACCGCGTGCGGTGCCAGCGTGCTGGGCGGGATCGCGATCAGCAGGAACCCCTTGCCCGCCTCAGCGGGATTCTCCACCGGGCGGGTGCCGAAGCGGGGCATCGGGTGGATGCGGTCGGCGACCGTGCTACGGATACGGTTTTCCAGACCGGCCAGGGCGACCCCCAGCGCGGCCGAGGGGGTGTCACGTACTTCGGCCATCCCGACGATGATCAGCCCGCCGAGGTGGTTGGCGAAGGTGGCGATGTCGATGGCGATGTCGTCCTTGCCCTCCTCGCCGGAGGGATACAGGCGCTTGTAGTCCAGGTCCTCGGCCTCACGGGCGTCGGCGTTGCCGACCAGGTCGGCGATCTGCTGGTAGGTGACCTGGTGCACGGGGGCGCCGAGGAGGGTTTCCAGGCGGCGGGGGCTGTAGAGCATGAGCGAGAAGGTCTCCCTTGACCGTGCCGGGGCCTGGCGGCCCGGTTTGATCACGGTAGAGGAGGCATACGACGATTTGTCAGCGGAGCAGTACACAAAGTGGCAGCCGCCCCGGCCGAAGCTGGCGGGGGCGGCTGTTTGCGTTCACGACCGGGCGAGACGGTCTCAGCCGGGCAGCAGTTCGGCGATGAGTTTTTCGATCCGGGTGCGGATCTCGTCGCGGATCGCTCGCACGGCTTCGATGCCCTGGCCGGCCGGGTCCTCCAGCTTCCAGTCCTCATACCGTTTGCCGGGGAAGAACGGGCAGGCATCCCCGCAGCCCATGGTGATGACGATGTCGGAGGCCTGTACCGCCTCGGGGGTGAGCACCTTCGGCTTCTGGTCGGTGATGTCGATGCCGGCCTCGGCCATCGCCGCGACCGCGACCGGGTTGATGGTCTCGGCCGGGGCCGAACCGGCGGAGCGGACCTCGATGCGGTTTCCTGCCAGGTGGGTCAGCCAACCGGCGGCCATCTGGGAGCGGCCGGCGTTGTGGACGCAGACGAACAGAACGCTGGGCGTGTCAGACATGGACCGACCCCTTCGAGGCGGTAGCGGAGGTGAACAGGCGTCGGCCCCACAGGCTGACGTAGACCAAAGCGACCAGGACGGGCACCTCGATCAGCGGGCCGACCACCCCGGCCAGGGCCTGGCCGGAGGTGACACCGAACAGGCCGATGGCCACCGCGATGGCCAGCTCGAAGTTGTTGCCCGCCGCGGTGAACGCCAAAGTGGCGGTGCGGTCGTACGGCAGGCCGATCGCCCGCCCGAGCAGGAAGGAGCCGCCCCACATCAGGGCGAAGTAGGCCAGCAGCGGCAGCGCGATCCGGGCCACATCCCCGGGCCGTTCGCTGATGGTGTGCCCTTGCAGGGCGAACAGCACGACGATGGTGAACAGCAACCCGTACAGGGCCACGGGTCCGACCTTCGGCAGGAACCGCTCCTCATACCACTGGCGGCCCTTGGAACGCTCGCCGAGCTTGCGCGAGAGGTATCCGGCGGCCAGGGGGATGCCCAGGAAGATCAGAACACTCTGGGCGATGTCCCACGCCGAGATCTGCAGCGCGGTGCCTTCGCCCAGGCCGAGCCAGGCGGGCAGGATCTGCAGGTAGAACCAGCCCAGTGCGGCGAAGGCGAGCACCTGGAAGATGGAGTTGATCGCGACCAGGACGGCGGCGGCCTCCCGGTTACCGCAGGCCAGGTCGTTCCAGATGAGCACCATAGCGATGCAGCGGGCCAGCCCGACGATGATCAGCCCGGTGCGGTAGGCGGGCAGGTCGGGCAGGAAGATCCAGGCCAGGGCGAACATCAGCGCCGGGCCGATGATCCAGTTCAGTAGCAGGGAGGACAGGAGCAGGCGGCGGTCGCCGGTGACGGTGTCCAGCCGGTCGTAGCGGACTTTGGCCAGCACCGGGTACATCATCAGCAGCAGGCCGAGCGCGATCGGCAGCGAGATCCCGCCGATCTTCACCGCCTCCAGCGCCGCGTTCAGGCCCGGCACCGCTCGGCCGAGCAGCAGCCCGGCGGCCATGGCGACGCCGATCCACACCGGCAGAAAACGATCGAGTGTGGACAGGCCCTTGATCACGCCTGGGTCGGCGGGCGGCGCGGCGGCCGGGGAACGGGTGGGTGATGACATGCGGTGTCCTTGTGATTCGTGTGGGGCCCACGGGCCCGGTTCGGGCCGTTCAGATCGTGATGGGGACGCTGAGCAGGCCGGACAGCTCGGCCAGGCGTTCGGGCACGGCACGGTAGTAGACCCAGGAGGCGCGCCGTTCGGAGGTGAGCAGGCCGACCTCTTTGAGGACCTTCAGGTGATGGCTGATGGTGGGCTGGGACAACTCAAAAGCGCCGGTGATGTCGCACACGCACGCCTCGCCGCCGGCGTGGCTGGCCACGATCGACACGATGCGCAGCCGGACCGGGTCGCCCAGGGCCTTGAACACCCGCGCCGCTGCGGCCGCCTGTCCGGCATCCAGCGGTTCGCGTACCAGCGGCGAGTCGCAGTCCAGGATCTCCAGCGGTTGCATCGTCTCCCCCTTGGTCATGTCGGCACACAACGGATTCCACTTTCATCTATATTGACATCCGTCTATCAGTGGGCGGCACGGGGGTGGCGGCGAGGTGACCGATCAGCCGGGAGCCTCGCTGGTCAGGGCGATGTTCTGGTCGATGGTGAGGTCAGCGCGTTTGTAGGTGTGGGTCATGACCGGCTCCCGGGATGGCAACGTGCGGAATCGACGGATGTCTAATTCGACAGATGCCAATATTGGCGCTTATCGATACCACTGTGGGTAAACGCCGGATGAACAACCCGTATGTGCCCGTTCCCGCGTGGACTGCCGCGGGCAGTCACCGACCCGGGAAAGGCTTCAGGCACGACGAAGGCCCTCGCCATACGGCGAGGGCCTTCGATTCAACGCGTGCGTACCGGTGTGCAGGTCGCCTCTCGGCGAAAGGCACAACGCGGCTCCAGCCGAACGGTAGTCCGCGAAGGCAAAAGGTGAGGCCCGGGGACACTGTGCACACCGGCCACGGCATGCACAACCACCGCCGCCCGCCGGATGTTCCCCACCCCCACACACGAATGAAGGCGGAGCCCGGCCCTGGTAGGAACAGCACGAGACCATGAAGATCCGGCCGCACACAGGGGACGGCAGGCATCACACAGGCAAGGGAGCACAGCAGGCATGACACCGGACGAAAGCACTGCGCCCGCCCATGCGGTGCGCTCGATTCCGCTGCCCTTAGCCGCCGGGGCGGCGGTGGGCGCACTGGGCGGAATGATCGGCCTGGGAGGCGCGGAGTTCCGGCTGCCGCTGCTGATCGGCCTGTTCGGCTTCGCCGCGCTGTCGGCGGTCATCCTCAACAAGGCGATCAGCCTGGTCGTGGTGCTCACCGCGCTGCCCGCCCGCCTGGCCGCCGTTTCCTTCACCGATCTGGGCACGCACTGGGCGATCGCGGCCAACCTGCTGGCCGGAAGCCTGCTGGGCGCCTGGGCCGGCGCGTCCTGGGCGGTGCGGATGCGTACCGCCACCCTGTACACGGTGCTGGCGGCCTTGATGACGCTCATGGCCGCCGCATTGCTGTTCACCCATTTCACCGCCCTGGGCTCACCGGCCCTGCCCGGCCCGGTGCAGACGGCCGCCGGAGTCGCGGCCGGGTTCGGCATCGGCGTGGTGGCCGCCATCATGGGCGTGGCCGGCGGCGAACTGCTGATCCCGACGATCGTGCTGCTGTATGCCATCGACATCAAGACCGCCGGGAGCCTGTCGCTGCTGGTGTCGCTGCCCACCATGCTGGTGGCCTTCGCCCGCTACAGCCGAGATGGCAGCTTCGCCGTCCTGGGCGCCAACCGGCGCTTCGCCGTCGTCATGGCCGCCGGGTCGATCACCGGCGCCCTATTGGGCGGCCTGCTGCTCGGCGTGATCCCCGACCTGATCCTCATCCCCCTCCTGGCCGCCATTTTGCTGATCTCAGCGGTCAAGCTGGCCCGCCACACCTCCACGCGTGAGTGAACGCCGCCCCTGGGACGTCTTGGCCAGGAGCACTCCCTACTGTCCAGCGACGGTACTGCGCCGCTCCAGCAGGATCACATCCCGCCAGGCGCTGCGGTGGCGGCCGATGCTCTCGCGGATGCCGACCACACGGAAGCCGAGCTTTTCGTGCAGGGCGAGGCTGGCGGCGTTGCCGGGAAAGATCCCGGCCTGGATCGTCCAGATCCCGGCGTCCTCGCTGGCGGCGATGAACGCCTCCAGCAGCGCCCGGCCGATGCCGTGCGCCTGGCAGCCCGGGTGGACGTAGACGCTGTGCTCGACCACTCCGGCGTACGCCGGCCGGGAGGAGACCGGCGAGGCGGCCACCCAGCCGACGACCTGTCCGGTCGCGGTGTCGACGGCGACATAGCGTGGGTGTGCCAGCTTGCCCGCGTCAAACCCCTCCCAGGACGGCGCCGTCGTCTCGAAGCTGGCCTGCCCCGTCTCCAGGCCCGCCTGGTAGATGACCAGCACCTGCTCGGCGTCACTTTGACGCATCGGCCGGATCTCCAGGCCCGGCCCGGCGGCGGGCTTGACGGCTTGGACGATGGCCGAGTGCACGCCGTCGCCGTGATCGGCGCTCAGCGTGATGCGGGCCCCGATGAACCCGGCCTCCAGCAGCAGCTGCCGATAGGTGGGCACAGGCAGTGCCCCGGCCACGCAGCCGATGCGCCGTTCGGCCTCCTGGCGCCGTCGTGCGTCGAGGTCGCCGTCGACGGCGATGTCGCTGACGACGAGGCGGCCGCCCGGCCGCAGCACCCGGAACGCCTCGGCCAGCGTCGCGGTCTTGTCGTCGGACAGATTGATCACGCAGTTGGAGATGACCACGTCCACCGTCCGGTCTGGCAGCGGGACGTTCTCGATGGTGCCGTGCAGGAAGACGGTGTTGCTCACGCCTGCCTGCTCGGCGTTGCGCCGAGCCAGCGCGAGCATGTCGGCGCTGGCGTCCAGCCCGTAGACGGTGCCGCCGGGGCCGACCCGGCGCGCCGCGGCCAGCATGTCGATCCCGCCGCCCGAGCCCAGGTCCAGCACGCTCTCGCCGGGCCGCAGGCCGGCCACGGCGACCGGGTCGCCGCATCCCAGGCTGGTGCTCACCGCACCCTCCGGAAGGGCGTCGGTGTCGTCGTAGCCGGCGGCGCCGCAACACCCCTGCGTGGAGGCGCCGGAGCCGCAGTCGGCAATGACGCGACCGGCGGCCGCGGCCCGGGCCAGACGGGAGTAGCGTTCGACGATCTCCTCGTGCGCCATCGCGCCTCTCCTTTCACTCACAGACCGGCGCGGCCGGGACAGGGTTGCCCATCACCACGTCGGCGGCGGTGGGAAAACAGCTCACGCACGCCTCGTTGATCCGGTACAGGCTGGCGGTGCCCTGTCGTTCGACCAGCACGAACCGCACCTCGGACAGGATCTTCAGATGGTGGGAGACGGTCGACTGGCCCACCCCGGAGGCCGCGACAATCTCGCCCACGCTCATCGGCGCACGCCGCCGGGCCAGCAGCGACACGATCTGGATCCGGGTGGCATCGGCCAACGCCTTGAACCAGCCGGCGTACTCCTCGGCCTCGGCTCGCGCCAAGGGCCCTTGGTCATCATTCATCGTTAATCGACGATATTCGATGAATGTCCAGAAGGGAAGACCGTGGCAAGACCGGTGATCGGCTAGCTTCCGGAATGACTCAATTCCGGAGTCGGCCCCGTAGCCGCGTACCGGCCGGACCGGTGATCCGTTGAAATCCGCCCTTACAAGGACCGCGTGGGTGAGGTTCGTGCCAGTGAGGTTGATTGTCACGTGGGGCAGGTCGTGGTCGGTGATGCGCCGGCCGATTACGGTGAAGGCGGCCTGGAGGCCTATTCGCAGTTCGGACCCACGTCACGGTCCTTTTCGATGTCTCGGGAGTGCTCCCGAACGAAGGCGGCCAGCACCTCCATGACCGTGGGGTGCCCGCACGCCGAGCCGCGGGCGATCCGCAGCCTCGGCGGTCAGGGCGGCCTTTGCCGACGGCGTTCGCCAAGCTTGGGCGGCCGCCGAGAGTTTTAGGTGGGACAGCGAGTTCGGCGGATGAAGGAACCCAGGCCGTACGCGAGGGTTGAGCAGCAACCGAACAGCCAGTGACGTTAGCCAGCAGCCGGGGCTCGGGTTATCGTCACCGGCCGTTCTGATGCGAGTGATCGCTCGTCCCCTCCCTCACCGGCGGCTAATCCCGCACATGCAGGCCGAAACCCTTGCGGCCCGGCACTTCCAGGCCCTCCTTCAACCGCAGCGACGGGATCTCATAGTCACCGAAGTTCTGGCGCCGGAACGCGATCGGCTCGGTTGTCTCCAGCGACAGCAACCGCTCCTTCCACACCTTCGCGGCGTCCTCGAAGTCACCGCGCGTCATCTTGTCGGTGCCGTACAGCACGAACGGCGGCAGCACTTCCACGCCCGGGTAGTACAGGATCCCGTGGTGGATCGGGAACAGCAGATCCTCGATCGGGCCGTTGATTCCGCGATCGGTGTAATGGGACTCCGGGCCCCCGACGGTCACCGACAGGATCGCCCGCCGCCCCTGCAGCGTCCCCTCACCGAAACGCTCGCCGTACCGGGTCTCGTCGTGCACTCCGACGCCGTACGCGAAGTGAAAGGAGAACACCCGATCCACCCAGCCTTTGAGGATCGCCGGCATCGTGTACCACCACATCGGGAACTGGAAGACCACCGTATCGGCCCACAACAGCTTCTCCTGCTCAGCCGCCACGTCAGGCGTGAGCGCGCCGGCGTCGTACGCCCCGGCCGAACTCGGTATCACCCGCAGCGGACTCGTGGCATGCTCGCCGAAGTCCGCCGCGTCCACCACGGCCTTCCAGTTCATCGCGTACAGGTCACTCACCCGCACCTCGTGCCCGGCGGCTTCGAGAGTGGACACGGCGAGGTCCTTCAGAGAGCCGTTCAGCGAACGCGGCTCGGGATGGGCGTAGACAATGAGCGTCTTCATGGCTGTTCCCTTCAACAAGGTACGTCGCCATAGATGCTCGGCCGCCGAGGCCTCGTCGTTCAGAGACGCTTCTTCCATCGGACGGGACTTCCTGGTAACAGCAGGACCACCTTCACATGCGCCACCGAAGCCATACTGGGGGCATGGACGATCTCGCGGGCTTCCTGCGCACCCGACGTTCCCGGGTCGCCCCTTCCGCCGTCGGCATCCCCACCGACAGCCGCCGCCGCGTCGAAGGGCTGCGCCGCGAAGAGGTCGCGCACCTGTCCGGAGTCAGCGTCGACTACTACGTACGCTTGGAGCAGGGCCGCGCCACCCAGCCCTCCGAACAGGTCCTCGACGCGCTCGCCCGCACCCTCGGCCTCGACGAGACCGAACGCGGGCACCTGTACCGGCTGGCCCGGCAGCGCCGCCGCGCTAAGTCGCCCAGCGGGCGCCTACGGCCGGAGCTGCTGCGCGTACTCGACCTGGTCACCGACGCGCCCGCCCTGATCATGGACCACCGGCTGGACGTGGTCGCGGGGAACCGCCTCGCCGGACTCCTCTACGGCCGGGAGATGCCGGGCTTGAACACCGCCCGGCACATCTTCCTAGAGGAGACCGAGCGCGGCCTGTACGCCGACTGGGAGAAATGCACCCTAGACGTGGTCGGGCACCTGCGTCTGGCGGCCGGGAAATACCCCGACGACCCGCGCCTGGCCTCACTTATCGGCGAGCTGGCGATGGGTAGCAAGCGCTTCCGCCGCCTCTGGGCCCGCGCGGACGTGCGCTCCCGCACACATGGACGCAAGGCGTACCAGCACCCGCTGGTCGGACTGCTGGAACTGCACCAGGAGAACTTTGCACTGCCGGACGAATCGGGCATGGAGCTGCTGGTGCTGTCCGCGGCACCCGGGAGCCCCACCGAGGACGGGCTGCGCCTGCTGGGCGCACTCAGTGGGGATGGACATCCCACGGTGAAAGGCCTGCCGGTAACGAACGTGTCATGAGCCGCAAGAAGCCGCTGGGGTCAGCGGCGACGATCGGCGAGGTTGTCTTCGCGGGTGTTGCGTTCGTCGGCGTCTGCGCCGAGGCCGTCGTGGTGGCCGAGGGTGGGAGGCAGGCATGCCCGGGATTTAGCTGGAGTTCGGACGCGGAGTGGTGTCCGGGCATCGGGAAGAGAACCCTCCCCTCCTTGTCAGTCAGCTCCTCCCAGGTCGGGCGAGCGCCCTGTCGTGAGCGAGGCACTGGCGAGCCCTGGCCAGGGCCAGGACATGCGGGTCGTCGAGCGGGATCTGGGGCAGCGGCATGACGCTCTCCTCAAAGAGTCGAGAGCTGGTCAGCGGGCTTGCCCCCGGCGGCCGCGAAGGTCTTGTGGACGACGCCGACGGAGACGTTGAAGACTCTGATACCCGCCCACCCCGCCAGGACATCGACCACCGACCCGAACAGGGCAGGGACACAGGTCTCACAGGCCCGCGTCCTCACGCATGTCGAAGGCGTCGCGGACGTCTTGCGCCTGACGTTCTATGTGACCCGATGGAGCCCGGAGGAGATCGGCCTCCAACTCCCCATGCCGCCGGCCTCCCTCATCGGCGTCGACCACCTCTTCGAGCCGGACATCCTCGTCGAGGTCGAGGCGACCGCACTGCTCGACTGATCCGGCGCACGCAACCGGACCTGGTCACCTCAGAACCGCACACGACACGAACACCACTCGCCGAACGCCTGAAGGCCCAAGCGACCGGGGTCGTCACCCCCCACAGGGCCAACCCCACCGATGCCAGGCGCCGGAGCCGACGACACGAAGCGACGGCCGCAGCCCCCGCCCGGCACCGGAGCCACGAACCGTCCCAGATACCACGATCCAACACCGTGACCAACCGAAGACATCAGCCGGATAATCCCGCATTGCCACAGGTCAGACACGACTCATTGCCACCGGGGCCCTGCCCCACTCCGGGCAAAAGGGTCTCGCCATACAGGCGCCCTGACCGTAGGGGACGGTGGACGTCACCGGCCCACAGTTCCGGCAGCCCGGACAGCTGTGGACCGCCGAATCGGACGAGTACATGTGAGACGAACCGCGCCCCGGGATCGCCGCCGATCACGACTGCCGCTGGGTTCCTTTTTGGAAGGGGTCTTCAGTCCTTCGTTGTTTTTGATCTTGGAACTCGAGCGGGCGCCTTTACAATGTAGATCAATAACTTCACGGAACGGGTTCCAGCCGGAGTGCACATCCGTTTACGCTGGAGGTGAACGAATGTACACCCCCTGTCCCCCTTCCCATGGAGAGTCGCGGTGCCCCCTCAGCCAATCGAGGCGCCTCATCCACGTTTTCTCGTCGCCGTCCTGGCCTTCTGCGGCGTGGTCGTGGCCGTCATGCAGACACTCGTCATCCCTCTCCTGCCGCACATCCCCGCGCTCACCGGGAGCACCCCGACCGCCGCGAGCTGGCTGGTCACCGTCACCCTGCTCAGCGGCGCCGTCTGCACCCCCGTCCTCGGACGGATCGGCGACATGTACGGCAAACGCAAGGTCCTGCTGGCCTCCCTCGGCCTGCTGACCATGGGCTCGGTACTGTGCGCCGCCAGCTCCCAGATCGGCGTGCTCATCGCGGGCCGCGCCCTGCAGGGAGCCGCACTGGCCGTCATGCCGCTCGGCGTCAGCATCATGCGGGACGAACTCGCACCCGGCCGGCTGCTCTCCGCGGTGGCCCTGATGAGCTCCACCCTGGGCATCGGCGCCGCCATCGGACTCCCCCTCGCCGCACTGGTCGTCGAGAACGCCGACTGGCACACCATGTTCTGGGTCTCGGTGGGTCTGGGCCTGCTCGACATCGCACTGGTGCTGCGCTACGTGCCCGAGTCGCCACTGCGCACCGGCGGCCGGCCCGACATTCTGGGCGTGCTCGGCCTCTCCGCCTCCCTGGTCAGTCTTCTGCTGGCGGTGACCCAGGGCGGCGACTGGGGCTGGACCTCCCCTCCCACCCTCGCCCTGCTGGCCGCCGCCGTACTGATCGGGCTGCTCTGGGGAGTCCACGAACTGCGCGCCCCCTCCCCCATGGTCGACCTGCGGATCTCCGCACGGCCCGCGGTGCTGCTGACGAACCTCGCCGCCCTGCTGATCGGTTTCGCCTTCTACGCCAACTCGCTGGCCACCGCACAACTGGTGCAGGAGCCCACGAGCACCGGGTACGGCCTGGGCGTCTCCATCGTCGTCAGCGGCCTGTGCCTGCTGCCCGGCGGCGTCGCGATGGTGTTCCTGTCCCCCGTCTCGGTCAGGATGTCGGCCGCCTACGGCCCCAAGGTCACCCTGGCGGTCGCCTCGGCCTGCATGGCCGCCGGATACGTGGTGCGATTCTTCACCAGCCACCAGCTGTGGACGATCGTCCTCGGCGCGACCGTGGTGTCCGCGGGCACGGCCATCGCCTACTCCGCCCTGCCCGCGCTCGTGATGCGCGCGGTGCCGGTGAGCGAGACCGGCGCGGCCAACGGCCTCAACACACTGATGAGGTCGATCGGCCAGGCGGCGTGCAGCGCGGTCGTCGCCGCGGTCCTCGCCCACGTCACCTTCCAGGTCGCGGGCCGTACCGCGCCGACCCTGGGCGCCTACCTGACGGTCTTCGTCATCGCCGGAGCCACCGCGTTCCTCGCTCTGGCCGTCGCCCTGTGTCTACCGGGCAGACGGGCCCCCGCCCCGTATACCGTCGGGCAGGACCGTACGGCGGGCGCAGCGGAGCGCCCACCGGCGGCGCTCGCCCAGGAGAGCAGCCCATGAGCGTGCACACCACCGGAAGGCAGACCGAATCCCGGGACACCGGAGCCCGCAGCGGCCGGGACGCGATTCTGCGCGCCGCCCGGCGCGCCTTCACCCTGCGCCCGTACGCCGAGGTGACCTTACGCGGCATCGCCACGGACGCGGGGGTGAGCGCCTCGCTCATCGTCAAGCACTTCGGCAGCAAGGAACAGCTGTTCAACACCGTCGCCGACTTCGGTCCCGACGCCGACGAGCTCTTCGCGGCCCCTCTTGAGTCGCTCGGCAGGCACATGGTGCTGGCACTGGTGCACAGCCGCCGCGAGCTCCAGCGGGACCCGCTGCTGCGTGTCGTGTTCTCCCTGGGCAACACCGATGAACGTTCCCTGCTGCGGGACCGCTTCCACGAGCAGGTCACCGCGCGGCTGACCACGCTGCTCACCGGTCAGGACAACGCCCTGCGGGCGGAACTGGTCGCGGGCCAGTTGCTCGGGCTCGGAGCCACTCTCGCGCTGCACCCCTCGGGCGCCGCGGCACAGGCCGACGCCGAACGCATCGCCGACCTCTACGCGCCCGCGCTGCAACGCCTGATCACCGGCTGATCCGGCCCGCTGATAGCTTTAGGGCGTAAGGAGACGGGAGGGAGCCGCAGGTGGTCGTCTTCGCGGGCCAGGGCGATGCGCGCCGTTCCATGGCTCTACTGTGGCGTTCCACCGGCCCCGCCGAGTCCCGGCCCGGCCCGAAACCGGGGCTCAGCGTCGATCTGATCGTGGACACGGCGATCGCCCTCGCCGACGCCGACGGCATGACGGCGCTGTCCATGCGAGCGGTCGGCGAACGGCTCGGGCGCTCGGGAATGGCCCTCTACACCTACGTCCCCAGCAAGGGTGAGCTCGTCGACCTGATGTACGACCGGGTCCTGGGCGAGCTGCCGACCGGCTACGGGCACGAGGAGGGCTGGCGGGCGGCCCTGACGGTGTGGGCCCGCGACACCTGGGAGTTCTACCTGCGCCATCCCTGGGTGCTTCAGGTGTCGCAGGCCAGGCCCGTGCTCGGCCCCAACGAGTACCTCAGCCTTGAGACGCTGGTGCGCATCCTGCGTGAGACCGGCCTCGACGCCTCCCGGATCCGGGGTGTCGTCGGCACGCTGTTCCACTTCCTGCGCGGTTCGGCGGGGACGGTCTCCGAGGTACGGCAGGCCCCCGCCGCCACGGGCGTCTCCGACGAGGAGTGGTGGCTCGCCCGTTCGGCCACGCTGCTGGAGATCGCCCCCGGCCTGACCGAACGGTTCCCCGCCGTGGCCTGGCTCGAAGGCGCGACGGCCGCCGCCTCCGCGCAGGACGACGACCTGCCCTACCTCGAACGCGAGGCCAGGAAAAGCTTCGAGACCGGCCTGGCCGTACTCCTCGACGGCATCGAGGCGACCGTCGCGGGCTGACGCCGCTGTTCTGGCAGCGCGTCCGGTCTTCTTGGGGAGCTCGACAAGGTCAAGAACATGAACGGGGCCTTCGGCCTCCCCGACATGTACGTGGTCTACCGGCACCTGTCGGACTACACCCACGCCGGTCTGCCGGCCGCCGGCACGTACGCCGAGCACCTGGGCAACGGCACATTCCGCCTGAACCCGCCCGGTCAGCTTCCCGGCTACGCCAACCCCATCTGGATAGCCGTCTCCCTCATCCAGGCCGGGCACGCCATCAGCCCCATGATCGTGGGCGATCCGATGCGCAAGCTCCTCAACCAGGCCGCCCAGGACATCGGGCTGGGTTCCCCTGAGGCGATCTACCCCCAGCGGCGAAAGAAGAAGGGCCCCAAGACGAAGGGTCAGCCTCCGGCGCAAGCCGCCCCCACGCCGTAGCGACACCGCGGGCCCCGGTCTCCGGCCAGGGCCCACGGTCGAAGCGCAGTGACTGACTGTCACCCTCACTGACATCAACTTGTCGCGAGCCACTGCCAAGACCCTGTCGTTTCCACTGACAGAAACTCGTCGCTCAGCATCCGGGCCGTCCGGGGGCCTCAGCCGCTCAGCAGTAGCTCAGGGGCTTGCCGTAGTAGGTGAAACTGAAATTGTCCATGGACATGAATCCCGTGATTCCGGTGCCCTTCACGCGGCCGTAGACCCAGAGGTGGCCGTGGCTGTTCCTCGTGAAGCAGTGGAAGTAGATCTTCTTGCCCTTGCCGACCGAGGCGACGGTCTTGCACCTGGGCCCGGCGTACGGGCCGACCTTGAGGTTGAACCTGCCCTTCATGATCCCGTAACCGGCGTGCTGGTTGCTGACCGCGATCGGCGGGCAGGAGCCCGCGATGGCCGCCTCCGCCGGCGCCGTCACGGCTCCGGTCATGGTCAGGGCGCCGGTGATCGTCCCGGCTGCCGTGAGAACCGCGAGCGTCCTGATGATGTGCCACATGTGCCGCCCCTCCAGAAGATCGACTGGTGACCACATCCTGACAGAGGCCATGTTGAGGGATTGTTGAGGATTTGTTGACTGGGCCGGAAATTGTGTTGCCGTCCGCGTTGGTCTGGGCCCGGCCCTGGCCGTCTGGGTGGCCGCGGCGCGACGTGCGCGACGCCGCCGGACACGCCGGCGCCGACACCACCATCCACCACGACCGCCACCGCGGAGGCCTGGCAACCGGCGCTACGGTCATGGGTCCACAGCGGATCAAACTCCTGGAGCGTCTCGCCCAGCACGACCCGGACCTCTACGGACCCGCACTGACCCAGGCCAAGGCGGACGCAGCCGCTTTGGTGTCTAGCCGGCCCCTGAGGACGGCCCCTCGGGCCTGGCGCAGCTCACGAGAAGAGGACGGTCCACGTGCCTTACGTGCCCGACAAGATCATCGGGCCCTGGCCTGCGAGAAGATGCTAATAAGCGAGCGCCGACCCAGTCGGTGGTGAACGCGAATTCCACGCCACCTCCGAGCCCGGTGCGTGAACGAGCCCGCCGTAACGTCCGCGCGGAACCGGTGCTGCCGGCCCAGGAGCTGTTCGCCGACCGTGGCTATGCCGAGACGACGGTGGAGAAGACCGCCGCGGGCATGTCCAAGCGCACGTTCTTCCGCTACGTCTCCTCCGAGGAAGACCTGGTGGTCGGCAGGTGCGAGACCATCGGCGCCGCGTTCTCCTGCCTGCTGGCGGCGCGGGCCGTCTGGATCTCCTCCGAGGGCACCCTGCTCGACGCCGCCATGGACGCCCCGTCCAGGCGAAGTGAGCCGACCGGCGGATGGTGGGTCGGCGACCGCGGAACCCCGGCTTCATGAAGAGGCCATCGGTCAGACGTCGCCGAACATACGGTTCCTGTCGCTCTTTGGAACGTCAAGGGCGTGAAGTGCCCGGTTCAGGGAGCCCTCCTCAAAGCCGAAATGAGCCTTCATCGCGGCCTTGATGTCGTTGATCTGCCGGAAGAGCTGTTGCGGTGATGACTGCGGATCGTCGAGACTCACCTGGAAGTCCGCGAGCAGGCGCGCGAGGACCTCGTGCTCGCGTCCCAGGCGGGCGATCGTGGGCTCCAGCTCGGGCATCTGTTGCAGCAAGGCCGGGAAGAAGTCGCTGTCCTCGCTGCGGTGATGACTGCCCAGGGCGGAGCAGAAGGTGTAGCAGAAGTCGCGGAGCTCGGGTTTGAGGCTCTGGGCGCGTTCGCCGGAACGGATGGCCCTGCGGGCGTCCTCCAGCGCCTTTTCCAGGCGGTGGTGGACGTCCTGCAACTCCCGATGCCAGGCGAAGATGCGTTTGCGCAGCATGACGGCGCTCAGCGGAAGTCGTCGGTGCGCTCGTCGGCCCACCGCGCGAAGCTCCGGACGGACGGCCCGGTGAGCGAACATCGCCGGACCGCGTGTCCGCCCCTGAACGCGATCGCGGCGAGGCCGGCCTCGTGGACGGGAGCGGTCGCCGCGCCCGGGTACGGGGCACGGACCGCGCCCTGGTGCCGGATGAGGTGCCGCCCCACCGGACCGGTCGCTCCGGTCACCGGAGTCATTCTGGCCGTCCTTCCGTTGTCGGCGCCTGGCCGCAGTCGTTCGCGGCGAGCAGTTTCGGCAGTTGCTCCAGCAGGCTCTCGTGCCAGGCGATCTCGGCCCGCAGGCGTGCCGTGGTGTGGTCGAAGGTCATCGGCTCCAGCCCGCGCAGGTACGGCTCGGCCTGTTCGCGCTGGTGCCGCCAGGCCGTCAGCCGGGCGACCAGCGCGTCACGCCGGTCGCCGATCAGTGCCCGCAGTTTCTCCTCGGTGAGGTCGTCGGCGTAGTGCAGCGCGAGATCCACCGGGTCGGGCCGCAGCCGTACCTCGCGCAGTGTCCGGTCGCGCAACGCGATGAACTCTTCGCGCCCGGCCGCGGTGAGCGCGTACACCGTCCGCGCCGGGCCCGCCGCCTGCTCGGTGCGGACCACCTCGATCGCGCCCTCGGCGACCAGCCGGTGCAGCGCCCCGTACAGGGACCCCGCCTTGATGTCGGTCCACAGTTCGGTGCGGTCCAGTTGCGCCTGCCTGCGGATCTGATGCCCGTGCATCGGACCGCGCAGCAGGGCGCCGAGCACGAACATGCGTGTGTCGCTCACCCGGCTACTCAAACACGAGTAGTCTCAGCTAGTCAAACGCGAGTAGTCGTGCCCGCTCAGGTCCCCGGAGTCAGCCGCGAAGCCGGGCCACCACGGCCACATCCGCGACAGGAGCCGACCGGCCGCCACATCGTCGGCGCCGCCGACTCCTCCGGCCTGCCATTTCGCCCCTCCCACCAGCCTCGGCCCAACCCATGCACTTGATGTTGCACGCACCGCGTGCATAATGAGTGCACGAGTGTGCCGACCGGCCGGGCGGCGGTCGGCCGACGTGCCGTGTTCCGCGAGCCGCCAGGCCGGTGCGGAGCTCATCCGAGGAAGACGAAAGGGCGAATGTCGTGAGGAACCTGCTGGATCCCGCAAAGCTGAACACCGCCATCGAGAACATCCACCGAGCCGGGGTTCCGGGCTTGTTCGCCGAGGTACGCGCCGAGGACCAGGTCTGGCGCGGCGCCGCCGGGGTCGCCGACCTCGCCACCGGCCGCCCTGTCACCGCCGACATGCGGCACCGCGTCGGCAGCATCACCAAGACCTTCGTCGCCGCCGCGGTCCTGCAGCAGGTCGAGAGCGGTCGGATAGGACTCGACGCACCGATCGGGCGCTACCTGCCGAACCTGGTCCCGGGCGAACGAGGTGATGCGATCACGGTCCGGATGCTGATCAACCACACCAGCGGCCTCGCCGAATACCTCCCCTACGCCTACCCCTCCCTCAGGCCGTTCCCCGCCCTCGCGGACACCAGGCCCCAAAGCTTGGACGACCACCGGTTCACCCGGTTCGATCCCGCCGAACTGATCGAGATGGGGGTCACCGCACCCGCGTTCAGCGCCCCGGGCGGCACGCCGGGGCTGTACTCCAACACCAACTACCTGCTCCTCGGTCAACTCCTGGAACGGGTGACCGGCATCACGGCCGAGAAGTACATCACCCAGAACGTCATCGAGCGCGCCGGGCTCCAGGACACCGGGTTTCCCGACGGGCCGCACCTCAGCGGGCCGCACTCGCAGATGTACGAGGCATGGTTCGGCATGATCGACCCGCCGCGGGACTTCAGCGTCTTTGACATGTCATATGCGGGTGTGGCGGGTTCGCTGGTGTCGACCGTGGCGGATCTCAACCGCTTCTTCGGTCTGCTGTTCGACGGCAAGATCGTCAGCCGGTCGTCGCTGGCACAGATGCAACGCACCGTCACGGTCATTTCCCAGGAGGGCAGGACGATCGAGTACGGCCTCGGGATGTATCCGATGGAAGCGCCCGGCGGCGCCACCTTCTGGGGCAACGGCGGCACGGTCTGGGGCGCCGGAACGATCTCCATGACCAGCGCCGACTCCAGGCGGCAGATGTCCGTCGCGATCAACCTGCAGAGGTGGAGCAGGCTCGACTCCTCGGGCAAACCGCAGCCCCACGCCATCGACGACGCGCTCGCCGCCCTGTACGGCCTGGCGCTGGACGGCTGACCGGGCCGGAGAAACCGCAGCACGTTCCGCACCGTGAGACGCGGGTTCCCGGCGGCGATGCCAGGCGTGCCACTACCTCGCCCGCCCCGGCCTGTGCCAAGCCGTGGAGACGGCGGCCGGCGCGCCCGCCTTGCCCCGCGAGACGAACGCCGCGCAGACAGGAGGCCCTCGTCGGCTGACAGAGGGCCCGCGAAGAAGACGGGAGAACGATGACCACGACCGACCTCGCGCCGACGAGGGAGCAGCCCCCACCCTCACCGGACGCCGATGCCGCGGGGGAACAGTCCGTGGCAGGGTTGCTGCGCCCTTACCGCTGGAGCTTCGCCGCCGTTGTCATCCTGCAGGTGATCGGCGCCGTCGCGGGCCTGGCACCGCTGCTGGCGGTCGTCGAACTGGGGCGCGGCCTGCTGGCGCCTGGCCCGATCGATCACGATCGTGTCTGGTTCGCCGTGACCGCCGGTGCGGCCGGCTTGCTTGTCCGGCTGCTGTTCACGGCCGCGTCGTCCGGGATCGGGCACCTGCTCGACGGCCGGGTGCAACTGGCCCTCCGCCGGCACCTGGCCGCACGGCTGGGACGCGTGCCGATCGGCTGGTTCTCCCGGCGCCGGACCGGCGAGCTGACCAAGGTGGTGGGCCAGGACGTCAGTGCCGTACACCCGTTCATCGCCCACGCCCCCGGCGAGCTCATCTCCGCGTTCGTGGTGCCGCTGCTCTCGCTGGTCTACCTGTTCACCGTCGACTGGCGGCTCACGTTGATCACGCTGATCCCGGTGGTGCTGGCCATGGCGCACGTCCCGCTGATGATGACCCCGGCCCGGCTGCGCGAGGAGAAGCGGTTCGACGCGGCCATGGGGCGGATCTCCGATTCCGTCGTCGAGTTCGTCCAGGGCATCTCAGTGGTCAAGGCGTTCGGCGGTTCCGGACGCGCCCACCGCAGGTTCCGCACGGCCACCGACGATTTCGTCGACATCTACCACCGCTTCGTGCGCGGCATCTCGGTGATCGCCGCCGGAATGCAACTGGTGCTGTCGCCGCCGTTCGTACTGTTGGTCGTCCTGATCGGCGGCACCGTCCTGATCACGACCGGCGGCCTGCCCCCGGCCGACCTGCTGCCTTTCCTGCTGCTGGGACTGGGCCTGACCGCTCCGGTGGCGGCCCTCATCGCCCATGGCTTCGACGACCTGCAGGCCGCCAGGCGCGCGGTCGGCCGGATCCGGGACGTGCTCGAGGTGGCGCCGCTGCCGGAGCCCGCGCGCCCGATCGCACCGCGGGGCCACCGGGTGGAACTGCGTGACGTCCGCTTCGGCTACGAAGACGATCGCGAGGTGCTGCACGGGATCGACCTGGTCCTCGAACCGGGCACGGTCACCGCGATCGTCGGGCCCTCGGGCAGCGGCAAGTCCACGCTGGTTCAGCTGCTGCCGCGCTTCTTCGACCCGACCCACGGTTCGATCACCCTGGGCGGCGTCGATCTGCGCGAGCTCAGCGGCCATGACCTCTACCGGACGGTCTCCTTCGTCTTCCAGGACGTGCGCCTGCTGCGCGCGTCGGTCACCGACAACATCATGCTCGCCGTACCGCACGCCGACCTCGATGAGGTGGTGCGCGCCGCCCGGACGGCGAACATCCATGATCGAATCCTTGAGCTGCCACGCGGCTACGACACGGTGCTCGGGCAGAAGGCCGGGCTGTCGGGTGGCGAGGCGCAGCGGATCGCGCTCGCCCGCGCGCTGCTCGCCGACACGCCCGTCCTGGTACTGGACGAGGCGACCGCGTTCGCCGACCCGCAGACCGAGCAGGCGGTACGGCGGGCGCTGGCGGCGCTGGAGGGCGATCGCACGATCCTGGTCATCGCCCACCGCCTTGAGACGGTCGCCGGCGCCGACACCGTCGTGATGCTGGACAACGGGTCGATCGTCGAGCAGGGCAGGCCCGCCGACCTCCTGGCGGCGGACGGAGAGTTCGCCGCCTTCTGGCGATCCGAGGAGTACCGATGATTCGCATGCTGCTGCGTGTCCTGGGCCGTGATCACGCCCGGCCGGTGCGTCGCACCGTGGCCTTGATGACGACGACCGCGATCGTCGAGGGTCTGTCCTACGCCCTGCTGGTTCCCGTGCTGCGAACCCTGTTCGTCGGCGACCCCGCGGACGCGCCGCCCTGGCTGATCGCGTTCGGCGGCGCGGTCGCGATCTACGCGGTGCTGCGCTATGTCAGCGATCTGTTGGGTTTCCGCGCCGGAATCACGCTGTTGCGGGGGATGTATCACCGCCTCGGCGATCATCTGGCCCGGCTGCCCCTCGGCTGGTACGGCACCGGCCGGGTCGGAGAGGTGTCCGTCCTGGCCGGCCAGGGCGTGCTGGAGACGATGGGCGCGATCGCGCATCTGCTGGCGCCCTACATCTCCGCCTTCGTCACCCCTGTGACGATCGTCGGCGTGATGCTCGTCTTCAACTGGCAGCTGGGGCTGGCCGCGCTGGTCGCTGTGCCGTTCGTGGCGGCGATCCAGATCTGGACCGGCCGTTCGACGGCCGCAGGCGATGCCGGCCGCCACGAACGCGACACCGAGGCCGCCGGGCGTGTCATCGAGTTCCTCCAGGCTCAACCGGTGCTGCGCGCCGGTGGCCGGAGCGTCCAACGCTTCGCGTTGCTCGACGACGCGCTGCGGGAACTTCAGCGCGCTTCCCGCCGTACCGTGTTGTCGGTGCTGCCCGGCATGATCGGCTTGACGCTCGTGGTGCAGGCGATGTTCACCGTGTTGCTTGTTCTGGGCGCCTTCCTGGCGCTCGGCGGGAGCATCGGTGCCGCGGAGGTGCTGACGATCCTGGTGCTGGCCGCCCGCTGCGCCGATCCGGTCCTGTCGCTGGCCGACATCGGCGGCAAGCTCCGCGCCGCACGCTCCGAACTGGCCAGACTCGACGCGGTCCTGCGCACCGAGCCGCTGCCGGAAGCACCGGAACCGCTCCAGCCGGTGGGCCACGGCTTGGATGTGGAGTCCGTCGCCTTCCATCACGGCGACCGCACGGTGTTCGACGACCTGTCGTTGTCCGTGCCCGAGGGGCAGCGACTCGCGGTGGTCGGCCCCTCGGGCGCGGGCAAGAGCACGCTGCTGCGGTTGCTCGCGCGGTTCCACGACGTGGACGCGGGTGCGGTGCGCGTAGGAGGGGTGGACGTGCGCGCCATCGGCACCGAGGTGTTGATGGCGCGGATCGCCATCGTCTTCCAGGACGTCTACCTCTTCGACGGCACGATTGAGGACAACGTACGGCTGGGCCGCCCCGAGGCCACCGAGGCCGAACTGCGGACGGCGGCGAGCGCCGCGCGGCTGGACGAGGTGATCAACCGGCTGCCCGGCGGATGGGCGGCGAATGTCGGCGAAGGCGGCGCCCTGCTGTCGGGAGGCGAACGCCAGCGTGTCTCGATCGCTCGCGCGCTGCTGAAGGACGCGCCCATCGTGCTCCTCGACGAGGTGACCTCCGCCCTGGACCCGGTGAACGAGGCAGCCGTCCACGAGGGCATCGAACGCCTGATGGCCGGCCGGACGGTCGTGATGGTGGCTCATCGGATGCGGACCGTCCAACGCGCCGACCGCATCGCCTTCCTCGAAGGAGGCCGGATCGTGGAAGAGGGACGCCACGACGAGCTGCTCCGGCGAGGCGGCCGCTACGCCGACTTCTGGGGTGCTTCCCTGACACCGGCGGACCGTGACTGAGCCGGTCCCGGTCCAGGCGATCGGCTGGACCGAGACCGCACGGAACCGCCCACGTATCAGAACCGAGCCGCGCGTGAGGGCCGGCATGCGGCAATCGCCAGCCCAAGGGCGAAGGCGGCATATCCACAGGTCACGGCCAGACCTGCCCATGGCGGGAGCGGGTAATAGCCTCCCAACGGTGACGGGTCCACGTCCACATGCGCGAACGTGGGAACGCTCTGTGTGATCGCGAACCCGGCGGCGGGAGTGATCGTCAGCAGCCATGGCGCCACACCCGCGGTCGCCAGCAGGTAGGGCACGACGACCAGGGCGACGGCCAGCCCGACGGCGACGACGGCCCGCCTGACCAGCGCGGCCAGGCCCAGGGCCAGCACGCCGGCGGCCGCGGCCAGCGCCGCGTAGCCGACGATCACCCGCAGTTCGGTGCCCAGGGTGATCGGCTGGACCGGGTTCCGGTTGGCACGCAACATCGCCAGGCCGACAGGGACCACGACTCCCGAGGCCGTCAGCCCCGCCACGAACGAGACCACGCCGACCACCGCGGCCTTGGCCGCCAGCGGCAGCGCCGGACGCGGCTCGGCCGGTAGGCCGTTCCTGATCGGTCCGCGCCGGTGCTCCGTTGTGAAGAACACGACCGCCGCCACGAGCATCGGGATCAGTCCCACGGCCCCGCCGATCAGCGTGAGGTCTGCGCGTAGACCGCCCTCCACCGTGGCGGGCCCGATGTCACCGCCCCCGGTCACGATGAGCCTGTCGCCGGACTCGACGACCCCGCCCGGGTGGTGGGGGGTCTTGCCGTCGGACTCCATGACGACGCCGACATCGTCGCGGCGCCACGAACCGTTCGCGCCCCGCAGCGTGATCTGGTCGAAGGTCGCGGTGGCCTGGGCGAAGGCTCGCGCCATGTCCCACAAGGCGCCTGGCGAGGTGGCGAACAGGCCGATCTCGACCGTCTCCGGCAGCCCGGTCAACGTGACCGCGCCGACCTCGCTCCACGTCCTGCCGTCGTCCGACTCGTAGCCGGTGACGGTGTCGCCCGACCTGGTCAGCCGTAGCCACTGCGGGCCGTTGTGAGGACCGCCGGGCACGTCGTGGACGTAGTTGTACTGCATCCGCACGCCGTGATCCCCGGTGAGCATGACGGCGGCGTACGGCGTGCCCTGTTCAAGACTCTGCCTGACCAGGAGGCCGGCCTTCGCCCACGGCACCACCCCCTCCTTGACGTTGCGCACCCCGGGTACGGCGTCCGGCAGCCGGATCAGCCCGGTCATGTCCGATACGCGGGCGGTGACGCCGCCGTTCCCCTTGAGCGGCTGGTGCACGAAGTAGTACTTGTCCATCACCGCCGTGCCGTCGGGTCCCACCAGGGGCGCGGGGCAGGGGCCCTCGCCCTTCCCGGTCACGCAGGTGCTGCGGGCGCCCCCGGCGATCAGCAGCCCGAGCGAAACGGTGACCAGCACGGAGGCCACCATGGCGAGCACCCGGCCCCGCGCGGAACGGAACCTGGTCCACTCCGCGCGCAGCATCCGAGGGAAACCGTCCCGCCCGGCCCGCCGGCCGGATCGGTGAGGCGTGAATGAACTCATGCCGACGGTTGTACGCGGCACCCGGTTCCAGCCGGGTCGCAGCCGCTGCGACCCGGCTGCGACCGGGGATCTGGCATCGTTGCCCCATGCCTTCCCGACCCGGCGGCCGGCCCGTCCGCCCTGCCCGCGCGACGAGCGGCGGTGAACGGTGAGAGTCCTCGTCGTCGAGGACTTCGAGGTCCTCGCCCGCTCCATCGGAACCGGGCTGCGCCGCGAGGGCATGGCCGTCGACGTCGTCCTGGACGGAACCACCGCCCTTGAGCGTCTGGCCGCCACCCGCTACGACGTGGTGATCCTCGACCGCGATCTGCCCGGCGTCCACGGGGACGAGATCTGCCGGCGGCTCGCCCACGGCCGCTGTGCGACCCGCGTACTCATGCTCACCGCCTCCGGCACGATCGAGGACCGTGTCGACGGGCTGAGTCTCGGCGCCGACGACTACCTGCCCAAGCCGTTCGCGTTCACCGAACTGGTCGCCCGCGTCCGCGCCCTGGCCCGCCGTGCCACCCCGCCGCTACCGCCGACCCTGACATGTGGGGACATCACCCTCGATCCGGCCCGCCGTGTCGTGTTCCGAGCCGGTCGGCGCCTTGAGCTGAGTCCCAGGGAGTTCGCCCTGCTCGAATGCCTGCTCGCCGTACCCAGCCTGGTCATCTCCGCCGAGGAACTCCTTGAGCGCGTCTGGGACGAGGCCGCCGACCCCTTCAGCAGCGCCGTCAAGCACACCGTGCACCGGCTACGGGCCAAGCTCGGCGACCCGCCCGTGATCGAGACCGTCCGCGAAGGCGGCTACCGCATCGGATCGTCATGACCGGCCCGCGGCTCGCCGGAAGGTCCTTACAGACACGGCTCGCGCTCGCCTACGCGGCGGGCTTCTACGCCGCAGGAGTCCTCGTGCTCCTGTTCGTCGCCGTCCCGCTCACCAGCGTCAACGCGGCCACATCCGTGGGCCGTCCTTCGCCGGGTGCGATCACCGGAACCGGGCCCGGGATCGGCCTGCCCCAACTTCTCACGGGATCCGTTGTAGCCCTGATCCTTCTGATTCCCGTCTCCCTGGCCCTCGGCTGGTTCGTCTCCGGCCGGTTCCTGCGTCCGCTGCGCGCCATCACCGCCACCGCGAAGAGCATCTCCGCCGGAGATCTCCACCGGCGCCTCGACCTCGGCGAGCCCGTGGACGAGCTGACCGAGCTCGGCCATACCCTCGACGACCTGTTCGCCCGCCTTCAGGCCTCCTTCGACGCTCAGCGCCACTTCGTCGCCAACGCCTCCCACGAGCTGCGCACCCCTCTCGCCGGCCTGCGCACCCTCCTTGAAGTCACCCTCGCCGACCCCGATGCCGACGCCGACACCCTGCGCTCGGCCTGCCGGGAGGCCCTCGCTCTCGGCGGACACCAGGAGCGGCTCGTCCAAGCGCTGCTCGCCCTGGCCACCGGCGAGCGCGGCGTCACCCGCTGGGACGCCCTCGACCTCGCCCGCATCGTCGAAGGAGTGCTCGTCTCCCGCCGCCGCCAGGCCGCGGAGAAAGGCGTTGACCTCGCCGAACACCTGACGCCCGCGGTGACGGCCGGGGATCCGGGGCTGATCGAAAGCCTCGTCGCCAACCTCATCGACAACGCCGTCCGCCACAACCACCCGGACGGGTACGTGAAGGTCACCACTCAGACCTCCGGCACTCAGGTGGCCCTTACGGTCACCAACAGCGGGCCGGTCATCCCCGGCGACCAGATCCAGCGCCTCTTCCAACCCTTCCAGAGACCGGCGCCCGATCGCCACGGCCACCACGACGGCCACGGCCTCGGCCTCGCCATCGTCAACGCCGTCGCCCAAGCTCACCGCGCCACCCTCGCCACCAGCGCACGCCCCGAAGGCGGCTTGTCCATCACCGTCTGGTTCGCGTCCGAGGCCCATCCGAACCGTTCCTGACCTCAGGGAACGACGACGCGAGGGCGGCGTTCAGGCGCCGGACCAGAAGGCGGTGAGCAGCGCGTTGAACCGCTCCGGCGCCTCGACGTGCGGGTAGTGGGCGCTGCCCGGCACCTGCTCGTGCCGTGCTCCGATCCGCTCGGCCGTGACGCGTGCGCAGGCCATGAGAGGGACGCCGCCGCGTTCCCGGTACGGCCCGGGGGCTTTCTCCCAGGTACCCGAGACGACCAGCTTGGGGAAGGCCGCCGCCCGCAGCGCCGGCAGCGGGAGGCCGGCCTCCCAGCAAACGCGTTCGCGCAGCGCCGTGGCGGCCGCGCGCAACCGCCGATCTCCCGTCTCCGGCTCCGGCGTGCCGACCGATTCGGCTGCGGTCCGCAGCCACTCCTCGGGCGTCAGGTCGGGAAGGTCGGCGTAGGCGGCGCGGTTGGCGCGCAGCGCCTCGGCCACGGCGGGGTGGTCGGCGGCCGCCTGGTAGCAGCCTGGCTCGACCAAGGTGAGCGAGCGCACCGCCTCCGGCCTGCGCGCCGCCGCGATCATGGCTCCGACGGCGCCGTAGGAGTGGCCGACCAGGTGCGCGCCCGCGCCGAGGAGTTCGGCGACGTCGTCTGCGTCGGCCAGGTAGTCGCCGGGGAACCTGTCCCCGGCGTCCGGGCTGCCGCCGCAGCCCCGGCGGTCCATCAGGAGCAGCCGGAACCGGCCGGCCAGCGGGCGTTGCGCCGCGAAACCGTACGCCGGGTCGTCGCCCCAGCTCGTGGAGCCGTGCACGAAGACCACCGGCGGCCCGGACTCAGGGCCGAGCGCGGTCACGTGCACGCCCCCTGTCAGCGGGCCGTTCGCACGGAACAGCGGGGTGGGAGCAGGCATCCGACTCCTCCTTAAACATCGTTCAATAGTATTAAACGTTGTATAAGGAAATCGGAAGGCGACGTCAAGGCGGGTAGGGTGATCGCGTGCCGTCGTCAGAGTCCTCCGGCGGGTCCGTGTGGCTGCGTCCCGAGCGGCCGCCGCGCGACCGCCAGCTCACCCGCGAGCGGATCGTCGACGTGGCGGTCACCGTCCTCGACGGCGAAGGCCACCGCGGCCTGTCGATGCGTCGCGTCGCCGCCGCCCTGGGGGTGACCGCCGGGTCGCTGTACTGGTACGTCCACACCAAGGACGACCTGCTGGAGCTGGCCCTCGACCGCGTGCTGGCCGAGGTGAGCGCAGGCCCCGGCGCATCCGACTGGCGGGACGGCCTGGCGGCGCTGGCCCACAGCAACCGCGCCATGCTGCTGCGCCACCGGTGGGCACTGTCCGAGCTGACCGTCAGGCCCAACCTCGGCCCGAACGCCCTCGCCCTGGCCGAGACCGGGCTGGGCCTGCTGGAGCACGCCGGGTTCACCGGCTCCGACCTCGACGCCGCCATGGCCGCCGTCAACGACCACGTGGTGGGCGCGGTCATCGCGGAGGTCGCCTGGCGCGACACGCTGGCCCGTATGAGCGGGACCGGGTCCGACTGGGACGAGCGGGCGGCCGAGTACCTACGCCAGGTCGCCGAACGCCACCCGACGCTGGCCGGCCGGATGGCCGCCACGGGCGAGATCGACGTCGAGCATGAGAGCGAGCGACGCTTCGCGTTCGGCCTCGGCTGCCTCCTGGACGGCCTCGCCGCCCGGTGCGCGACCCCGTCCCCGTCATAGCGCCGGCGACGGGAGCGTCAGGACCAGGCCCCAGCCCTCGCTGTCCTGCGGCGCCCGGCTTCGGAAACCGGCACCTGCCCGCCGGTCGGGAACGGTGTGGAATCCCGGCACGAGACGCGGTGGAGCTGTGGGATCGTGGAGGCTTTGACGCCACATCCTGCCCGCCGTACCCGGGGATTTGTCATGGAATTTCGGATTATGGGGGCGTTGTCGATACGTGACGGCGCCGAGGATCGCACTCCCACCGCTCCGAAGCACCGTGACCTGCTGGCGATGTTCGCGCTCAACGCCCGCCGCCCGCTCACCGTCGAGCGGCTGCGACAGCTGCTGTGGCCGCTGGAGGAGGGCGACCGGTCGGACTCGCTGATCCGCGGCTACGTCGGCCGGCTCCGGCAGCTGATCGGCCAGGACGTCATCACCACCGTGTCCGGCACGTACACGCTGGCCATCGACGACGACCAGCTCGACGTCGGTCGCTTCCGCCGGCTCATACAGGAAGGGCTGTCCGAGCGTGACAGCGGGAGGCTGCGGGAGGCGCTGGACCTGTGGCGTGGCCCGGTTCTGGCGGACGTGGACCCTGACGCGAGGCGCTGGGCCGAGACCGGGCGGCTGCGCGAGGAGCTCGAAGAGCTTCGCCTGCTCGCCCTGGAGCGCCGGATCGAGCTCGACCTGGACGCGGGCCGGCACCGCGAGCTGCTGTCCGAGGTGCGGGGGCTGGTCGCGCGGCACCCACTCTGGCAGCGTTTCCGCGGCCAGTTCATGCTGGCGCTCTATCGCAGCGGGCGGCGCGTGGAGGCGCTGGCCGCGTACACGGCGCTGCGCGACGAGCTCGACGGCGGACACGCCATCGAGCCCGACCCCGAGCTGCAGCTGCTCTATCACCGCATGCTGCACGACGATGTCATGCTGCACGTCTCCGCGGGCCCGCCGGTGCTGTTGCCGCGGGACGTCGCCCACTTCACCGGCCGCGCCGACCTGCTCGACCGGGTGTTCTCCGGCCTGGTCGTCGTGCACGGCCCGGCCGGGGTGGGCAAGTCGGCGCTCGCCGTACACGCCGCCTGGCGGCACAGGGAGCGTTTCCCCGACGGGATCCTGTACGCGGACCTGCGCGAGTCCACCCGGCCCGGCGCGATCCTGGAGGACTTCCTGCGCTGGCTCGGCTGCCCGGCCCAGGCGGTACCGGCATCGGAGGGCCAGCGGCAGCGGCTGCTGCGCACCTACACCGCCAACCGCCGCATGCTCGTCGTGCTGGACGACGCCACCGACGAGTCCCAGGTGCGGCCGCTGCTCACCTCATGTCCCACCGTGATCACCAGCCGGTCGGCGCTCGGCGGGCTGACCGGCGCGGTACGGCTGCCGCTGGGCGTCCTGGACGACGACGAGGCCCGTGACCTGCTCGTCAAGCTCATCGGCGAGGAACGGGCGGACGACGGCGGGGTGCGGGAGCTGATGCGGTTCTGCGGCGGGCTGCCCATCGCGTTGCGTATCGCCGGATCCCGCCTGGCCACCAGACCGGGCTGGACCCCGGGCTACCTCGCGGGCCTGCTGGAGGACGAGCGCGGGCGGCTGGACCGCCTTCACTCGGGCGACCAGACGATCCGCAGCGTGTACGCGGTCGGCTACGAGGGCCTGCCCCTGCCGGCGCGCCGCATGACGCGGCTGTTGGGCGCGCTGTCGGCCCCCGACGTCGCCGACTGGGCCGTCCAGGTCTTCGGCGACCAGGCCGACGCGCTCGTGGACGCCGGCCTGCTGGAGGCGCACACCGTGGACGTGGCGGGCCAGGTCCGCTATCGCATGCACGACCTGACCCGGCTCTACGCCCGCGAGCGGCTGGTTGAGGAGGAGGGCGTGCATGCGGTACGGGAGGCGCTCACGCGGCTTCAGGTCGTCGTGATCGCCAGGGTGCAGGCGTCCCGGTTCCCGCTGGTCTCCGGTGAGCCGACCATGCGCGGCTTCGTGACCAGGGACATCAAGGAGTCGGTCGAGTGGCTCGTCGCCGAGCGCGCGTTCCTCGCCGCCCTGGTCGGCGATCTGTACGGGGCCGGCCTCGACGAGGGCGCGTGGCGGCTCGCGCATCTGCTGGGCCCGTTCCTGGAACGGCGGCGCTTCCTGGACGACTGGCGGCCGGTCGCCGAGACCGGCCTCGCGGCGGCTCGGCGCACGGGTGACGCCCGTGCCGAGGCCCTGCTCCTGCGGGACCAGGGCGACCTGTTCCGGGCCGAGGGTCGGTGGGCGGAGGCGCTGGATCTGCTCACCCGGGCGCTCGAGGTGTTCACGAGCCTCGGTACGTCCAGCGGCAAGGAAGCCGGGCAGGTCCGGCGCAGGATCGGCCAGGTTCACCTGGAACAGGGCCGCCTGGACGAGGCGGAACGCCAGCTGACCTCCTCTCTGCACGCCTTCGGCGGCGGGAGGGCCGGCGCCGAGGCGCGGCAGGCGCTTGGCGAGGTGCTGCGGCGGGCCGGCCGCCCCGACGAGGCAGCCGACCGGCTCACCGCCGCCGCGGACCTCTTCGACGCTCTGGGCGACCGGCACCGGCACGCCGACACCCTGCTGGAGCTGGCCGCGGCACGGCTGGCGCAGCGGCGGGTGCCCGACGCCAGGGACTGCGCGCAGCGGGCCAGGTCCATCGCCGTACGGCTCGGCGACCGGCTGCTGGACGCGCACGCGCTGCTGGCGCTGGCCCGGGTCAACCGGGCTGAGGGCGACCGCGACGCGGCGCGCAAACTGGCCGAGGACGCGTTCAAGTTCTTCGACGGCATCGCCGACGAACCCGGTAGGGCGACCGCGCTGGACCTGCTCGCCGCCCTGGCGTGACGACCTGCCCTGACGGCTCGACACCGCCTCGACATCACCCGCGTCAGCTTCCTCTCGTCAGTCCGATGGACACAACCGCCTCCGGCTCCCGCAGTGGGGGCGGCGCGTACATCGACGCGCGGGGACGTACGACCTCACGGTTCGGCGGGGTGGTGGCCGCCGCGTTCGCGGGGAGGGGCGAGCTCATCACATCGGACGCGGGAACACGGCCTGAACGCCTCGAACTTGGCTGAGCGGATCAGTACCGTATGGAGCATGGTTGCCCCTCTTGCCCCCGAGGATCCTCCGCGTCTGGGTGAGTTCGAGCTGCTGGGCCGGCTCGGGGAGGGCGGCCAGGGAATCGTCTACCTGGCCCGCGATCCCGTCGGGCAGCGGGTGGCGGTGAAGGTGCTGATCAGGGCCGACGCCGAGGCCCGCGCCCGTCTGGCCCGCGAGCTGGCAGCGGTGGAGAGCGTGGCGCCCTTCTGCACCGCCCGCGTGCTCACGGCCGTGCCGGACGGGCCGCGGCCGTACGTGGTGAGCGAGTTCGTGGACGGGCCGACGCTGGCGGAACGGGTGCACGAGCACGGCCCCCTGCGCGGCGGCGAGCTGGAACGGCTGGCCGTCGGCACCACGACGGCCCTGGCCGCCATCCACGCGGCCGGCGTCGTGCACCGCGACTTCAAACCGAGCAACGTGCTGCTCGGCCCGGACGGTCCCCGGGTGGTCGACTTCGGCATCGCCCGCGCGGACGGTGTCACCACCATGACCAGCGGGCTCATCGGCACCCCTGCCTACCTCGCGCCCGAACAGCTGGGCGGCGCCCCCGCCTCCCCCGCCTCGGACGTCTTCGCCTGGGCGGGCACCATGATCTTCGCCGCCACCGGCGCCTCCCCGTTCGCCGCCGCGAGCATCGCGGACGTGCTGAGCCGCATCGTCACCCACGAACCGGATCTGTCAGCGGTCCCGCCGCCGTTGCGCGACTCGATCGCGGCCGCCCTGGAGAAGGACCCTTCGCGCCGGCCGGCGGCGGGCGAGCTGCTGTCCCGCCTGATCGACCCGGTCTCCGGGGGCCGCGGCCGGTCGATCGGGGAGCTCACCAGCCTGGGCAGCCGCCTCGCCGCAGAACCGGCCGGCGACCGGCGAACGTCGGATCCTGCCGGGGCGGCCGGTCGTGCGGGCACCGAGGAACCCACCGGTCATGGGGAAACCGCGGGACCGGCCGGGGAGCCCACGGCCCCGCCCTCCTCACGGGCCCCGGTGCTCGCCGGGCGGGGCCGCCGTACCGCGCTCGCCGTGGCGGCGGCGCTGGTCGTGGTCGTGGTGGGGGCGCTCACCTGGTTACGGCCGTTCGGCGGGACCGGATCCCAGGCGTCTTCGGGCACCGGCGAGCCGGGTTCCCCGTCCGCCTCACGTCCCGGCGCTTCCGCTCCCACCTCCGAACCCCCGCCGGCCTCACCGCAGGGCTCACCCAGCGGGTCGGCGAGTCCGGGTACGTCGGCGGTCCAGGGCGGGGGGCTGCGGGTGTCCGACACGTTCGGGCGCACGGTCAGCACCGGATTCGGTACGACGGACGACGGAAGACATCACTGGTCGGTCGTTCCGGCGAGCGGCTACTCGGTGGACGGCGAGAAGGGCCGGATCACGACGTCCTCCGGAGCCCTCTCCAGCGCGTACCTGGACGGGGTGAAGGAGACCGGGACCGACCTCGGCTTCACCTTCTCCGGAGACAAGCCCCCCACCGGCGGCGGGATCTACGTGACCGCCGTGGGACGCAGGGTCCCGACCGTGGGGAGCTACCGGGCGCACGTGAGCCTGCGGCCCGACGGCAAGGTCCTGCTCCAGCTGATCCGCTACGAGTCGGGCCGCAGTGAGATCGACCTCGCGCAGCCACTGTGGGTCTCCAAGCTGACAGCGGGCCCGGGCATCGCCATGCGAGTACGCGTCCAGGTCACCGGCACATCGCCGACCACGATCCGCGGCAAGGTCTGGGCCGTCGGCGCCACCGAGCCGGACTGGCAGCTCTCCGCCACGGACGCGACCTCCGGACTCCAGGTCCCGGGTGGGGCCGGCATGCTGACCTTCTTGTCTCGTAAGGCCACCGACACCCCCGTCACGGTGACCGTGGACGACCTCACCCTGACCGCGACACCGGGGTGACCTCCTGGAACGTGACCGGCCGAACAGGACGTTGAGGGCTTCGACGTCCACGACGGCGACGACGCCCGCCTGTCCCCGTTCGCGTTGTCCACGACGCCCGGCGGGCCGCGACCGCCGCGCGACCCGGAAGCCGGGGGATGAACGTCGCCGACCGGCCGGGCCTGCGGATGGGAAGGGCCGGGTCGGCCGGCTTTCCGGTGGGCGCGGGTTCAGGAAGGGCGGCCGACGGCGGTGATGCCGGCGAGAATGAGGTCGATGCCCGTGAGGAACTGCTCCCGGTCATCGTGCCCGCGCATCTGGTCGGCGATGTCGTGGAGGAACGGGTAGTCGTCGGCGTCGAGGCTCTTCCACGCCTGGGACGCGGAGTCGAGGAATTCGGCGCGCTGCGCGCCGTCCCGCAGGACCGCGGTGTCGGAGGGTTGGGCGTTCTGGCTGGTGGCGCCGAGGATGTAGTGCACCAGCGTCGATGTCGTGGCGAACCAGCCGCTCCGTGGAACGCCCAGCGTGCGCACGCACTCCCCGATGCTCTCGAAGATCCGGGGTGTCACCGTTCCCCAGGGGCTGCGGGTGACCTGCACGGCGAGCTGGACGGCGAGCCAGGGGTGTTCGGCGACCGCGTCGTACAGGCCGAGGGCGGCTGCGCGGATCCGCTCGCGGCCGGTGTCCTCGGCTCCGGGATCCGTTGCGGACTCCCGCGGGGCGGGGAAGGCGGGAAGGGCGGCGGCGACGACGCTCTCGGTCGCGGCCTGTAGCAGCTCGCCCATGTTTCCGACGTGGTGGTAGATGGCCCCGGACCCGGTGGACAGGCGGTCCGACAGGGCGCGGACCGTCAGAGCCCCCGCCCCCGCCGTGTCCAGCAGCTCGACCGCCGCCTCGACGATGCGCTCGCGCGAGAGCACCTGCCTGCGCCTTCGTGACCGGGGTGTCGGTGTGGTCATGCTCTCATCCTGTCAGCTTTGGTGCGCCGCTCCAAAGTGGAGTACGGTTCCAATGTTGGAGCAACGCTCCAACATTGTGGCTTTGAGCTTACGGAGCACGGTCCCGGCCCGACGAGCCCCGGCCGGCCCGGGACTCGCGACTGGAGGAGAACCGACATGCGTGACGTGGTGATCGTGGGGGCCGGGCCGGTGGGCCTGTTCCTCGCCGGTGAACTCGCCCTGGCCGGCTGCTCAGTCCTGGTACTGGAGAAGAACCCGCAGGCCGCCTCACCGTTCTGGGCGCTCCCGCTGGGGATGCGGGGCCTGAACGCCGGGTCCGTCGAGGCGTTCTACCGCCGCGGGATGCTCACCGCCCTCCTGGACGCCTCACGCGTCGACGCGCGTCAGGTCGGCGCGCGCGAGGTGTCCGCCCCGCGCGACGTGAGCCATTTCGCGGGCCTGCGCCTGGACGCCGCCGACATCGACACCGGCGCCCTCCCGCCCCGGCTGCCCGGCCCCGCGATGGAAGGGATCATGACCAGTCTCGAGGCGGTCACCGGCGTCCTGGAGGAGCGGGCGGTCGCACTCGGCGCGCTGATCGTGCGCGACGCCCCGCTCGAGACCCTCGACCAGGACGGCGACGGCGTCCTGGTCCGGGCCGGCGGGCGTGAGTACCGGGCGCGCCGGCTCGTGGGATGCGACGGCGGACGCAGCACGGTGCGCCGCCTGGCGGGCTTCGACTTCGTCGGCACCGAGCCGCTGTTCACCGGCTACGTCGCCCACGTCACCTTCGAGGATCCGGACAGGCTGCACCCGGGTTTCAACTCGACGCCGACCGGCATGTACCTGCGCACGCCCTTCGAAGGGTATCTGGGCATGATGGACTTCGACGGCGGCGCCTTCGACCGCTCCCAGCCGCTGACCCGCGACCACCTCCAGACGGTCCTGCGCCGCGTCTCCGGCACCGACGTGACGATCGACGAGGTCCACCTCGCCTCCAGCTTCACCGACCGCGCCATGCAGGCCGGCGACTACCGCAACGGCCGCGTCCTGCTCGCCGGCGACGCCGCCCACATCCACTCCCCGCTCGGCGGTCAAGGGCTCAACCTCGGCATCGGCGACGCCATGAACCTCGGCTGGAAGCTCGCCGCCACCCTCCACGGCACCGCCCCCGAGGACCTGCTCGACACCTACACCGCCGAACGTCACCCCGTCGGCGCCGCCGCCCTCGACTGGTCGCGCGCCCAGGTCGCCACGATGAACCCCGGCCCCAACACCCCGGCCCTGCGCCGGCTCGTCCACGACCTGCTGCGCACCGTCGACGGAACCACCCACGTCTTCCGCACCACCTCCGGGCTCGCCCACCGCTACGACCTGGGCGGTGACCATCCGGCCGTCGGCTTCGCCGCTCCGGACTTCCGCTTCGGCGACGGCACCCGCCTTGGAGACCTGCTGCATGAAGGACAGGGCGTCGCCCTCGACCTCACCGCCGCACAGAGCCTGCGGGAGACCGCGGCCCGCTGGCGGGACCGCGTCCGCTACGCCCCCGGCCCGGTCGCCGACGACCTCGGGCTCGGCGCCCTGCTGATCAGGCCCGACGGCGTCGTGGCCTGGGCCGAGGGCCCCGACCCCGACCCCGAGGCGTTCCGGCGCGCCGCCACCCGCTGGTTCGGCGCCCCCGCCGCCTGAGCGGGCACGCACAGACACCCGTACACGACAAGGACGTCCACGACGCCCGCCCCGGCCAGGAACGACGAGACCTGGTGTCCCGTTTCCCCGACCTCCTCCCCCGGATTGACGCATGCCCATATAGGCATATGATGGTGGCCATGGCACGAGCAGCGACGACGTCGGACGTCTTCAACGCGATCGCCGAGCCGCAGCGCCGGGAGATCCTGGCGCTGCTGCGGGCGGGTGAGCGGCCGGTGACCGAGCTGGCCCAGGAGCTGGGGATGACCCAGCCGCAGGCGTCCAAACACCTGCGGGTGCTCCGGGAGGTCGGGCTGGTGCGGGACCGCAAGGCGGGCAAACAGCGCCTGTACGGCCTCGACGCCCGCGGGCTGCGACCGGTCCACGAGTGGACCGGCGGGTTCGAACGGTTCTGGAACGAGAGCTTCGACCGGCTGGACGCCTACGTGCAGGACCTCAAGCAGGCAAGTCAGGAAGGAAGTGACCGATGAGCGAGACGGGACAGGGAGCGCCGGGGCGGACCGCGACGGCCGACCGCGAGATTGTGATCTCCCGGGTCATCGACGCCCCGCGGGAGCTGGTGTTCGAGGCGTTCACCGAGGTGCGGCACCTGTCGCGGTGGTGGGGGCCGGAGGGGTTCACCACCACCACCCGGTCCTTCGAGTTTCGCGTCGGCGGAGCGTGGGACTTCGTGATGCACGGGCCGGACGGAACGGACTACCAGGAGTGGATCACCTGGACCGAGATCGTCCCGCCGGAGGAGATCTCGCTGCTGCACGGCCAATACCGCGGCGACCCGGACGCCTTCGAGTCGGTCCTCTCGTTCGCGCCCGACGGGGCCGCGACCCGGATCGAGATGCGCACGGTGTTCCCCACCAAGGAACTGCGCGACGAAGCGGTCGAGAAATACCACGCGATCGAGGGTGGCGGGCAGACCCTGAACAACCTGGCCGCCTACGTCACCGAGACCCTTCTGAAGGGAGCCGAGGGCTGATGGCCGGGAAGGTGTTCTTCAGCGTGTCGATGTCGCTGGACGGTTTCATCGCACCCGGTTCCCTCGGGGATCTGATGGGGCGGCAGTGGATGGAACTGCAGCGGTGGGTCTTCCCGCAACGGTTCTTCCGGGAGAACCTGAAGCTCGGCGAGGGCGGCGAGGAAGGGCGCGACAACGACATCGTGCGGGAGACGTTCGAGCGCACCGGCGCGAGCGTGATGGGCAAGCGCATGTTCGACGCCGGCGAGCGGATGTGGCCGGAGGAGGCGCCGTTCCACACGCCGGTCTTCGTCGTGACGCACGAGAGGCGTGACCCCTGGGAACGGCCGGGTGGAACCACCTTCCACTTCGTCAACGACGGCGTCGAGGCCGCGCTCGACCAGGCCCGCGAGGCCGCCGGCGACCGCGACGTCCGCATCGCGGGCGGTGGAGCGACGATCCTGGAGTACGTGAACGCCGGCCTGGTGGACGAGTTCTCGATCGCGCTCTCACCGGTGCTGTTCGGCTCCGGAGTCCGCCTGTTCGAAGGCGTGGACGCGGGCCGCGTGGCGCTGGAGCAGATCCGCGCGGAGCCGACGCAGCGGGTGACCCACCTGACCTACACGGTCCGGGAACGGTGACCGTCCCGGCCTCGGCGCGCCGAGCGTCAGGGCCCTCACTGCGGCCTGGTGGCGATCGATTCGGCGGAGATCGTGACCTCGACGGTGATGTGTGGGTTGTCCGGCTGTGGGAGTTGAAGCCCACGCTTGAACTCCTCGGCGTCGGCCGGCATCGCCTTCGGCTGAACGGTGACCTTGACCTGGCCGGTCTCGTCGTCTGAGCGCGCCGTCATCGTGGCCACCTCAGAGCGGGACCGGAGCCAGGCGACGATCGTGTCCCGGGCCCGCCGGAGCTCCGCGGACGAGAATCCCTTGCGGCCGATCAGGGTGACCTCCATGGGGAGGGTCCTGGCCAGCTCGATCGCGCGAGCCGGGACGGGACCCTTGAATCCGACGCGCAGCCCCCGCTGGTCGTCGACGTATCCGACGCCGGAGATCTCGTCGGGGAACTCCGCATTGAGCTTGTCGATCACCCGGCTGTTGGACGACTGTGAGCCGAAGCGGTCGATGGCCTCCTCGTAGGAGATGCCCTCCGATTCGGCGATGGCCCCGAGGTCGACCAGTTCGGCGTAGGGAATGCCGTCGATCACCACGTCCGGTCCGGTCACCGCAGGGTCATAACCCTCGAAGTCCGTCGGCTTGGGCGACGAGGTGGCAGCCACCCGGGCCGCGTACCGTTTGACGACCTCCTCCAGGGGCCGGCCCGACGACGCCGCCTCTCGCTTGAGCCGCTCCAGGGTGGGCCGATGCGCTCTGGGCTGCTCGGCCCGCGGCAGCACGATCGTCTCGGTCCCGGCCACGATGGTCACCGAACCGGTACCGGGCCGGCCGCAGGCGCACAACGACGCGAGCACCGCGATGACGATCAAACGCGATCCCTTCATACCTGAGGGACGCGCCAACGTCCTGAAGGGTTCATCCAGGCACCTCACCTCCGTGATCGCCGAGCGGAGCCGCTCTGCGCCTGCTCCCTCCGGCCCGAGCGGCGGGCCGCCACCGGACGCACACGGATCCGGGGCGGATGTTCGAGGTGGAGCAACCAGGGCAGCCGGTTCACCGCAGGTCAAACAATCTGACATCCAATGTAACGGGCCGAATATGATTCCCCCATGAGCCAAGGCAGCGCACGCAGGGACGACGGCGGTCGCGGAGACGCCGTGGACGCCGCCCTCGCCCAGTGGCGGCACGAGCGCCCCGACCTGGACCTGGCCGCGATGGGCATCTTCGGCAGGCTCACCCGGCTTTCCCGCCTCATCGTCCCCGCGGTCGAGGAGGCCTCCGCCCGGTACGGCATGCGCCGCGGGGAGTTCGACGTGCTCGCCTCGCTGAGACGCTCCGGCCCGCCGTACACACTGACTCCCTCCGAGCTCTCCTCTGCGCTGATGATGTCGCGGGCCGGCATGACCAACCGGCTCGACCGGCTCGAACAGGCGGGGCTGGTCGAGCGCACCCTCGCCCCCGACGACCGCAGGAGCGTGCGGGTCACCCTCACCCAGAAGGGCCGTGAGACCGCGGACGCCGCGCTCACCGAGCACGTGGCCAGCCTCACCCTGCTGCTGTCCGGGCTCACCGCCGAGGAGCGCAGGGTCCTCGACCGGACCATGCGCGTCCTGCTGCGCAGCGTCGGCAGGTCCGCCGCACGGGGCCGGGCCGCCAGAAGCCGTCAGACCGGTCCCGGGCCCCGTCCCCGCACGTGAGACCGTGAACCCGTTCCAGGACTGACGGTCGCACCCGGTGGCGCGGGCGGTCGTGCCGTCCCGAACCCGCGATGCCGGGCCGGCGCCGTGCGGAGAAGGGCGTCAGGGCTGGAGGATCCGCCGGAGCAGGGTGGCGTAGCCGCGGGGGTGCGCGGTGTTGCCGTTGTGCCCGCCGGGGAAGCGGACGACCTGGGTGCCGAGGAGGGCGGCCAGCGCCTCGGCGCACCGGTAGTCGAAGACGTGGTGCGGGGTGGTGGTTCCGACGGCCGGGACGATCCGGGTCCGGGTGTGGGCGATGCGGGAGACCGGGAGGGTGTCGGCGATGACGGCCGAGAAGTCGTGCCGGATGAAGTAGTCGAAGTTGGCGATCCGGTTCGGTGTCATCGGCTGCGGGGTGAGGCCGGGCTCGGCGTCGGGGTTGGCCGGGTCGATGCCGAGGACGTCGGCGATGGCCTTGAACGCGGCGGTCAGGCCCTCGCGCTCGTAGAGCGCCTGGACCTCGGCCAGCTCGTGCTCGTGCCGGACCCGCCGGTCGTCTGGGAGCAGACGGGGTGCGACCGGCTCGTGGGCGACGAGTGTGCCGATCTGGTCCGGGTGCCCGACCGCCACGTGCAGGCCGATGACCGCGCCCAGACTACAGCCGAGCATCCGGACGGGCTGGTCGGTGAGCTCGGCGAGCAGCCGGTGCACGTCGTCGGCGTGCTCGGCCATCGTCGCGCCGCGCGCCGGTTCGTCGAGCGCGCTACGGGACAGACCACGCCGATCGTAGGTCACCACGGTGAAATCGCCGGCGAGGTGTTCCACCAGGTCGACGGTGCGGTCGGCGTCGCCCTCGCCGCTTTGCGAGATCAGCAGCATCGGGCCGGTTCCACGCACCTGGTAGTGCAGGGTGGCGCCGGGAACACGCAACTCGCTCATGTGAGGGGGTCCTTTCGGATGGTTCGTACGGCTTGTTCGCCGGAGTCGACCATAAAGCATCAACCTTGATGCATCAATATTGATGCATCAAGTTGGATGTATTGTCTACCGGGTGAATGGAATCGAGCTGTTCGTGCTGGGCCGTACCTTGATGAAGCTCGGTGAGCGGGCGCTTCCGGCCGAGGGGGCCGGCGACGCGGCGAGCACCCGTACGGTCTTGATCGTGGTCAACGACCTGCGGGACCATCCGGGTAGCGCGGTGGGTGAGATCGCCGTCCGCACCGGTCTGCCGCAGAGCGCCGTCTCGGCGGCGGTCGCCCGGCTGCGCGAGGCGGGAGCGGTCGCCACCGAGCCCGACCCGCGCGACCGCCGCCGCTCCCTGGTCCACCCACGTGTGTCGGAGCGCGTCCAGGAGGTGCGGGCCGTCTCCGTCGACGCCACCCTCGCCGAGGTCCTTTCCGACGACACCGCCCTGGCCGAAGTGCGCTCAGCCCTGGAGACCCTGGCCCGCCATCTCACCCCCCGGAGCCCTGACAGGTGAACCCTGGCCGGGGAGCCGCATTCGCCCGTACGGCCGAGCGAGCCGCGCCGTTCCAGCGGACCGGCCCGCTGTTCCTCGTGCCGGACGTCGGGCGTTCACCGAGCCGGGAGAACCCTTCGGCCGCTCCTGGTCCCTCACCGGCCGCGTCAGCGGTGGGGCTCAGAACCGGTTTCCGAGGCGGCCGAGGACGTTCGGCCTCCGGAGGCCGTGCTGACCCGGCGGGCGCTTCGGAGAGAGCGGCCGCAGCGTGGGCCAGCGGTCGAGCATGCGGTCGCGCATCATCGCCGTGAGATCGCCGACACCCGCGAGGGCGGTGTCCGCGGTGACCTCACCGACGACGCCGAGGCGGTGGAGCAGCCGTTGCCTGGCGGTGGCCGTACCCCAGGTCCAGTCGTCCTTGACGAGCGCGGCCAGGTGGTCGGTTCCGTCACGGCGGGCCCGTTCGACGAGTGCGTCTCCCCGCAGCAGCCACCCGACGCACGCGTCGGCCAGGTCTCCCCGGGGCCGGGTGCCCGTGGCGGTGCTCCAGGCGGCGTGATAGGCCTCCTCGGCGCGGCGCAGCAGCGGCCCGGGCAGGGCGGTGGCGCACCAGCAGGTCGGGAAGGCGATGCGCAGATAGGCCAGTTCGACCAGGCCGTTCCCCAGGGCGGCCTGCTCGAAGTCGACGAAACGCGTTCCGCCGCCGGTGTACAGGTCGTTGCCCGGACAGGGGTCTCCGTGCAGCAGGGCGCCGCCCGTCTCCCGTCCCAGCCGGTCGAGCACTCCGTCGAGCTCCGCCCTGACCGTCGGCGCGACCGTGACGCCGAGCCGACCGGCCAGCCGGAAGAAGGCGTCCAGGACGTCGGGGCCAGGCGGGGACCAGCGTGGCAGCGCCCCGATGTCACCGGCGTCCGTCGTCGCGTGCAACCGGGCCAGCGCGGTCGCGTAGCCGACCGCCCAGTCGGTGGGCGGCTCACCGGAGTCGAGCCACTCCATGACCATGATCCGGTGGCCGGGGTCGGCGCCGAACAGTACGGGCACCAGGGGCGGATCGGCCCGCGCGGCCAGCCGCAGCGCGGTCACCTCGCGGCGGAAGCGCTCGTCGGCGTCCGCACCGCCGACGATCTGCTTGATCACCACCGCGGTCCCGCCCATGTCGGCGCGCCACACCCGTGAGCGCGGGCTGCTGGTCAGGCGGCGCGGCCGGGTCACGGGGCCGTGGTGGGAGACCGCGTCACCGGCCAGGGAGGCGATCGTGCCGCGTACGATCTTCATTCCGCGAGGATACGTTCCTTCGAGGCGTGCCGCCCGGCCCGTCTCGACGGGTTCGACGGCGCCCTCCGGCGGGTTCCCGGGAGAGCCCCCGCGACGAGGGCCGTCCGCCGCGGCGGAGCGCTCACGCCTGCGGATTTCCTCTCCGGCAAGCGAGAAAGCGGCTCGCTTTCCGAGCGTCGCGGAAAAGCAGGCGGCGCCCTTCGGACGTTACCCGGAGTGCCGAAGGACTTGTGTAATCGTGACCCAGGACGGGCCTCTCCGTGCCGCGCCGCTCGGAAACTCTTCGACCCGAAGGATTCGGCGTCCGTCCCGTACCTGGACCACAAGGTGAGCTTCCGGCCCTTCTACGAGATGCACCTGCTGGGCTACGCCCGCGAGTACACCCTTCGGGGCAGCTCCGACATGCACCAGAGGTGGCACCGGTAGCGGGCACCCGTGGCGGCCGGCGTCGCCCCCGGTCGGACGTGCCGGGGGCGACGGGTGCCGGGGGGCCCGCGGGGCGGGCCGGTGCCACCCGGTGTGCACGGCCGTACAGCCGGTGGACACGACATGTCACGCACCAGAACCAGGGTGATGTCAAAGCCGTAAAGGAATCTTGTTAACCGTCCCGGCGCCACCGATATTGCGGATGTCTCTCTCGACCCCCCGGAGGCTCCGCGTGTCACAGGCAGTGCCACAGTTACGAGCAGTCCTCATCGCCCTGGCGGTGGTCGCGGCGGGCGTCACGCCCGCCAACGCGGCCCCGACCGCCCCCGCCGGCCCCTCTCCCGCCATCACCGTCGAGCGGGGGCGGAGCCAGCCGGTCTTCTCCTACGCCGACGCCGTCCGCGAGCACGTCTACGTCGAGTCGGGTGCCGACAGTGACGCCGACGGCCGCCCCGACCGTATCCGCGTCGACATCATCAGGCCGAAGGAGTCGGGCCCGAGGCTCAAGGTCCCGGTGATCATCGACGAGAGCCCGTACTACGACAGCGTGGGCCGGGGCAACGAGGGCGAGCGGAAGGTCTACGACGCCGCCGGAAATATCACGAAATTCCCCCTCTTCTATGACAACTACTTCGTCCCGCGTGGCTACGCCGTCCTCAACGTCGACATGAACGGCACCACCAGGTCCGACGGCTGCCCCGACGGCGGCGGCCGGGCCGACGTGCTGGGCGGCAAGGCCGTGGTGGACTGGCTGAACGGCCGCGCCGTCGCCCGCCGGGAGGACGGCACCCCCGTCGTCGCCGACTGGACCACCGGCAAGTCCGGGATGATCGGCAAGTCCTACGACGGCACGCTGGCCAACGCCGTCGCGGCGACCGGGGTCCGGGGTCTGGAGACCATCGTCCCGATCTCGGCGATCAGCTCCTGGTACAGGTACCAGCGATCCAACGGGGTGGTCTACAACTACGACTACATGTCCTGGCTGGCCTCCTACGTCGACACCGACCCGGCCGCCAAGTGCGCCGCGACGCGGGCGCGGATGGACGCGGAGGACGGCGACGCGACCGGCGACTACAACCCCTTCTGGGCCGAGCGCGACTATCTCGCGGGTTCCCTCGCCGACGTCTCCAAGGTGCGCGCCAGCGTCTTCGCCGTGCACACCGTCAACGACCTCAACGTCAGGCCGGACAACTTCTCCACCTGGTGGCGGGCCCTCGCGGCGCGGAACGTGCCCCGCAAGATCTGGGTCGGGCAGTACCAGCACGTCGATCCCTTCGACTTCGCCGGGCGCCGTGACATCTGGGTCGACACCCTGCACCAGTGGTTCGACCACTGGCTGCTCGGCGTGGACAACGGCGTCATGCGCCGTCCCCGCGCCGACGTGCAGGTCGGCGTCGATCGCTGGGTCACCCAGCGTGACTGGCCGGAGCCGCTGTCCCTCAAGGTCCCCTTCCATCCGGCGGCCGACGGCTCGCTCGGCCTCGTCCCCGCGCGCAGGGGACAGACGGCCTCCTTCACCGACCTGCGCCAGTCCGAGGAGACGATGGTCGCCGACGTCGGCACCGGGGCACCGGGCAGGGTGGCCTTCACCACCGGGAGCCTGCCCCTGGACCTGCGCCTGTCCGGGACGCCCGTCGTCGACCTGCGGGTCGCGCTCGACCGGCCGACCTCGAACCTGACCGCGCTCCTGGTCGACTTCGGAGAGGACACCCGGGTCGACTGGCGCCGCGGCCAGGGCATCTCCACTCTCCCCGAGGAGAGCTGCCACGGGGAGAGCACGGCCGCCGACGACGCCTGTTACCGGAAGGTCGCCACCAACCTGGCCACCCGCCCGCTGGAGATCGTCGCCCGCGGCTGGATCGACGTGCAGAACCGTGACTCCCTCAGCGCGCCCACTCCCCTGCCGCCCGGCACGTACGGCAGGGTCCGCTGGGAGACCCTGCCGCAGGAGTACACCTTCAAGAAGGGCCACCGGCTGGGCTTCGTGATCGCGGGCACGGACGCCACCTACAGCTCGGAGAGCCCGACCGGGGCGGGTGTCACCGTCGACCTGGCCAGGAGCAAGGTGGTGCTCCCGCTGGCGATCGGCGCGCTGCACATCGGTGACGTGCCCAAGGAACTGGGCCCCTGGCACGGCCCCGGCAGGGTGACCCTGCCGGTTCCCGAGCCGAACTTCTCCTGACCTTCCCGGGGAGGGGCGCTCACCGCCCCTCCCCATATTGCACCGACCGATGCAAAACGGGTAGCGTGCTCGTATGGCGAGGCCGAGATCATTCGACGAGGACCGGGTCCTGGACACCGCGATGCGCACGTTCTGGGCGAACGGCTACGAGTCGACCTCGACCAGAGACCTGTGCGAAGCGCTCGGCCTGGACCGCAGCAGCGTGTACAACGCCTTCACCAACAAGCGTGAACTGTTCAAACGCGCGCTGACCCGCTACATGGACGCCACCACCGCCGACCAGCTGCGGATCCTCGACGATCACGAACTGCCGGCGATCGAGCGGATCCGCGCGCTGTTCGCCGGGATCCTCAGGACGGAGGCAGAGAACCGGCGCGACGGCCACGGCCTCGGCTGCCTGACCGTCAACACCACGATGGAGCTCGCAGGCCGCGACCCGGAGATCGCCCTGATGCTCGGCCGCGACACCGAACGGCGGATCGCCGACCTGAGCGCCGCCATCGAGAGCGGGCAGCGCGCGGGTGACATCGGCTCCACCCGCGACCCCGCCGAGCTCGCCAGGTTCGTCAACGCCGTGATCGCCGGGATCCGGGTGGCCGCCCAGGGCGGCGCCGACGACGCCGCCATCGCGGCCATCGCGGCCACGGCCATGGACGCCCTGGCCTGACCCTCGCTTTTTCACGCCCAAGTTCTACACCGATCGGTGCAAAAAGGAGCTCCCCTTGCCCAGAGCCGTCTACGTCCTGGCCATAGGCATCTTCGCCATGGTGACCAGCGAGTTCGCCGTCGGAGGCCTGATGCCCGAGATGGCGGGCGGGCTCGGCGTGACCATCTCCCAGATCGGCTATCTGATCACCGCCTTCGCGGTGGCCATGTCGGTGGGCGGACCGCTGATGACCGTCGCACTGGCACGGATACGCCCGAAACCCACGCTCATGCTGCTGTTCGCCGTCTTTCTGGCGGGCAACGTGCTCGCGGCTCTCGCGCCCTCCTACCCGGTCATGATCGTCGCGCGCGTCGTCACCGGTGTCGCCTCCCAGGCGTTCTTCGGAGTCGCCATCTCGGTGGCGGTCCGGCTGAGCCGCCCGGAGGTGCGCGGCCGTGCCCTCGCCGTCGTCCTGAACGGGTTGATGCTCGGCACCCTGCTCGGGCTGCCGCTGTCCACGCTGATCGGCGGGCGGCTCGGCTGGCGCGCCGCCTTCTGGGCCGTCGGCGCCCTGACCGTCGTCGCCGCGCTCGCCACGACGGCGGGCGTTCCCAGGCTCGGGCGTGCCGACGGCGGCGGCTTCAGGCGGGAGATGGCGGTCTTCAGGAACGGCCGGCTGTGGCTGGCACTGTCGACCAGCACCCTCATCATCGGCGCGACCTTCGCCGCCTTCAGCTATCTCAGCCCGATCCTCACCCAGGTCACCGGGTTCGCCTCGGAGACCGTTCCCCTCCTGCTCGTCGCGTACGGCGCGGCCACCGTGGCCGGCAACCACGTCGTCGGGCGCCTGGCCGACAGGCACACCATCGGCGTCCTGCTGTCCGGGCTGGCCCTCAACGCGATCTTCCTGGCCGGGTTCGCGGCGTTCGCCCACCTCAGTGTTCCCGCGGTGATCGCCATGCTCGGCGTCGGGCTGGTCGGAGTGACCATGAACCCGGCGATGGCCGTACGCGTCCAGCGCGTCGGCAACCCGGGACCGCTGGTCAACACCGTCCACGCCTCCTTCATCACCCTCGGGGTGATCATCGGATCCTCGGCCGGCGGGCTGGTCATCGACGGCTTCGGTCTGCGCGCCCCTCTCTGGCTGGGCGCCGGGCTGGCCGTGCTCGGGGTGGTGTCCCTCCTGCCCGAGCTCGGCCGTACCAGGGGGCGGTCGCCGGCGGAGAGCCTCGCACAGGAGCGCGCCGGAGCCGCCGCCACCTGCTGACACGCCGCTTGGGCCGGACCGGGGGAACGGCCCCCTTCGGGCTCGGGCGCCGCGGGCGTCACAGGTGGTCGCCGCGGACGTTCCCCGCGCGACGAAGTGTGCCGACGCCGTACGGTTCGCCCGGCCCTCCGGGGGCCGTCCGGGATCAGCAGGCGCCGAGGTCGGCCCACACCCACCAGGCGTTGGCCGGGTCCTCAAGCTGGGTCCACCACCGGGCCTGGTAGATGTGCCCCTTGCGGGAGACCCTGTCGCCCTGGCTGTAGCTGTCACGGCCCCGCCAGACGGGCGAAGTGCACGCGGGCGGGTACGGCCCGCCGGTGGTCGCGGGCAGCTCGAACCCCCAGCCCGCCTGCTGCCACTGCGGGATCAGCTGCCCGTAGGCGGCCACGGTCGCCGAGCGGTCGCCACCGCCGTCGTGGGAGAGCGAGACGGCCGTCGGGTAGATCTGCGAGCTCAGCCGCTGGACGAGCACGTCCGCCGGCGAGCCGTCCCAGTCGGAGGGGTCCATCGTCCAGGCCAGGGCCGACATGCCGAGGGAGGCCGCGACCTGCGGCGAGGCGCCCCAGGCGGCGTAGGGGGCCCTGAAGTACCTGATGGGCAGGTTGGGGTCGCCCGCCGCCGTACGGATCGCGTCGTTGGTCGCGGTCAGGTCGGCGCGGATCGCCTCGGGGGTCCAGCCGGCGAGCGAGTCGTGGTTGACGGTGTGGTTGCAGACGGCGTGGCCGTCGGCGACGATGCGGCGCACCAGCTCGGGGTGCGCCTTGACCTGGTTGCCGAGCAGGCAGAAGGTGGCGCGGATCTGCCTGCTCCGCAGCAGGTCGAGGACCTTGGGGGTCCAGTCGGGCGAGGGGCCGTCGTCGAAGGTGAGGGCGACGACCTTGCCGCCGTTACGGGTGGCGTAGACGATGTCGCCGGTCGGCCCGTCCGCCAGGGCGGGGGTGGCGGTGGCCATCGCCGCCGTTAACGCCACGATCATGCTCAGGACACGCGAACGCAGTCGCATAGGGGGCCTTTCGATGGGGGGAGGTCGAGGCGCCTTACTGGAAACCTTCTTTACCATAAGAGTGATCAAGGCAACAGTCCCGGAAAGTCAGGCTCCGCGTACGGCTTCACCGAGCCAGCGGCGGGCCACGGCGAAGAGCAGGGAGGGCGGTACGGTCCCCGCCCCGAGCCCCACCTCGACCAGCAGGTCGAACACCTCCCGGCGCCGGGCGGCGACACCGATCGCGGCGTCGATGAACCGGGGGGAACGGGCGGCCAGAGCGAGCGCGTCGGTGGTCCTCAGGTGCCGCCCGAGCGCCCTGCCCAGTTCCCCCCGGTACCGGGGCAGCGGGTCGTCCGGCGCCTCCACCGCGGCCTCGCCCGCGAGCCTTCCCGACAGCAGGGCGTAGTAGATGCCCTCCCCGGTCAGCGGGTTGATCAGCCCGGCCGCGTCACCGGCGAGCATCACCCTGCCCGCCCCGGCCCCCGGCCTGCCCGGGGACAGGGGGAGGTGGTGCGCCCGCAGGTCGCGGGCGGGCAGGTGGGGCAGCAGCTCGGCGAGCCTGTCGTGCAGGACCCGGCGCCCGGGCAGGCCGGTCGCCCGCAACCGGGGAAGCAGCATCCCGAAGCCGACGTTGGCGCTGCCGTCCCCGACGGGGAACGACCAGGCGTAGGCGGGCCACCCCTCCCCCTGCATGACGATGCGCTGGACGTCGTCGTCCAGGGGTACGTCCGCGTAACCGCGCACGGCGATCGCGGTGTGCCTGCCCGGGGAGGCCGGCATGCCGATGAGGCGCCGTACGACGGAGTTGGCACCGTCCGCGCCGACGACGGCACGGGCCGTCACCGTGCCGTCGAGGACGACGTGCCCGTGCCGCACGGCCAGCGCGCGGACCCGGTGGCGCCGGACCTCCACGCCCCGTTCCCTGGCGGCCTCCACCAGGCGGGCGTCGAAGACGGCGCGGGGAACGACGTGGTTCGGCCGGGCGACCGTGGCGCTGACCTGCGCTCCCCCGGGCGAGACGATCGACAGGCGCCGTGTCGGCCGATGGTCGGCGATCAGGTCCGGCAGGCCCAGCAGGGCGAGTTCGTCATGCCCGTGGGCGGCGATGCCGTCACCGCACGCCTTGTCGCGGGGGAAGTCGGCCTTGTCGAGCAGCAGCACCCGGGCGTCAGGACGGAGTTGCCTGGCCCGCAGGGCGGCGGCGGATCCGGCGGGACCACCGCCGACGACCACAAGATCCCATATGTCGTCCACGCCGATGAGCCTCCCACCGTACGGCCCGGCGAAAACCCTCGGCGCCTCCCTCCCGGCCGGAAACCGCCCGCAGGGAACCTCCGCGCGGCCGGTCATCGGAATTCAATTGTTTCGGCTGGAATCAGTTTTTCGCCTCACCGGCGTCTCACGGCACAGGAAAGGCGGCGAAGACCGCCCCCGGCATCGGGAGGGAATCCTCCTTGACGCCGGAGACGGCCTCGGAGAACGGATGGCGCGCGGCCTGGAGGCCGTGTTCCCTCCTGACCGGCCGACGGTCGTGTGGCCTCGACCGGCCGGAAGGACATCCGGGACGCGCGGAGGTTCGGGCGGGATCAGCCGCCTCCGCCGCCACCTCCGCCACCGCCACCTCCGCCACCGCCACCGCCACCTCCTCCGCCGCCTCCGCCACCACCGCCGCCTCCGCCTCCGCCACCACCGCCGCCTCCGCCGCTGTGGTTACCGCCTCCGCCACCGCCGCCTCCGCCACCACCGCCGCCGCCGCCTCCGCCACCACCGCCACCGCGGTGGCATCGGCCGTGACGGCAGGGCCGCAGGACGAGACTGCTCTGGGTGAGGTGCACGGAACCGGCCGACAGGGCCTGAGGCGCCGTCGAGGCGTTGGCGATCTCAGTCGGCATCGTCACGGGGGCGGCGAGAGCGGAAGCCACCATCGCACCGGCCGCGAGAATCTGCTTGACCATGAGTGATCACTCCATGTCGTGATGGATGCGCCCTGGTGGTCCCAGGTCGCTGGGAACACCGGTCAGGCATCTCAAAAAGACGCCGACACGGCGTGGACTTAAAGACCACGCTAATGAGAAAGACCTTGAAAGGGTCACCCCAGAGAGGCAAAGGCATCGATTCCGTGCCATTACTCCAAACAATGCAATAACCAGGAGTAATGGATTGGCAACTCTACGAAGTCATCACGGCGGGTCGCACAGCCTTGAGGGATACAACCCCACGGGGGTATGTTATGGTCATTCCAGTACCCCCCCAGGGTATCAACCGGGAACCGGAATCCCGGGCACATCGGAATACGGTAGGGGGGTACCGTGTTGTGAAGGGTGAAGCGACCACCGGAGAGGAGAGGAAGATGAGCGGCTACACCGCGAACAGGGAGGACCACCTCCGGCGGCTGCGCAGGATCGAGGGCCAGGTCCGCGGCCTGCAGCGGATGGTCGACGAGGACAAGTACTGCATCGACATCCTCACCCAGGTGTCCGCGGCCGACCACGCGCTGAGATCCTTCGCCCTGTCCCTGCTCGAGGAGCACATGGCCCACTGCGTGGCCGACGCGGCCGCCAAGGGCGGGGCCGAGGCCGACAGCAAGGTCAAGGAAGCCACCGACGCCATCGCGCGCCTGGTCCGGTCCTGACCGGGCACCCGAGAGAAGAACGGAAAGAGACGACGATGAGCACCACCACATACACCGTCAAGGGCATGACCTGCGGCCACTGCGTCAGCTCCGTCAAGGAGGAGGTCGGCGAGGTCCCCGGCGTCACCGGCGTCGAGGTGGACCTGGCGACCGGTCTGGTGACGGTGAGCGGACAGGGCCCGGTCAGCGACGACGCGGTCAGAGCCGCCGTGAGGACCGCCGGATACGAAGTGGCCGATCCGGCATGAACACCCCCGCCAGGCTGGGGGCCTACCTTCTCGGCCTCGCCGTTCTCTTCGGCGGAGCCCTCGGCGCGGGCAGGGCGGCGGACGCCGCCGGCCTCACCCCCCAGGCCACACCCCACACGACCGCCTCACCCGCCCCCGGCGAGACGTCCGTACCGGAAGGACTTCAAGTGTCGAACAACGGCTACACGCTGACCCCGCGGACCACCACCGTCGAACCCGGCCGGGAGACGGACTTCCGTTTCACCGTCACCGGCCCCGACGGCAGGCCCGTCACCGGATACCGGGTACAGCACGAGAAGAAGCTGCACTTCATCGTCGTCTCACGCGACCTCGGCGGTTTCCAACACCTGCACCCCCGGGAGGCCGGAGGCGGCGAGTGGTCGGTGCCGCTGACGCTGCCCGCCGCGGGCGCCTACCGGGCCTTCGCCGACTTCGCCCCCGAGGGAGGCGACGCGCTGACCCTGGGCGCCGACCTGCTGGCCCCCGGCGACTACAAGCCCGCGGCGCTACCCGCGGCGAGCCGTACGGCCACCGTGGACGGCTACACCGTCACCCTCGACGGCGACCTGACCCCCGGCGCGTCGAGCAAGATCACTCTGAGCGTCGCCAAGGACGGCAGGCCCGTCACCGACCTGCAGCCCTACCTGGGCGCCTACGGCCACCTGGTCGCGCTGCGCGACGGGGACCTGGCCTACCTGCACGTGCACCCCGACGGGGAGCCCGGCGACGGCAGGACCGCCGCGGGCCCCGGGATCACCTTCTACACCGAGGTGCCCAGCCGTGGCGCCTACCGGCTCTTCCTAGACTTCCAGCATGGAGGGGTCGTGCGCACCGCGAGCTTCACCGTGCGCACCGGCCAGGCCGCCGCCCCGGCCTCGGGGACCGGCGAGCAGGCAGGACACGGCGGCCACGGAGGACACGCCCACTGACGAGGGCGTGAACCGAGAACCGAGAAAGGAGAGACGATGTCCCCCCTCACCGATGACAGGGCCCCGGCTTCCGGCGGCGCGGTCGAACTCTCGATCGGCGGCATGACGTGCGCTTCCTGCGCCAACCGCATCGAACGCAAGCTGAACAAGCTCGACGGCGTGACCGCGACGGTCAACTACGCGACCGAGAAGGCCAAGGTGACCTACTCCGGGGACATCGGTCCCGAGGACCTGGTCGCCGAAGTGGCCAAGGCGGGCTACACCGCCAAGCTGCCCGACCCGCCCGCCGCGCCGTCGGCGGGCGAGAGCCGGGACGAGGAGGCGGAGGCGGCCGAGGAGCTTCGGCCGCTGCGTGACCGCCTGATCACCTCCGTGGCGCTCGCCGTACCGGTGATCGCGATGGCGATGGTCCCCGCGCTGCAGTTCCCGAACTGGCAGTGGCTCTCGCTCACGCTGACCGCGCCGGTCGTGGTCTACGCGGGCTGGCCCTTCCACCGGGCCGCCTGGACCAACCTGCGCCACGGCACGGCGACCATGGACACCCTGGTCTCCATCGGCACCCTGGCGGCCTTCGGCTGGTCGCTGTGGGCGCTGTTCTTCGGCAGCGCGGGCACCCCTGGCATGACCCACCCGTTCGCGTTCACCATCGAGCGCACCGACGGGTCGGGCAACATCTACCTGGAGGCCGCGGCGGGGGTGACGGCGTTCATCCTCGCGGGCCGCTACTTCGAGGCCCGTTCCAAGCGCCGCGCCGGCGCCGCGCTCCGGGCCCTGCTCGAACTCGGCGCCAAGGACGTGGCCGTCCTGCGTGAGGGACGCGAGGTCCGCGTCCCCGCCGACCAGCTCGCCGTCGGCGACCTGTTCGTCGTACGGCCCGGCGAGAAGATCGCCACCGACGGCGTGGTCGAGGACGGCTCCTCCGCGGTCGACGCCTCGATGCTGACCGGCGAGTCCGTCCCGGTCGAGGTTCGGCCCGGCGACGCGGTGACCGGCGCGACCGTCAACGCGGGCGGCCGGCTGCTGGTCCGCGCCACCCGTGTCGGCGCCGACACCCAGCTGGCCCGGATGGCCAAGCTCGTCGAGGAGGCCCAGACCGGCAAGGCACAGGTCCAGCGCCTGGCCGACCGCGTCTCCGGGATCTTCGTGCCGATCGTGATCGCACTGGCCGTGGCCACGCTCGGCTTCTGGCTCGGCACCGGGGGCGGCGCCTCGGCCGCCTTCACCGCGGCGGTCGCGGTGCTGATCATCGCCTGCCCCTGCGCGCTCGGCCTGGCGACCCCGACCGCGCTGCTGGTCGGCACGGGACGCGGCGCCCAGCTCGGCATCCTGATCAGGGGCCCCGAGGTCCTGGAGTCGACCCGTACGGTCGACACCGTGGTGCTCGACAAGACCGGCACCGTCACCGAGGGCCGGATGACCCTCACCGATGTGCACCCGGCCGAGGGTGAGGACCGTGACGAGGTGCTGCGCCTGGCCGGAGCCCTCGAACACGCCTCCGAGCACCCCATCGCCAGGGCCGTCGCCCGCGCCGCCGCCGAACGGGTGGGCGAGCTGCCCACGCCCGAGGACTTCGCCAACGTCGAGGGACTCGGTGTCCAGGGCGTCGTGGACGGCCACGCCGTGGTCGTCGGCAGGCCCAGGCTGCTGGCGGACTGGGCTCAGCACCTGCCCGCCGAGCTGGAGCGGGCGGTGGAGGCGGCGCAGGCCGCGGGCCGTACGGCCGTCGCGGTCGGCTGGGACGGCAGGGCCCGCGCGGTCCTCGTCGTGGCCGACACCGTCAAGCCGACCAGCGCCGAGGCGATCGAGCGGCTGCGCGGCCTCGGCCTGACCCCGGTGCTGCTGACCGGCGACAACGAGGCCGCGGCCCGCGCGGTCGCCGCCGAGGTCGGCATCGACGAGGTGATCGCCGAGGTGCTGCCCGAGGGCAAGGTCGAGGTGGTCAGGAGACTGCAGGCCGAGGGCCGCTCGGTGGCCATGGTCGGCGACGGGGTCAACGACGCCGCCGCGCTCGCCCAGGCCGACCTGGGCCTGGCGATGGGCACCGGGACCGACGCGGCGATCGAGGCCGCCGACCTGACCCTGGTCAGGGGGGATCTCCGGGCGGCGGCCGAGGCGATCCGGCTGTCGCGCCGTACACTGGCGACGATCAAGGGGAATCTGTTCTGGGCGTTCGCCTACAACGTGGCCGCGCTGCCGCTGGCCGCGCTCGGACTGCTCAACCCGATGATCGCCGGAGCCGCGATGGCGTTCTCCTCGGTGTTCGTGGTGAGCAACAGCCTCCGGCTCCGCCGCTTCAGATGACAGTTCCGATGACATCGGGGCGGGTGCGGCACATCGGTGCCGCACCCGCCCTCCGTGGGAGACGGGGACACCATGGAATCTGGTTTCGGATATTTCGCTACACATGACGCGGTCCGTCCGGGCGTGCTGGCCCAGCTGGTCGAGCAACGGGGTCACGACGCCCTTTTCTTCACCGAGCACACCCACATCCAGGCCTGGGGGGAGCCTCCCGTGCCGCCGGAGGGCGGGATACTGCCGCGCAAGTACGCGCACACCTACGACGCCCTGACCGCCTGTACGGCCGCGGGCGTGGTCACGACCCGGCTGCGGGTCGGGACGGGCGTCTGCCTGGTCCCGCAGCACCACCCGATCAGTCTGGCGAAGACCGTGGCGAGCGTGGACCACCTCACCGGCGGCCGGTTCGAGCTCGGCGTGGGGGCGGGCTGGAACGAGCCCGAGATCCGCAACCACGGGGTCGACCCGGCGCGGCGCTTCGCGGTGATGAAGGAGAACATCGAGGCGATGCGCCGCATCTGGACCCAGGACGAGGCCGAGTACCACGGGAAGTTCGTCTCCTTCGACCCGATCCTCTCCTGGCCGAAGCCCGCGCAGCGCCCTCATCCCCCCGTGCTGGTCGGCGGCACCGGCCCCCGGGTGCTCGACCGGGTGCTCTCCTACGGCGACGGCTGGCTGCCGAACTACGCGCCGGACGTCCTCGACCGGGTGGGTGAGCTCCGGCGCAGGGCCGAGGACGCGGGAAGGAGGGTCGTGACGGTGGTCATGGCCGCACCGGCCGACCCCGCCGTGCTGGAGGCGTGCGAGCGTGCGGGGGTCGCCCGGGTGATGGCCTGGCTGCCGTCCGCGGGCCTTGACCGCCTCCAGCGGGAGATGGACGCCTTCGAGGCGGCGCTGGCCGAGGCGCGCGGAGAGTGACGCGCCGGGCCCCCTGAACACGCGGAACGGCCCCGGCCGGGTTCTCCCCGGCCGGGGCCGTTCCGCGTTCGCTCGCAGGTCCGCGAGCCGGACCGGTCACCGCACTCCGCGCCTGCCGTACAGGCCCGCGGCCGCGATGACACCGACGGCCGCCAGGGCGATCTGGATGAGCAGCTCGATCCAGTCGACCCCGCGGGTGCTCGCCACTCCCAGCGCACCGGCGATCGCGGTGCCGATGAGGGCCGCGACGATGCCGATCACGATGGTCAGCCAGATGGGGATGCCCTGCCGCCCCGGGACGACCAGCCGGCCCAGCGCGCCGATGATCGCTCCGATGACGATGGCGGTGATGATGCCGGTGACTGTCATGGTCCACACTCCCTCTTGCTTGGCTGCCATCCGTATGCCCTTGAAAGTGAGGACAACACATGAAAAATCACGACCTACCGGTGGTGGTCGTCCTGCCTGACGGAATGGGCCTCGGGTGACAGGACCGGGGGGAGATCCTAAGGTGGACAACGTAAACGTAGTTGTCGAATCGGCGAACCAGGTTACCGACCGTGCCCAGTGATCCTCCCGGCTTCGAGCTTCCGCTCAGGCTCCTGATCGGCTTCCGGATGCTCATCGACGACCTCCACGCCGAACTGGCCCGCCGGGGGCACCCGGGCATGCGGCCGATGCACGGCTTCGTCATGCAGGCGATCGGCGTCGAGGGCACCACCGCCGTCGAGCTCGGCAGACGCCTGGGGATCACCAAGCAGGCCGCGGGCAAGACCGTCGCCACCCTGGAACGGCTGGGCTACGTCGAGCGCGCCTGCGACCCCGGCGACGCCAGGCGCAAGATCGTACGGCTCACGCCACACGGCCTGGAGAGCCTGGCGCTCTCGGCCCGCATCTTCGACGACCTGCGCGAACGCTGGGCGCGAACGCTGGGACGGGAGCGCATGGGGGCGTTCGAGGCGGATCTGCGCGCGCTCACGGCGGGCGAGGTGTTCCGGCTCGACGTGCCCGGCTGGTTCGGCGACTGACCCCTGGCCCCTCCCCGGCGGGCGGTCCTCAGCGCGCCTCGGCGGCCAGGCGGATGCCGAAACCGATGAACACCAGGCCGGTCAGCCGCTCCGTGAGGCGGCGCACCGACGGCCGGGTGAGCCCGCCGCGCAGGGCGTGCGCGGCCCAGACCACGAGCACGAACCACGCCGCGCCCAGCAGGCCGTGCACCGTGACCAGCAGCAGGGTCGTCGGGAGCACGGCCGCGTCGTGGGGGACGAACTGCGGCAGCAGCGTCATGTAGATGACCCCGACCTTGGGGTTGAGGAGGTTGGTCACGAACCCGGTTCGCATGACCTTCCACGCGCCGGTCACGGGTTCCCCCTCGGGCTGTTCCCCGCGCGTCGCGGAGCCGCAACGGCTCTGCCACAGCGCCCGCGCGCCGAGCCAGGTCAGGTAGACGGCGCCCGCGATCCTGACGGCGGTGTAGGCGAGGTCCGAGGCGGCCAGCAGCGCCGTCAGGCCGAGCGCGGTCGCGATCCCCCACACGTAGCAGCCGAGGATCACCCCCGCCCCGGCGAGCAGTCCGGCCCCGCGGCCCGAGGCGATCGTCGTGCGCAGCACGATCACGGTGTCCGGGCCCGGGGAGATGGTGAGAACCAATGCGACGGCGGTGAAGGCGAGCACGGTGGTGAGCACGGCAGCAGTGTCCCATGTCTCCCATGTCGCCAGAGATCATCCGCTATGGCGCGGCGACCAGGGCACGCGAGCGGTCGGTCGCGACGCGCAGCGCGATCCCCGCCAGCACGGTGGCCGTCAGGTAGCGCCGTACCCGCGCCCACAACGGCCGGCGGGCCAGGAAGGAGGCGACGGATCCGGCGCCCAGCACGATCAGGGTGTTGACCGACAGGGAGACGACGACCTGCACGAGACCGAGGACCAAGCCCTGCGCGGCGACGTCGCCACGCGCCGGATCGACGAACTGGGGAAGCAGCGACACGTACATCACCGCGATCTTGGGGTTGAGCAGGCTGGTGAGCAGTCCCATCGAGAACAGCCTGCCCGGCGGGTCGAAACGCGTCTCCCCCGGCTCGAAGACGTCGCCGTCGGGACGCAGCGCCTTCCAGGCCAGCCACAGCAGGTAGGCCGCGCCCGCGAGTTTGATCGCGGTGTAGACGGCGGGCACGACCGCGAACACCACCGCGATCCCCGCCGCGGTGGCGGCCAGGTAGACCAGGAAGCCCGCGGCGACGCCCGCCAGGGAGACCATGCCCGCCCCCCGGCCCTGCGTCACCGACCGTGAGATCAGGTAGAGCATGTTGGGGCCGGGGGTGAGGACCATCCCGAGGGAGATCACCGCGACGGCGGCGAGGGAGCTGAGCGATACCGTCAATGCCATGGCCGCATCCTGTCCTGTGCCCCTCCCCGCGGAGAACGGCCAATTCCACGAAGTGGCCCGGTCGCCTCAGCCCGCGGCGTGCGGCGCCAGGGCCGCGACCGGGCGCAGGCGCATGCCGAGACGCTCGTAGACGGCGATCGCGGCACGGTTTTCGGTGTCCACGACCAGCGCGACCCTGCCGTGCGTGGCGATCAGCGACCGGAAGACGAAGGCGCACACCCGCCGCCCATACCCCCTGCCGCGCAGCGCGGAGACGGTCGCCACCCCGGCGACGAACCCCACCTCCGGGCAGGACCAGGCGTCTGCGGCCGTGGCGACCAGGCTCCCGTCCGCCGCGCGCACCCCCGCCCAGCGGCGGATCCCCGGCAGCCCCGGTACGGCCCACGCCGCGGGGGCCGCCTCGGCCAGCAGGGCGGCGACCTCCGCGTCGTTCTCCTCAAGCCATCCGGTCTCCTCGTCCCCGGAGTCCCGCGGTGAGGGCGGGGTCGCCGTCTCCATCCACTCGAACGGCCGGACCGGGCCCGAGCCGGGCAGCAGGTCCGCCAGCTCCCCGGCCAGATCCCGTTCCGCCATGACCCGGTAGGAGGGGGCCAGTTCCGGCAGCACCCGCCGTACGAGAACGGCGACCTGGCCGGCGGGGCCCCGGACGGTGAGGCGGTCGCGGCGGTTGAGGTCGGGGCTGGCGACCGCGACCGCCTCACCGTGCGCCCACGCCCGGATCCCGGGACGCATTCCCTGCGCCGCCCACATGACGATCGTGTCGTCCTGGCAGGCGGCGGCGACGTCCTCGGCGGAGGTCAACTCCATGGGGGGCTCCAGAAGAATCCAGAAAAATCCGGAAAAGGGTAGAGCTACAGGATCGCGCCCGGGGCGTAGGCGGCCGCGGCCGGGTGGCGGGCGACGACCTCCTCGATCCCGGCCACGACCGTGGCGACCTGGTCGGCGGCGGCGCCGGTGAAGGACAGCCGCTCCTGGAGCAGCTCCCGCAGCTCGGTCTGGCCGAGCGGGAAGCGCTCGTCGGCGGCCAGGCGCTCGAGCAGCTCGTTGCCCACACCGCGCTCGCGCATCGCCAGCGCGGAGGCGACCGCGTGCTCCTTGATCACCTCATGGGCGCTCTCCCTGCCCATCCCGGCGCGCACCGCGGCCATCAGCATCTTGGTCGTGGCCAGGAACGGCAGGTAGCGGTCCAGCTCGGCGGCGATGACCGCGGGGAAGGCCCCGAACTCCCCGAGCACGGTCAGCATCGTCTCGACCAGCCCGTCGAAGGCGAAGAACGCGTCGGGCAGGGCGACCCGCCGCACCACCGAGCAGGAGACGTCGCCCTCGTTCCACTGGTCGCCTGCCAGCTCACCCGTCATGGAGGCGTAGCCCCGCAGGATCACCGTCAGCCCGTTGACACGCTCGCAGGAACGGGTGTTCATCTTGTGCGGCATGGCCGAGGAGCCGACCTGTCCCTCGGCGAAGCCCTCGGTGACGAGCTCGTGACCGGCCATCAGCCGGATGGTCTTGGCCAGCGAGGAGGGGGCGGCGGCCAGCTGCACCAGCGCCGTGACGACCTCGTAGTCCAGCGACCGGGGGTAGACCTGCCCGACGCTGGTCAGCCGGTTCGCGAAGCCCAGGTGCCCGGCGACGTGGTCCTCGAGGGCGGTCAGCTTCGCCCGGTCGCCGCCGAGCAGGTCGAGCATGTCCTGCGCGGTGCCGACCGGCCCCTTGACGCCGCGCAGCGGGTAACGGGCGATGAGCTCCTCAAGCCGGGCCAGGGCGACCAGCAGCTCGTCGGCGGCCGAGGCGAACCGCTTGCCCAGGGTGGTGGACTGCGCGGCCACGTTGTGCGAGCGCCCGGCCATCACGGTGCCGGAGTGCTCGGCGGCCAGCGTGCCCAGGCGGGCCAGCAGCGCCACGCACCGGTCGCGCACCAGCAGGAGGCTGTCGCGGATCTGCAGCTGCTCGACGTTCTCGGTGAGGTCGCGCGACGTCATGCCCTTGTGCACGTGCTCGTGCCCGGCCAGCGCGTTGAACTCCTCGATGCGGGCCTTGACGTCGTGGCGGGTGACCCGTTCGCGCTCCGCGATGGAGGCCAGGTCGACCTGCTCGACGACCTTCTCGTAGTCGGCGACGGCCTCCTCGGGCACCGCGATCCCCAGCCGGGCCTGCGCGGCGAGCACCGCCAGCCACAGGCGGCGCTCGGCCACCACCTTGTACTCGGGGGACCACAGGCGGGCCAGCTCCGCCGAGGCGTAGCGGGCGGCCAGAACGTTGGGGATGCGAGGCTTGGCAGTCACGTTGCCTCAGTCTATTGCCGCCCGCGTTCCGGACCCGCCGGGGGGTACGCGCGCCGCCGCCCGCCGCACCCCTCCTGCGGGGTACGGCGGGCGGCGGGTGGTGGCCGGGATCAGCCGACAGGGGCCAGCCTGTCGTCCTCGGCCTTGGCGTCGGCCTCGTGCCTGCCCGCCTTGGACCCGCGGCTCAGCCGCTCCTTGGTCCGCTCGAGGATCACGTACAGCGTCGGCACCAGCACCAGCGTCAGCAGCGTCGAGGACACCAGGCCGCCGATGACCACGATGGCCAGCGGCTGGGAGATGAACCCGCCGGAGCCGGTCAGGCCGAGCGCCATCGGGATCAGCGCGAAGATCGTGGCGACCGCGGTCATCAGGATCGGCCGCAGCCTCCTGCGTCCGCCCTCGATCACCGCCTCGACCACGCCCAGGCCGCGCTCACGGTACTGGTTGATCAGGTCGATGAGCACGATGGCGTTGGTCACGACGATGCCGATCAGCATCAGCATGCCGATCAGGGCCGGCACGCCGAGCGGGGTGCCGGTGGCCAGCAGCAGGCCGATGGCGCCGGTGGCGGCGAACGGCACGGAGACCAGCAGCACCAGCGGCTGGGCGAGACTGCGGAACGTCGCCACCATGATCATGAAGACGATCGCGATGGCGGCCAGCATCGCCAGGCCGAGCTGTCCGAACGCCTCGCTCTGGTCGGCGCTCACTCCGCCGATGGTGTAGCGCGCGCCGTCGGGCAGCTTCAGGTCCTTCAGCTTGGCGGTCAGCGTCGTGGTCAGGGCGCCCAGGTCACTGGCGGTCGAGGTGCCCGAGACCGTCGCGCTGCGCTCCCCGTCGACCCGGGTCACCTGGGTGGGGCCGTCGACCCTGGACACCCTGGCGACCTCGGACAGCTTGACCGTGCCGGTCGCGGTCGGCAGCTTCAGCCTGCCGATCTCGGCCATGTCCTCGGGGGCGTCGCCGCTGCGCAGGATCAGATCGCTCGCCCGGCCGTCCAGGGTGACCTGGCCCAGCGTCGCGCCCCGGAAGGACTGCGCGACGAACTGCCCGATCTGGCCCTCGGTCAGGCCCTTCTCCGCGGCCTTCCTCCTGTCGACCCGGACCTCGATGCGCTTGGCGCTGGCCTCCAGGTTGGAGGAGACGTCCCGCAGGCCGCCCATGTCCGCCATCGCGCCGCGCACCGTCTCGGCCGCGCCGCGCAGCGTGTCGATGTCCGGCGCCTGCACGAGCACCTGGAGCTGGTTGGTCGAGCCGCCGCCCGGACCGCCCTGGGAGCCGCCGACGGTGATCTCACCGGCGTCCGTGAGCCCCTTGAACCGGTCGCGCAGCGTGTTCTCCAGCGCCGCGGTGTCGGTGCCGTCGGCCACCGTGATCGAGTAGGAGGCGCGGTCCCCGCCGCCGCCTCCGGAGGCGGCGCCCATGAAGCCGCCACCGCCACCCACGTTGACCTGGTAGGTCTCCACCTCCTTGACGGAGGAGAGCACCTGCTCGACCTTCTTGGCCGCCGCGTCGGTGGTGGCCAGGTCGGTGCCGGGAGGCATCTTCTGGGTCAGGGAGACGGTGTTCTGGCCGGAGGAGTCCAGGAAGTTGGTCTGCAGCTGCCCCGCCAGGCCCATCGTGCCCACGAAGATCACGACGCCGACCAGGACGGTGATCAGCCTGCGCTTGGTGGCGAAACGCAGAACCGGCAGGTAGATCCGCTGCAGCGGGCTGCGCAGTTCCTTGGCCTCGGCCTCCTCGCGCATCGCGCGCGCCTGCTCGGGGGTGAGCACGGGGGCCTTGAGGAACCAGTACGCCAGGACCGGGATGACCGTCAGCGACACCAGCAGCGAGGCCAGCAGCGCGACCGTCACGGTGACGGCGAACGGGGCGAACAGCTGCCCGACCATGCCGCCGACCACCGCGATCGGCAGGAAGACCGCGACGGTCGTCAGGGTCGAGGCGGTGACCGCGCCGCTCACCTCGCGCACACCCGCCAGCACGGCGTCCCGCTTGGCCTCGCCGTACCCCAGGTGACGCTTGATGTTCTCCAGGACCACGATCGAGTCGTCGACCACGCGGCCGACGGCGATGGTCAGGGCGCCCAGGGTCAGCATGTTCAGCGAGTAGTCGCCGAGCCACAGCGCGATCAGGGCGATGACGACCGACAGCGGGATGGACATCGCCGTCACCAGCGTCGAGCGCACCGACAGCAGGAAGATCAGGATGACCAGCACCGCGAAGGCCAGGCCGAGCAGGCCCTCGGTGGTGAGGTCCTCGATCGAACGCTCCACGTACGGCGCCTGGTCGAAGATCACGCTCACCTTGGCGGAGTCGCCGATCTCCTTCTTCAGCTCCGGCAGCTTCTCACTCACCGCGTGGGAGATGGCCACCGCGTTGCCGTCCGGCTTCATGGTGACCGAGACGCCCAGGCTCGGCTCGCCGTCGGTGCGGGTCAGCGAGGTGCCGTCGGCCTGCGAGCGCTCGATCGTGGCCACGTCGCCGAGCTTGACGGGCTTGGGCGGCTTGGGGGCCGCCACGGCGACCGGCGGCCGCTGCGCCGCCGTGCCACGGGCGCCCTGAGCCTGCGCGGCCTGCGCCGCCTGGGCCTGTGCCGTACGGCTCTGCGGAGCGCCCTGCTGGAGCTGCGCCGGGGCGGCGGGCTGCAGGTAGAGGTTCTCCAGGTCCTCGATGGAGGTGATCCGGTCGCCGACCTGGACGGTCAGGGACAGGTTGTCCTCGGTGAGGCTGCCCGCGGGGATCGGCTGGCCGTTGGCGCGCAGCACGTCGGCGACCGCGGTCGGCGCCAGGCCGTGCTTGGCGAGCTTCTTGGTGTCGGGGGTGATCACCACGGTCTCGTCCCGGGTGCCGGTGACCGTGGCCTCGCGCACACCGTCGACGCCCTGCAGGGCGGGCACCATGATGCGCCTGAGCCTGTCCGCCGTCGCCCGCTGGTCACCGCCCGCGGACACCGCCAGCACCAGCACCGGGATGTCGTCGGTACCACCGGCCAGGACCTGAGGGTCGACGCCGTCGGGCAGCTGGGAGCCGATCCGGGAGATCGCCTGCTGCATCTTGCTCACCGAGTCGTCGATGTCGGTGCCGTACTCGAACGACACCTGGACCTGCGCCATCCCCTCACGGGAGGTCGAGGTCACCTCGGTGACCCCCTCAAGGCCCTGGAAGCTGTCCTCGATGGGCTTGGTGACCTGCTCCTCGACGATCTCGGGGGAGGCTCCCAGGTAGGGGGCGACCACGAAGGCGCCGGGAAACGAAAGCGAGGGCAGCAACTGTTGTTTGAGCGAGGGGATCGCGAAGGCGCCGAACGCGCTCAACACGACCGCGATCATTATGACAAGGCTGCGGTTGGCAAGACTCAACCTGGCCAGGGCGGTCATGGGGGCGGACTCCTAAGGGCCTGAGGGGTACGACATAGTAAGTTCTCTCCAGCCTAACACTTCGTATTACGCGAATATTTAACGCTGCCTAGCTTTCCTGATAACCTTCTCAGGAAGCGAGAGGGTGAGTGTGGACGACGAACGCGACCGACTGATCAGCCGCATCGGTGAGCTGCAGCGCAACCTGGGACGATTCCTCGCCCAGCGCAGGGCGCCCTCCCCGCTCTTCGACACCAACCTCACGATGCGCCAGCTCAAGGTGGTCATGCTTCTCGCCTACCGGGACTCCGCCTCGGGCCAGGACCTCGCGCACCACCTCGACGTCGGCCTCGGCACCGTCACCGGCATCGTCGACCGCCTCGTCGGCCACGGCCTGGTGACCCGCCGGGAGGACCCCAACGACCGCCGCGTCCGGCGGGTCGAGCTGACCTCCGCGGGCCGCACCCTCGTCGAGCGGATCGCCGACGCGGGCCTGGCCGACTTCCGCCACCTCCTCGACTCCCTCGACACCCAGACCCTCCGCGACGCGCTCAGCGTCATGACCAGGATCGAGGCCGCCACCGTCGCCCTCGACCGTCAGGACGCCCCCTGAACCGCGAACGGGGAGCCGCCCTCACCGCTCCCCGCCTGGCCGTGTCCTTCTTCTTCCTCGCGCTGGGCACCGTCTCCGGCGCCTGGGCCGCCCGCATCCCCGCCGTCAAGAGCGACCTCGGCCTCAGCAACGGGCAGCTCGCCTACGGCCTGTTCGCCCTCACCACCGGCCTCATCGTCGGAATGCGCTTCGCCGGACGCCTCACCGACCGCTTCGGCAGCGCCCGCGTCATCACCCCCGCCGCCGTCGTCACGGCCCTGGCCGTCATCCCGCCCGGCTACGCCCCGACCCTGCCCCTGCTCATCGCCGCCCTCTTCCTGTACGGCGTCGTCAACGCCTCCCTCGACGTCTCCATGAACGCCCACGGCGTCGAGGTCGAGCGCGCCTGCGGCCGCCCCCTCATGTCCGGCTTCCACGGCATGTACAGCGTCGGCGGCCTCCTCGGCGCGGGGGTCGGCGGCCTGTTCGCCTGGCTCGGCGCCGGAGCGGGCCCCACCCTGGCCACGACCGGCGTCACCCTCGCCCTGGCGTCGCTCCTGGCCGGACGCCACCTGCTGCCCCCCTCCCCGCCCGCCGCCCCGTCACAGGACCAGGCCGCCGCCGGGACACGCAGAACCGGCTGGATCGTCCTCATCGGCGTGGTCGCCTTCGCCGGGCTCGTCGGAGAGGGAGCCGCCGTCGACTGGACCGCCGTCTACCTCTTCGAGGACCTGCACTCCTCGCAGGGCGTCGCCGCCCTCGGCTTCGCCGCCTTCTCGACCGCCATGACGATCGGCCGCCTCGCCGGTGACCGGCTTGCCCTGCGCTTCGGCCCGGTCCCCCTGGTCCGCGTCTCCGGCCTGCTGGCCGCCGCGGGCCTGGGCACCGCGCTGCTCGTCGGCCAGGTCCCCGTCGCCGTCGCGGGCTTCACCCTGTTCGGCCTCGGCCTGGCCACGATCGTGCCCCAGGTCTTCTCCGCGGCGGGCAACCACGACCCGCAGCGGGCCGGAGCCTCCATCGCCCAGGTCGCCACCATCGGCTACGCGGGCCTGGTCGCCGGGCCCGCCCTCATCGGCGGGGCGGCGGAGATCGTCGGCCTGCCCGTCGCGCTGGGCATCCCCGTACTGCTCGCCGTGTTCATGTCCGCCTCGGCCGGCGCCCTGCGCCCGCCCCGCTGACCTCCTCCGGAAAACTCTCCATATGGCGAGAAATGCCGCCAGAGTGATTCCCGCAGGACGGAACGCATCGGGAAACTCCGAATTCCTCTTCCTTCACAGAAACGCGTCACCCTCAGTGAATCAACAGATTCAATATGGTGCGCAATCTGATTTGTCAAGCCGGTGGACAGCCAATCTTCCACAACAATGGCCAGCACAATGACGCTGCGCATCCACCTGGAAGCCAACCGTGTAAATCAAATTCACAGTTGATTTTCACACACATGATCGGCCTATGCTGACCCGTCGGCTCCCTTGGTTTCACAACAAACACCCATCGCGTGGGAAACGCGCCATTCGGCGTGCCCGCATGCCCAAAGTCACGAACACCGGGCGGCGCCCACGCATCGCAGAGGACGACGAGCAAGAAAAGAGGAGAATTCGGTGCCAGATCACTCCGCCACCCGGGGTCACGCGGGATCTCCCCCACAACGGCGAACCGGACGACGACTCGCCGCCGCTCTACTCGCCGTAACCGTCGGCGCACTGTCCGGCGTGGTCACCGCAGGCCCCGCCTCGGCCGAACCCACCCCGGCCTACGACCACAGCAAGGACAAGGGCACCGCCCCCGGAACCCACGCCCCCCTGCCCAAGGGCTTCTCCACCACCCAGCTCACGGTGAAGTTCAAGCCCGACCTCACCGTACGGCTGCGCGGACAGGGCCTGGTCGCCAAGGACTCAGGAAACACCGCGGACATCCAGAAGGTACTGGCCAAGTACAAGGACGCCTCCATCAGGCCCCTGTCCTCGACCTCCGAGACGAAGACCACCGAACGACGCCTCCAGCTGGAGAAGAAGACCGGCAGGCAACTGCCCGACCTCAACTCCTGGTTCGTCGTCACCGCCCCCAAGAGCGGCGTCGAAGGCCTGCTGAAGGACCTCAACGCCCTGCCCTCGGTCGAAATCGCCCAGGCCAGGCCCAACCTCGTCTCCCCCACCGAACCCCTGGCCGCACACCAGAAGTACCGCAACGCCACCGGCTCCCCAGCGGGCGGCGGCGTCGACGCCGACTACGCCAACGCCCAGACCGGCGGCAAGGGCGACGGCATCACCGTCACCGACATCGAGGTCCAGTCCTCGGTCACCCCCTCCTACGGCGCGCAGACGATCGCCGCGGGCGAGGACCACTCCCTGATGGTCTCGTGGTCACCGACACTCGGACAGGTGTGGGCCTGGGGTGACAACAGCCAGGGCCAGCTCGGCCTGGGCAACACCACGGCCAAGAGGGTCCCCTCCCAGGTCCCCGGCCTGACCGACATCTCCTCCGTCTCCGCGGGCGCCGCCTACTCGCTGGCGCTCAAGACCGACGGCACCGTCTGGGCCTGGGGCGACAACAGCCAGGGCCAGCTCGGCAACGGCACCCTGACCGACAGCACCGTCCCGGTCCAGGTCGCCGGAATCTACAACGCCGTGGGCATCAGCGCCGGCATCGGCCACTCCCTCGCCGTCCTGTCCGACGGCACCGTACGCGCCTGGGGCGACAACAGCCAGGGACAGCTCGGCTACGCCGGCTCCGACTCCCCCGTCGCCATCGCCGTCCCCGGCCTCACCGGCGTGGCCGCCGGACCGGGCACGATCGCCGCGGGCGGCGTCCACTCCCTGGCCCTGATGGCCAACGGCACCGTCAAGGCCTGGGGCGCCAACAGCTTCGGCCAGCTCGGCGACGGAACCACCACCAACCACACCACCCCCGCCGTCGTCACCGGCCTGACCAACGTCGGCCAGGTCAGCAGCCGAGGCGACCACAACCTGGCCCTCATCACCGGCGGCACCGTCAAGGCCTGGGGCGACAACAGCGAAGGCCAGCTCGGCGACGGAACCACCACCTACCGCACGACCCCGGTCGCCGTCACCGGCCTGACCAACGTCAACGGCGTCTCCGCCGGAACCAAGCACAGCGTCGCCACCACCTCCTCGGTCTCCTCGACCACCTACACCTGGGGCGACAACAACCAGGGCCAGCTCGGCGACGGAACCACCACCGACAGACACTCCCCCACCGCCACCACCGCCAACAGCGAGGCCGCCGTGGCGGGCCTGGCCCACACCATCACCAAACTCGGCCAGTGGTTCTACGTCTGGGGCATGAACAGCAGCGGCCAGCTCGGCGACGGAACCACCACCAACCGGCACAGCCCCGTCGAACTGAACGGGCTGACCAACCAGTGGAACCTCTGCCACGAGGACCTCGCCGGACGCGTCGCGACCGGCGAGATCGTCCAGGAGCCGTCCCTGTTCGGCGACCCCTGCTCGCATGACTCCTCGGTCGCCCACGGCACCGCCGTCGCCGGAGTGATCGCCGCCCAGGACGACAACGGCCTCGGCATGGCCGGCATCGCCCCGAACGCCACCCTCCACGTGTCCGGCACCGCCGTACCCGACAGCGTCGCCTACGCCACCGCCCACTCCTCACCGGGCGACGTCATCCTGTACGAGGTCGCGGTGACCCCGTCCGGCGGCGGCGGCCCCTGGTACCCGTGGGAGGTCGACGGCAGCGTCTACGACCAGACCGTCCTGGCCGTCGCCGCCGGAGTGACCGTGGTCGAGGCCGCGGGCAACGGCGGCAACAACCTCGACGACCCCACCGACACCTACGCCACCACCATCATGGGCCGCCCCGACTCCGGCGCCGTCATGGTCGGCGCCGGAGCGCCCCCCAGCCCCGGCGGAACCAACTGCACCGGCTCAAGCCCGGCCGCCGAGCGGACCGCCCTGTCCTTCTCCACCTACGGCTCCCGCCTGGACGTCCAGGCCTACGGCGCCTGCGTGGCGACGCTGGGCGTCCCCGGCTGGCAGGAGCTGACCCCCTCGGAGACCAACCCCAACAAGCTCTACAACGGCTCCTTCAACGGCACCTCCAGCGCCAGCGCCGTCATCGCCGGAACCGTCGCGGCCCTCCAGGGCGTCGCCAAGGCCAACAGCGGCGTGCTCACCCCCGCCCAGGTCCGCGACACCCTCAAGCTCACCGGTACGGCCCAGCCCACCGGCGACCCCCACCACATCGGCCCGCAGCCCAACCTGCACGCCGCCATCGACGACATCCTGACCCCCTGACCCCCTGACCGGGCCGACCTTCTGACCGGAACCGAAGACCGGTGAACGCGCGGGCCACGGGACGACCCCGTGGCCCGCGCCTCACTCCGCCACATGCCCCCCATAGGTACCGAACGACCACCGGTTGCCCTCAGGATCGGCGACGACGAAGTCACGGGAACCGTAGTCGGTGTCCGTGAGCCCACGAACCGGACGCGCCCCCGCGGCGACCGCCCTGGCGAACAGCTCATCGGGCGCGTCCGTCACGACATAGGCGCCGAACGTACCCGGCACCAGCCCACACGGATCGTCCGCGACGTCACGCGTCCCGCCGAGCATGACACCGCCCCCGAGCGGCCAGGAGAGCTCGGCGTGGTCGACCCGCTCGCCGTCGCCGTACACCACGCTCTCCTCGAAACCGAACGCCTCGGTGAGGAAACGGATGAGATCACGAGGATTCCGGGCGCGCAACATGGGCCACACCCGGGGCTGTGAAGTGTTGTTGCTCATGAACCCGAGTCTTCCGCCAGCGCGGCACCCCAGGCTTGGACGTTTCGGAACTCCTCCGCCAGCCAGCGACTCGGCGGGCACCCCGCGAGCGCGCCGAACTCCCTTGCCAGATGAGCCTGGTCGCAGTAACCGCACCCGGCCGCCAGATCCGCCAGCGTCAGCCTCTCCCCCAGCGCCGCCGCCCGCCGCAACCTCCGCCGCGCCCGGTCGAAACGCACGACCCGCGCCGCCTCCTTCGGCCGGAGACCGATCTCCTCGGCGAACCTCCGGCTCAGGTACCGGCCGCTCCAGCCCGCCGCGCGGGCCAGCTCGGCCGCGCTCGCCGTGCCACCGGAGGCCGTCAGCAACCCCCAGGCCCGCGCCACCTCGGCCGGCATCATCCGCTCCACACTCACCCGGGCCAGCAGCTCCGCGTCGAGAGCCGCGAAACGCCCGGCCCAGCCGTCGGCCCCGCCTTCGAGCACCCGCTCACGCAACCGCCCCGCCCAGCCTCCCGCGACCTCCGACAGATGCAGGTCGGCGCCCGCCATCTCCCCCGCGGGAAGGCCGAGCAGCGCCCGCGCACCCCGCGGGGTCAACGCCAGCTGGATGCCCGACTGACGCCCGTCATGGGTGATCAGCGCCGAGCTGGTGTGCAGACCGCCGACGAACGCGTCGTACCGCTCCGGCCCCGCCCTCCCGTCGGAACGCACCGCGATCACGAGCGGCTCGTCGAGGGTGATGATCAACGTGAGGTACGGCGACGGCAGGCCACGGTGAACCCTCGGCTCCGGCCCCGCCTCCCGATAGCCGGTGTAGCCCGCGACAAAGGGCCGCAAAACAGGCGGTGGAGCCTGCACGACGAACTCCATCCCGCCTCCAGCTTCCCGGTCTCAAAGCCAGTTTATTTGTGGTTTCCGTTGTGACAGATCTACCCCAACCCGACGCCTTTACAAAGTAAATCAATAAGATGAACCGGTGAAGGCCAGAGAGGCACGAGCGGTGGCGGAGCGGTGGATCACCGAACACTCCCCGGACATCCCTGACTTCGCGGGCGCCTTCCTCAGCGGGTCGACGGCCTGGCTGCCCGCGGAGGCCGAGCTCTCCCCCTCCTCCGACGTCGACGTCATGGTCGTCCTCTCGGCCAGGCGGGCCCCCCGGAAGCCCGGCAAGTTCCGCTACGGCGGGATCCTGCTCGAAGTCACCTATCTGGGCTGGGAACCGATGCCCTCAAGTGAGGAGATCCTGGCCTCCTACCACCTCGCGGGCGCGTTGCGGGGAGAGACGGTCCTGGCCGACCCCACGGGCGCCCTGACCGCGCTGCGGGCCACGACCGCCAGGGACTACGCCAGGCGGAGGTGGGTCGTCAGGCGGTGCGAGGAGGCAGAACGCAGGGTGACCGACGGGCTCGCGGCACTCGACGTCTCCGCTCCGCCGTACGACCGGGTGACGGGCTGGCTGTTCCCGACCGGTGTGACCACGCATGTCCTGCTCACCGCGGGGCTGCGCAATCCCACCGTACGGCTGCGCTACCTGGCGGCACGGGCGCTGCTGATCGAGTACGGCAGGCCGGAGGCCCACGAGGAGTTGCTCGCGCTGCTCGGCTGCGCGCATCTGACCCCGGAACGCGTGGCGCACCACCTGGGGACGATGACACGGGCCTTCGACGCCGCTTCCGCCGGGCCCGCCACGCCGTACCCCTTCGCCTCGGACGTCACGGCGGCGGCGCGGCCGATCGCGGTCGGCGGCGGTCACGACCTTCTGGCTCGCGGGCACCATCGGGAGGCGGTCTTCTGCATCGCCGCGACCTACGCCCGCTGCCTGAAGATCCTGGCCCACGGCGGCCCCGGGGCGGCCGAGGCGTTCATGCCCGGCTTCCTCGACCTGACCGAGGACCTGGGCGTCGGCTCCGCCGCCGGGCTGCGCGAACGGGCGCTGCGGGTCCGTGACTTCCTGCCGCGCCTCAGACGGCTCAGGGACCATGTCCTCGCGGCGAACCCGGGCATCGAGGACTGAGCCGGGTCAGCGGACGGGGCAAGGTCTTCGGCCCCGCCACCGCAGGCGTCCGTCTCGCTTGACCTCTCGCGCGTCAGTCCGGCAGCCAGTGCAGCTCGTGCGCCAGGGCTTTGGCGACGGCACGGACGCGGCGGTGCAGCGGCGACGGCTCACGTGGGAGGAC
>NZ_JBIAVG010000028.1:0-91737 GCF_042893955.1 Streptosporangium sp. NPDC001559
GCCATGTGGCACTCGTCGCCACCGGTCGCGGGGTCGCCGAAGTACTCGACCACGTCCGCGGGCCACTGGTTGGCCTCGGCCAGCAGCACCCGGTCGGCGTACTCGTCGTCGACGACCTTGCGGACAAGCTTGAGGAAGGAGTGGGTCTCGGGCAGGTTCTCGCAGTTGCCGCCCTCACGGGCGTAGAGGTACGGCACCGCGTCGAGCCGGAAGCCGTCGACGCCGAGGTCCAGCCAGAACCGCAGCACGTCGAGCATCGCGTCCTGCACGTCCGGATTGTCGTAGTTGAGGTCCGGCTGGTGGGAGAAGAAGCGGTGCCAGTAGTACTGCTGCCGGACCGGGTCGTAGGCCCAGTTGGAGGTCTCGGTGTCGACGAAGATGATCCGGGCGTCCTGGTACTCGGCACCGGTCTCGCTCCACATGTAGAAGTCGCCGTAGGGACCCTCGGGGTCGGAACGGGACTCCTGGAACCACGGGTGGGCGTCGCTGGTGTGGTTCATCACCATGTCGACGATGACGCGGATACCGCGCTCGTGGGCGGCGTCGAGCAGGGCGACGAAGTCGTCGATCGTGCCGAAGACGGACTGGATCGCGCGGAAGTCGCTGACGTCGTAGCCGCCGTCGCGCAGCGGTGAGGCGTAGAAGGGGGGCAGCCACAGGCAGTCGATCCCGAGCCACTGGAGATAGTCCAGCCGTTCGATGAGTCCCTGGATGTCCCCGGTGCCGTCTCCGTCGGAGTCGGCGAACCCCCGGATGAGCACCTCGTAGAAGACGGCGCTCTTGAACCAGTGCGGGTTCTCAGGCAGCTCACGGGCGTGTCCGTAGTCCTCGGCGCGGGGTTCGGCCACCACTCCCCGGGCCACACGGGTGCTCACGAGCCGACCACGGTGAGGATCTGGGCGACCGCCTCCTCGGGGTCGATCCTGACGGTGCTCCGAGCGCCCAGCTCCCGTGTCCGGCCGCTGACCTCGTCACGGACCTCGAAGCGCGCCCCCGGCGCCAGCCCGATCGCGGGCAGGTCGAGGATCATCGTGCCCTTCTCGACGCCCGCCGGGTTGAGGGTGACCACGCAGACGACGGTGTCGCCCGTCGGTGGATCGGTCTTGGAGAAGACGAGCAGGTCGTCGTTGTCGACCTTGTGGAACCGGAGCGTCCGCAGTCCCTGCAGCGCCGGGTGGTCGTGCCTGGCCCGGTTGAGGATACGGACCCACGGGGCGATGGAACGGCCCCGGCGCAGTTCTCCCTCGTAGTCACGGGTCCGTAGCTGGTACTTCTCCGAGTCGAGGAACTCCTCGCTGCCCTCCTCGACCGGGAGGTTCTCCCCGAGCTCGAACCCTGAGTACATGCCCCAGGTCGGCGAGAGCAGCGCGGCGAGGGCGGCGCGGATCGCGAACGAGGACGGCCCGGCGTGCTGGAGCGCGAGGGGAAGGATGTCCGGCGTGTTGACGAAGAGGTTGGGCCGCAGGAAATGGGTCGAGGCGGCCAGTTCGGTGAGGTACTCGGTCAGCTCGGCCTTGCTGTCGCGCCAGGTGAAATAGGTGTACGACTGGCTGAAACCGAGCTTCGCCAGACCTTTCAGCATCGCGGGGCGGGTGAACGCCTCGGCCAGGAAGAGCACGTCCGGATGCCGTTCCTTGACACTCCAGATCAGCCTGTTCCAGAAGTTCAACGGCTTTGTGTGCGGATTGTCGACGCGGAATATCCGGACCCCGTGCTCGATCCAGAATTCGACGACGCGCAGGATTTCCGCGTACAGACCCTCGGGGTCGTTGTCGAAATTGAGCGGATAGATGTCCTCGTACAGTTTCGGGGGGTTCTCCGCGTGGGCGACACTCCCGTCGGGCAGCCGGGTGAACCACTCGGGATGGGCCTCGACCCACGGGTGGTCGGGGGCGCACTGCAGCGCGAGGTCAAGCGCGATCTCCAGGCCCAGCAGGCGGGCCTCGGCGACGAGGGCGTCGAAGTCCCCGAGGTCGCCGAGCGCGGGGTGGACGGCGTCGTGCCCGCCCTCGCGGGAGCCGATCGCCCAGGGGGAGCCGACGTCGCCCGGGGCCGCCCGCAGCGCGTTGTTCCTCCCCTTACGGTTGACCTCGCCGATCGGGTGGACCGGCGGCAGGTAGACGACGTCGAACCCCATGTCCGCGATGCGGGGCAGGTCGGCGGCCGTACTGGCGAAGGAGCCGTGCACGGGCCTGCCGCGCCGGTCCAGGCCCCCGGTCGAGCGGGGGAAGACCTCGTACCAGGCGCCGTGGAGCGCCCTGTCCCTGTCGGCCCACACCTCGTGCCGTGCGCCACGGGTCAGCAGCTCACGCGGCGGGTTCATGTCGAAGAGCGCCTGGACCGCGGGGGACAGGGCGGGCGCGGCGCGCTCGGCCGGCGTGAGGTCCTCCCGCCTGAGTACGGCCGCCGCCTCGGTCAGGATCCTCGCCCAGGGCCGCCTCCTGACCCGGTGCGCCTGCCGCTCCAGCAGCCGGGCGCCTCGTTCGAGGTCGTTCGCCAGGCGCCGCGCGCCTGACCCGGTGGCCCCGGGGGCGACGGTGGCTTCGAGCTTGACCTCGACGGTCCGCCGCCAGGTCAGCCACGGGTCGCTCCACGCCTCGACCTGGAAGGTCCACATGCCCTGCCGGTCGGCGACCACGGTCGCCTGCCAGCGGTCGGTGCCCTCGTCGGCGCACGTCATCGGGACCCGGGTCGCGGTCCTGCTCGAAGGGCCCCGCCACACGACGGCGGCGGAGACGGGCTCGTGGCCCTCCCGCCATATCGTGGCCTCGACGGGAAGGTGTTCACCGACGACCGTCTTGGCCGGGTGACAACGGGCTCCGACGACGGGGAAAACGTCGTCGATACCGAGGCGTCCGGTCATTCTTTATCGCCTCCAAATTCGGTGGAAACCGTTTCTCCCATGGTGCGGCCCGTTCCCCTTCCCCGTCTAAAAAGAGAGAACGACCCGGTCAAGTATGCGAAGTGGTAATTCGGCTTCACGTAAGGCTGGTAACGGTGGTACCAGGATGTCTCTGTGATCGGCGCTTCCGGCGATACACACTGGACGTATGGACGTACGACGTGAACTCGCCTCTTTTCTCCGCTCGCGGCGGGACCGGCTGCGCCCCGACGACTACGGCCTGCCGCCGGGACGACGCCGCTCTCCGGGACTGAGGCGGACGGAGGTCGCCCAGCTCGCCGGGATCAGCGTTGACTACTACATCCGCCTCGAACAGGGCAGGAGCGTGCGCCCCTCGGCGCCGGTGCTCGCCGGGCTGGCCCGAGCGCTGAAGCTCACCCCCGACGAGTGCGACTACCTGCACCGGCTGGCCTTCTCCGAGGCCCCGGCCCCCGCCTCCGTGGCGAGTGACCGGCTGCGGCCGGGCGTGCACCGCCTCCTTGAGGGCCTGATGCCCCTCCCGGCGTACGTCATCAGCAGGAACATGGACGTGCTCGCCTGGAACGAGATGGGGGCGGCGCTGGTCGCGGACTTCGGGGCGCTCCCCAGGTCGCAGCGGAACCTGCTGTGGCTGCTGTGCTGCGACCCGGCCGCCCGCTCCCTGTACATCCATTGGGAGAGCGCCGCACGGCAGGGGGTCGCCAGGCTGCGGCTGTTCGCGGCCAGGTACCCCGACGACCAGTCCGTCGTCTCGCTGGTGGGGGAGTTGTCGGTGCGCAGCCCCGAGTTCCGCCGGTGGTGGGCCTGCTACGACGTGCAGGACTGCGGCAGCGGGCGCAAGGAGTTCAACCACCCGGTCGTCGGGCGGATGAGCCTCGACTGGGAGGCGCTGCTGCTGCCCGACGGCAGCGACCAGTACCTGGTCACCTACACGGCGCCCGCGGGCAGCCCGTCGCAGGGAGCCCTCGACCTGCTCTCCGTGGTCGGTGCCGAGACGCTGCAGAGTTCCGCCGACCACCTCGGCGGGGCCGACCGCTGGTAGCGCGCCGCACGACAAGGACCCCGGTCCGAGGGACCGGGGTCCTTCCGTACGGCTCAGTCCTGCTCGGGTCTCGCCGTCAGGTCGACCAGGCCGCGACGGAACACGTTGCGCGGGTCGTACTCCCGCTTCACCGTGGCCAGCCTGTCGTACTTCGCGCCGTAGACCGTCCTGGCGACCTCCTCGTCACCCTGCACGCTGGTGAAGTTGATGTAGGTGCCGCCCTGGTAGGGGACGAGCGCGTCGGCGAAGCCCTTGACCCATTCGACGAGAGCGGGCTTCTCCTCCCTCAGCTCGAAGTCGGCGGCGATGTTGGCGCCGAACGGCAGCGTGGGCGAGGTCGCCGCCGTGGCGTCCTGGTCGCGACGGTCGAGCGCGCCCCCTCCCGCGCTGACCTCGAAGGGGCACATGACCTGGTGGACGATGCCGGAGTGGGACTGCAGCGGACGGCCCGGATACCGGTCGGTCCAGTCGATCGCGAGGTCGATCACCTCGTCGGAGAGCGACTCAAGGTAGACGTGCTTCCAGTAGTGGCCGATGCCGTGACGGAACTCGTCGTCGCAGGCCTGCTGGAGCTCGACGTGCCGCACTGTGCGCAGACCCGAGTAGACGGGTGTGGCCCGCGCGAACATCGGCGCCGTGACCTCGGGCTCCGCGGCCGGGTCCCCGTAGTGCACCGTGGAGATCGACAGGACCGGTGTCCCGCGATGGGCGGTGGGAACCTGAGCCCAGTACGGCGGGCAGTCGTAGAGCCGGGCGTAGGTGGTGACGCTGTCCGGGGCTCCCGGCGCCCAGTCCCGGAAGAAACGCAGCACCTCGGCGCGGTCCCCTGCCGCGTACAGCGCCTGCCGGATCGTCACCAGGCCGGGCAGCGGTACGTAACGGAAGGTGAACGACGTCACGACGCCATAGTTGTGGCCGGCGCCGCGCAGCGCCCAGAACAGGTCGGGGTGCTCGTTCTCCGAGACCGTCAGGATCCGGCCGTCGGCGACGACGACGGTGGCCGCGACGAGGTAGTCCACGGTCATGCCGTACAGGCGGGACAGGTAGCCGATCCCGCCGCCCAGCGTCAGGCCCGCCACACCGGTGTGGGAGACGGCCCCGGCGGGGACGGCCACGTCGAGGTCGGCGCTGAGCCTGTCCACCTCGCCCCAGAGGCAGCCCGCGCCGACGGTGACGGTGCCCGCGTCGGTGTCGAAGGTGATGTCGCGCATCGGTGAGGTGTCCAGCATCACGGCGCCGTCGATCACCGCGGTGCCGGCCACGTTGTGACCGCCGCCCCGGACGGTCACCTCGATGTCCCGCTCAACGCACCAGGTGAGCGCCTCGGCGACCTCCACGGCGTCACGGCACTTCACGATCGCGGCCGGGTGACGGTCCACGTCCGCGTTCCACATGCGGCGCCCCAGCTCGTAGCCGGGTTCTCCGGGCAGGGTCACCGGGCTGGACAGCGCGTCACGCAGCCCGGCGAGAGAGTCGTGGGAAACAGCGGTCATGGAGGATCTCCTACGTTCGAGAGGCGATTTCCGGGCAGGCCCCACCCACGCGGCGGACGTTCTCCCGCCGCGCGGGGTGTGGAGCCAGGGAAAGGTCAGGTGATGTCCCCGCCGTGGACGGCGGAAATGTGTGGCCGCTTTCACTCGTAGCGGCCGACGACGTCCCGTATCAACCCGTTCTCGATGAGATAGGAGTAGGTGAAGGTCTCGGCGCCGCCCGATCCGGTTTCGTACCGGTAGTGCACGACGAGGCGGCCTTCCTTCCATTCCCGGTCGCGGACGTGATATTTACCGCCCGCTTCGAGAACCTCTGGTACGAGAAATCGCTGCATTATTTCCTGGCGGTTGCCGTAGAGCCGGCCCGCACTGTCGAAACGGGCGTCCCGCGCGAAGGTCGCCTCGACCCCGGCGGTGTCTCCCGCGTTCGCCCGCTCGACGAAACGTGCCGCGACCTGCTCCGCGGCGGTGCGGTCCACCGCGGAGGGCGCGGCGGCCGTGGAGGGCGTGGAGGGCGCGGTGGCCATGGGGGATGTGGGGGGCGCGGAGGCGGCCGGGAGGACCGCCGGTGAACTCTGTGAGCAGGCGGCCAGGAGGGCCAGCCACAAAGGCGCCGTCGCGCCCAGGAGTTTCCGCTTAATTGACATGATCCTTCTCCTGTGGCATTCCGGTGCTTATTGGCGGTCGCATCCCCAGTCTGCCCTGCGGGGCGATCGGGATTCCAGTCCGCGGGGCTCACTTCGTTAAATGGTCATAGTGGCCCCGGGTTCCCGGCGAATGCTGGTACTGCGATTACTATCAAATGCAGGGTCTGTATACGGCCCATCCGGCGCGCAATGATTGCCCAGCGCGCCAGGTTCATCGAATCCTGCGGAGGAAAAATGACGACCGAGCAGGCGGGGATCGACTTCCCGGCGACCGTGGAACTGCCCGAATCGGCCAGGGAGCTCGTTGGCTCCGGAGCCCTGGGACACGTGGTGACGTTGAACGAGGACGGCAGCCCGCATGTCACCGGGGTCTGGGTGGGGATCGACGACGGGGACATCGTCTTCGCCTCCATGTTCCCCTGGCGCAAGACGGAGAACCTGTTGCGTGATCCACGTGTCGCCGTCTCCGTCGAGTCACCCGGGTCCCACGCCACCGGCCTCCAGCAGTACCTGGTGGTCCGGGGCAGGGCGGAGGTGACCGAGGGCGGCGCGTTCGAGCTGATCCGGAGGCTCGCCGAGGTCTACGTCGGCGAGGGCGCCCAGATTCCGCCCGACGAGCTCCGCGTCCACACCGGCCACGTGGTGCGGGTGAGGGCGGAGGAGATCGGGGGTGTGGGTCCCTGGAAGGGAGCGCCCCCCGGACTGCCCAAGCACCTGCGCTGAGAGCGCAGGCCCGAGGCCCGGATCGGTCGCCGGTGAGCCGCGGGGCGGGCACCGCCCGCGTCTGTGACAGGAACCGGCCGACCGAACCGTGGCACCGGCCGAACAGCGGATAGGAGAACGAGCCTTGACCACCCATCCCGCAGACCCCGCGGTCAGGGGCGGCCCGTCGGGGCAGGCAGGCCGCCCCGGACTGGCGCTGCTCGTCCTGGCGGGTGCGATCGCGCTCGACGTGAGCGCGCTCGCCGTCCTGAACGCGGCACTTCCCGACATTCGCTCCGACTTCCATATCAGCAGCGCCATCCTGCAGTGGGCGATGACGGCGTACGCCGTCACGTTCGCCGGATTCCTGCTGTTCGGCGGCCGGGCCGCTGACGTCCTCGGCCGCAGGCTGGTGTTCACCGCCGGAGTCGTGCTCTTCAGCGTCGCGGCGCTTGGCGGTGTGCTGGCGCCCAACATCACCGTGCTGGTCATCGCGCGAGCCGTGCAGGGGCTCGGGGCGGCGCTGTCCGGGCCCGCCGCGCTGGCGTTGCTGACCGAGGTCTTCCCCGAGGGGCCGCAGCGCAACAAGGCGATCGCCGTCTACGGGTCGGTCGGCGCGGCGAGCTTCAGCGGCGGGCTCATTGTCGGCGGTGCCCTGACCGAGTTCCTCGGCTGGCGCGCGGTCTTCGCCTTCTCGACGATCCTCGGCGTGGGGGTGCTCGCCGCGATCCGCGCCGGTCTGCCGCCGAGCGTGCGGGTCAACCGCCCGCTCGACCTGCCCGGTGCGGCGATGGTGACGGTGGGCCTGGTGCTCACGGTGTTCGGTGTCGGACGGGGTGGGGACACGGGCTGGGGCGATCCGGGCACGGTCGCGTCGCTGGTGGCCGCGGTCGTACTGCTGGTCGCGTTCGTGCTCTGGGAGCGCAGGCTCGCAGAGCCGCTCCTGCCGGTGGGGATCTTCCGGGTACCCACCGTGCAGGCGGCGACCCTGGCGGCGTTCCTGCATTACGCCGCCGTGATCGCGCTGCTGTTCTTCGCCCCGCTCTACATGCAGGGCGTGCTCGGGTACTCGCCGTTCCAGTCGGGTCTGGCCATGGTGCCGATGGGCCTGACCGTGATCGTCTCGTCCACCATCACCGGCAGGACGATGGCGCGCGTCGGCCAGCGCCCCTTCCTGGTGTACGGCATGCCGCTCATCGGCCTGGGTGTCCTGATGTGGTTCTGGACGCCTGTCGACGGCAGCTACTGGCTGAACCTGCTGCCCGGGATCATCGTCATGAGCATCGGGCAGGGCACCACGTTCCCGGCGCTGACGGCCGCGGCGCTGACCGGTGTCCCGCAGCGGCAGCACGGTATCGCGGGCGCCGTGAACGTGACGACCCAGCAGGTCGGTTCGAGCATCGGGGTGGCCGCCCTGGTGGCGGTCGCCGCCGCCGTGGCGGGTTCCGACTCCGGGGCCGAGGCCCAGCTCGCCGGCTTCCACGCCGCGTACGTCGTCGCGGCGGTCACGACGTTCGTCGGGACCGCGTTCATCGCCCTGGCGCTGAGCAGGCGGCCGAAGACGCGACCGGCACCCCAGGGGGACGCGGACCCACTCGCGGTCTGACCTTCTGCCCCAGTTCCCTCCATCCAGGACGCGGGCCCCGTATCGGATCGACCGTCTGGTACGCGGCCGCCCGCGGCGTGTCGCCCCCGCCGTGGCCGTCGTGCCTCCCCCGCAGCCGGTCGCTGCCGGCGGGGCCCGCTCGTCCGCCCAGGCCGGGCCGCTCGTTGAGCGGCCCGGCCTTTTCGCGTGGCGGGAGAACCGCACCCGTCCGACCGCAACCGAGTACGAAAAAGGGAAAATAACGTAATTGCGGTGGATGTCGCTCCGGTGCCTTGTGCGATCTCGAACGAAATAGTGAGACTTGATGCGGAGATCAGGACAAGAGGGGAACCGCGAAAGGGACGGGAAATGTCAACGGAGCGAACTCATGAGATCGTCCTGCAATACTTCGACCGCCTCGCGTCGGGTGAGGTCGAGAAAGCCATGGAACTGCTTTCCCCGGACATCGAATTCGAACTTCCCGAAGATCGCTGGAACCAGGTGATTCCCTATCTCGGAAAACACCGTGGCGTGACGGAGGTCATGGAGGCGTTCCGGGTCAGGGCGGAGACCACCGAGATCCTGGACTACGCGCTGCGCGACCTCGTCGCCGAGAACGAGACCGCCATCGCGGTGATCTACACCAAGGCCGCGCACACCCGGACCCGCAGGGTCTTCGAGATCGAGGACGCGCACCGGCTCGTGGTCGACGACACGGGCAGGATCGTCGAGTGGAAGGTCTACTTCGACCCCAACTCCGAGATCGCGGCGTTCAACGCCGACCGTGAACGGCGGCTCTTCGCGGCGGTCGTACGGGCGGAGACCGCGCTTGTCGGGGAGCTGATCGGCTTCGGCGCGAACGTGAACCACCGCGATCCCGCCAGCGGCCTGACGCCGCTGATGATGGCCGCGGGAACGGCGCAGCCCGAGATCGTCCGGCTGCTGATCGAGGCCGGCGCCGACATCCACACCGCGGACGCGCGGGCCGGGGCGACCGCCCTGCACAAGGCGTGCCAGGGCGGCAGCCTGGAGGTGGTGCGCTCCCTCGTCGAGGCCGGGGCGTTCGTCGACGCGGTCGCCCCGACGACCGGGCACACGCCGCTGATGGACGCGTTCTGGTACAAGCACCCCGAGCTGGTCGGATACCTCCTTGACCGTGGGGCGGGCCTGAACCTGCAGACCAGCTACGGCTTCTCGCTCAAGGAGCACTTCGAGTACGAGCTCAACGTGAACGCCGTCGGCAAGGACAAGCTGCTGCTGGCCGAGCGGTACCTGCGGGAGCGGCAGGACTCCGACCAGGCCAGGATCACCGGGCAGCGGCTGATGGCGGCGGTCGCCGGGGGTGAGGTCGAGGAGGTCCGGCGGCTGCTCGCGGCGGGCGACGCCGTGGACGAGCGCTTCCCCGTCGTCAACGGCTTCAACGACGTCCACACCCCGCTGCTGGTCGCCGCCCGCGACGGGCACACCGAGATCGCCCGGTTGCTGCTTGAGGCGGGGGCGGACGTCAACGCGGTCGAGCCGACCTTCGGGGCCGTACCGCTGCACAAGGCCGTCTACAACGGCCATGTGGACCTGACCCGCCTGATCGCTGCCTGGCCGGGGACCGACCTGGACTTCCAGGGGGCCACGAACGGCTACACGCCGCTGCACGACGCCCTCTGGCACGGATACGAGGAGTGCGCCCTGATCCTCATGGAGGCCGGGGCCTCGCTCACCCTCGTGGGCCACGACGGCAAGACGCCGCTGGCGCTGGCGGTCGAGATGTTCGGCGCGGAGCACCCGCTGACCAGGCGCATCCGGTCGGCCGTCCGCTGACCGTCCTCTGCGACATCCGTGAGAAGGAGGAAGACAGTGCTGTTCTACGTGCAGATGAAGTGGAAGCACGAAGGCCGGATCACCCTCGACGAACTGTGGGAGATCGAGGCGGAGGAGGCCGAGCACGCCCAAGAGACGGTCGACTCCGGGTTCTGCGTCGGCATCTGGAAGGTGGCCGCGCAGAAGCGGGTCATCGCGATCATCGACTCCCCGGACGCCGAGGAGCTCGACCGAACCGCCCTGGGGCGGCTGCCCATGCGGGAGTACCTCGAATTCGAAGAGGTGTGGCCGTTGCGGGACTACCTGGGTTTCGCCGACGACGTGAAGCGACGCTACAAGGTCTGACCCGCTGGGGGCCGGACCGGAAGGAGAGACGATGATCCACCAGCTCATTTTCGCGGCGCCGAGGCCGGGGATGACCGAGGAGGAGTTCCAGCGCTACTGGCTCGACGTCCACGCCGTGCGGTACGCGAGCAAGATCCCGCAGATCCGCAAGTACCTCATCGACACCCGGGTGCCCCTCGGGAACGACCAGGGCGAGCCGCTGTGGAGCGGTGTCGCGGAGATCTGGCTGAACGACGAGCGTGAGCAGCTGGCCTCCCTGCAGAGCGAGGAGTTCCTGCAGGGCGCCCGCCTCGACGAACCCCGGTGGGCCGCGTTCTGGCGCACGGTCGTGCTGGACACCGACGCGACCGAGATCGTGCCGGGGCCGCCGCTCGCCCGGGACGACTCCCGGATCAAACTGATCACGCTCGTGAAGCGCAGGGAGGGCCTGTCGCTGGCCGGTTTCCGCGCGCGCAGCCTCGGCGCCCACGCCGACCTGGTCCGCGAGGTGCCCGGCCTGCGCCGCTACCTGCAGTGCCACACCCGGGACGGGTACTACGGGGTGGGTGAGGCCGTTCTCGACGCCGCCTACCAGCTGTACTTCGACGACCTGGACGCGCTGGAGAACGCCCTCGGCTCCGCCGCGTACAAGCAGGCGACCGAGGACCTGCTCGAATTCGTCGAGCCGCGTTACGTCCACCGGCTGGTCACACGCCAGCACTGGATCATCGGCCCCGAGCCCAGGTAGACCCCGGCATCACGCCATGGCGTCACCCCACGGCGCCCCATGCCGTACGGCGGGGCGGTCTCCGCCGGCGTGGCGTCGTCCGTCCGCGCCGGGACCTGGCGCTCGTGACCCCGCCACGCCGGGGAGCTCCTCACCTGTCTGGCGCGCCGGAGCCGCCGCGGGCGGCGGGCACGAGCGCCCCAGAGTCGCCCGCGGGGTGACCACGCTGCTCCAGGCCGGGGAGCTGGTTGCGCGGCTCCCGCGGGCGACCTCTTCGATATTGCCCGCCCCGTCAAAACAATAGAAGAGCACAGGCGTCACTAGCACTGCCGAAACTGGCATGCACACTGCCTGGCTCACGGCCTTCCCGCTTGTTACTTTGTCATGTTCACAAAGTAATTCAGGGATGTCGCCGAGTTCTTGTAATCCGACGCGAAGAGCGGTTCAAATTTTGATTACGCAATCGCGAAGCCAAGAATCAGGAGGACGGATGTCCCGCCGAATTCTCGTGGTGCTCTCCGAGTACGGGTACTGGGGAGAGGAACTGGTCGGCCCGGTCGAGGTCTTCGACGCCAAGGGCTACCGCACCACCTTCCTCACCCCCACAGGAAAGCGGGCGCACGCGCTGCCCCCGAGTCTCGACCCGGACTACATCGACCCGCCCCTCGGCCGCTCGGTGACGACTCCGGACATGGCCCGCCGGGCCCGTGACCTGGATGAGTCCGACCGGCTCGACAACCCGCTCAACCTGGAGGCGCTCATCCCCGAGCGTCCCTACTACAGCTCCATCAACTACCTGCGTGACCTGGAGGCCTACAACGGCCGCCTGGCGAGCGCGGTCGCCGACCTGGTCGGCAGCTTCGACGCGCTCGTCATCGTCGGCGGCAGCGGACCGATCGTGGACCTGGCCAACAACGGCCGTCTCCACGAGCTGATCCTCGGGTTCGTCGCGGCGGACAAGCCCATCGTCGGCGAGTGCTACGGCGTGGCCGCGCTGGCCTTCGCCAGGGAGTGGGAGGGCCGCAGGAGCCTCCTGTGGGGCAAGCACGTCACCGGTCACCCCAAGGAGTACGACTACAAGGACGGGACCGGCTTCCTCAACGTCGAGTTCAACATGGGGCCGCCGCCGTACCCGCTGGAGTACATCCTGCGCGACGCGACCGGCCCGGACGGGGACTTCCACGGCAACGTCGGCAAGGAGCTGTCGGTGATCGTGGACTTCCCCTTCGTCACGGCCCGTTCGACCCCCGACTCGACCCTGTCCGGTGAGCTCCTCGTCGAGGTGCTGGAGAACGGCGTCCGCCGCTTCGGCTGGTAGGCGCGCCGGCGGCCTCGTGACGGTGGAACCCCAAGGAGGATGACCATGCCAGGAAGACCTGGGAAGATCGCGTTTTTCGAGCAGCTCGCGGCCGACGGGATCGGCTACATGTTCGGCAATCCGGGGACGGTCGAACAGGGATTCCTGGACGCCGGGGCCGCCTTCGACACCGAGTACGTCCTGGCGCTGCACGAGGGCGTGGCCGTCGGCATGGCCGACGGCTACGCCCGGGCGACGCAGCGCCCGGCACTGGTCCAGCTGCACACCGGCGTCGGTCTCGGCAACGGCGTCGGCCTGCTCTACCAGGCGCTGCGCGGCGGTTCACCGCTGGTCGTCGTCGCCGGGGAGGCGGGAATCCGCTACGACGCCATGGACGGCCAGATGGCGGTCGACCTCGTCGAGATGGCGAGGCCGGTGACCAAGTTCGCCGCCCGGGTCGTTCATCCGTCCTCGCTGCTGCGCACGCTGCGCAAGGCCGTGAAGATCGCGATGACGCCTCCCCGGGGGCCGGTGCTGGTCGTGCTGCCCGCCGACGTCATGGACGAGATCACCACCGAGCCCGTGGTGCCGACCTCGGTACCGTCGACCCGGGTGCTGCCCGAGCCCGGCCTCGTCACCGAGGCCGCGACCCGGCTGCTGGCCGGGCACAACCGCCTGATCCTGATGGGGGACGGGATCGCGGCCAGCGGGGCGCAGCGGGAGCTGGCCGAGGTGGCCGAACGGCTGAACGCCCCCGTGTGGGGGGTGAACCACTCCGAGTTCAACTTCGACCCCACCCACCCCCTTTGGGGCGGTCAGCTCGGCCACATGTTCGGCGCCGACAGCGCCCGGGTGGTCGAGGAGGCCGACAGCGTTCTCATCGTCGGCACCTACGTGTTCCCCGAGGTCTTCCCCAGGCTCGACAGCCCGTTCAAACCGGGGGCGCGGATCGTCCACATCGACCTCGACGCCTACGAGATCGCCAAGAACTTCCCGGTGGACGTCGGCCTGGTGGCCGACCCCAGGCTCACGCTCGCGGCGCTGGCCGGCGAACTCGACCGGCGCGGAGCAGGGACGGTTCCCGCCAGGGCCGGGGCCTCGGAGAACTTCCCAGAGGGCGCGCGGCCCCGCCCGGTGACGCCGCTCCGCGAGGAGGACGTGCCCCACACCGTGCTGGACCGGTTCGTGTACCACCTGGCCCGGCAGGCGCCCGCCGACCTGGTGCTGTTCGACGAGGCCCTGACCGCTTCGGGGCCCCTGGCCCGCCACCTGCCGCCCCGCCTTCCCGGGCACTTCTTCCAGACGCGCGGTGGTTCCCTCGGGGTCGGCATCCCCGGGGCGATGGGCGTCAAGCTCGCCCGCCCGGACCTGCCCGTCGTCGGGTTCACCGGTGACGGCGGAAGCATGTACACGATCCAGGCGCTGTGGACCGCCGCCAGGTACGGCATCGCCGCGAAGTTCGTCATCTGCAACAACCGCCGCTACCGGCTGCTCGACCTGAACATCGAGCAGTACTGGAGGGAACAGGGCATCGGGACCCACCCCCATCCGGCCTCCTTCGACCTGTCCTTCCCCGACATCTCCTTCAGCGGGCTGGCCGGATCGCTCGGCGTCGCCGCCCACCGGGTCGAGAAGGCCGAGGAGGCCGAGGATGCGGTGGCCCGGATGCTCGCGCACGAGGGACCGTACCTGATCGACCTGGTCATCGACTGACACAAGGATTGAGGCGTACTCGCAATGACCGTTTCCACCATGCTCCCCACCCGGCAGGCGCCACCCGCGCGGCGTCCGGCCGCCACCCACCGGCCGATCACCGAGGAGGGGGTGCTCGCGCTGGTCGGCGACTGGTTCGCCACGTCGAACGGCGGCGGCCCCGCCGAGGAGATCCTGCGGCACCTCGTGACCGAGGGCCTGGTGCTGCGCCTGCCGGAGGGGACGCTGCGCAGCCACGACGAGGTCCGGCAGTGGTGGGCGGCCCGCAACCGGGACCGTTCCCATCAGGCCAGGACGCCGAAGGACGTCGTCGTACGGATCTCCTCCCCCCTGCACGCCGAGGTGACGATGTCGGTGGTCTGCGCGGCCGGACAGGAGACGAAGGAGACCTGGTCCGTGGTCGCCAGGGACGGCGCCGCCCGCATCAGGACCCGCGCGGTCCTCGGTCCCGTGGAGCCGAGATGAACCACTATCCGCCGGCGAAGACCGGCCTCCTGCGCGGCAGGCGCGTGGGAATCCTCATGGAGAGCGACTTCGTCGAGGACGAGATCGCCTACTACCGGATGAGGTTCGCCGAGGAGGGCGCCGAGGTCGACCTGCTGTCGAGACTGTGGGGGAACGAGTCGCTCACCTTCACCGGTCACGAGCACCGCGCCCCCATCACGGTCAACGGCGAACTCGGCGGTCTCGGCTACGAGGAGCTGTCCCGCTACTCGGCGCTGATCGTTCCCTCGGGGATGGTCGCCGACCGGCTTCGCTACAGCGAGGACGTGCTCAGGCCCGCCCCCGCGGTCGAGTTGATGCGCCGCGCCTTCCGGCTGCCCAACCTGGTGAAGGCGTTCTCCTGCCACGGCCTCCTGCTGATGTCCACGGCCGCCGACCTGCTGCGCGGCCGTACGGTCACCGCGCACAACAACCTGGTCGGCGACGTCAGGAACATGGGGGCGGTCTTCACCGCCCAGGACGTGGTGGTGGACGGGGACCTGGTGACCGGCCGTACGGTCGAACACAGCCACCTGCTGACCCGTACCATCATCGACCTCGTCGGCGGCGCGCGGTGAGCACCGGGCCGGACTTCGCCTTCTCCGACCTCGTCGCCGGTTACGTCCGGAGTTTCCACGACGGGCGGGTGGCGCTGCGGACCTTCGACGGCAGGTCGGTGACGGTACACCTGACCGGGACCACCAGCGGTCAGATCGTCCGCAACCTCGGCCGGTCCTACCAGGACGTCAGCGGACGGCTGTGGGACCTGCTGGTCCCCGGCCAGATGCTGTTCAGCTACGGACCCGTCTACCCGGAGGCCAACGGTCCGCGTTTCCAAGCCTCCCAGCTGTTCTTCCTGGGGGAGCGGCCGGACGAGTACGGCTTCGAGACGCCGGACTGGTGGATCGACCAGCTCGGCGAGCTGGCGGCCTTCTATCGAGGGGCACAGTTCGGCGCAGGGCCGGTCGACTTCGCCGACTACCGGACCGAGCTGCGGCTCGGCGGCGAGAAGACCGGGCGCCACGTCCAGGAAACCGACACCCTGTCCCGGCTGGTGTACGGCATGGCCAGCGCGTACATGCTCAGCGGGGAGGAGGACTTCCTCACGGTCGCCCAGAGGGGCTCGCGGTACCTACGCGACCACATGCGCTTCGTGGACCCGGACGCCGGGGTCACCTACTGGTACCACGGCGTTGACCTGTCGGGGGCGCGGGAGCGCAAGCTGTTCTCCTCGGAGTTCGGCGACGACTACCGCGCGATCCCCGCCTACGAGCAGATCTACGCGCTCGTCGGGCTGACGCAGACCTACCGGGTGACCGGCGACCCGGACCTCAGGGCTGACATCGAGGACACGGTGACGCTGTTCGAGCGTTTCTTCTCCGACCGGAGGCTCGGTGGCTATTTCTCGCACCTGGACCCGGAGACGCTGAGCCCGCACCACGAGTCGCTCGGCGGCAACCGGTCGAGGAAGAACTGGAACTCGGTCGGGGACCACGCCCCGGCCTACCTGATCAACCTCTACCTGGCCACCGGGGAGCAGCGCTACCTGAGCATGCTCGAACACACCTTTGACATGATCGTCTCCCACTTCCCCGACCCGGACGGCCTGCCGTTCGTGAGGGAACGCTTCCACCACGACTGGACGCCGGACGCCACCTGGGGCTGGCAGCGCGACCGGGCGGTCGTCGGCCACAACCTGAAGATCGCCTGGAACCTGACGCGGATGAACGCCGTGCTGCCGAAGTTCCAGTACCGCGAGCTGGCCGAGCGCATCGCCAAGACCATGCCCGAGGTGGCGCGGGACCGTAACCGCGGCGGCTGGTACGACATGCTCGAACGGCGGCCGGACCAGGAGGGGGTGCACCGGTTCGTCTGGCACGACAGGAAGAGCTGGTGGCAGCAGGAGCAGGCCATCCTCGCGTACCTGATCCTGGCCGGGCACACGGGCGACGACGACTATCTCCGGCACGCCCGGGAGTCGGCGGCCTTCTACAACGCCTTCTTCCTCGACCACGACCAGGGCGGGGTCCACTTCACGGTCCTGGCGGGCGGGGTCCCGTTCCTCATGGGGGACGAACGGCTCAAGGGCAGCCACTCCATGAGCATGTACCACACCTCGGAGCTGTGTTACCTGGCTGCGGTCTACGGCAGGTTGCTCGTCAGGGGGGAGCCGCTCTCGCTGTGGTTCCGGCCGCATGGCCGCGCGGGCTACCCCGGCGGGCTGCTGCGGGTGGCCCCGGACCTGCTGCCGCGCGGCCGGGTCCTGCTGGACGAGGTGTCGATCGACGGCAGGTCGTGGCCGGAGTTCGACCCGGAGGGGATGACCGTGACCCTGCCCGACTCCGGGGAACCGATGACCGTCCAGGTACGGCTGACGCCCCGCCCGAGGTGACCGTGCCGGTGAGACAGAAGGAGTTCCGATGAGTCTTGAGGCGTATCTGACGATCGACGGCGCCGTGGCGCGGATCCGGCTGATGGGAGACCTCGACGAGGAGGCCGTACCGCTGCTGCGCTCCCTGCTCCAGCAGGCCGCCGCCCACCCCGTCGACCGGCTCGTCCTTCGGCTGGACGCCCTTGAGGACATCTGCGCGGCGGGCATCCGGTGCCTGGTGGCCGCCCAGCAGGCGATGGCCGAAGGCGCCGAGATGATCTTCCTTGACGTACCCCCCGGGCCCGAGCACAAGCTGCGGCTGGCCGGGCTGCACCGCGCCCTCGGCGTCCTGTGGGCCGCCGTCCCGGCGTAGCTGTTCCTCCGCGCCGCCTCGCCGGCCGTACACGCGGGCGAGGCGGCGGGCTATGGTTAGTCAGGTGACTGACTCAAAGAAATCGGCGGGCAAGCGGCGGCAGTTGATGGTCGCCGCCGCCCAGGTCCTGCACCGGCAGGGCGTGGAGCGCACCACCATCGCCGACATCGCCGGCGCCGCCGACGTCCCCGTCGGGAACGTGTACTACTACTTCAAGACCAAGGACGCGCTGGTCCAGGCGGCCCTGGCCGAGCACGCCGGACACCTGGCGGGCCTCACCGACGAACTCGACAGGCTCCCCGACCCGCGCGGACGCCTCAAGGCCCTGGTCGACGGCTGGATCGGCCAGCGCGACGTCGCGGCCCGCTACGGCTGCCCGACCGGGACCCTGGCCGTCGAACTGGACAAACGCGAGGACGGGGGCATGGACGTCGAGGCGGGCAGGGTCATCCGGCTGCTGCTCGACTGGGCCGCGCGGCAGTTCCGTGAACTGGGCGCCCCCGATCCGGACGGCCTGGCGCTCACGCTCGTCGGCGCCTACCAGGGCATGTCGCTGCTGACCAACGCCCTGCGCGACCCGGAGATCATGGTCCGGGAGGGGAGCCGCCTCCTGGACTGGCTCGACTCCCTGCCCGGCGAGCGGTCCTCAGGAGCCGAGATAGCGCAGCACGGCCAGGACCCGTCGGCTGTAACCGGTGGTGTGTGACAGCTCAAGCTTGTCGAACAGGGCGTTGACGTGCTTCTCGACCGCGCTCTGCGACACGTGCAGCGTCTGCGCGATCGAGGCGTTGGTCAGCCCCTGCGCCATCAGCTCGACCACCTGCCGCTCCCGGGCGGTCAGCCGGGTCAGCGGGTCGGCGTGGCTGGTGCGGGCGAGCAGCTGCCGTACCACCTCGGGGTCGAAGGCCGTCCCTCCGGCTCCGACCCGGTCGAGTGCCTCAAGGAAGTCGCTCACCTGGGCCACCCGGTCCTTGAGCAGGTAGCCGACCCCGGAGATGTCGCCGCTCATCAGCTCGGTCGCGTACTTCTTCTCCACGTACTGCGACAGCACCAGCACCCTGACGTCCGGCCGGAGCCGCCTGATCTCCAGGGCCGCGCGCAGGCCCTCGTCGGTGTGCGTCGGCGGCATCCGGACGTCGGCCACCACCACGTCGAGCTCCGCTCCGGCCTCGGAGACGGCCTCGACCAGGGCCTCGCCGTCGCCCACGGCGGCGAGCACCTCGTGCCCCTCCTCGGCCAGCAGCCGTACCAGGCCCTCCCTGAGCAGGGTCGAGTCCTCGGCCAGGATCACCCGCATGGCAGCTCCGCCGTGATCACGGTCGGCCCGCCGTCCGGGCTGGTCACGGTGAGACGGCCGTCGAGCGCGGCCACCCGGCCCGCCAGTCCGGACAGACCGTCCCCCGTCGCGTCGGCGCCACCGGCGCCGTTGTCCTCCACACGCACGAGGACCATCGTGCCCTGTTCGCGGACCTCGACGGTGACCAGGTCCGCCCCCGAGTGCTTGTCGGCGTTGGTCACCGCCTCGCTGACCACGAAGTAGGCCGCCGTCTCGACCGCCCTGGGCAGCCGTTCCGGAGGCCTGCCGACGACCTTGACCGGGACCCCGGCGCGTTCGGCGACCCCGGCCAGCGCCTCGGCGAACCCCAGCGAGTCGAGTGCCGAAGGATAGACCCGCCAGGCCACCTCGCGAAGCTCGGTCAGCGCCTGCTGGGCCTGCTCGTGCAGCTGTTCGAGCAGCTCGGGCCGTCCCCTGCGGGCCCGTCCGGCCAGCATCGACAGCGCGACCAGCCGCTGCTGCACCCCGTCGTGCAGGTCGCGTTCGATCCTGCGTCGCTCGGAGTCGACCGCCGCCAGCGCCCCCGCCCTGCTCTCGGTCAGCTCGGTGATCCTGCGCCGCAGCGCCTCGGTCGGGTCGGGGGCGAGCATCCGTACGGCCAGCCGCCGTTCGAGCACGTCCGCCCCCACCAGACCGGACAGGTTCAGGAAGAGCAGGAAGACCCCGGCCAGGCCGATGTAGGCGACCAGCGGAGGGGTCGGCGGCATGCCGTCGAACGGCAGGCCCCTGCTCCACGTCCAGGCCAGGACGGCGGCCGTGACCGTGCCGTACCCGAGCAGGAGGACCACCAGGCCGCCGAGCACGCCGACCGGCACCCTCGCCGCGAGGTAACCCAGCTCACCCCCGCCCTGGGGGGAGAGGTCGAGACCGAGCCGCCGGACTTCGAGTACGGCCAGCCGCCGGGCCGCCGCCCGCGCCCAGGGGCGCCCCGCGAACGGCAGCGCCACCAGGACGAAGACCAGGCCGAGCAGGGCGGTGAACGCGCCGAGGACCACCGCCCCGAGCAGCCGCAGTCCCCTAACGACGGCTCGCATGCCGCCCCTTGTACCGTTCGTTCAGCCTGAGGCCCACGAAGACGACCACGGCCAGCGCGACCACGGCGATCACCACGTTGGTGCCCACGCCGACGTAGGCCTCGACCAGGGACCAGTTCTCCCCGAGGAGGTAGCCGGCCAGCACGAAGATGGTGTTCCAGATGAGGCTGCCCGCGGCGGTCAGCGCCGTGAAGACACCCAGCGGCATGCGTTCGACCCCGGCCGGGATAGAGATCATGCTGCGGAAGATCGGGATCATCCTGCCGAAGAACACGGTCTTGCGGCCGTGCTTGAGGAACCACGCCTCGGTCTTGTCGATGTCGGAGACCTTCAGCAGCGGGATACGGGCGGCCAGGGCCAGGGTGCGTTCACGGCCGAGCAGCGCGCCCACCCAGTACAGCGCCAGCGCGCCGACCACCGAGCCCGTCGTGGTCCACAGAAGTACGGCCGGCAGGCTCATCTCCCCCTGGGAGGAGGCGAAGCCCGCCAGCGGCAGGATCACCTCGCTCGGGATGGGAGGGAAGAGGTTCTCCATCGCCACCGCGAACCCGGCCCCCGGGGCGCCGAGGCTTTCCATCAGTGCAACCAGCCAATCCGTCATGCCCAGAAGGCTACGAAGGTCGGGATATGGTCACCATGAGGCGCGTGACCGTTTCCGGTTGTGGAAAACCACACCTGTGGAAAACCACAGCGAGGTTCGGGCAGGCGCCTCATGCCGCGGGACCGTCGGCCGTACCTATCGTCGCCGACCATGTTCACAAAGACGGCGTTCAAGAAGACGTTCGCCGGGCCGGCCGCCCTCGCCGTCCTGGTAGCGGTGGTCGTGCTGTCCGCGATGGCCGACAGCACGATGCAGCCCCTGCCCGCCTCCGCCCCCGCCGGGGAGTTCAGCGCGCGGCGCGCCCTGGACCACCTGAGGGAGTTCGCCGTCGAGCCACGGCCCATCGGAAGCCCGGCGGGCGACCGGGCCAGGGACTACCTGGTGGGGCGGCTGCGGGCCGAGGGTCTCCAGGTCGAGGTGCAGCGGGCCGTCGGAGCCCGCCCGGCCTCGGGACTGGCGACGTTCGGCCAGGTCGACAACATCGTGGGCAGGCTCCCCGGGACCGACCCGACGGGTACGGTGCTCGTCGCCGCCCACTACGACTCGGCGGCGATGGGCCCCGGCGCCTCCGACGACGGCGCGGCGGTGGCCGCGATGATCGAGACGGTCAGGGCGCTGCGCACGGGGACCGGCCTCCGCAACGACGTCGTGCTGCTGATGTCGGACGGTGAGGAGGACGGCGTTCTCGGCGCCGAGGCGTTCGTCAGGCGGCATCCGCTCGGCCGTGCGGGCGGGGTGCTGCTGAACTGGGAGGCCAGGGGAGTGCGCGGCCCCTCACTGATGTTCGAGACCTCACGGAACAACGCCCGGCTGGTCGAGACGTTCGCCGACGCCGTCCCCGCTCCGCGCGGCGACTCCTCCATGGTCGAGATGTACCGGCTGCTGCCCAACAACACCGACTTCACCCCGTTGACCGGGGCCGGGTTCACCGGCATGAACTTCGCCTACATCAGGGGCTCCTCGCTCTACCACACGGCGGCGGACTCCATCGCGAACCTCGACCCCGGCAGCCTGCAGCACCACGGCTCCACCATGCTGGCGCTGACCCGCGCCCTGGGCGGCGCCGACCTGCGGACGCTGACCTCCGACCACGACGTCACCTACTTCCGCGCCCTCGGCGTCATGATCACCTACCCGGGCACGGCCGTCCCGCCCCTGGCGGTGCTGGCCGTACTGGCGGTCGCGGGCCTGGTGGTCCTCGGCCGGGTACGGCGGCTGCTCACCCTTCCCCGGCTGGCGGTCGCGACGGTCTCGGCGGTCCTGCCGCTGCTCGCCTCGGTCGCCATGGCCCAGGGGCTGTGGGAACTACTGGTCGGCCTGCGGCCCGAGTACGACACGATGGGCGGGCTTCTGCACCGCCCGCAGGCCTTCGAGGCGGCGATCGCGGCCCTGTCCGCGCTGGCGGTGCTCTGCTGGTACCTGCCGCTGCGCCGCAGGCTCGGCCCGGCCGCGCTGTCGACGGCCGTACTGGTCTGGACGGCCGGGCTGGGCGCGCTGTGCGCCTGGTTCGCCCCGGGAGCGGCCTTCCTGTTCACCCTGCCCGCGCTGCTGGGCGCGCTCGGCGCGCTGGCGGCGTCCGTGACCGGCGCACCGGCCTGGGTACGGGCGGTCGCGACGACGCCGGGGCCGGTCACGGCCGCCGCGGTGCTGCCCTCCCTGGCCTGGAACGCCTTCGACGGGATGGGCCTGGCGCTCGGCGGGGTGGGAGCCCTGGTGCTGGCGCTGTTCTGGCTGGGCGTCTCGCCGCTCGTCGAGCTGTTCCAGCCCGGCCCCGCCGTACCCCTGAGGCGTGTGCCGGTGACGGCGGCCGTCCTGGCCGTCTGCCTGGTCGGCACGGGGCTGGCCGTGGACGGGTTCGACGCCGAGCGGCCACGCCGTACGCACCTGGCCTATGTCATGGACGCCGACACCCGCGTCGCGCACTGGGCCAGCGCGGACCCCGAACCCGCCGGGTGGACCGGGCGATACGTCTCGGCGCGTGCCGTTGAGGGGCTGCCGCCCGGCTACGCGCGGGGGGCACTGTGGACGGGCCCCGCCCCGGTGATCAGGGCCGACGGCCCGAGGGTCGTCGTGTCCTCCTACGACGGCGGCACGCTCACGATGCGCGTAACAGCGGGCCGGGGAGCCCGTTCGGTGACGCTGCGGCTGGACCACCCGATCACCTGGGCGGGTGTGTCCGCGGGCCGGTTCGGCCAGGCGGGCGTCCCGGTCACCGGCACACGCGCGGGCACCTGGCCGAGTGAGATCCGCTTCCGCGGCATCCCCTCCCAGGGAGTCAGGGTCACCGTACGGCTGTCGCCCGCCGAGCGGGTCCGCGTCATCGCGATCTCCGAGACCGACGGCCTGTCCACGGTGCCCGGCTTCGTGCCCCGGCCCCCGGGGCTGGTCGCGGCGACCAGGGAGGACGGTGATCTCGTCGCGGTCACCCGGGGGTACACGCTGCGCCGCGGCTCACACGGCGAGGGCGTCGCCGAGGGCGCGCAGTGAGGCGGTCTCGTTGTCGCGGTGCCGGATGAGCGTCAGCGCGGAGTCCGGCAGGCCGGTGACGGGGACGAAGGCGATGTCGGGGCGGCCGTGGTAGCGGGCGCTCGGCGCGCAGAGCAGCATCGCTCCCCGGTCGGCGGCGATCAGCGTCAGCGCCTCCTGCAGGGTGCTGACCCCGGGCCCCCGGGGCACGGGCCTGCCGCCGGGGGTGACGGCGGGCACCTGCAGGTCGCGCCAGTAGCGCGGGGCGGGTTCCGCGATGTCGACGAGCACGCAGTCGGCGAGCTCCTCGGCGGAGATCGACTCCCGGCCCGCGAAGGGGTGGCGACCGGACACCACCAGGGTCATCGGCTCCCTGGAGAAGAGCGGTCCCGCGAGCAGGTCGGGCTCCCTGACCGGGGCGGGGACGACGGCCGCGTCGACCTCGCCCCGGCGCACGCCGCCGAACGGGTCGGCCAGCGGGTACTCCACGGTCTCGACCTCGCAGGCGGGGTGCCGGTCCTCGAAGGCCCTGATCGCCGTCATGACCTGCTCGTTCAGGAAGCCGGAGAAGCCGATCCGCACGATCCCCTCGACGCCGCGCGCCCCGGTCCTGGCGCGCTCGACGCTCTGCCGCAGGGCGTCGTAGGCCGGACGCAGGTCCGTCAGGAAACGCTCGCCGAGCGGGGTGAGCCGTACCCGGCGGCTGGTGCGTTCGAGGAGGCGGGCGCCGATCCTGCGCTCCAGCGAACGCAGGAGCTGGCTGACCCGCCCCTGGGAGACGCGCAGCCGTTCCGCGGCGTGCCCGAAGTGCAGCTCCTCACTCAGCGTGAGGAAGCACTCAAGCTCTCTCATCTCCAGCTCAGGCACCGCGCGTCCCCAAATCGATTAGCCCGGTTAATGTAAGGATGCGATCTTCGTCGTTGTTCCCGGCCCGGCGGCGGCACAGGCTTGGCGACATGTTCACAACGATGCGAACCCCGGCGAGGACCGGGAACTGGACCGCCGTCGTCGCCGTCGCCCTGGGCACCTTCTCCGTCGTCACGACCGAGATGCTGCCGGTCGGGCTGCTCACCTCGATGAGCGCGGAACTCGGCGTCTCCGCGGGTACGGCGGGCCTGGTGGTGACGGTCCCCGGCCTTGTCGGGGCGATCGTGGCACCGGTGCTCGTGGTGGCCGTCGGCGGGCTCGACCGGCGCCGGGTGCTGGTCGCGCTGGCGGCGCTGCTGGCCGTGGCCAACCTGCTCTCGGCGCTGGCCCCGGTGTTCGCCGTCATGCTGGCCGCCCGCGTCCTGGTCGGGCTGTCCATCGGCGGCTTCTGGGCGGTCGCGGCGGGGCTGGGGGCACGGCTGGCGCCGGAGCGGGCGGGGACGGCCACCTCGCTGATCTTCAGCGGCGTCTCCCTGGCCTCCGTGCTCGGCGTGCCCTCGGGGACGTTCGCCGGTGAACTCGTGGGCTGGCGCCCGGCGTTCGCCGCGCTCGGGGTGCTCGCGCTGGTCCTGCTGGTCGCGCTGGTCCTGACGCTGCCGCCGCTGCCCGCCCTCGGGACGGTCAGGGCGCGGGAGCTGCCCGGCCTGCTCCACAACACCCGGCTACGGCTCGGCCTGGTCGTCGTCCTGTTGATGGTGACCGGCCACTTCGCGGCCTACACCTACGTCAGGCCCGTCCTTGAGCAGGTCTCCGGAGTCGGCCCCGGTCTCGTCGGCACCCTGCTCCTGGCGTACGGCCTGGCCGGGGTGATGGGGAACTTCGTCGCCGGGGCCGTCGTCGTGCGGGCCCGGTACGGCACGGTCCTGGCCGTGGCCGGGCTGCTCGGCGTCTGCATGCTCGCGGTCCCGCTCGCCGGTGAGACGCGGGCCGCGGTCGTCGTCTCGCTGGCGGCGTGGGGGCTGGCCTACGGAGGGGTTTCGGTCAGTATGCAGACATGGGTGCTCACGGCGGCGCCGAAGACTCCGGAGGCCGGGTCGGCGCTGTTCGTCGCCGTCTTCAACGCGGCCATCTCCCTGGGCGCGTTGCTCGGCGGCCGGGTCGTCGACACCGTCGCGGTCTCCGGCGTCATGTGGGCGGGGGGAACGCTCGCGCTCCTGGCCGTGCCGGTGGTGGTGCTCGCCGTACGGCGCCGCGGTTCACAGGGGGACCGGGACACGGTTGGCGCGCCAGGACATCAGGGCCAGGAACGCCCCGGCGAAGAAGGCGCCTGAGGCGATCAGGGCGGCCGTGTGGAGGCCGGAGACCAGCGGCGCGGACGTCGTGGCGAGGGTGCTGAACAGGGCGACGCCGACGGAGTTGCCGATCTGTCTGGCGACGTTGAACACCGCCGAGGCGACGCCCGCGTTGGCGTCCGGCGCGGCCTGCACGATCGCGGCGGTCGCGGCCGGGACGGTGGTCGGGGTGGCCAGACCGGTGGCGACCAGGGCGAAGAGCAACTGCCAGTAGGGGGTGTCGGGACCGGCGACCAGCCAGCCGAGGAAGCCGAACGCGCCGAGCAGCAGCGCCCCGGCCATCGGGGCGTGGGGGCCGTGGCGCGCGGTGAGGCGGCCGGAGAGCGGGGCGGCGAACACCGCCATGCACACGGTCGGCAGCAGCGCGACCCCGGTGCCGAGGGCGCCGTAGCCGCGCTCGTTCTGGAAGTACAGCGTGGACAGGTAGAGCATCCCGTAGTAGCCGAGGTTGAGCAGCACCCCGACCGCGGCGGCCGGGGAGAAGCCGGGGGAGCGGAAGAGCGAGGGCGGCAGCAGGGGGGCGGAACCGGCGCCGGGCGTGGCCTCAAGGCGCCGTTCGACCAGGACGAACAGCCCGAGCGCCACGATCCCCACCCCGCAGGCGGCGAGCACGGGCGGCGACGTCCAGCCCCGGGCACCGGCCTCGTTGAGCGTGCCCGCGAGCGCCGTCAGGCCGACGACGCCCAGGACCTGCCCGACGGGGTCGAGCCCGCGACCCGAGGCGCGGACGGCCGGGGCCGGGACGTGCCTCAGGGTGAGCCATACGGCGAGCAGCGCCACCGGCACATTGATCCAGAACGCGGCCCGCCAGTTCAGCCCGGCCACGAGGAGACCGCCGACCAGGGGGCCGGCGGCGAAGGCGACCCCGGCGACGCCGGCCCACACCCCCAGAGCTCTGGCCCGGGTCGCCCGTACGGGGTAGGCGGCGGCCAGCAGCGCCAGCGACGTCGGTACCAGCAGCGCCCCGCCGACGCCCTGGAGCATCCGCGACGCGATCAGCGGCACGGAGGTCGTCGCGAAGCCGCAGCCGAGGGAGGCGACGGTGAAGACGCCGAGGCCGGTCAGGAAGACCCCGCGGTGCCCGAGCCGGTCGCCGAGGCCGCCGCCGAGGAGCAGCAGGCCCGCGAAGACCGTGCTGTAGCCGTCCACGACCCAGGCCGTGGCCGGGGCGTCGGCGTGCACGGACTCCCTGATGGTGGGGACCGCGACGGTGACGACGGTGACGTCGAGCATGACCAGGAAGTAGCCGAGGCTCAGCGCGACGAGCGGGGGCCAGACCAGCCGCTCGGCGGGGACCCGACGGTCGGTTGCAATCATGACCGCATGGTCGCCCCGGGTCACTTAGTCATCTGTCTAACCGTTGATGTACGTTCGCGCCGTGGAGCATCCACGACGTGACCCGGACATCGCCCGCGCGGCGCGCCTGATCGCCAGCGCCTCCCGCGCCCACATGCTCAAGGCGCTCTCCGGCGGCCGTCCGCTGGCCGCGAGCGTGCACCTGCGGCGGCTCACCGAGGCCGGCCTGGTCGTCGGTGAGCAGCGCGGGCGGCACCACTACTACCGCCTGGCGAGTGCCGAGGTCTCCGCGGCGCTTGAGGCGCTGGCGGTCGTCGCCCCGGCCGTCCCGGCCCCCGTCGCCTCGCTGCGGGTCGGCAGCAGGGAGAACGCCCTGCGCAGGTCGCGTACCTGCTACGACCACCTCGCCGGGTCCCTCGGTGTCGGGCTCATGGAGACCTTCGTCAGCCAGGGGCTGCTCACCGGGGTACCGAAGACCGAGGAGGACGGCCGGGGGGACGACCTGCCCGCCGCCTACGGCCGGGCCCTGGAGTACCACCTGACCGGGACGGGCGGGGAGGTCTTCGGCCGTTTCGGCATCGACGTCGCTCACCTGAGCACCGGGCGGCGCCCGGTCGTGCGTTACTGCGTCGACTGGAGCGAGCGGCGTCACCACCTCGCAGGAGGACTGGGGGCGGCGCTCACCGGCCGTTTCTTCACCCTCGACTGGCTGCGGTACGGCGTCTCGCCCCGGGTCGTCCACCTCACCGAGACGGGCAGGCGGGGGCTGGTGGACACCTTCTCCTTCGAGGCGCCCGCCTGAGGCGCTGGAGATCGCCGCGAGGAACGGCTCCGCCGAGCCGGCCCCTGACCCGTCACCCGGCCGCGCCGCCGTACGGCTGACCGAACCCGAGCAGGGCGGGCACCTCCTCCAGGGACCGTACGGCGGGCAGCCCGGCGGGAACCGGGGCGCCCGCCCGGTTCAGCCAGACGCCGTACAGCCCGGCGGCGTTCGCCGCGGCGGCGTCCACGTCGTGCCTGTCACCGACGTAGGCCACCCGCCCGGGTGGCAGCCCGAGCGCCGCGCAGGCCGCGTGGAAGATCTCCGCCCGTGGCTTGGCGACGCCGACCTCGCTCGACGTGACCAGCACGGGCAGCGCCGTACCCAGCCCGATCCTGCGGAGCTTGTCACGCTGCTGGGCGGCGTCCCCGTTGGTCAGGACCCCGAGCCGCGGCCGGACGGCCTCCCCGGCCAGTACGGCCAGGCAGGGCGCGACGTCGGGGAAGGCACGCCAGGCGGCCTCGTAGTGCCGCAGGTAGCCCGCGAACCAGGTGTCCGCCTTGGCCTCGTCCCAGGACCCCAGGCCGATCTCGGCGAAGAGAGTGGTCACGCGCAGGCGGCGCTGTCCGGTGAAGGTGAGTTCACCGGCGAGATAACGGTCCATGGCGTGGTGTTCGAGCTCGGCCCAGCGCCGCCGCGCCGCCTCGTGGTCGACGTCCGCCCCCGCGACCCCCGCGAGAGCCCCTGTGACCCCTGCGAGAGCCCCCTTGAGAGCCGCTGTGAAGGCCGTCGCCGCGGCCGTGTCGTGGTCGAGCAGTGTGCCGTCGAGGTCGAACAGGAGTCCCTCGACGTTCCGGTTCCGTGTCACGTGGCCGCACCGTATCCGATCATCCACTGCCGTGCACGGGGCGATCATCCAGAATCACCCGTGGTGAACGCTCCAGGTCCTGAAGGCACGGCCTTTCGCTTTCCGCGCCGTCGCTTTTCCCTCAGACCGGTTTTCCCCGGGCGGTACGCCGGATCCCTCGATTACCCGGACCGGATTCTCCAGCGAATCTCTCCATAAAGTCATATTTCTGGTATGTCATATGGACCGTTGATCGCGACTTTTGTGTTTTTCGATCACGTTGGCAATCGTGAAGTGCTAAAAAGGGCCTTCTATGAGAATCTTCCGGCGCCGGAAAGGCGGACGATCTGCCGGAGACGCCTTCGTCGTCGGGCGTCTCTGGAACGACATCGCCCTTGACGCAGCCGTCGAGGCGGTCGAGGAAGGCTATCTGAACGCGGGGCTCGTCCTCCTCGGGGAGACCCACGGTGACCCGGAGTTACGTTCACTGCGGCTCGACGCGCTCAGCCGCGCCGCGGTCGGCAGGAGCCAGGGCATCGCCGAACTGCTCGCCGGGTCCCGTGACCGGGCCGACATCCTGCTCTGGCTCGGCCGTACGGTCATCGACGAGGCGTGGGTCATCCGGGGCGGCGGCTTGGCGGGGGAGGTGGATGAGGACCGGTTCAAGATGTTCTTCGCCACCCTGTCCGGTGCCCACGAACCGCTCATGGAGGCGGCGAGACTGCGTCCGTACGACCCCGTGCCGTGGGAGTCCATGATCTGGTTCGCCCTGGGCATGCAGTTCGACCGGGCCGAGGAGGACGAGATCTGGGAGGAGACCGTCTCCCGTTCCGCCACGCTCTTCTCCGCCCACTGGGCCCGGATTCAGGCGCTTTCCGAGAAGTGGGGCGGTTCCCACGAGGAGATGTTCTCCCACGCCCGGGAAGCGGCGGCGTCCGCGCCCCGGGGAAATCCGCTCACCGCGATGCTGGCACTGGCGCACCTGGAGTATCTACGCGCCGAGGAACGCCGTCTCGTGGCCGAGAACAAGATGATGGCCTACATGAAGTTCAGCATGCGGTATTTCTCCGAGCGGGTCGTCGGAGAACTGAAGGACGCCGAACGCCGCTGGACGGCCCACGCCGCCGCGCACCCCCGCGACTTCGAGGCCCACCACCTGTTCGGGGCCGTCTTCGTCCGCGAGGCGAGCACGCACGACCTCGCGGCCAGGCACCTCAGGCAGGTCGGCAACCGGGTCGGGCGCGGTGCCCCGTGGAGCTATCTCGGCGACCCCGCCGAGGAGTTCGCCGCCGCGCTGCGCAGGCTCAGGATCTCCCTGCCGGGACCCCGCGACGACTGAGGGGCGGCCTTTCTCACCTGCGGTTTCGTGCCTAGAGTGGAAGGAGACGACCGGCTCGCGGCAGGTCGGGAAGGCGGGATCCGATGACGGTGAACCCCCTGACAGGTGTGCTCCGCGACTGCTCTCCGTTCCCTCCGATCGCGGACTACGCGTTCCTGTCCGACTGTGAGACGACGGCCCTGGTCGCGCCGAGCGGGAACGTCGAATGGCTGTGCCTGCCACGGATCGACTCGCCCAGCGTGTTCGCCACCCTCCTGGACCGGGACGCCGGGGGCTTCCGCCTCGGCCCCGCCGACATCAGGGTCCCCGCGGCACGCCGCTACCTGCCGGGAACCATGGTCCTGGAGACGAGCTGGGGCACCCCGACCGGCTGGATCGTCGTGCGCGACCTGCTGGTCGTCGGCCCGTGGCACCACGACGACGAGCTGTCCCACACCCACCGCAGGGCGCCGACCGACTACGACGCCAGCCACGTCCTGCTGCGCACGGTGCGCTGCGTCAGCGGGGAGGCGCAGGTCACCCTGGACTGCGAACCCATGTTCGGCTACGGCCGCACCCCCGGCCGCTGGTCCTACACCGACCGGGGCTACCACCAGGGAGTCGCCAGGGCCGAGGGGGAGTCCCTCGAACTGAGGCTCACCACCGACATGCGGCTGGGCTTCGAGGCGACGCGGGCCACGGCGCGCACCCTCCTGAAGGAGGGCGACACCCGCTTCTGCGCGCTGACCTGGACCGCCCACGAGCCGCCCTACACCTTCGACGAGGCGTACGACAGGCTCGTGTGGACCGCGCACCACTGGCAGCACTGGCTGGCCAGGGGAGATTTCCCCGACCACCCGTGGCGGAGTTTCCTCGAACGCAGCGCCCTCACCCTCAAGGGCCTGACCTTCGCCCCGAGCGGCGCCCTGGTCGCGGCGGCGACCACCTCCCTGCCGGAGACACCCGGTGGCGACCGCAACTGGGACTACCGCTACAGCTGGATCAGGGACTCGACCTTCGCCCTGTGGGGCCTGTACACGCTGGGCTTCGACTGGGAGGCCGACGACTTCTTCTGGTTCATCGCCGACGTCGCCGAACGCGACGAGGAACTGCAGGTCATGTACGGCGTCGACGGCGAGCGCGTCCTCACGGAGCACGTCCTGGACGACCTTGAGGGCTACGAGGGCTCCCGGCCCGTCCGGGTCGGCAACGCCGCCTACGACCACCGGCAGAACGACGTCTGGGGAGCCGTCCTCGACTCCTTCTACATCCACACCCGGTCCAGGGACCGTCTCGACGAGCGGATCTGGCCGGTGCTGCGGCGGCAGGTCGAGTCCGCGATCAGATACTGGCGCGAGCCCGACCGGGGCATCTGGGAGGTACGTGGCGAACCGCGGCACTTCACCAGCTCGAAGGTCATGTGCTGGGTCGCCGTGGACAGGGGAGTACGGCTGGCCAGGCTCCGCCAGGACGCGACCCTGGTCGCCCGCTGGAGGCAGATCGCCGACGAGATCCACGCCGACGTGTGCGCCAACGGCGTCAGCGAGCGGGGGGTCTTCAGGCAGCACTACGACTCCGACACCCTGGACGCCTCACTCCTGCTCATCCCGCTGGTCGGTTTCCTGCCGCCGGACGACCCCAGGGTCCGCGACACCGTGCTCGCCGTCGCCGACGAGCTGACCGTGGACGACCTGGTGCTGCGTTACCTGCCCAAGGAGACGGACGACGGCCTCACCGGTGAGGAGGGGACCTTCACGATCTGCTCGTTCTGGCTGGTCTCGGCCCTGACCGAGATCGGGGAGCACCGCAGGGCGCGCAGGCTCTGCGAGAAGGTGCTCTCCTTCGCCAGCCCGCTCGGCCTCTACGCCGAGGAGATCGACCCGCTCAGCGGGCGTCACCTGGGGAACTTCCCCCAGGCCTTCACCCACCTGGCCCTCATCAACGCGGTCATCCACATCATCAGGGCGGAACGCGGCAGGTTCGGCGGCCGTACGTGGCGCAACCCGGCGACCGACCCCCTGTGACCCGGCCACCGGGACGCGTTCGGAACGTCAGGGAGGCGCTGGGCGGGCCCGGCGCTATCGCGAGGCGCTGAGCGGCCGGTGGGAGGGGGTCACGACGACCGGGCAGGGCGCCCCGCGCAGCAACGCCTGGCAGAGCACACCGAGCGGCAGTTCGGCCGGGTCGTCCCAGCCACGGTCCCCGACGACCACCAGGTCCGCGTCCTGGGCCGCCCGCTGGAGGGCCGCGACGTGGGCGTCGTCCACGACGGTGGTCTCCACGTTCACCTGGCCGTATCTCTCCTCAAGGATCGAGACGGCCCGCCGGAAGCCGACCATGTACTCCCGGGTGTCCCGCGCCTCCTCGGGGAGCAGGCAGATCGCCCGCAGCGACGCCTTGCGCAGCCACGCCTGTTCGAACGCCAGCCGCAGCTCCAGCCGCTCAGGGGCGGTCGCGTCGACCCCGACGACCACCAGGTTCGTCGGAGGGCCGGGCCGTTCCCCGACGACGGCGACCGGGCAGTAGGCGTGCGCGGCGAGCTGTACGGCCGTCGAGCCGATCCGCAGCTCCGCGAAGCCGCCGGAGCCACGTCTGCCGACCACCAGCAGGTCGGCGGCGCCGGACTCGCTCATCAGGACGACGGACGGCGAGCCCAGGTCGAGCGAGGTCCTGACCTCGATCCGGGGAGCCAGCCGCCGCGCCAGGTCGACGCCCTTGTCGAGCACCTGACTACCGAGGCGTTGCACGGTCTCCATGCTGGCCAGTGGCACCGGCGTTCCCTGGGACCACTGCCAGGCGTGACAGACGACCAACGGGGCGAAACGCAGCCGGGCCTCCTCGGCGGCCCACCTGAGCGCCCGTTCACTCGCCTCGGAACCGTCGTATCCGGCGACCACAGGCCGCTGGTCGGCGTTGTACTGCATCGTGCTGCCTCCCCCATGTCCCCTGTTTCCATCCTTGTCGTACTTCGCTGACCAGGGGGAACACCACGCCGTAAAACCTCCCCCACGGCCTCGCGGGGGAATCGGGGGTTACCGGAGGGGCCTACCGGGGAGTCAGCGGCGGCGGCGCAGCCGTCTGCGGGTGCGCAGGCGGACGAGGGGCACCGCGACCGCGGCGCCGAGCAACAGCGGAGCCTCGGAACCGAGGGCGGCCGTCGCGTTCAGCGCGGGCTGGGAGAAGGTGTCGGGGATGGAGATGATGCCGGCGTGCGAGAACGGCCAGACGATCACGAAGGCGCGGCCGATCACATGGTCGATCGGGATGGCGCCGCCACCGGGGTCACCCTGGTGGGCGCGCGAGTCCGCCGAGACGATCCGGTGGTCGCCCATCACCCACAGCCGCCCGGGCGGCACGGTGATCTCGAACGGCGTCGTCGAGGGCTTGTTGTCCGGGAACAGGTAGGCCTTCTCGTCGAGGGGGACGCCGTTGACCGTGATGCGGTCCTGACCGTCACAGCACTTCACCTTGTCACCGGGGACGCCGATGACCCGCTTGATGAAGTCCTTCTCCGTGGGGACCAGGCCGAAGAGGGAGCCGACCCAGTTGAGGGCGCCGGTGACCGGGTTCGAGGGCTCCTCGAACTCGACCTCGTCCTGCCAGGAGTCGACGCCGGAGAAGACCACCACGTCACCGCGCTCGATGTCGCGCACCCGGTAGACGAGCTTGTTGACCAGGACCCGGTCGTTGATCTGGAGCGTGTTCTCCATCGATCCGGACGGGATGTAGAACGCCTGGACGATGAAGGTCTTGATCAGCAGGGCCAGCAGAAGGGCGACCACGATCATGATGGGCAACTCCCGCCAGAGAGAGCCCTTCTTCTTGTCGCTGCCCCTGGCCGGCTGTTCCACGTCCTCCGCGACCACGTGCACCCCGTCCCGGCCGCCCGGCCTTCAATGGTTTCTCGCTGATGAGCCTAGATCATGCCTACTTCCGGCGCTTCGCGTCGAGGCGATCCCGCCTCTGAGTACCCAGGAGCGACGCTCCCGACACCGTCCATGAAGTGCGGAACGCCCCACGTGTGACGCCGGTCAGCGTCTCTCCCACGAGGAACCGGATCACCGCCGCCCCTGCCCTGGCCGGACTGGCAGGGCCGGCCGGGACGAGCGGTCTGGCCGTGGTCGCCTCCCTGTACGGCTGAGAGCACCCCTGGAGCACTACCGGGGTGTTCCAGGGCACTGCTGAAACACCGCGGGGCACCATGGGGCACTAAAGCACTACCGGGGCCGACGCGTCACGGCCGCCAGGCCGTACGAGGCGTCCGAGCATGTGGCTCAGGCGCTCGCCATCGCCGTCTCGGGCACCGGGCGCTGCGCGACGGGCTCGGGAGCGGCGGGCAGGGCGGCCGAGACGACCACGGAGGCGGCCTTCTGTGCGGCCGGGCAGGAGCAGTAACCGTTGGTGACGATCAGGCGTCCGCGCTGCGGGGTGTAGTCACGGGAGTCCGTGGTGAGAAGAACACCCGTGCAGGTATTGCAGACAATCGGCTGTCGATCCATGGGACGGCTTCCTTTCGAGGGTTAGCCGTCGAACCTTAGATGTCCGGCCGGCTGCTGGTTCCTTGCTGGAAAATACTTAATCTTCCATTAAGGATTTCTATCCTACTTCGTAGCCTAAAGTAGTCCAATGCGCACAGATCGTGATATTGGGTGATTTTTCTTGATCTTATCCATGTGTCACGAACCCTGCGATGGCCATTGTGGGCTTTCGAAGGACCAGTGTGGGGGATCGAGCGGTGTGACTCTGGCAACAAACCTTTTTGCCTTCATCATCCATGTCGCCCCCCGGCTTTGAGTGGAAAATTCAGTAAACGGTGGCATATCACTAGATTGACGGCACCCATTGCTGATCTTTGTCAGAATCTGTGGCGACGTTTCCTCAGGTGAGAGCCATCGGAAGGAGATCACGACGTTCGAACCCGGGGACGACACCACCGTGACGGTTACTCGCGGTCACCCCGGGAGAACGCCTCCGGCTCGACCCCCTCGACGTACGGCTCCGCGGGCCTGCGCCCCTCCTCCCGCCGCCACCGCTCGAACCCCGCCGTCGTCCCCGCGGTCACCACGACCCCCAGCGCGAGCCCCGCGATCACGTCGCTGAACCAGTGGACGCCGAGCGCGACCCGCGTGTACGCCACGAAGACCGCCAGCACCGCGGCGAGAGTCCAGGCGGCGGCTCTGGACGCCGGGCCCCTCAGCCGGGGCAGCAGCATCAGCACGAGCACACTCGCCCCCGTGGCCGCCGCCATCGCGTGCCCGGAGGGGAACGACGACCCCGGTGCCCAGGAGACCGGGTCCGGCAGGACAGGCCTGGCCCGGTTGACGACCTCCTTGATCAACACGTTCAGCACACCGCTGGCCGCGATCGTGACGACCGCCCAGACCGCGGGGCGGCGCGCTCCTCGGTACCACGCCCAGGCCGCGACGGCGACCACGAGCACACGCCAGGTGTTGGGGCCCAGGATGTCGGTCCACGCCCCGAGAAGGCGCGCGTAGCCGGGGTCGGCCAGCACGTAGGCGTGCAGTCCGGTGGCGATCGTCTCGTCGAGGTCGTTCAACGGCTCGAAGGAGATCAGCACGAGCACGAGCAACAGGACGAACGGCACCGAGAACAGTGCCACGGCCCCGACCGCGAACGTCAGCCGCATCCCCAGGCGGCGGTCGGAATCCTGACGGCTGCGCTCTCCGAGTGTCCTGGCCATCATCCATCGCTACCCGAAAGGGGACGGATATGCCAGGGATTCGACCCGCGCACGGCGGGAACGGCGCGCCATCGGCGCTGCGGGGCCCGGCCGTCTCGATCAGAGATCCTCAGGCAGGGACTCCCGGAACGCTCTTCAAGCGGCGCTTCTGCTCTCCCGCCGGGTGGTCCAGCGCAGCACGTCGCAGTGCCGCCGCTCGGCCTCGGCCAAGGCTGACTCGTCGAGGTAGGAGTCGAGCACCGCCCGTAACTGCGGCATCTGCTCGGCCACGTCGGCCCACGCCTGGGCGGGCTCGTCCCAGCCGAGTTCGATCAGCGCGTCCAGGTGCGCGGCGTAGGCCGTCCACCACTGGCGGCTCAGTTCGGCCAGGAACCCGCTCAGGCCGCCGAACTCTTGCTCGATGTCCGCCTCCCACCACGGAGGGACCGTGGTGTCACCGGTCTCGGCCATGTCCCTGAGCACGATGTGCACCAGGGCGCGGCGCCTGCGGATGATGGTCGAACGTGACAGGATGCTCATGTCCACACCCTGCCGCCCCCAGTTTGCCGAACGCTTAACGATCTGTTGACGGCAATATACGGTGCCCGCCGGACCCGCGACACGGTGACGTCTTCGTGGACACGCCGCTCCGATCCCGTACGGCATGGCCGGGGCGGGCCGCGTCCCGCCGGGGGACTACCCTGATCCGTGATGTATCGAATCGTGTTCACGCAGGTCCTCAGCCGCATCGACCCGGAGGACATCCACCACCTGACGGTCGGTGGGTTGCGCCTGCTGTCGGTGGCCCCCGTGGTCAAGCGGCTCGTCCACCGCAGGCTCGCCCCGCGCGATCCCGCCCTGCGGGTGCAGGCCTTCGGCGTGCACTTCCCCAGCCCCTTCGGGCTCGCGGCGGGGTTCGACAAGGACGCCAGGTGCGTCGAGGCCATGTCCGCGCTCGGCTTCGGCCACGTCGAGGTCGGTACGATCACCGCGCACGCCCAGCCGGGCAACGCCAGGCCCAGGCTGTTCCGCCTGGTCAGGGAGCGGGCGATCATCAACAGGATGGGCTTCAACAACGCCGGTGCCGTCGCCGCGGCCAAGGCCCTCGGCAGGACCCGCGGGGTCCCCGTCGTGGTCGGCGTCAACATCGGCAAGACCAAGGTCGTGCCCGAGTCCCAGGCCGTCGACGACTACGTGACCAGCGCCAAGGAGCTCGCCCCGCTGGCCGACTACCTGGTGGTCAACGTCAGTTCGCCCAACACCCCGGGTCTGCGCGACCTGCAGGCCGTCGAACTGCTGCGTCCCCTGCTGCGGGCGGTCAAGGAGGTCGCCGACGGCACGCCGAGGCGCACCCCGCTGCTCGTCAAGATCGCACCGGACCTGGCCGACGAGGACGTGGACGCCGTCGCCGACCTGGCCCTCGAACTCGGGCTCGACGGCGTCATCGCCACCAACACCACGATCAGCCGCCAGGGCGTGAGCAGCACCGAGACGGGCGGCCTCTCGGGGCGTCCGCTGCGGGCCCGTTCGATCGAGGTGCTGCGCAGGCTCAGGGCACGGGTCGGTGACCGCCTCGTGCTGGTCTCCGTCGGCGGCGTCGAGGGCGTCGACGACGTCTGGGAGCGCCTGCTGGCCGGGGCGACCCTGGTGCAGGGCTACACCGGCATGATCTACGAAGGACCGCTGTGGGCCTGGCGGATCAACCGCGACCTGTCACGGCGCCTGCGGAGGCACCGTGTCACGGATGTGCGCCAGATCATCGGCCGCACCGCGGGCTGAGGTAATACCCTGGGAGGGTAAACCTCGACACCTGGAGGCGTGATGAGCCTGAGCACATACACCGTCACCGGCATGACCTGCGGCCACTGCGTGAGTTCGGTCAAGGAGGAGGTCGGTGAGGTCCCCGGCGTGACCGGCGTCGAGGTCGACCTGGCCAGCGGCCGGGTCGACGTCTCCGGTGAGGCCCTCGACGACGCCGCCATCCGCGCCGCCATCGAGGAGGCCGGCTACAAGGTGGAGGGCTGACCGCCCACCCGTTTCTCGTACGGCATGCCCCCCGGCGCCACCCGCCGACCCCGGCGCGCCCCGCGCCCCGCACCCCACGCCCCTCGTCCGTCCGGCCCTCCCGCCGCGACGTCCACGGCCACCCTCGTGGAGCCCGTGACCCCGGCCTCCACGGGAGCCGGGGCCACGGCGGGGACGATCTCTCGCGAGGGCCGTGACCCTCACACCGGGGACCGGTCGTGGTTCCCGGTGCCGGGCCGTACCGTCACATGCTCGGCCGGGTCGAGTCGGCGTCGTGGGTCATGCCCTCAAGGCGCTTCATGACGTCCTCTACGTTGACGAAGCCGGGGCGGTGGCGGCGCGGACCGGCGCCGCCGAGCTGCCACGGGCGCGGCCCGGACAGCGGGCGGTACTCGACGCCGAGCGCGTCCAGCCTGCGCAGGTGCCGTTCGAGCCGGGCGTCGAAGTCGGCCCCGGGCGTGCCCGACCAGGCGATCTCGGCCAGCGCGCAGCCCCTGGGCCACGCCCGGTAGTCGAGCGCCCTGGCGTCGGGCAGCCGCTCGCTCCACAGCTGGAACTGCGCCCCGATCACGTGCTCCCGCTGCGCGTCCGTCCACGACGACGGCGCGGGCTCGTAGGCCACGACGTCGCCGACGGTGATGGTCTCGCCGATGGCCAGCGGCTCCTCCTCGGAGGCCGCCTCCGCGTAGTCGAAGTACAGCGGGAAGACCGGGGTCTGCACCACGTCGTGCCCGGCCTGCGCGGCCCGCCGCGCCACGCCGGGGCCGCGCCAGGGCATCACGATCGTGTCGGGCCGCAGCATGCCGCTGACGAAGGCCTCGTCCCACACCACGGCCCTGCTGCCCCGCTCGGCCAGCACGTCCGCGAGTCTGCGCAGGAACCACGCGTGCAGGTCGCCCACGTTCTCCAGGCCGAGCTCCGCCTGGAAGGCGACGATCTCGGGGGAGGCGGCCCAGTCGTCGAGCACGCACTCGTCCCCGCCGATGTGCACGTACGGCGTCTCGCCGAGAGCCCCCAGGATCTCGTCGATGACGACGGTCAGGAAGTCGACGGTCGACGGCAGCGGGGACAGGATGGCGGTCGAGATGCCCCAGCGGTCGAGCACGGTGAACGGCTCGGGGGTCCTACCGCCGGTCGCCCGCGCGTCGAGCTCGGGGTAGGCCGCCAGGATCGCGCAGGCGTGCCCGGGAACGTCGATCTCGGGCACGACCGTCACGGCCCGCGCGCGGGCGTATCCGGAGATCTCCGCCAGGTCGTCCAGCGTGTAGTACCCGCCGTGCGGCACCTCGTCGTAGACCGGCGCGTCCTCGTGGTGCCCGACGATCGTGCGCGGCCGGTGTGAGCCGACCTCGTGCAGCCGGGGGTAGGCCCGGCTCTCGACCCGCCACCCCTGGTCGTCGACCAGGTGCAGGTGGAGCCGGTTCAGCTTGTGGACCGCCATGAGGTCGATCATCCTGAGCACCTCCCGCTTGGGCAGGAAGTGCCGCGCGAGGTCCAGGTGCGCCCCGCGCCACGCCAGGCGCGGCGCGTCCCGCACGGTGACACCGGGAACGCTCCAGTCCTCACCGGGGGAGGCGCGGAAGGCCGCGTCGGGCAGCAGCTGCCGCAGCGTCTGGCCCGCGTAGAACGCCCCCTGGCGGTCGCCTGCCGCGATCCGCACCCCCTGGCCCGTCACCTCAAGCGTGTAGGCCTCGTGGCCCAGCGCGGCGTCGTGCTCGACCGTGACCGCTCCGGCCTCTCCCGCCCCCGCGGGCCTCAGGTCGAGCACGGACAGTGCCAGCCGTACGGCCCCGGCCAGATCGGCGGGGCCGGCGACGGGAGCTCCCGGGGAGAGCTCGAACGAGTCGGTGGAGGTTTCGAAGGCGACAGGACGTGGCAACGGCGCATTCATGCATCAGATCATGTCAAATCGAACATGATCGCGCATTACTTGAGATAGTTCTGCAGCCCGTTGGCAAGGGCGAGGGCGGCCTTCTGGCGGAACGCCGGGCTCTGGAGATTCGCCGCGTCCCCCGCGTTGCGCATGTTGCCGCACTCGATGAAGATCTTCGGGACCGTGGAGAGGTTCAGGCCGCCCAGGTCGTTGCGGGAGTCGAGGGCCTTGTCGCCGATGTAGGTGGAGTAGGCCGTCCCGGTGCCCGCCTTGTAGGCGTTCCGTACGTCGATGCCGAGCTTCTTGGACGCCTCGACCACCGGGTCGACCGGTCCGTTGATCTTCTTCGGCATGATGATGTGGAAGCCGTGACCGTTGGCGGGAGCCCCGTCGGCGTGGATGGAGATCGCCGCGTCGGCGTGGGCCTTGTTGCCGACCGCGGCCCGCTCGGTGATGCACGGCCCGAAGCCCGAGTTGTTCTGCCGGGTGAGCTTGACCGTCGCGCCCCTGCTCTTGAGGATCTTGGCCAGGCGCTGGGAGACGTCCCAGGTGAAGGCCGCCTCGGTGTAACCGTTGTTGGTCTCGGTGCCGGTGGTGTCGCAGGCCTTCTTCTTGGTCAGGACGTCGACCTGCTTGTTGATCTCCGCCGGGTGCCGGTAGTTCTGCCCGTTGTGGCCCGGGTCGATGACCACGACCTTGCCCTTCAGCGGGTCCGCGGGAACGCTCCCGCCCGTCGCCGGGGTCTCAGGAGCCGGGGTCGCCGTCCGCTCCGACAGCGCGGAGGCGGGCGAGGCCGTACCGGTGGCGGGGCCGCCGTTCTGCGCCGGGGCCGCGCCGGTGCCGCCCGTGGTGCCGCCGCAGGCGGCGACGCCAAGGCCGCACAGAGCAAGAGTGGCCACGAGTGCTTTGCTGGTCACGCTCATCCTCCTTGAAGGAACCGTCAACCACCCAACCTACGTGGCCCGGGACCGTTACCTCGCCGAGACCCCGGCGGTCACCAGACACGCTCGCTCGTCTCCTGCTTCTGCAGCAGAGCGGCGAGTTCTCTGGCGTCGTCCGCGTCCAGCCCGAGGACCACACGCGGACGGCCCCAGGGGTGATCGATCGAATGGGCCACGTAGCTCGCGACGGACTCGGCGCCCGTGTCCTCGCCGCGCCCTCTGGTGGCCCGCCAGTGCGCCCATGCCCGCTCAAGCTCGGCGGCCGCCCGTTGGGCGCACGAAATCAGCTCAGGATCACGCATTGCTACCCCCTCGTCACATCGCAGTCAACACCCGCGTGTCTTCGCGACATCGAGGATTGACCTGCTTTTGACGGGGACTTGGGGCCCGCCTGGACCTGTAACGCTCCAGGCAGGCTCCCTACGGCAGCGCGGGGCCCGTGCTGCGCCGTACGACGAGCTTGGGAGTGATCTCGCGCAGCCGCGCGACCTTGCCCGGCTCGCCGATCCGGTCGCTCAGCAGCGCCGCCGCGGAGCGCCCCATCGCCCTGCGGGGCTGGTCGACGGTCGTCAGCGAGATCGGCTGGGTCCCGGCGAGGTGGACATTGTCGTATCCCACGACCGACAGGTCCTCGGGCACCCGCAGGCCAAGCTCGGCGGCGGCGGCGAGTACCCCGATCGCCACCGTGTCGTTCGCGGCGAAGATCGCGGTGGGACGGGGGTCACGGGTCAGCAGCCTGCGCGCCGCCTCCGCCCCGCCCTCCTCGGTGCACTCGCCCTGCTCGACCATGATGTACGGCGCCAGCGCGTGCCTGCGCATCGCGACCAGGTAGCCCTCGCACCGGAAGCGGCCCGAGGAGAACCGGGTGCCCTCGATGTGGGCGATCCTGCGGTGGCCGAGTTCCACGAGATGGTCGATGGCCAGCCGCGCCCCGAGCTGGTCGTCGTCCACGACGATGTCCACGCCGCCCAGCTCGATGTCACGTTCGCCGACCACGACCGTCGGCGTGTAGCCGGTGGCCTCGACGAGCGTCTCGCTGGTGGGCGCGATGCCGAGCAGCACGAGGCCGTCGACGCGCAGTTCGAGGAACGCCTCGACCGCCTCGTCCTCGAAGGCCGGGTCCCACTGGCTGTTGCCGATGAGCAGCCGCAGGCCGTCACCGTGCAGGCTCTCCTGCAGGCCGTCGAGGAACTCGGCGTAGAAGGGGTTGTGCAGGTCGGCGACGAGCGCCCCGACCAGGTGGGTGCGGCCCTCGACGAGGCTGCGGGCGACCGCGTTCGGCCGGTATCCGAGCTCTCTGGCCGCCTGGAGCACCGCCTGCCTCCGGTGCTCGCTGACGTGCGGCGATCCGCGTAGCACGAGCGAGACCAGTGATTTGGAGACACCGGCGCGCTCGGCCACGTTGCGGATCGTGGGCCGTGGACGCGGCCCCGCGCCGTCCTGTAGGACGGGGTCGGCGAACTCGCGCGCTCGGGTGACGGTGGTGTTGACCGGTGGTCCTGACATGGCTCTCCCCCGGGAAGTGGTGGATGGGCACCTGTCACTCAAAACGATCGAGTTACGAATCGGGTACGGCCTGAAGGCTGTTTCCTGGATCTTTCCCCCCACTCCGGTCACCCAGATGGCGGCTCACCACGGCGAAAGCCCAGAAAACGACTCTTGTTTCTCCCTGCCACCCCTTGATCGGCTCGGCTAGTGTGCGGGACGTGGGTTCGATATCCGGGGCCGAGGAACGGGAACGGGACAGACCCGCGGGGCGGGGCGCGCGTCCCGCACGGCGCAGGCTCAGCGTCGACCGGCGGCGTGAGGAGCTCGTGGCGGCGGCCCTTGAGCTGTTCGGCGCGCGCGACGCGGAGGACGTCTCCATCGACGACGTCGCCTCGGCCGCGGGCACGTCGCGGGCGCTGGTCTACCACTACTTCGGCGGCAAACAGGAGCTCTACGTGGCCGCGCTGCGCAGCGCGGCGGACCAGCTTGAGGCGCGTCTGCAACCGAGCGAGAACGGCGGCCCGGTCGAGCGGCTCGCCGTGGGGCTGGAACGCTACTTCGACTTCGTCGAGGAGCGCGCCACAGGCTTCGCTGCACTGGTCAGAGGCGGCCCCGCCAACCGCAGCGGCGAGGTCGGCGAGATCGTCGACGGGGTACGGCACCGCCTGCTGGGCCTGGTGATGAGGCTGTTGCGGGTCGAGGAGCCCGGACCCGTCCTGCGGATCACGCTGCGTTCGTGGATCGCCTCGGTCGAGACGACGGCCCTCGACTGGCTGGAGCGCCGCGACGTCGACCGGCGGGTGGTCGAGCGCATACTGGTCGACCACATGGTGGCCACGCTCCGCGTGGCGGCCGGTCACGACCCGAGGGTCGTGCCGTTGCTGGAGAACCTGGTCTCCGAACACGCACCGTGACCGGCTCGGAAGATCACCGGGCGGGCCGTTGGTTACGGAGCGTGTGGGCGGAGTATGGGGGCCGGGGCAGGGGTGGGACCAGGTTTCGGGGCCGGGCCGTACGGGACGATGTGGGGCGGCGCCGGGCGGGCGACGCCGCATCCCACATAACCCGTGTGGCCTCACGCGCTCACGAATCCGACGTGAGCGCGCGCTGGATCCCCCCTAGGTCCGTGACGGCCCCCGTCTTACTCCGAGCGCTGTTGCGGAATCCCCGCCAGCAGCGCGCGAACCTCGGTTTCCCGGTAGCGGCGGTGTCCGCCGAGTGTGCGAATGGACGTTAGCTTCCCGGCCTTCGCCCACCGGGTGACGGTCTTGGGATCGACCCGGAACATGGTTGCGACCTCCGCCGGGGTGAGCAGCGGCTCTGCCTCGGGTGTACGAGCTGACATTTGTGCGGCCTCTCCTCCATGTGGACCGGCGACAGCGATCCTGCGACTTGACGCTTGTCACGGATGTTGTCCCCCTATGGCCCCTTGCGTGCGGCTGTTCGGGCCATATGCGGCATCACCCGATGTGACCATACAGCCACGTAGAGCGATTGGCGAGCCTTTGAGTGGCTCATCTCTCTTGTGCACCTGTTGTTGTCACGCTCGGTGATTCTAGCGACACGTTTCGTGGTATCGCAGTGAAAACGGCAAACTACTCAGTTCGTAGACGTGTCACCGGTCATCGACGAACCTACTTATGCAGGTCAGAGGGATGATTTGCGACTCAGTTTGCTGATTCGAGAAGTTGTATTGATCTCCAGCGGAGGATCACGCGCTGGTACATGGCGTAGGCCAACTCTTCCTCGCCGTTCTCCAGACCTGTCAGCGCGGCGGCGATCTCCGCGACCGACTGGTCGGCCTGGAGCTTGTCGTCGCCCATCAGATGGACGATGCCGCCGTAGTCGAGTTCCACGAGCGAGTGCGGGTGGAACTCCTCAAGCCAGCGGGCGATCTCCTCGACCTCGGCGGCGACCGCGACCTCGCCGACCTGCCTGCGGATGATCTGCAGGGCGCGGGCGCAGCGCCGCCTGGCGTGGGCCATGGACGTCACGTAGATGAGGTTCCTCGTGGTGGTCGTGCCCTCGGGGTCTCCCTCTCCTTCGAGCACGAGCCAGCGCTCGTTGCCGTCGAAGGGGACGAACCACGACGTGGGAACGTGCCAGGTCGAGGTACGGATGTGGGTGCGCAACGCGGCGGCCCCGCCACGGCGCTTGAACTTGTCGAAGTCGTCGGCCGTCTGCTCGGCGACGGAGATCGGTACGAACCGCTCCATCAGCCTCGCGGGGGTCGAGCCACGGAAGCGGGAGAAGGCCAGCCACGATCTCAGCCGGCTCTGCCACGGGCAGACGTAGAGGACGTCCTCGACACGTCTGAGGTAGGCGTTGGGGCTCTCCTGGGCGGGAGCGGGGGACGGGGGCACCCCGAGGAGGCGCCGTACGGCCTCGCCGTGCTCGGCGTGGAGCGCGCCCGCGCGGCGAGGCCGGTCGGTGGCCTCGGCGTAGGCGGCCCAGGATGAGCGTTCCGGCGGGGCGAACGCGGTCAGCGGTTCGTAGACACGGAGGTACGCGGCATAGGGCAGCACGTCCGCATCGTGTCACGAAGGGCAGGTCGTTGTCCGGTGCCGTCGTCGTGAGGAGTTCCGTCGTCCAGGGCGTCTCGGCTGGTGAGACCCAAGGGGCGCGATCGCGGCTCGTTACATGGTTCTGGCTACGCTGAGGGTGATCTCCGCCGCAACGGAGCGGCGGACGGACGACCGGGAGCCACCACCGTGACCGACGTCTTCGGGCTGTCCCACAAGGACACCAGCCCAGCGAACAGCCAGGCCAGGCACGAGCAGGTCGTGTTCTGCTCCGACGAGCACAGCGGCCTGCGAGCCATCATCGCCATCTACAACACCGCCCTCGGCCCTGCCCTGGGCGGTACCAGGTTCTACCCCTACGCCAGCGAGCAGGCGGCCCTGACCGACGTGCTCAACCTCTCCCGGGCGATGGCCTACAAGAACGCCCTGGCCGGTCTCGACCTCGGCGGCGGCAAGGCCGTCATCATCGGAGACCCCTCCGCCGACAAGAACGAGGCCATGCTGCGCGCCTACGGCAGGTTCGTGCAGTCCCTCGGCGGCCGTTACTTCACGGCCTGTGACGTCGGCACCTACAGCGAGGACATGGACCTCGTGGCCCGCGAGAGCTCATACGTGACCGGCCGCACACTGGCCAACGGCGGAGCGGGCGACTCCTCGATCCTGACCGCCTACGGCGTGTTCCAGGGCATGCGGGCCGCCGTCGAGCACGTCCACGGCACGTCGGACCTGCGCGGCAGGAGGGTCGGCGTCGAGGGCGTCGGCAAGGTCGGTCACCGCCTGGTCGACCACCTCGTCGAGGCCGGGGCCGAGGTCGTGGTCTGCGACGTCAGCGAGCGGGCCGTCGAGCGGGTCCGCACCAGGCACCCGCGGGTCGAGGTGGTCGCCGACCAGGTCGCGCTCACCGGCGCGGACATCGACGTCTACGCGCCGTGCGCCCTGGGCGGGGCACTCGACGACGAGACGGTGGCCAGGCTGCGAGCCAAGATCGTGTGTGGTGGGGCGAACAACCAGCTCGCGCACCCGGGGGTGGAGAAGGAGCTCGCCGACCGCGGAATCCTCTACGCGCCCGACTACGTGGTCAACTCCGGCGGCGTCATCCAGGTGGCCGACGAGATCCACGGGTTCGACATGGACCGTGCGAAGGCAAAGGCCACCCAGATCTTCGACACGACTCTCAAGATCTTCGTGACGGCGGACGAGGATGGCATCCCTCCGGCGGTCGCAGCCGATAGGCTAGCGGAGCGCAGAATGTCGGAAGTCGGGCGAATTAGGGGCATTTGGCTGGGCCGCTAGCCCATCACGCCCATACGGCGTACCGAGCCGGGCGTAAAACGGGTACGGTTGTAGTCGAACGAGAGCTGACGCCTCAAGTCAGGTGGCGTCAGTGCGTGGTGCGTTAGCGACGAGGGGTCGGGCACGACCCCACACGAGGGGGTCGAGCCAATGGGGCGCGGCCGAGCAAAGGCCAAGCAGGTCAAGGTTGCTCGCCAGCTGAAGTACAACAGCGGTGGCACTGATCTTGAGCGTCTTCGCGACGAGCTCGGAGTCAGAGACGACTCCAACCACGATGACGACGCCAACGACTCCTATGACGAACTGGCTGAGCGGTACGCCGATTACGCCGATGACTACGGCTCCGGAGACGACCGTGAAGACGGGACGTCCGGCCGGCGTTAGGCGGCTTCACTCCGAATACGAGTGAGAGACACCCGGAGGCCGAAAGACCACCGGGTGTTCTCCCTGTGTCTTTTCCCGACAGCGTTCCGGCTCCCGGAGCGCTGTTCGGCGTTTTCACGGAGACATTCCGGATTCCGAACGCCCCGGGTGGCCGTCCACCCGGGGCTCGCCGTACACGGCTAGCGGTAACGCGCGACACCCGTGCCGGGGACGACCTCGCCGAGCACCCAGGCGGGCAGGCCACGCGCCTTGAGCAGCGCCAGGGCCGGATCGACGGCCTCCGGCGCGACGATCGCGGCCATGCCGACCCCGAGGTTGAAGGTGCGGTCCATGTCGGCCTGCGCGATCTTCCCGTGCCCGGCGAGCAGCCCGAAGACCGCGGGCGGGGTCCAGGAGGAGCGGTCGAGCAGGGCGTCGAGCGTCGGCGGCAGGGAGCGGGACAGGTTGCCCTCAAGGCCGCCGCCGGTGATGTGCGCGTAGGCGTGGACCTCCGTCGCACGGGTCAGCTCAAGGCAGTCCAGGGCGTAGATCCTGGTCGGCTCCAGCAGCTCCTCACCGAGCGTACGGCCGAGCTCGGCGAACTGGTCGTCGAGCGAGAGACCGGCCTGCGCGATGACGTGCCGTACCAGCGAGTAGCCGTTGGAGTGCACGCCGGAGGAGGCCAGCGCCAGCACCACGTCACCCTCGCGGACCCGGTCACGGCCGAGCAGCTCGTCGCCCTCGACCACACCGGTCGCCGCGCCCGCCAGGTCGTACTCGTCGGCGCCCATGGCGCCCGGGTGCTCGGCCGTCTCACCGCCGACGAGGGCGCAGCCCGCCAGGCGGCAACCCTCCGCGACACCGCCGACGATCTCGGCGATCCGCTCGGGGACGACCTTGCCGCAGGCGATGTAGTCGGTCATGAAGAGCGGCTCCGCGCCGCAGACCACCAGGTCGTCCACGACCATGCCGACCAGGTCGATGCCGATCGTGTCGTGCTTGCCGAGGCGCTGGGCCAGCATGACCTTGGTGCCGACCCCGTCGGTCGAGGTGGTCAGCAGCGGACGCCGGTAACCGAGCAGCGCCGAGGCGTCGAACAGACCGGCGAAGCCGCTGGCGTCGTCGACCACCTCGGGCCGTCGCGCCCGCGCGACCTTCGCCTTCATCAGCTCGACGGCGCGTTCGCCCGCGTCGATGTCCACACCGGCGGCGGCGTAACTGGTCATGCGGTCTCCGAGGTGTTCTGCGGGATCACAGACAGGATCACAGCTTGGCTTCCAGGACGTACTTGCCGACGTTGTCCTGGTCGATGGCGATGGGGTAGACGCCGTCGAAACAGGCCCGGCAGAGCCGTTCAGCGGGGATCGTGGTCGCCTCGGTCAGCCCCTCGATCGAGATGTAACCGAGGGAGTCGGCGCCCAGGGAGGCACGGATCTCCTCGACGCTGAGCGAACCGGCGATCAGCTCGGCCCGCGTCGCGAAGTCGATGCCGTAGAAGCACGGCCAGGCGACCGGAGGGGAGGAGATGCGGACGTGGACCTCCCTGGCCCCCGCCTCGCGCAGCATCTTGACGATCGCCCGCTGGGTGTTGCCGCGCACGATGGAGTCGTCGACGACGACCAGGCGCTTGCCCGCGACGACCTCCTTCAGCGGGTTGAGCTTCAGCCGGATGCCGAGCTGGCGGATCGTCTGGGACGGCTGGATGAACGTGCGGCCGACGTAGGAGTTCTTGACCAGGCCCTGACCGTACGGGATGCCGCTCGCCTCGGCGTAGCCGACGGCGGCGGGGGTGCCGGACTCGGGCGTCGGGATGACCAGGTCGGCCTCGACGGGATGCTCACGGGCCAGCACCCGGCCGACCTCGACGCGGGTGCTCTGCACGCTGCGCCCGGCGATCGTGGTGTCGGGACGGGCCAGGTAGACGTACTCGAACAGGCAGCCCTTGGGCTCGGGGAGCGCGAACTTGCGCGAGCGCACACCCCGCTCGTCGATGGTGATCAGCTCGCCCGGCTCGATCTCGCGGACGAAGGTCGCGCCCACGATGTCCAGCGCGGCGGTCTCCGAGGCGACGACCCAGCCGCGTTCGAGACGGCCGAGCACCAGCGGGCGGATGCCCTGCGGGTCACGGGCGGCGTAGAGGGTGCGCTCGTCCATGAAGACGAGCGAGTATGCCCCCTTGACCTGCGGGAACAGCTCCGCGGCGGCGTCCTCGATGGGCTGGCTGCGGTCCTGGGCGAGCAGTGAGGCGAGCACCTCGGTGTCGGTCGTCGCCCTGGTCGAGCCGGGGGCGAGCCGCTGGGAGAGCTCGGGGGTGTTGATCAGGTTTCCGTTGTGGGCGAGCGCGAGGCCGCCCTCCTCGGTCGAGCTCAGCGTCGGCTGGGCGTTCTCCCAGACGCTCGACCCGGTGGTCGAGTAACGGCAGTGCCCGATCGCAAGGTGGCCGCGGAGGGTGCCGAGGATCGACTCGTCGAAGACCTGGGCGACAAGGCCCATGTCCTTGTAGACGAGGATGCGGCTTCCCTCACTGACCGCGATGCCCGCGGACTCCTGCCCGCGGTGCTGCAGCGCGTACAGCCCGTAGTAGGTGAGTTTGGAGACTTCCTCCCCGGGTGCCCAGACGCCGAAGACGCCGCACGCGTCTTTCGGAGGCCGGTCACGGGGGTCAAGGTCATGGCTCAGCTGGCCGTCGCCCTTCAGCACATGCTTCAGTCTAGGTCGGCTTCCTCGTTGCTCGAACCCGGGGGCCTTCTCCGCCGTCTGCCGCACCGTTGCCGAACAATCGTCGGTGTTTTGCCGTGTCGGCCTGTTTCGCGGCAAAGAGCCGGGGGAGTGTGAGGTATCCGGCATCCCTACACGTCGGGAGAGTGGACGTGACAACACCTGAGGACCCGAACCAGTCTGATCCGCGGCGGGAACAGCGGGACCGGTGGCCCGACGGGGAGCCCGAGGAGGCGGCGGGCCGGGAGCACCCGACGGCCCCGGGAGAGGGGGAGGAACCAGAGCCGCGCTCTCCCGAGCCCAGGCGGCCGATTCCCGAGGAGCCGGAGCCGTGGTCTCCCGAACCGCGCGAGCCGGTGCCCCGGGAGCCGGGGGCTCCGGAACCGGGGCTGCCCGGTCCAGGGACGCCCGCCCCAGGAGTGCCCGCCCCAGGAGTGCCGGGTCCGGGAGTGCCGGGTCCGGAAACGCCGGGAGTGCCGGAACCGGGGACGCCGGGGCGGTGGGAGAGGCCGCCGGGGGAGCCGATCTTCACGCCGGACGAACCGGTGACACCGCGTCATCCCGACCTGCCGACCGCTCCCGAGGTCCCGGAACCCCTTCAGACCGACCCTGGCTCGGACAGAGGTCCGGACGGGGGCCCAGGCAGGGGTTCGGACAGGGGTTCGGACGCCACCGAGGTGTTCCAGTATCCCGAGCCCGGCCGGTACGGAGGCATCCCCGGCGCCAGCCCCTACGGAGGTCAGGGCGCCCAGGGCCAGGGTGTCCCGTACGGCGGGGCGGGCGGAGAGGCACCGCCGTACGGCCGGCAGGCCGCCGGCCACCGGGGAGGCCAGGAAGGACCGTACGGCGAGGAACACCGGGAAAGCGGTCAAGCGGAGCCGTACAGCCAGGAGCAGCCAGGAAGCGGGCAAGCGGGGCCGTACGGCCAGGGGGGCCTGGGAGCCGGTCAGGAGGGGCCGTACAGCCGGCACGCGGGAACCGGCCAGGAGTATCCGGGAACCGGTCAGGGAGGGTCGTACGGTCAGGAACGCCCGGTGGGCGGTCAGGAAGGGCCGTACGGACAGGGGTACCTGGGAGCCGGACAGGAGAGACCGTACGGACAGGAGCGCCCGGGGACCGGACAGGAGGGGCCGTATGGCCCGGGGGGCCTAGGAGCCGGACAGGAAGGGGCGTACGGGCAGCAACCGGGGGCCGGTCGGGAAGGGGCGTACGGGCAGGGGCAGCCCTACCAGCCGCCGCTCACGCCGGGGGGACCGGGCTATCCGGGGGCGCCGCCGTACCAGGGGGGTTACCAGAGCCCGTACCAGAGGCCGCGTGGCGGCGGGCTCGGCACGGCGTCGCTCGTGCTGGGCATCGTGAGCATCTTCCTGCTCGTGGCGTGCGGCCTCGGCGTGCTGACGGCCATCGCCGGACTGGTCATCGGCATCGTCGCCTTCGTGAAGGACTCCAACCGGGGCCGCGCCGTCGGGGGCATCGTGTTGAGCGTGCTGGCGCTGATCATCGCGGTGGTGTTCCTGACGTGGTTCTACAGCACGGTCGGTGACTGCATGAACCTGCCGCCCGGCCTGCAGCAGCGCTGTGTCGAGGAACGGCTGGGCGTGCAGGTCCAGAGCGCGCCACAGTGGCGGTCGTAGGTGACGGCCACAGCGACGACCGCGGTGACGGTCACGGTGGTGGCCGCAGCTGGGACCGCGGCGACACCCACGGCGACGACCGCAGCGGTCTCACACGGGCTCCCCGATGATCCCCAGTGATCCACTGGGGAGCCCGCGGTGGCGGGTGGGCTCGGGGGTGGTCGTGAGGGACTCCGGGTGGTCCCACGGTGTGGCGGGCGAGGTCTTCGGACGGTCGCTAGGTGACGGGCAGGTGGGCGGAGAGGTCGGCCCGGCTTCCGCTCGCCGTGACCCGGCCCTCCTCCTCGGCACGCTCCCAAGTCAGCCGCCCGGTGGCCAGTTCGAGCCAGGTGAGCGCGTCGGTCTCGATCACGTTCGGCGGGGTGCCCCGGGTGTGCCGGGGTCCCTCGACGCACTGCACCGCGGCGTACGGCGGGACCCGCACCTCGACGGTCCGTCCCGGCGCCGCCGTGGCCAGCCGGTCGAGCAGATGCCGTACGGCGAAGCGGGCGGCCTCCCGCTCGGGGCTCAGGCCCAGGTCGTAGGCCCGCAGCACCACGGCGACGCAGGCCCGCAGCAACTCGGCGGTCGTCTCCCCGCCGTCGTAGGCGGGCTCGCCGAGCGCGACGAGCTGGGCGTCGAGGGCGGCGTGGACCTTGGCGGGATCCGGCTTGTGAGGAGGCACGTTCCCATCATCCCCCGGCTCGGGGTGGGGATCGCGACACACGCTTCACCGGGTGGGCAGGCGTCGTTCACTCCGGATTCCCCCGGCCCTCGTAACGTCCAGCCGAACCGGTCGCACCACAACTTTGGAGGCCCCCGTGGCGAACGTGTCACCGCGCAGAGCGCTCCCCCTGCTGGCCAGCCCTCACGGGGGTGGACGCAGCGCGCTGACCTGCTGGTTCCGCTGCGGCAACCAGTGCGCTCACGACGTCCAGAACACCAGCGAGAACACCTACTTCGGTGACGTGGTCGCCGAGGTCGTCTCCCGTCGCGGGGTGCTGCGCGCGGGCACCCTCGGCGCGCTCGCGATCGGCGCCGTCGCGACGGGCGCGGCCCCGGCCCTGGCCGCCCCCGGCCCCGATGACGCGGCGCAGGCCTTCCGGCCCGGCCCGGGAGGTCACGGGGGTCATGGGGGTCACGGTGGTGGAAGGCTCACCTTCACCGCGGTCCCGCCGAACACCGACGACAGGGTGACGGTTCCCGAGGGTTACGAGACGGCGCCGGTGGTGCGCTGGGGTGACCCGGTGCTGCCCGACGCGCCCGCCTTCGACTTCGAGAACCAGAGCGCGGACGCGCAGGCCAAGCAGTTCGGCTACAACAACGACTTCGTCACCTTCTTCCCGCTGGGCGGCCACCGTGGCCTGCTCTGGGTCAACCACGAGTACACCGACGAGAACCTGATGTTCCGCGGTTACACCAACGGTGACGCCGCGACCGAGGAGCAGATCAGGATCGCGCTGGCCGCGCACGGCGGCTCGGTGGTCGAGGTCGAGCGGGTCGGCGGGACCGGGCAGTGGCGGCTCGTCACCCGGGGACGCCGCCGCTACAACCGCCGGATCACCGCGCTGACCCCGATGCGCTTCACCGGCCCCGCCGCGGGCGGCGACCTGCTGAAGACCGCGGCCGACCCGGCGGGCACCACCCCGGTCGGCACGCTCAACAACTGCGCCGGTGGCACGACCCCGTGGGGGACGGTGCTGAGCGGCGAGGAGAACTTCAACCAGTACTTCGTCAACGGCAACGGCGTCCCCGAGGCCCAGAAGCCCTACCTCTCCCGGTACGGCGTGAGCCCCACGACCGGCATTCCCGCGGGCAACCGCAGGTTCGACCGGGTCGAGGAGCGTTTCGACCTGGCCAAGCATCCCAACGAGGTCAACAGGTTCGGGTGGATCGTGGAGATCGACCCGTTCGACCCCACCTCGACCCCGATCAAGCGCACCGCCCTGGGCAGGCTCGCCCACGAGGGCGCGACGACCACCCTGGCCAGGGACGGCCGGGTCGTGGCCTACATGGGGGACGACTCCCGGTTCGAGTACGTCTACAAGTTCGTCTCGAAGGGGCGCTACATCCCCGGCTTCGACCGGCACAACCGGACGCTGCTCGACGAGGGCACGCTGTACGTCGCGAAGTTCACCGGGGACAGCCCGGCCAAGGAGATCGACGGCAGCGGCAAGCTGCCCTCAGACGGGAGCTTCGACGGCTCCGGGCAGTGGATCCCGCTGGTGACCGGCGGCATCTCGCACGTGCCCGGCATGACGGCCCAGGAGGTCCTCGTCTACACCCGGTCCGCGGCGGACAAGGTCGGCGCGACCAAGATGGACCGTCCCGAGGATGTGGAGCGCAACCCGGTCACCGGCGGCGTCTACGTGGCGCTGACCAACAACACCAACCGGACCCCCGCGCAGGTGGACGAGGCCAACCCGCGTCCCGCCAACAAGCACGGCCACATCCTGGAGATCACGGAGCGGCGCGACGACGCGGGCGCCACGACCTTCTCCTGGTCGCTGCCGCTGGTCTGCGGTGACCCGAACGACCCGGCGACCTACTTCGCCGGATTCGACAAGACGAAGGTCTCGCCGATCTCCTGCCCGGACAACGTCGCCTTCGACGGCGACGGCAACCTGTGGATCTCCACCGACGGCAACCAGCTCGGCGCCCACGACGGGCTGTTCGTCATGCCGGTCCGCGGTTCCGAGCGCGGCCACCTCAAGCAGTTCCTGAGCGTCCCGGTCGGCGCGGAGACCTGCGGTCCCCTGGTCAGTCCCGACCAGCGCAGTGTCTTCACGGCCGTCCAGCATCCCGGGGAGACCAACGGTGCCACCCCGGAGGCGCCGAGCAGCCACTGGCCGGACGGGGGCAACAGCCAGCCCCGCCCCGCCGTGGTGGTCACCTGGCACAGGAGGGGCGGGAAGATCGGCTCCTGACCCGATGATCCCGGTGCCGCCCGCGCCCCTCTGGGCGGGGCCGCGGGCGGCACCGTACTTCCTCATCCCTGTGCCATCGCCGGTACGGCCTCCGCGGGCCTGTCCCCGTCCTGCCCCGAGCGGGACCGGCGCAGGGAGAACAGGCTGACCGGCACCCCGACCAGCACGATGAGCGCCGCGATCACCAGGGTCGTCCGGTAGGCGTCGAGGAAGGCCGTCAGCGGGGCTGCGCCGTCCGCGAGGAACGCCGTCTGCCTGCCGTTCAGGATGGCTCCGAGAATCGTGACGCCGAGCAGGCCGAAGACCTCCCGGGAGACGTTCAGCACGCCTGCGGCGATTCCGGCGCGGTCCGCGGGGAGCATGCCCAGGACGACCGTGGTGACCGGGACGAGCAGGCCGCCGCCGAGGCCGTACAGCAGGAACCACGGCAGCAGGTCGCCGAAGGTGCCGCCCTCGCCGACGAAGGAGATCCCGAAGATCGCCCCGGCCATGACGAGGAGTCCGGCCGCCACGGTCGGCGCGGTGCCGATCATCTGGCTGATCCGGGCGGACAGGGCGGCGGACACCGCCATCACCAGGGCCATCGGCACGAAGGAGGCCCCGGCCTCAAGGGGGGAGAAGCCCAGCGCGTTCTGCAGGTAGAGCGCGGTGAAGAAGTAGATCCCGAACACGCCGAACGCCCACAGCCCGATCGAGAGCATGCCGCCGCTGACCACCCGTGACCTGAACACCGACAGGTCGATCATCGGCTCCTGGCTCCGGCGCTCGACGACGACGAACGCGATCGCGAAGGCGACGGCCAGTCCGAACGCGCCGAGGATCTCCGGTGAGGTCCAACCGGCCCGGCCGCCCTCGATGAGTCCGTAGGTCAGGGCGAACATCGCCAGGCTCGACGTGGCCAGGCCGGGGACGTCCAGGTTGTGCCGTACGCGGCCGTCGGGGGTGTCCCTGATCGCCCAGAGGGTCAGGCCGACGGTCACCAGCCCGACGGGCACGTTGATCAGGTAGATCCAGCCCCACCGCCAGTTCTCACTGATGAAACCGCCGGTCAGCGGCCCGAGGGCCAGGGCGAGCGCGCCGACGGAGCTCCACAGGCCGATGGCGGTCGCGCGTTCCCTGGCGTCGGGGAAGACCGACCTGATCAGGGCGAGCGCGGTCGGGGTCAACAGGGCGGCGCCGACACCCTGGGCCGCTCTGGCGGCGATCAGGAGGCCGCCGGTGGTGGCCAGTCCGGCGGCGAGGGAGGCAAGGGTGAAGACGCTCAGCCCGATCACGAAGATCCTTCGTCGGCCGAGGATGTCGGCCAGTCGCCCTCCGGCCAGCATCAGTCCGGCGAACACCAGGATGTAGCTGCTGACGATCCACTCAAGTCCGGACAGGCTCAGCCCGAGGTCCCGCTGGATCGTCGGCAGCGCGACGTTCACCACGTTGTTGTCGAGATAGGTCATGAACGTCCCGAGCGAGATCGCTCCCAACGCCCACCACCGGCGGTCAGTCGTCACATCAACTCCTATACGGCGTACTTATACGTTGTACATGTACATCGCATAGTTGAGCTTGTACGGCGTATAGTTGTCAACCGTGATGGGAAAACTGACCCGGGACGCCGTCATCGACCAGGCGCTGCGCATCGGTGACGCCGAAGGACTCCAGGCGGTCACGATCAGGCGGCTCGCCCAGGACCTGGGTGTCACTCCCATGGCCCTGTACTGGCATTTCAAGAACAAGGAGCAGCTGACCGTCGGTATGGGCGACCACCTGATGCGCGGCTTCGCGACCCAGGAGGACGCCACGGGGCCGTGGAACGAGCGGCTGCGCGGCCTCGTCGCGGACCTGGTCGGCGTCCTGCGACGGCACACGTGCGCCGCCTCCGTGCTTGAGGAGGTGGACCAGATGGAGGTGCCGAGCTTCCTACGGGTGTGGGACACCGCGCTCGGCCTGATCAACCAGGCCGGGTTCACCTACGAGGAGAGCTGTCTGGTCGCCAGATACCTCCTGAAGGGCGCGATCGCCCTCGCCGGAGGGGAGGCGCGCGACCGGCGCCGTCCGTCGGACCCCGAGGCGGCCGAGGCCAAGCGGATCAAACGGCTCAACCTGCAGTCGCTGCCGCGCGAGTCCTACCCGCACATCGTGGAGATGGCCACCCCGCTCGTCGACGGCTGCTCGGCCGAGGTCTACGACACCTTCGGGGTCGACCTGCTGATCGGCGGCGTCGAGATCATGGCGGCCCGCCGTACGGCGCGGCCGTCGTGAGGTGGTCCCGCGCTCCTGGCCTGGCGTTCGGTACGGCGAGGCGGGAGCGATGCGAAAACGTGATGATTAACGTGACAACGAATGGAACGGTCTAAGCGTGTCCTAAATGACCCCTTCCAACACACCAGTAACTGGTGTAGCAGAGAGGAAGCCCTGTGGCTTTCAAGGTGCCGGGCGCCCGCACGCTTAGTGTCGTGGCCGTCGGAGTGCTGGCCGGAACCATGCTCACCGTGGGCGGCAGCGCCGTCGCAGCGACGGCCGGTTCCGAGATTCACGCCTGTGTGAACAAGAAGACGCGTTACGCGCGCATCGTGAACCCGTCCGCCGTGTGCAGGTCCACCGAGATCCGGGTGACCTGGGGTGACGGCAACAACGTCAGCCAGGGCATCGCCAGCTCCGGCCCTCGTGGCGCCCAGGGCGCACCGGGCAAGGACGGCGCTCAGGGCCCGGCCGGTCCGCAGGGCCCCAAGGGTGACCAGGGTCTCCAGGGCAAGCAGGGCCCGGTCGGCCCGCAGGGCCCCAAGGGCGCCGAGGGCCCGCAGGGCGCTCCCGGCAAGGACGGTGCGGACGGCAAGCCCGGTGCTCAGGGCCCCAAGGGCGAGCAGGGCCCTCAGGGCACCCCCGGCAAGGATGGCGAGAACGGTAAGGACGGCACGGACGGCAAGCCCGGTGCCCAGGGCCCCAAGGGCGAGAAGGGCGAGCAGGGCCCCCAGGGATTCCGTGGTCGGGACGGTCGGAACGGCGAGGACGGCAAGGACGGCAGGCCCGGTGCCCCGGGCGCCAAGGGTGAGCAGGGCGAGCGTGGCCCCGCGGGCCCGCAGGGCCCCAAGGGTGAGAAGGGCGACCCCGGCTCCGGCGGCGCCGGCACCCTGAACACCTACAGCACCGAGGTCTCCTTCGGTAATGGTCAGCCTGTCACCAAGACCATTACCTGCACCTCGGGCAAGGCCACCGGGGGCGGCTTCAGCATCAGCAGCGGAAGTGGTTCGGCCCAGATCTACGCGAGCGCTCCCAACGCCAGCAGCGGCGCCCCGACTGGCTGGACCGTCACCGGCAAGAACGCCAGCGGCACCATCTATGTGATCTGCCTCTCCTGATCCAGGAGAGCTCGACGGGAAGGGCTCCGCGTAGCGGATGCGGAAGGCCCTTCCTCGGCCCCCGCCGTACGAATGGCAGGGCCAGGTGGGTCGCGTGAGGACGGAGTCGGGACACCCGGCCTCACGCGACTCACGGACAGAAGAGGGTGCGACCCGCACCCCGCGCAGGACCAGGAAGGTCCCTCCCCGGCCGCACTCCGGGAGGGACCTTTCTCGTTCCCGCCCCCGGACGGCCCCCGCGCCCGGAAAGCCTCACGCCCGGAAAGCCCTGCGCCTGGGAAAACCTCCGTGTCCGGGAACGCTCCGCGCCCAGAAGGCCTCGGCTCCTGGAAGGCCCCCTACTCGCGAGCGCCCCCGTGCCTCGCGTGTCATCGGTCGCGGTCGCGGGGACCGCTTCTTCCGGCCATCCGCCAGATGATCACCATGCCCACCGCGAGGACGACCAGGGCGACGGCCACGATGATCCCCTTGACGATGAAGTCGTGCAGCAGGTGGTCGAGCAGCTCCGAGCCCCCGTCTCCGCTCACCGGCCGTCCCTCCCGTACCGCTCGTCCTCGAAGCGCCGGCCGTCCTCGAAGCGCCGGCCGTCCTCGAAGGGCCGGTCGTCCCGAAGGCGTTGGTCGTCGTCGGAGGGCCGGTCGTTCCTGGGGTGTCGCCCGTCATCCAGGTAGCGGGCCGCGAATCGGACGGCCTCACCGGCGAGCCGTCCACGGGAACCTCCCCGCCCGGGTCGTGCGGCGGCGCGGGTTTCGAGATAGCCGGCGGCGGCCTCGGCGTATCGGCGGGCCTGGGCGCCTCTGCCCCGGCGCTTGAGCGTGACGGCGACGCCGAACGCGATCAGGGCGACCACCACGAGCCCTCCCACGATCAGGCCGAATCTGACGAGCATCAGGGTCAGCACCGTTTGCACGGCTCCTCCTTCGATTTATCACAGGTGTGATAAATCGAAGGTATCACAGGTGTGATAAAAAGAAGCGTGCCCAAGCAGGTCGATCCGGTCGCCCGTCGTGCCGACGTCGTGGACGCGCTGTTCAGAGTCGTCTTCAAGGACGGCCTGCAGGCGGCGTCCCTGCGCGCGGTCGCGGACGAGGCGGGGCTGAACATCGGCTCCCTGCGGCACTACTTCGCCAACCAGCAGGAGCTGATGGGCTTCGCCATGCGGTCCATGCTCGACCGGGTCGAGGGGCGGCTGCTGCGCCGTATCGACGAGGTGGGGGACCTGGAGGCTCTCACCGGAGAACAGCGGCGTCGGCTCTCCCTGGACCTGCTCGCCGAACTGCTGCCCCTGGACGAGACCCGCCGCGCCGAGGTCGCGGTCTTCGTCGACTTCGTCACCGCGGCCAGGACCCATCCCGCGATCGACGCCGGTCTCGCCCGTGAGGCCGCGGTGGGGGTGCGGGCCCTCGTCCGGCGTATTCTCCGGCGCGCGATGGACACCGAGACCCTGCGGCCCGGGCTGGACCTCGACGTCGAGACCGAACGGCTGAGCTCCCTGCTCGACGGCCTCAGCCTGAACACCGTCCTGTATCCGGACCTGCTCTCGCCCGAGGCCTGCCTCGATGTCCTACGGACCCATTTGGATGGCCTCGTCCGGCAGTGACCCGCAGGGGAGCGGATTGTCTCTCCCCGGACACGAAGGGCGAGGTTACAGTCACGGTGAGTACGTCATGCCGGGAGCCCCGCGAGAAGGGAAACCTCCATGGGAAAACACGAGGGCAAGCCCGTTGAGGAGAAGGACTTCGTACCGTCGCTGACCAGGCAGCAGACAGAGACCCGGACCAGGCCGGGCAGGCACGAGAAACCGGAGCCGGAGCAGGAACGGTGACCGGTACGGCGGGTTCCCGGCCACGGGGGCGCGGGGGACCGTGAGAAACGCCGTCGGGGGGCACGGCCCGTGAGCCGTACCCCCCGACGGGGATGGATCAGCCGAAGATGGCCGGGAGGGTCGAGGTGTGGGTCTCCCGCAGCTCGGTGGCCGGGATCTCCAGGACGTTCTCCACGACCAGCGCCTCTCCGCCGGTGAGGCCCAGGCACTGACAGGGCACGTCGTTGGCGGCGCACAGCTCGGCGAAGGCCTCGAACGACTCCGGGGCGACCGTCACCAGCGCGCGAGCGGACGACTCACTGAACAGGGCGACGAAGGCGTCGTCGTCCGGCAGGGTGACCGTCGCGCCGACCCCCTGGGCGAGGACCGACTCGGCCAGGGCGATGGCCAGACCGCCGTCGGACAGGTCGTGGGAGCCGGTCAGCAGGCCGCGTGAGGCGGCCTCGGTGAGGACCAGGGCGAGGGCGCGCTCGGCCTCCAGGTCGGCCTTCGGCGGCAGGCCGCCCAGGTGACCGTGGACCACGTGCGCCCACTCGGAGCCGCCGAACTCCTCCTCGGTCTCGCCGAGCAGCAGGACCTTCTGGCCGGGGGCGGTGAAGCCGCTGCGGACCCGGTTCGCCACGTCGTCGATCACACCGAGCACGCCGACGACCGGGGTCGGGTGGATCGCGGTGGAGCCCGTCTGGTTGTAGAAGGAGACGTTTCCGCCGGTCACCGGCACCCCGAGGGCCTTGCAGGCGTCGGCGAGACCCCGGGTGGCCTCGGCGAACTGCCACATGACCTCGGGGTCCTCAGGGGAGCCGAAGTTGAGGCAGTTGGTCACCGCGAGCGGGGTCGCCCCGGTCACCGCGACGTTGCGGTAGGCCTCGGCCAGCGCGAGCTGCGCGCCCGCGTACGGGTCGAGCCTGGCGTAGCGGCCGTTGCCGTCCGTGGCGAGCGCGATGCCCCTGGTCGTCTCCTCGGCACCGGGCATGACCTCGCTGATGCGCAGCACCCCGGCGTCGGCGGGCTGGGCCAGCACGGTGTTGCCCCGGACGTAGCGGTCGTACTGGGAGGTGACCCACTCCTTCGAGGCCAGGTTCGGCGAGCCGAGCAGCCGCAGCAGCGCGGCGCGCAGGTCCTCGGAACGGGCCAGGCGGGAGGGGACGTCGGCGTTCAGGGAGGCCTGCCCGGCGGGCTCGTGGAAGGGCCGCTCGTAGACGGGGCCCTCGTCGGCCGCGGTGCCCGGCGGGATGTCCACGATGGTCTCGCCGTGCCAGGTCATCACGAGGCGTCCGCCGTCGGTGACCTCGCCGATCACGGTCGCCGGGATGTCCCACTTGGCGCAGATCGCCATGAAGGCATCGATGTCGTCGGGGGTGACGACCGCCATCATGCGTTCCTGCGACTCGCTCATCAGGATCTCCTCGGGCCGCAGCGACGGATCGCGCAGCGGGACGAGGTCCAGCCTGACGTCCATGCCGCCGGTGCCCTTGGCCGCGAGCTCGGTGGTCGCGCACGAGACACCGGCCGCGCCGAGGTCCTGGATGCCCACGACGACGTCAGCCTGGTACAGCTCAAGGCAGCACTCGATCAGAAGCTTCTCCATGAACGGGTCGCCGACCTGGACGCTGGGGCGCTTGGCCTGCGACTCGTCCTCGAAGGTGGCCGAGGCCAGGACGGAGGCGCCGCCGATGCCGTCGGGGCCGGTCAGCGCGCCGAAGAGCACGACCTTGTTGCCCGGTCCTGGAGCGGTGGCCAGCTTGATCTGGTCCTTGCGGAGCAGGCCGACGCACAGCGCGTTGACCAGCGGGTTGCCGATGTAGCAGGGGTCGAAGACGACCTCGCCGCCGATGTTGGGCAGCCCGAGGCAGTTGCCGTAGTGGCTGATGCCCTCGACCACGCCGGGCAGCACCCGCCGCGTGTCGTGGGCGTCGGCGCCGCCGAAGCGCAGGGCGTCCATGACCGCGATCGGCCTGGCGCCCATCGACATGATGTCGCGCACGATGCCGCCGACACCGGTCGCCGCGCCCTGGTGCGGTTCGACGTAGGACGGGTGGTTGTGCGACTCGATCTTGAAGGTGGCCGCCCAGCCGTCGCCGACGTCCACGACGCCGGCGTTCTCCCCCATGCCGACCAGCAGGGCCTCCGACTTGGGGGCCTTGGTGCCGAACTGGCGCAGGTGCACCTTGGAGGACTTGTAGGAGCAGTGCTCGCTCCACATGACGCTGTAGATGGCCAGCTCGGAGCTGGTCGGCCTGCGGCCGAGGATCTCGCGGACCCGCTCGTACTCGTCGAGCTTCATGCCCAGCTCGGCGTACGGCTGCCGCTCGTCGGGGGTGTCCTGGGCCCGCTTGACGGTGTCCAGAACCGCCTCGGGGCGCGGGGTCTCGTGCTCGCTCACAGGTTCACCAGCTTCTTCAGGATGGAGGTGAAGAATTCCCGGCCGTCGGTGCTCGGGGCGCCGGTGAGGTCCTCGACCGCGTGCTCGGGGTGCGGCATGAGACCGACGACGTTGCCCGCCTCGTTCCTGATGCCCGCGATGTCGTTCAGCGAGCCGTTCGGGTTGCCCCCGGCGTAGCGGAAGACGACCTGCCCGTTGGCCTCAAGGGCGTCGAGGGTCTCCTGGTCGGCCACGTAACGGCCCTCGCCGTGCTTGATCGGCAGCACGATCTCCTGGCCCTCGGTGAAGTCGGAGGTCCAGGGGGTCGCGGTGCTCTCGACCCGGATGCCCTGGTCACGGCAGATGTAGTGCAGCCCCGCGTTGCGCATCAGCGCACCGGGCAGCAGGTGGGCCTCGCAGAGGATCTGGAAGCCGTTGCAGGTGCCCAGAACGGGAAGCCCGGCCCTGGCCGCCGGGATCAGCTCCTCCATCAGGGGCGCGAACCTGGAGATGGCCCCGCACCGGAGGTAGTCCCCGTAGGAGAACCCACCGGGTAGGAAGACCGCGTCCACTCCCTTGAGATCAGGGTCGGCGTGCCACAGCGGAACGGCCTCGCCGCCCGCGTGACGTACGGCACGCGCCGCGTCCTGATCGTCAAGAGTCCCGGGAAAAGTGACGACGCCCACGCGGGCAGCACTCATGACAGCGTTCCCCTCCACAAACGAGCGCCGCGCCGGCGTCTCTCACGGTGGACAGCGGTCTGCGGCGGTGCGCCCAGGCTATCCGTTCCCGACAAGCGGGTCACACGCGCAGGCCGCCAGGCCGTACGGCATGGCCTTCTCGCTCCTGTGACCTGGTGAAACTGTGGGATCTCTCACACCGCGGCGAGGACGCGGTCCTCGCGGGGCAGCCCGACGCGCACGCGGTTGTCACACATGAGCCCCTCGCGCATGAGGCCCTCGCACGCGAGGCTCTCGCGCAGCAGGAGGGCGTCGTCGTCCCAGTCGAGGTGCTTGCGCAGGTGGACGGTCGTGCCCCGGCCCGGCGTGACGCCGAAGGAGATCTCGTCGACCACGGCCTGCATGATCAGGATGCCCCGGCCGTTCTCCGTGTCGCCCGGAGGGTAGTGCTCGGGGAGCCGGACCAGGCCCTGACCCCTGTCGATGATCTGGACGTCACAACGGCCGTAGCCGATCGCGACCTCGACCTCGTAGCGGTTGGCCGGACCCCCATGACGTACGGCGTTGGCGCACGCCTCGGTGACCGCGAGCAGGATGTCGGACACGCAGCTTTCGGTGACGCCGAGTGAGCGAAGCGAGTCGCCAAGGGCTCTGCGGACCATCGGTATGCCGACGGCCTCTCTCGGCAGAGCCAGCGAGAACTCGATATCCACCGGATCCCCTTCCCGGGCCAGACGTCACCCTGTCAAGGTTTCCCCGCGGAATCCGGGCTAACCGCAAAATAACCTTAATGTTATTTAGTGTTGGTCAAGCTGTGGGATTACCGCAGGTCCAGAAAGTGATCTACCTGGGCGTAAGGGATCTACCCCTGAGATAAGGGACGTTCCGGGATCTTACGTGGATCTCCGCCGTGCAGACCGCAGTCCAGGCCCTGTCTTCGACGCCCGGTGGCCTCCGGTAGGCGCGCCGACCGACCGATGACGGCCACCCCGAACCCGCGGCGCCGAAGGGTTCGGGTTACCGGCCCTCAGCGTGAGGAGTGTCGGCTTGGGCGCGTCGGTGTCTGGACTGAGGAACGCGGGAGCGAAGCGACGGAGTGACGAGGGAAGACACCGACTCAGAGGCGCCCAGGCCCGCGACGCCGCCAGGCGGCGCAAAGGAACACAACCCGCGCCGCCGCCGGGCGGCGCAAAGGCCTAGGACTCGGCGGTGACCGTGTAGTCCTCGATGACGGTGTTGGCCAGCAGGGTCTCGGCCATCTTCCTGACCTCGGCCAGGGCGGCCTCGTCGGCGGGGCCGTCGATCTCGACCTCGAACCGCTTGCCCTGCCGTACCGCGGAGACGCCGGAGAAGCCGAGCCGCGGCAGCGCGCGGGCGATGGCCTGGCCCTGCGCGTCGAGAATCTCGGGCTTCAGCATGACGTCGACGATGACGCGCGCCACGGTGTTCCTCCTGGTCGCTGCGGGGACGGTTAGGCGCCTCAAGAGTAACGGGCTCCGCCGGACGTTTGGTCCCGGGTCCCGGTGAGCGCGAGACGGGCACGTTCCACACGGCGAATCGGTCCGTGCGCCGGGGGAGCGGTCCATGCGAGGGTGAGAGGGGTGATCCGGCGGGAACAAGGGGCGGGATGGATGTCGAGGCAGGTCTTGCGCACAGGTATGTGACCTCTGCCACGATGTCCACAAACGCATACGAACCACCACCAGTCGGATCGGATGCGCTGCTAACCGGCCGGACAGTGGTGGTGAACCCACCTCCCAAGGCCCTGAGCACACAGGAGTGGCACGTGACAGCCGAGGCCCCTCGTGGTGCGCAAGCACCTGCGGAGCTCGTCCAGTTGCTGACCCCGGAAGGGGAACGGGTCGAGCATCCCGACTACGACATCGACCTGACCCCGGAGGAGATCCGCGGCCTCTACCGGGACCTGGTCCTGGTGCGCCGCGTCGACCTGGAAGCGGTCGCCCTGCAGCGCCAGGGCGAACTCGGCCTGTGGGCCTCCCTGCTCGGCCAGGAGGCCGCGCAGATCGGCTCCGGGCGGGCGCTCGCCGCGACGGACATGGTCTTCCCCACCTACCGTGAGCACGGTGTCGCCTGGTGCAGGGGGGTCGACCCGGTCAACCTCCTGGGCATGTTCCGCGGGGTCAACCACGGCGGCTGGGACCCGGCTGAGCACAACTTCCACCTCTACACGATCGTCATCGGCAGCCAGACCCTGCACGCCGTCGGCTACGCCATGGGCGTGCAGCGCGACGGCGCGGAGAACGCGACGCTGGTCTACTTCGGCGACGGCGCCACCTCCCAGGGCGACGTGAACGAGTCGTTCATCTGGGCGTCGGTCTTCAACGCCCCCGTGGTCTTCTTCTGCCAGAACAACCAGTGGGCCATCTCGGAGCCGCTGGAGAAGCAGACCCGCATCCCGCTGTACCGCAGGGCCAGCGGTTTCGGCTTCCCCGGTGTCCGGGTGGACGGCAACGACGTCCTCGCCTGCCTGGCGGTCACCCGCAAGGCCCTGGCCGACGTGCGTTCCGGCCAGGGACCCACCCTCATCGAGGCCTTCACCTACCGGATGGGCGCCCACACCACCTCCGACGACCCGACCCGCTACCGCGTGGCCAGCGAGCTCGAGGCGTGGAAGCTCAAGGACCCGATCGAGCGGGTCCGCGCCTACATGTTCAAGAGCGAGATCGCCGACCAGGAGTTCTTCGACGCGATCGACGCCGAGGCCGACGAGCTGGGCAAGGACGTCCGCAGGCGTTGTCTGGCCCTGCCGGACCCCGAGCCACTGGCGATCTTCGACCATGTGTACGCGGAGCCGCACCGGCTGATGGAGGAGGAGCGCGCGGAGTTCGCCGCCTACCTGGAGGGGTTCGAGGGATGACGAGTCTCACGCTGGCCAAGGCCCTCAACGAGGGCATGCGCAAGGCCATGGAGGACGACCCCAAGGTTCTGATCATGGGTGAGGACGTCGGCAAGCTCGGCGGTGTCTTCCGCGTCACGGACGGCCTGCAGAAGGACTTCGGCGAGCAGCGGGTCATCGACACCCCGCTGGCCGAGTCCGGCATCATCGGCACGGCGATCGGACTCGCGCTCAGGGGTTACCGCCCGGTCTGCGAGATCCAGTTCGACGGCTTCGTCTTCCCGGCGGCCGACCAGATCATCACCCAGCTCGCCAAGATGCCGCTGCGCTCACTGGGCAAGCTGAAGCTGCCGGTCGTGGTGCGCATCCCCTGTGGCGGCGGCATCGGCGCGGTCGAGCACCACAGCGAGTCGCCGGAGGCCTACTTCACCCACACCGGGGGCCTGCGGGTCGTGGCCTGCTCCAACCCCGTCGACGGCTACACCATGATCCAGCAGGCGATCAGGAGCGACGACCCGGTCGTCTTCTTCGAGCCCAAACGGCGCTACTGGGAGAAGGCAGAGGTGGACACCGCCTCCTCCGCCGCCGACTGGACCCCCTTCGACCAGGCCCGGGTCGTACGGCAGGGCAGCGACGTGACGCTGCTGGCCTACGGCCCGATGGTGAAGACCTGCCTTGAGGTCGCGACGGCGGCAGAGGAGGACGGCAGGTCCGTCGAGGTGGTCGACCTGCGCTCGCTCAACCCGCTCGACGTCGACCGGGTCGTGGAGTCGGTGAGCCGTACCGGGCGGTGCGTCGTGGTCCACGAGGCGCCCATCTACAACGGGTTCGGCGCCGAGATCGCCGCCAGGGTCACCGAGAGGTGTTTCTACAACCTGGAGGCCCCGGTGCTGCGCGTCGGCGGGCCCTCGACCCCCTACCCGCCCTCAAGGCTGGAGGACCACTACCTTCCGGATCTGGACCGGGTCCTCGAAGCCGTCGACCGCGTGTTCGCGTTCTAGAGGGGAGACGACGTGAAGGAGTTCAAGCTCCCCGACGTGGGGGAGGGCCTGCTTGAGGCCGAGATCGTCCGCTGGCACGTCAAGCCCGGCGACCCGGTCAAGGTCAACCAGATCATCGTGGAGATCGAGACGGCCAAGGCCATCGTCGAGCTGCCCTCGCCGTACGAGGGGGTGATCGCCGCGCTGCTGGCCGAGGAGGGGCAGACCGTCGACGTCGGCAAGCCGATCATCACCGTCGACGACGGCTCGGGTCCTCCGGAGACCCCGGCCGAGACCCCCGCGGAGGACATGGTCCCCACGATCCCCAAGCCGGAGCGGCAGCCCGTGCTGGTCGGCTACGGCGTCAAGCCGGGTACGGCCAAGCGCAGGCCCCGCAAGTCCACCGCTCCGGCGGCTCCGGCCCCTGTTTCGGCCCCGGCCTCGGCTCCAACCCCGGCCCCGGCTCCGGCGGTGGTCGAGGCTCCGGTACGGCCGGCTGAGCCTGTCGCCGCGCGGGGCGCTGTGCTGGCCAAGCCTCCGGTGCGCAAGCTCGCCAAGGACCTCGGCGTCGACCTGGGCACGCTCACCGGGACGGGCCCGAACGGGAGCATCACCCGGGAGGACGTCCACGCCGCGGTCGCCGGGCCTGGGCGGGGCGCGACGGCCGTGGCGCAGGGACCCGACGAGGAGCGCATCCCCATCAAGGGGGTGCGCAGGGCGACCGCGCAGGCCATGGTGTCCTCGGCGTTCACCGCGCCGCACGTCACCGAGTTCCTCCAGGTGGACGTGACCGGGACGATGGAGGCCGTCAGGCGGCTGCGGCTGCTCGACGACTTCGCCGAGGTCAAGGTCTCGCCGCTGCTGCTGGTGGCCAAGGCGATGCTGGTCGCGGCCCGTCGCTACCCGATGGTCAACTCCTCCTGGGACGAGGCGAACCAGGAGATCGTGGTCAAGCACCGGGTGAACCTGGGCATCGCCGCGGCGACCCCGCGCGGCCTGATCGTGCCCAACGTCAAGGACGCCCACGCGCTGTCGCTGCCCGACCTCGCCCGTGCCCTGGGGGCGCTGGTCGAGACCGCGCGGGCGGGCCGTACCCAGCCCGCGGACATGTCGGGCGGCACGATCACGATCACGAACGTGGGCGTGTTCGGGGTGGACGCCGGGACCCCGATCCTCAACCCGGGTGAGTCGGCGATCCTGGCCTTCGGGCAGATCAGGGACCTGCCCTGGGTGGTCGACGGGCAGATCGTGCCCAGGAAGGTGTGCACGCTCGCGCTGTCGTTCGACCACCGGATCGTGGACGGCGAACTGGGCTCGCTCTTCCTGCGCGACGTGGGCGCCATGCTGGAGGACCCGCTGCGCATGCTCGCCTGGGGCTGAGTCCCGCACCGGCCCGACGGGCCCGTCCCCTCACGGGGCGGGCCCGTCTCCTTTTACCCGGCGTTTGCGGGACCGGCGTTTCCGTGGCCTTTCCCGGGGTGTTTCGATTGATGTGCGAAGCCCGCTGGCCGATTCGCGGCGACCGGGTTCCCGTGCGAGTCGATGACCTTTCTGTGAACGCGATGTTCCCCTTCTCCCCGCTTTCGGGGAAGGTGCTTTGCCGTACGGCGTGCTCCGTGGGGGCGGTTTGACCTGCGCTGACGTTCCCTTGAGGTGGCCGGTGGTGCGTCAGGGGATGTCATGACATATCCGGTTAAAACGTTATCCATTCATCGTGGATTTAGTGGTTAATGCATATATCGGTGCTAGTGTCGTGATTTGGAGATTCGCGAAAGGTTCCACCAGAAGGGAAAGCCAATGAGACTCGAAAAGCTCTTCCCGGCCGGCGGTGCCCCGCTCGCGTGGGGCGGCTGCCGACGCCGTCGCTGCGGATGCGGTGGACGGGGCTGGCGCCGTGGTGGCTGGGGCTGGGGCGGCTGGTGGTGGTAGTTCCCTCAGCGACGAACCGGCGGGTAACCCGCCGGTTCTCCTTTTCCACCCCCGCACGTCCTCCGGACGATCCCCCACCGGCCCCTTTCGTCTCCATCAGGGAGGCCTTCTCGCGGTTCTGGCCGCACACCCGGGGGTTCCGCAGATTGTTCGTGGCCGGGGTGCTGCTGGCGATCGTCGCGGCCCTCTGCGAGATCGGGGCGATCCGGCTCTTCGGCCGCATCACCGACGAGGTCCTCGCGGGGCGGAACCTGGACGCCTTCTGGGAGCCCGCCTCCGTCTGGCTCGGCCTGATGGTCGTCGCCGGGCTGGCCTCCTTCCTCGGTTCCTACGCCACCGCCGTCGGCGGCGAACGCTTCCTGCTGCGCCTGCGGGACCGGGTGTTCGCGCACATGCAGACCCTGACCCCCGACTTCTTCGACCGGCGCAGGCTCGGCGACCTGATGGCCAGGCTCACCGACGACGTCGAGGCCATCGAGGAACTGGTCGGCTCCGGTGTGGTCAGGATCCTCACGACGACCGTCAGCGTGTTCTTCTTCGCCGGGGCCGCCCTGCTGACCCGCTGGGACCTGGCGCTGGTGACGTTCGCGATGGTTCCGGCGTTCCTGGTCGCCTCCAAGCTCTTCGCCTCGCGCCTCAGGACGGCCGCCGCGCGTGAGCGGCTCAGCAACGGCGTCATGAACGGCGTCATCGAGGAGGGCCTGGCCAACCAGGCGCTGGTGCAGGCCTTCAACCGGCAGGGCACCGAGGCGCGGAGGCTGCACACCCAGGGGCGCGCCTGGATGGGGGCCAACGTGACCCAGGCCAGGCTCTCCGCGCTGTACGGGCCGGTCGTCCAGATCATCGAGACCGTCTGCCTGCTCGTCGTCATCGGGGTCGGCGCGTGGGAGATCATGGCGGGCCGCCTCACGATCGGCGGGCTGCTCGCCTTCGCGGCCTACCTCGCCTACCTCTACCCGGCGGTCCAGGGGCTCGGGCAACTCGCGCTGACCGTCTCCCAGGCCGCGGCGGGTTCCGACCGGGTGATCGAGGTCCTGCGGATCCGGCCCCGGGTCACCGATTCCGCCGGGGCCGTACCGCCCGCCGCGCCTCCACGGGGACGGATCGACTTCGCCGACGTCGGCTTCACCTATCCGGGCAGGTCGACTCCCACGCTGCGGCACCTGACCTTCCACGCGGAACCGGGCGAACTGGTCGTGTGCGTCGGCCCGAGCGGCGTGGGCAAGTCGACCGTGGCCAAACTCCTGCTGCGCTTCCACGACCCGGCCGAGGGGCGTGTCCTGCTCGACGGCGTGGACATCAGGGACATTCCTCGTACGGCGCTGCGTGAGGCCGTGACCGTCCTGCAACAGGAGAACCTGCTCTTCTCCGGCACCATACGGGACAACATCGCCTACGGCCGTCCCGGCTGCGGGATGGACGAGATCGTCAGGGCCGCCGTCATGGCCGGGGCGCATGAGTTCGTCGAACGGCTCCCGGCGAGGTACGACACCCAGGTCGGGCAGCGGGGGCGGCTGCTGTCCGGCGGCCAGCGTCAGCGCCTGGCCATCGCCAGGGCGATCCTGCGCGACGCCCCGGTGCTCGTTCTCGACGAGCCGATGACCGGCCTGGACCCGGAGACCGCCGCCCGGGTCATGGAGCCGCTCGGCCGTCTCATGGCGGGCCGTACGACCATTCTGCTCACCCATGACCTGCGGTTCGTCCCCGGGACGGCCCGCACGGTCGTGCTCGGTGCCGCTCCGGGACGGACGCGGACCAGGTTCGGCCGTACGGCATGGCGAACCCGCCCCCGGATGGGGACGGGTTCACTCAGGGGCTGACCGGTCCTTTCATTCCCGAATTCCGGCGAGGCCGAGGGAGGCCACCGGTTCACGCGAGACGTTTCCCGGTGGGTTCCCTAAGCCGGAACGGAACGAAACGCGACCGCCGTCACCATCCCCAGTCGTCGTCCCATCCCCAGTTGCTCCACCGCCAGCCGCCGCGCCATCCGCAGCCGCCTCGCCAGCCACAGCGACTCCGCCACCCGCAACCGCACCGGCAGCAACGCCGCCGGCAGCAGCCCGAGGTGAGGAAACCGGCCGAGACGGACGTCTGGACGGCCGGGACCGCCGCTGTGGGCGTGGTTGTGGCCTCCGCCGGACCGGCGATGAGGACTCCGGCGAGGAGCCCCGCGCCCATGGTGCTCGCGAAGAGCGAGGCAGCAGTCTTCGATCCCATGCGATCCTCCGGTTTCACGGGAAGACGGTTTCGCCTTCCTGGGCTCGAACACCCCAAACATCGCAGGAGACGCACCTACCACGACACCACAAAGCACTTATAGTTTGGCAAAGGCGCACAGATCTATATAAATAAGAAATAAATGGCATATATCAGGGCATTTCGGGCGAGGGAGGTCGCCGCGCCGAATACCGCCGGACGCCCCGCGCTCGTCCCGCGTAAAAGGCGGCCGTACGCTTACTGGGCATCCGACCGAAGGGGAGATCATGTTCCGTCATGTCGTGCTGTTCACCTGGGCCGAGGGGACGACCGAGGAGCAGAAGGCGACGGTCAAGACCGAGCTTCGCAGGCTGACGGAGATCATCCCGGAGATCCGCGCCTACACGCTGGGGGCCGACGCGGGTGTGAACCCCGGCAATCACGAGTTCGCCATCGTCGCGGACTTCGACAACGCCGACGACTTCCTGGTCTACCGGGACCACCCGGAGCACCAGGCGGTGATCGCCAAGCACATCAAGCCCATCGTGGCCTCCCGGGCCGCCGTGCAGTTCACGATCTGACCCGCGCGCGTTTGTCGGCCGAGGTCGGGCCCCAGGAGCCGAGCCACACCGGCACTCCGAGGGCCTCCTCGACCGCCCCCGGCCAGTCGTCGACACCGTCCACGTAGTGGGGACGGGCCCGCAGCAGCCGTTCCGTCAGCCTCGCCTGCCCGTCGAGGTCGCCCGCCGTACCCACGGGCGGCTCACCGATGTCGTAGGAGACGCACATCCGCGAGACCGGCACGTCCAGGTGGGTGAGCGCGAGCGCGTCCGCCCCGCCGGTGACCGCCAGCGCGTAGCGGTGCGCGACCGCGTCGAAGTGCCCGACCCTGAACGGCCCCTGCCACGGCCCCGTCCCGTTGTGCCGCTCGGGCACCCGCAGCGTCCGGTCCTCGGTGACCAGGGGCCCGGGACCGTGCCTGGGCGTGTGGGAACGCAGCACCCCGAGCCGTACGGCACCCGCCCCGCCGAGCAGTTCGAGGGCGTTCGCGAAGGTCGTCGTGCTCCAGGTCGTGTACGGGTGGAAGCCGTGCCACTCGTCGAGCAGCACACCCTGGGCCCCCTCGAAGACGACCGGCCCCTCGCGCAGCAGGGCCGCGAGCCGCGCGGGGCCGGTGAGGGTCACCCGCTCGGCGAACGCCCGGTAGGCCGCGACGCAGTCCTCGACCGGGGGAAGCTCCGTCGCCACCGGCCCGGCCACCCACCAGGTCTCCTCGACCTCCCGGCGCAGCGCGCGCAGCTTGCGGGCCAGTCGTACCGGGGCGGCGCAGTCACCCACGGTCGGCGCGAGGCCCGGATGCGCCAGGGCGTAGGAGACGGTCTCCCCGACGCCCATCCCGCACGACCCGTGCCGGTCCTCACCGCGCGCCAGCTCCCTGGCCCGCCCGGCCGCCACGTGGTACGGCGTCGCGAGCAGGGCGTCCCGGTCCACGGTGAGCAGCCCGAACGGGTCGGGCACCCCGAGGCGGGCCAGGTTCGCCGCCTCGGAGGCCAGGGCGAGCGGGTCCACGATCGTGAAGCGTGACAGATGGGTCGGCACGCCCCGGAACGTCCCCGCGCCGAACTGGGCGAAGGTGTGGTGCCGCCCGTCGGGCAGGACGACGTTGTGCGCCGCCTGCCCGCCGCCGTTGAAGCGGACGACCGCCCGCACCGGCTCCTGCGAGCAGAGCCAGTCCACGACGGTCCCCTTGCCCGCGTCGCCGTACCCGAGGTCGGCGACGATCACGTGTTCGCGCACGCCCGTACCTCTCACAGCCGGATCACGCCGCTGGCGCCCGGCTCCTCGGGCACCGCGAGCGTCCGCCGGTCGAGGCGGGCCAGCGCCCTGCCCACGGCCTGGCCGGCCTCGGAGCCCATCTCGTCGAGGTCGTCCAGTCCCTCGTCCAGGTCGATGGCGTCCTCGCCGAGGCCGACGGTGAGCGCGATGGTCTCGCAGACCGCGTCCAGGTCGTCCAGTTCGAGAACGTTCTGGCCGAGCAGGTCGCGCCAGGCGGTCAGCACCTGGCCGTCCCCGGCGTAGCTCGCCCCGGCGGGCAGGATGTAGTAGACGTGGTAGGCCCTGGTCAGCTCGGCGACGATGTCCTTCGTCGTGATGTCCCGCAGCGGGGAGTCGCCGATCACCTGGCGGATCTGACGGCGGCTGACCTTCGGGTAGGGCAGTTCGTCGCCGATGATGAACAGGTAGCCCTTGCGCCCGCGCTTCTCGAAGCAGTCGATCGAGGTGTGCCTGGCCATGAAGTACATCGCCAGTTCGTAGGACTCGGTCTTCTGGCCGCCGCCCCCGCCTTCGAGCAGGATCTTGCCGAGGTCCTCGTCCATCCGGTTGTCGGACTCGAACTGGCCGATCTGGAGGGGGGCGCGGTCGCAGGTCGCGTCGCCGATCGCGCCGAAGAGGATCTGCGGGTCGGCGGCGTAGCCCTTGCGCATCAGCAGGCCCAGCAGGTCGGGCAGCTTGGTCTGGAGCGTACGGGGGACCCCGCCCATCGAGCCGGTCACGTCGAACAGGACGGCGATGGCGAGGCTGTCGGGGTGCTCGTCGGAGTCGCGGCTCTCGCGGGCGGCGACGCCGTACGGGTCGAGGTCCTCGTGCGTGGCGCGCGCGCCGCTGTCGCTGTAGGCGAAGGCGCTGGTGCCCTTGGCGGCGCGGTAGCTCGCGGCGGCGGAGTAGACGTCGGTCGACCAGATTCCGCTTCCCATGTGGGTCCCCTTGGTTGTTCTCAGATTGAGTTAATCTCATTATGAGAATAACGATGGGCCGCGTCAACCCGCGAGGTCCGCCACGGGCGGATCAGCGCCTGAGGCCGTCGAGGATGACGGTGGTGAGATGGTCGTCCGCGCGGGCGCCGGGGCGGCAGACGGCCACGTTGAGCAGGCCGACGACCTCGCCGGGCGGGATGTCGCCGCGCAGCGTCCCCTCCTCCTGGGCGCCCCTGGCCAGCCGTTCGAACAGGGCGTTGAGGTCGCGTTCGAGCCGCGCCAGCTCGGGGTTGGCGGTCGTCTCGGGCGACAGGGCCTTGATCAGGGCCAGGGGGAGCCCGGCGCAGTGCTCGACGACCAGGCGCAGGGACCGCCAGTACGGCCTGTCGTCGGCCGTGCCCTCGGTGGTCACGGTCGCGCCGAAGACCATGAGGCGGCGCAGCGCGTCAAGGGCGATGTCCTCGACCAGGGCCTGCCGGTCGGGGAAGTGGCGGTAGAGGGTGCCGACCCCCAGTCCCGCCGCGCGGGCGATCTCCTCCATCGAAACGGCGGCACCGCGCTCGGCGAACAGGCCGAGCGCGGTCGTGACGATGAGTTCGCGGTTGCGTCGCGCGTCGGCTCGCACGGCCCGTCCTTCCTGAGTTAACCGGAATCCCGGCCTCAGGTTAATGTACCGTGGTCTTTCGGAACCGGAAGATCCGCTTCACTTTGGGGGATTCGTGCGAAGAGGCCTCTACATCAGCGGCATCGGGCTGAGCCTGGACGCGATGATCGGACAGGTGCGCGCGGCGACCGACGCCGGACTCGACAGTGCCTTTCTCAGCCAGCTCACCTCGTGGGACGCGCTCGCCGTCCTGGCGATCGCCGCGCGTGAGGTGCCCGGCGTCGACCTGGGAACGGCGGTCGTGCAGACCTACCCCAGACACCCGCTCGCGCTGGCCGGGCAGGCGCTCACCGTGCAGGCCGCGGGCGGGAACCGCCTCACCCTCGGTGTCGGGCCGAGCCATCGGCAGATCATCGAGGGACAGTTCGGCTACTCCTACGACAGGCCCGCCCGGCACATCAGGGAGTACCTGTCGGTGCTGCGGCCACTGCTGCGCGGGGAGGTCGTCGACCACCACGGGGAGACCGTCTCCGCCTCGGGGCGGGTGGACGTGCCCGGCGCGAAGGCGCCCTCGGTGCTGCTCTCCGCGCTCGGACCGGTCATGCTGCGCGTCGCCGGAGAGCTCGCGGACGGCACGGTGACCGTGTGGACGGGGCCCGAGGCGATCGCCGACCATGTCAGGCCCGCGATCACCCGCGCGGCGGAGGAGGCGGGACGGCCCGCCCCCAGGGTCGTGGCCGCGGTGATGGCGAGCGTCACCGCCGACCCCGAGGGGATCAGGCGCGGGGTGGCCGAGCGGATCGGGTTCGCCGGCCGGCTGCCCAGCTACCGGGCCATGCTCGACCGGCAGGGCAAGTCGGGCGTCCACGAGACGGTCCTGGCGGGCGACGAGGAGACCGTGGCGCGGGCCGTACGGCGATACGCCGACGCCGGGACGACGGAGCTGCTGGTGAACCCGCTCGGTGACGAGCGCGAACGGGCCAGGACCGTCGAACTGTTCGCCTCGGTCTGAGACTCAGAGGTTCAGCGGACGGTAGGTCCTGGGGCCGTAGAGGTCGTCGAGCAACTCGTCGAGTTCACCCAGCAGCCGCCAGGCGTCCCGGGGCGGCGCGACCAGGCTGCCCCGTACGAAACGGCCGATCGCGCCGGGCACCCGGTCCCCCATGAGGGCGGCGACGCAGCGGGTGGCGAGCCTGATGTCCAGGGTCTCGGTCGCGGGCGCCCCGGTGAGGACCTCCGGCGGGTAGTCGTCACGGTGCCTGGCGACCAGGGCCTTCAACGGGCTGCCGAGCGGGACGGACTGGCTCCAGTCGACGAGCACCAGGCCGTGGTCGATCGGATGGACCAGGACGTGGTGGCCGAACACCGCGCCGTGCACCACCCCGGCGTGGTGCGCCGCCCCGATCGCGACCAGCAGCCGCCGCCAGATCCACGCCGCGTCCCTCGGGTCGAGCACCGGCCGCCGCCGCGAGATCTCCGCCAGGCTCACGAACCCGTCGGGGACCCGGCTGATCACGTTCGCCCGCCGCCGCGCGTCGCCGGAGCCGTGCCGGAGGGAGTCGACCAGCCGGGGCACGTACGGCAGCAGCGTCGGATCGCCCTCCCGCTCGATCGTCCTGAGCGCCTGCGCCTCGCGCCGCATGAGGTCGTTGTCCGCAGGGCCGCGCGGGATCTTGAGCAGGGCGTCGGGGGCGCAGTCGTACAGCAGGGCGGTCGCGCCCTCGTGGAGCAGCCGCCCGACGTGGCGGGTTCCGATCACCGTTCCGGCCAGGTCGTTCACGGGGGTGTGTCCGGTGTGCTCGGCCCACAGGCTCGCCAGCCTGGCGAACGCCCCGGCGGCCTCGGCACCCGGCGTCAGGTCGGGGTGCAGCAGCCTGGCCAGCCTCCGGTACGTCCGCCGTGGTGTCGGTCCGCCGAACAGGTCCTCGGGGGCGCGGGCGGCGGAGACCAGCGCGATCGCCTCGGCCGGGGTGGTCATCGGGTGCCCTCCTGATCGGCGGGCCGCAGCAGGGCGGGGTGCAGCAGGCGGGCGTCCCCGGCGCGGTAGAGCTTGGCGCGTGGCCCGCCCCGGGAGCCGCCGCTCACCGTGCTGTGCCCGGTGGCCTCGACGAATCCGGGAACGGAGAGGACCTTGCGGTGGAAGTTGCCCGCGTGCAGCGGGACCCCCCACACCGTCTCGTAGACGCCGCGCAGTTCGGAGATCGTGAACGTCTCCCCGGTGAACGTCGTGGCCAGTGGCGTGTACTCCAGCTTGGCCCGCGCCCGTTCGAGGCCGTCGGCGAGGACGCGCGCGTGGTCGAAGGCCAGCTCCGGCGGGCGCGGGGCCGGGTGCCAGGCGGCGGAGGCCGCGTCGGAGCCCGCCCTGGGGTCGGGCAGATCGGGGGCGAAGGCGAGGTAGGAGACCGAGACGACCCGCATCCTCGGGTCCCGGTCCGGGCTTCCGTAGCTGGCCAGCTGTTCGATGTGGACGCGGGGGGCGAGCCCGGTCTCCTCGGCCAGTTCCCGCCTGGCCGCCTCTGGCAGGTCCTCGCCCGGCCTGATGAACCCTCCCGGCAGTGCCCAGCGTCCCTGCTGGGGAGGACGGCCCCGCTCGACCAGCAGCACGTGCAGCACACCCGCGCGGATGGTGAGCGCGACCACGTCCACCGTCACGGCGACCGGGGGATAGTCCCTGGGGTCGTACTCCGCCAGGAACGCCGATTCCTTCTCGTCCACGACACGCCCTTCCCGGGTCAAGATAGTCTCACAATGAGAATAACTCGGTTCGGGGATGATCGCACACACGGAAGAGGGCCGTCCCCGAAACGGGACGACCCTCCGCGGCCGGGTGGTCAGAACGCCTCTTCGGACAGCTCCATCAGGCCCTGGTCGGTTTCGGTCAGCACACGGCGCTCGGCGGCCAGCCGGGGCAGGACGGTCTTGGCGAAGAACGACGCCGCGGCCACCTTGCCCTCGTAGAACGCCTGGTCCCTGCCGGAGGAGCCGAGCGCCGCCAGCGCCACCTCGGCCTGGCGCAGCAGCAGCCAGCCGATCACCAGGTCACCCAGGGAGAGCAGGAACCGGGTGCTGTTGAGACCGACCTTGTAGACCTCCTCGGGGGTCTCCAGCGAGGTGATCGCCCAGCCGGCCATCGTGTCGGCCATGGTCTTGACCTCGTCGGCGGCCTCGTCGAGCAGCCCGCGCTCCTCCTTGAGGCGGCCGTTGCCCGCCTGGGAGGCGGCGAAGGCCTTGATGTCGCCGTGCAGCGCGCCGAGCGCGGCCCCCTGGTTGCGCAGGACCTTGCGGAAGAACAGGTCCATGCCCTGGATCGCGGTCGTGCCCTCGTAGAGGGAGTCGATCTTGGCGTCCCTGATGTACTGCTCGAACGGGTAGTCCTGCAGGTAGCCGGAGCCGCCCAGGGTCTGCAGCGAGCGGGAGAGCAGCTCGTAGGACCGCTCGGACCCGACCCCCTTGACCAGCGGCAGCAGCAGGTCGTTCATCGCCTCGGCGTGCCGGTCCTCACGGCCCTCGAAGCGAGCGGCCTGCACCGCGTCCTGGTAGGTGGCCGTCAGCATCACCAGCGCCCGCATGCCCTCGGCGTACGACTTCTGGAGCATGAGCTCGCGGCGCACGTCGGGGTGGTGGACGATGGTCACGCGCGGGGCGGCCTTGTCGGTCATCTGGGTGAGGTCGGCGCCCTGCACCCTGGCCCTGGCGTATTCGAGGGCGTTCAGGTAACCGGTCGACAGGGTGGCGATGGCCTTGGTCCCCACCATCATCCGGGCGTGTTCGATGATCATGAACATCTGCTTGATGCCCTCGTGCACGTCGCCGATCAGCGTCCCGACGGCCGGGTGCCGCTCGCCGAAGGTGAGCTCGCAGGTCGTGGAGACCTTCAGGCCCATCTTCTTCTCGACGTTGGTGACGTAGACGCCGTTGCGCTCGCCCAGCTCACCGGTCTCCAGGTCCACGTGGTACTTCGGGACCAGGAACATCGACAGGCCCTTGGTGCCGACGCCGTGCCCCTCGGGGCGGGCCAGCACGAGGTGGAAGATGTTGTCGGCCAGGTCGTGCTCGGCGCTGGTGATGAAGCGCTTGACGCCCTCGATGTGCCAGGTGCCGTCGGGCTGCCTGACCGCCTTCGTACGGCCCGCGCCCACGTCGGAGCCCGCGTCGGGCTCGGTGAGGACCATGGTCGCGCCCCAGGTCCGCTCGATGGCCAGTTCGGCGAAGCGCCTCTGGTCCTCGGTGCCGATGAGGTGCATCACGTAGGCGAAGGCGGGTCCGCTGGCGTACATCCAGACGGCCGGGTTCGCGCCGAGGATCATCTCGGCGAGCGCCCAGTTGACGCTGGGCGGCAGGCCGGGGCCACCCAGTTCGGCGGGCAGGCCGATGTTGGTCCAGCCGCCCTCGCGGTAGGCGGCGAAGGACCGCTTGAAGCCCTCGGGCATCGTCACCGCGCCGGTCTCCGGGTCCAGGACGGGCGGCGTGCGGTCGCCCTCCTCGAAGGAGTCGGCCAGAACGCCCGTCGCCAGGCGGTTGACCTCGTCGAGGACGCTGCGCACGACGTCCTCGTCCATGTCCGCGTAGAGGCCGGTACCCAGGATGTCCCCGCGGCCGAACACCTCGAAGAGATTGAACTCCAGATCGCGGAGGTTGCTCTTGTAGTGGCCCATGGGATCTGCTCCTTGAAACCGGGGGACCGGGCTTTTTCTCTACTCGTCAGTAACCTTACCCCTGATGCTACCCGTCAGTAACCCCTAAAAACTGGAGCGGTAAGGGTGTTTGTCACATTCCTCAAGGAAAGGGAGCTGTACCGGCCTGCTCGGACGGGGTCGCGCCCCCGGGCCGACACGCGACCTTGACAGGGGCGGTCGTCACCCCCGGGTTAGGCTCCTGCCATGGACGAGCGGTGGCGTGCGGACCTCGCGCTGTGGGCGATCCCCGACGAGATCGCGGCGAAGGCGCGGACCGACCCCTGGGGGCACTCGCCCGCGCGGTTCTCCGAGCGGACGGAGCGGGCGCTCGCCGAACCGCAGGGACCGACCCTGGACCGGGTCGCCGAGGCGTTGCCGCCCGGGGGCACCCTGCTCGACGTCGGCGCGGGCACCGGGGCGGCCGGCCTTCCGCTGGCCGGGCGGATGGGAGAGCTGGTCGCGGTCGACACCTCGCCCGGCATGCTCGCCGAACTGGAGTCTCGGGCCGCCGTGCTCGGCGTGCCGCTCAGGATCGTCACCGGCCGATGGCCCGACGTCGCGCCACGGACCCCGGTCGCCGACGTCGCGGTCTGCGCCCACGTCGTCTACAACGTGCCCGACCTGGCCGCCTTCCTCACCGAGCTGTCCGGTCACGCCCGCCTCAGGGTCGTCGTCGAACTCACCGAACGCCACCCGATGACCTGGCTCAACCCCCTGTGGGCCCACTTCCACGGGATCGTCCGCCCGGACCGGCCCACGGTCCACGACGTGATCGCCGTCGCCGAGGCGCTCGGTCACCGGGTGCGGCACGAGGCGCGTCTGGCCCCGCTGTCCCGCTTCGCGACACCGGAGGGCCTGGCGGAGAGCGCCTGCAGGAGACTCTGCCTCGACCCGGGGCGGGCGGACGAGGTCGTCGCGACGGTGATCCGGCTCGACATGTGGCCGCTTCCCCGCGAGCGGTGGTTCACCCTGTGGTGGGACACGGGAATCGGGCCGACATCGGAGGCGTTGCCCGAATAGAGCTCTCAATCGAGACACTCCCGGACGAGACGCGCCGTACCCGGTCTGAAAAGACGACGCTTCAGGGAGTCGTCATGGCCTGGGTCCTCATTGTCATCGCCGGTCTGTTCGAGATCGCGATGGCCTACTCGCTCAAGCTGAGCAACGGGTTCTCCTCGCTGCTGCCGAGCGTCGGAGTCGTCGTCTTCGGGGTGCTCAGTTTCGGTCTGCTCTCACTGGCCCTCAAGAACCTGGAGGTCGGTACGGCCTACGCCGTCTGGACCGGCATCGGCGCCGTGGGCACGGCCGCCGTGGGTATCGCCCTTCTGGGAGAGGACGCCTCGGCTCTGAAGATCATCTCCATCGTCCTCATCCTCGCGGGCGTCATCGGGCTCAACCTCGCGGGCGGCCACTGACCACCCCTAAGGGAAACCGGTTTGACGCGATAGATGGTGTCGCGGTTGGCTGAGGGCATGATTAACGTGCACTATGTGACATTCGACTGTGCTCGGCCGCACGAGCTGGCGGCCTTCTGGAGCCAGGCGACCGGCTGGGAGATCCACCCGGAGACGGAACCCGACGGCGACGAGGTCCTCGTCTGCGGGCCGACGAACCTGCTGTTCATCAGGGTTCCCGAGGGCAAGTCGGTCAAGAACCGCGTCCACCTCGACGTCACGGGCACCGGCGGTACCACCCGCGACCAGGAGGTCGAGAGGCTGGCCGGGCTCGGCGCCACGGTCCACGACGACCGTCGCAACCCCGACGGCACCGGCTGGGTGACCATGCTGGACCCCGAGGGCAACGAGTTCTGCGTCTGCCGCGCCGACTACGAGAAGCAGTCGTGAGATCTCTGTGACGAGCGGGCCTCCCGGGGCCTTTCACCGGTCCCGGGACGTTCCGCCGAGCCGTCCGGTCAGTGCCCGTGGGGCAGCGAGGGCCGCTCGCCGCGTCCCCTGAGCGTCAGGGCCAGGAACGCGGTGATCAGATACACCACGACGCCGCCCTGCAGCGCGTCGAACGCGGCGCCGAACACGCCCTGGTCGTCCACGATGAGCTGCACCGGATACATGAGCGCCGCCGCGCCGAGCGCGGGGTAGAGCGAGAACCGCCACGGCCTGCGCAGCGCCCACATCCTGGCCTGCCGCGTCACCCGGTCACCCGAGCCCGGCCTGCCGACCGACCCGATCGCCGCGACCAGGGTGAACAGTGTGATCCCCAGGCAGAGCGCCCAGGTGAGGTTCGCGGCCCCCGGCAGGATCACCCCCAGGCCGAAGCTGACGGCCGCCGTCGCGCCTCCGGTCACCGCCGCCGCCCTCCAGGGGGCTCCCCGCAGGGCCGCGCCGGCGAGGGACATCTCGTCACGTCGAGTGAGTTCGTCGTTCATGTTCCCAAGACTGCCCCGTCGGCCCCCTTCTTCGCATCGGGGAGCAACCCTGATCCGTCCCCTACCCGCGGGGCCGGGCGCCGCGGCGAACGTTGAACGTTTGTTGACTGTCCCTAAGTCCCGATTTAGGATTCAATTAGGAAACTTTCCTAAAGGAAAGCTTCCTAGCCCCCCACTTTCTAGGAGATTCGTCGTGAGCTTTCGTCGTCGCGCGGTGACCCTCGCCAGCTCTGCCGCCCTCTGCCTGGGCGTCCTGGCACTCACCCCCACCTCGGCCATGGCCGCCCCCTCCGGCTGCACCGTGCAGCAGGGATCGAACTGGGCGTCCAGCCTCTGCACCTCCGGTACGGGCCGGCACCTGGTGGTCGTGCGTGCGCAGCACTACACCGGCAACATCCTGATCACCGGCCCCTGCGTGGCCATCGGCCAGGTCTCGAAGACGACGGTCAACTGGCCGGTCACGTACGTCGGCTCGGCAGGCTGCTGAGAGCCCACTTGGCCGACGTCGGGCCGTCGACTCGAACGCCGCTCACGTCGAGGCCCGCATGTCCGTGTTGACGCCTACCGAGGCCCGGCCCCTGAGGACCGGGCCTCGGTAGGCTCACGGCATGCCGGTGAACCCTTATCTGACCTTTCGCGTCGCGACCCTTGAGGACGTCCCGACGATCCTGGCCCTGCTGGCCGACGACTCGACCTCCGGCTCCCAACACGGGGAGTACGGCGAGGCACACCGGGCGGCCTTCGAGGCCATCGACGCCGACCCGGGCAACGAGCTGATCGTCGCCGAACTGGACGGCGAGGTCGTCGGCACCATGCAGCTCACCTACATCCCGGGGATCTCCCGCGGAGGAGCGCTCAGGATGCAGATCGAGGCCGTCAGGATCGCCTCCGGCCTGCGCGGCGGAGGACTGGGCGGGCAGATGCTGCGCTGGGCCGTCGAGCGGGGCCGGACCAGGGGGTGCGCCCTGGTCCAGCTCACCACGAACAAGGCGCGCAAGGACGCCCACCGCTTCTACGACTCCCTCGGCTTCGTCGCCTCACACGAGGGATACAAGCTCGCGCTGAGCTGAGGCACGGGACCCCCACCGGGTCACGGACTCACCCCGAACTGCGCGCCCACGTCGAACTGCGCGCCGACCCCGAACTCCGCGCCCATGTCGAAGCGCGGGATCGCACCGAAGCGCGGACTCACGTCGAACGACGGCACCGGCGGCGGAGCCGGAACAGCCGCCGGGGCCTTGCGGAGGCGTGACCTGCGCGCGGAACGCGCGCGGAGCTGGTCGATCATCCAGCGACACCAGGCGATGCGGTGGTTCTCGTAGCTGATGCCGTACCACAGGGTCGCGTAGTCGCCGAAGCGGCGGCTCTCGCGGCCGGGCGCGCTGGAGAAGGCCGAGCGCTCGTCCTCGTAGGTCGCCAGCCGCCGCTCGTGCTCCTCAAGCTGGATCTGGAAGAGCTTGACCAGCTCGGCCGGGTCGGCGAGCCAGGCCGCGTAGGACTTCAGCAGCAGTTCGTCACGCTCGGGACGGGACTGCGGGGGCTCGACGACCCACTCGCGCAGCTCCCTCGTCCCCAGCCGGGTGATGGAGTAGATCTTCTTGCGCTGCGGGCCTGGGCCCGGGACCTGCTCGAAGGTGACCAGTTCCGCCGCGACCAGCCGTTGCAGCTCGGGATGGATCTGGCTGTGCCGGGCCGTCCAGAAACATCCCAGCGGATGTCCCATGGCGGTGGCCAGCTCGTATCCGGACCTCGGTCGGCGGGCCAGCGCTGTGAGGATCGCGTATCCGAGAGTTGAGGTCACCGCGGAAGGATCTCACGGGGCACCCCTAATGCGGCACCGTAGCTTTACCTATGTCGACTCAGACATAACGGGCGTCACCTCGACCAGATTGTCGTGATAGACGGCCCCCCTGCCCAGGTCGGCGTCGTACTCCTCGACCACGGCGTTGACCGTCGAACCCCCCGGACTCAGCTTGCGCCAGTGCCCCTTCGTCGAGGCCACGACGCCGGGCCGTACCCGGTCGCTGATCTCGACCACGGCCTCGAAGCCGCCGACCGCGTTGAACACCCGGGCCCGCTGCCCGTCGCACAGCCCCCTGGACGCGGCGTCCTCGGGGTTGACCACCACCCGGGGCCCCTTCGAACGGCGCAGCAGCTCGGGGTTGTTGCCGAAGGTGGTGTTGAGGAAGGTGTGCGACGCGGGCGTGACCAGGGCCAGCGGGTAGGGACCGCCCGCGGCCGAGGCCGTACGCGGCGGCACGTAGGCGGGACCGGAACCGAACTCCAGCCTCCCCGAGGCCGTGGGGAAGCCGTCGGCGAACGGGACGAACGGCCGGGGCACGTTGAGCCTGACCCAGCCCTCCTTGCGCAGCCGGTCGACCGTGATCCCGTCGAGGGAGGGATGACCGGAGGCGAGCAGCTGCTCGGCCAGTTCGAGGTCGGAGTCGTACAGCGACGGCTCGGTGAGACCCATGTGCCCGGCCAGGCGGCGGAACGTCTCCGTCGTCGACAGGCACTCGCCCGGCGGCTCGACCGCGGGCTCGTTCCACACGAGATACATGTGCCCGTATCCCGCGTGCAGGTCGGTGTGCTCGATCTGCATCGTCGCCGGGAGCACGATGTCGGCGTAGTCGACGGTGTCGGTGGGGAACTGCTCCATCACGACGGTGAACAGGTCCTCACGCGCCAGCCTCTCGCGGACACGGTTCTGGTCGGGGGTCGAGCCGACCGGGTTGGCGGCGTAGACCCACAGGCACTTGACCGACTCGTCGAGCCCGTCGGCCAGCCGGGTCATCGTGAGCCGCCTGACCGGCGCCGCGAGCAGATCGTCACGGGTGTCGATGTTCAGGTGGATGTGGCCGCTGGTCGAGTACGCGACCCCGCCGCCGGGACGGCGCCAGTCGCCCGTCACCGCGGGGATGGCCGCGATCGTCCGCATCGCCGTACCGCCGCCCGTGTGCCGCTGGACGCCCATCGTGGCCCGGATGCCGGTCGGCCGGGTGTGCGCGAGCCGTACGCCGAGGGAGCGGATGTCCGCCTCCGGCAGGCCGGTGATCTCCGCGACGAGGGCGGGCGGGTGACGCAGGATCTCCGCCCGGAAGTCCTCCCAGCCGTTGGTGTGCTCGGCCAGGAAGGCGTCGTCCTGCGCGCCCTCCGACAACACCACGTTCAGCAGCCCGAGGGCCAGGGCGGCGTCCGTGCCCGGCCTGATCGGCAGGTGGAGGTCGGCCTGCTCGGCGGTCCTGGTACGGATAGGGTCGATCGCCACGACGTACGCCCCGGCCGCCCTCGCCTCCTGGATGAACCGCCACAGATGGTGGCCGCTGGTGAGGGTGTTCGTGCCCCACAGCAGGATGAGCCGCGACAGGGCGAACGTCTCGGGGTCCATCCCGCCCGGGGTGCCGTTGGTCAGCCGCAGACCGGTGTTGCCCGCGGTCGAGCAGATGTTCAGGAAGTGCCGGGAGGCGCCCAGGACGTTCCAGAACCGGCGGCCCGCGACCCCCTCACAGCCCTGGATGTGGCCGAGCGTCCCGGTGCCGAGGTAGGGCCAGATCGCCTCGCCGCCGTGCTCGTCCACGATCGCGCGCAGCCGTACGGAGATCTCGTCGAGAGCCTCGTCCCAGCTGATCCGCTCGAAACGGCCCGAACCCTTGGGGCCGACCCGGCGCATGGGGTACAGGATGCGGTCGGAGGCCCCGGCGTGTTCGAGATAGCGGTTGACCTTCACACAGAGCGCACCGCGTGTGTAGGGCTGCTCCGGGTTGCCGCGCATCCCGACCGCCTTGCCGTCCCTGACGGTCACCACCCACGAGCAGGTGTCCGGGCAGTCCAGCGGACAGGCCCCCAGGACACGCAACTCCCCCCGCTCACCCACTGCCATGCCCAGACTCTAGCCAGGGGGGTACGGCTCGCGGGCCGTACCCCCCTTGAGGTCAGCCCGTCACCGCGACACCGCGTCCCGCCACGCGGGGGCCACGTTCATCCTGCTCGGCGCCGCGGAGGCGGCGCCGCCCGGCAGGATCGGGCTGCGGGCGTAGACGGCCGCGGCCGTCGCGATGGCGCCGGTGTTCACCGCCAGCGCCCTGTCGTCGATGTTGGCCAGGGTGTCGCAGGCCTGGTGGTAGCACCGGTCGTAGGCGACCCCCGCCTCACCGCCGAACGTGGCGGCCTCCTCGGCGGTCTTGATCCCCTCGGCGCCGGTGAACAACCCGCCCGCCGGGATGCCGACCGCGATGAAGGGCCCGTAGTCGGACCGCCCGGTGAAGTCGGTCCCCTTGTACGGCTGGCCGATCGAGGCGTAGTACGTCTCGAACAGCTTCTCGATCTCGCCCGATCCGGCGGGACCGGCCCCGGCGCCCGTGTGGTCGGAGTCGTCGCCGTCGTAGACGCCGTAGACGAAGTTCGGCGAGGCGATCATGTCGAAGTTCAGGTACAGCTTGATCCTGGCCCTCTCCCCGGGGGAGAGCGCGGCCACGTAGTGCTGGGAGCCGAGCAGCCCCAGCTCCTCCGCCCCCCAGAAGGCGAACCTGAGCCTGTTCCTGGTCGGCGTGCCGCCCGCCCGCAGCGCCGTCTCCAGCACGGCCGCGCTGCCCGAGCCGTTGTCGTTGACGCCGGGTCCCGCCGGCACGCTGTCCAGGTGGCTGCCCAGCATGACGACCCTGCTGGAGTCGCCCCAGGGGCTCTCGGCTATCACGTTGCGGGTCTTCCTGTGCGGGTCGCCCTCGGCGGTGACGGAGAGCGTGGCCCGGGATCCCGGCCTGGCCAGCTCCTGGCCGACGGCGAAGGTGGTGCCCACGACGGGGACGCGCGTGGTCGTGTCGCCGAGCGAGCCGTTCAGCGGTCCCCGCCGGTCGGCGGCCCCCTCGCCGGCCTGGCCCTCGTTGAAGATGATCACGCCGGAGGCGCCCGCGGCCTCCGCCAGCTCGGCCTTGATCCGGAAGCCGCACGTGCCACGCTGCAACAACGCGATGTTGCCCCGGACGAACCCCGCGAAGTCGGCGGCCTCACACCCGGAGGTCGAACCTGGCTCGGCGCTCGGCGGCAGCACCAGATCGACGGGCTGCACGGTGGCCGTGACGCTCCCCGAGCCGGAGTACGTCATGGGGATGAAGTCGGTCTGCGGCGTGTAGGTCCTCGCCCCGGGGGAGACCCGGGCGAGCTTGGGCGTGCCGATGACGCGGAAGAACGGGAACTCGAACTCCTGCTCGGTCACCCTGTACCCCGCGGCCCGCAGCCTGTCCGCCACGTAGCCGGCCGACTCGTCGTATCCGCGGGTTCCGGCGGCCCGGGTGCCGCCGTTGGCCGTGGCGATCCGCTGGAACGCCTCCAGGTGCCGCTTCACGGAGAGCACGTCCACAGGCGGCGAACCGACGGACGCGACGGTGACCTCGGGAGCCGGTGAGGTCACGGCGGTCGCCTGGGCGCCGGGCAGGGTCACGGCCGAGGCTGTGGTGATCGCGGCCAGCAGGCCCTGGTACGCGCGTACGCGCATGCGAAACTCCTCTGACGAGAGCTGACGGAAGTGGAGCGGGGAATCCCCGTGATCGCGGCGAACAAAGAACGATCTCCAGTGGCCGGATTAACCGAATTTGACAATCTAAGTCAGATCGACGGGCGGGGTGTTCCCCGGCGTCACTCGGCGGTCACGGTGTCACCCGGGTAATGGCACACGACCGTGTGCCGTGACACGTCGCACCACGGCCATCCGCTTCGCACCCTTCCACGGCGCCACGCGGTCGCCAGAAGTGGCTAGGGTCGGGTGCGAAGGAAAAACGGGGCTGCGACGCATGATGATCAGCTTTTCAGGCCGGTGCCGACCCGGCCGTCATCGCCGCATTCCAGCAGGTCAATTCTCAATCTCGGATAGGTACGCGATGTTCGCCACATCGGTCTCCTCCGGGCTGACGCTCCCGGCGAACCAGGCATCCAGGATCTCCCCCAGCAACGGCGCCGAGGTCAGCCTGAGACTCAACGCCAGCACGTTGGCGTCGTTCCAGCGTCTGGCCCCTTCGGCCGTCGCCGCGTCCACACACAGGGCGGCCCGCGCCCCGCGCACCTTGTTGGCCGCGATCGACGCCCCGGTGCCGGTCCAGCAGCACACGACCGCCTGGTCGGCCACCCCGGAGACGACGTCCCGCGCGGCCTGTGAGCAACACCACGCCCAGTCAGAAGGCCCTGCGGCGACGGCGCCGTACGCGATCACCGTGTGTCCTCTCGCCTCTATCTCCGACACCAGGATGGGAGCCACCCCGTCAAGACTGTCCGAGGCCAATGAGATACGCATGCCTTCGATTGTGGACACTGGAAGAGAAGATCGGTGACGCACCTGTAATGCGGAACGTGCAGAATCGCTGGCGGTGACGGAAATCAGAGAGCACGGAGAAGCGGCGCCCGTCGAAGGCACAGAGCCCGAGACGGAGCGTGATTCCGGCGTGCTCGTCGTCGAACCGCTCCTGCCGCAGCGCATCCGCAGACCGTCCGATCTGCTGCGCTTCCTGGCGACCCTGCTGGGGCTCGTGGCCGTGGTCCTGCTCGCCCTCGTCGCGAAGAAGACCCTCAACGGCCTCGAAGGCGACGTCATCGACGGGACGAACCGGGCGCCCTTCCTCCTCAGCGGCCTCGCTGGCGTGCTCAGCGGCGCCGCCATGCTCGGCGTGCCGACCGCCTACGCCATCGAACGCGTCCTGCACCGCGACGGCCTGCGCGTCGCGGAGGGGCTCTTCGCCGCCATCGCGGGCATGGTCCTGTCCTTCGCCCTCGGCGAGTGGATCGTCGGCGCCGGCCCGGAAGACCTGTGGCTCCTGCTGACCGGGGGCAGACAGGGGGTCGAGCCGCTCAACACGCTGCTCACCTCGGTCATCGCCTACGTCACCGCGGTGCGCATCTCCCGAAGACCCACCTGGCGGGCGGCCCTGTGGAGCGCCGTCGCGCTCAACGCCGTCGCGCTCTTCGCCGCGACCGCGGCCACCATCCTCGGCATCGTCGTCTCCATCCTGGTCGGCCTCGCCGTCGGCTACGCCACCCTGTACGGCATCGGCAGCCCCAACACCAGGCCGCCCGGCAGCACGATCGTGGCCACCCTCGCCAAACTCGGCTTCGCCCCCGCCAGGGCGCACCGCCTCGACGACGACCACCAGAGCAGCAGGCGCTACGCCGTCGGCCTCAAGGACGGCACCCGCCTCGACGTCACCGTCCTCGACCGCGACCGCCAGGTCGCCGGGGTGCTCTACCGCATCTGGCGCCGCATCCGGCTCAACACCGAGACCCGCCGCAGGGCCATCCGCTCCCTGCGCGCCGAGCTGGAACGCGAGGCCCTGATGGCCTACGCCACCCAGGCCGCGGGCGCCAGCATCCCCAGGCTCGTCGGCACCAGCGAGATCGGCACCGAGGCCGCGCTGCTCGCCTACGAGCACATCGAGACCCGGCCGCTCGACGACATCCCCGACGAGGAGATCGACGACAACCTGCTCGCCCAGATCTGGGAGCAGATCCTGCTCCTGCAGGTCCAGCGGCTGGCCCACCGGCGGCTGACCGGCGACAGCATCCACGTCGACAACGAGGGCAGGGTCGTCCTCATGGACGCCCGCAGCGGTGAGATCGCCGCCGGAGACCTCCTGCTCCGCCTCGACATCGCCCAGCTGCTCACCTACCTCAGCCTCCGCGTCGGAGCCGACCGCGCCGTCGCCGCGGGCGCGGCCGTCGCGGGCCCCGACGTGCTGGCCGGCGCCCTGCCGCTGCTGCAACGGATCGCGCTCACCCGCGAGACCAGGGCCGCGCTCACCAAGAACAAGGAACTGCTGACCGCGATCCGCGAACGGATCGTCGCCCTCGAACCCCAGGCCGAGGCCGACGAGGTCCGCCTGGAGCGCTTCCGCCCCAGGACCCTCATCACGATCATCGCCAGCGCCTTCGCCGCCTACTTCCTGGTCTACTACCTCACGCAGATCAACCTCAACATGATCACCTCAGCCAAGTGGGGCTGGACCGGGGTCGCCTTCGTCGCGGCGATGATGAGCTACGTCGCCGCCGCGCTGATGCTGCGGGGCTTCGTGCCGGAACGGCTGCCGCTCGGCCGTACGGTGCTGGTGCAGTTCGCGGGCTCCTTCGTGAAGCTGGTCGCCCCGGCGGCGGTGAGCGGCGTCGCCATCAACACCCGCTACCTGCAGAAACGCGGCATCCCCCCGGGCCAGGCCGTCGCCAGCGTCGGAGCCTCCCAGCTCATCGGCCTGGCCTCGCACATCACACTGCTGCTGCTGTTCGCCTACATCACCGGGTCGAGCGCCGCCACGTCGTTCACCCCGTCGCGCACGCTGGTGTTCGTCCTGCTCGCCATCGCGGTCGCGGTCCTGTTCATCGTGAGCGTCCCCCGCCTGCGCAGACTGATCACCGTACGGCTGCGCGCCCTGTTCTCCGGGGTCATCCCCCGCCTGCTGGACGTGCTCCAGACGCCCCGGAAGATCATCGAAGGCTGTTCGGGCACCCTGCTACTGACGATCTTCTTCGTGGCCTGTCTCGACGCCTCGGTGCGGGCCTTCGGCGGATCACTCGACTTCGCGGCCGTGGCCATCGTCTTCCTCGCGGGCAACGCCATCGGCTCGGCGGCGCCGACCCCCGGAGGGCTCGGCGCCGTCGAGGCCTCCCTGTCCGTCGGACTGACCCTCTCCGGCCTGCCCGGCGAGGTCGCGACCTCGGCCGTGCTGCTGTTCAGGCTGCTGACGTTCTGGCTGCCCGTGCTTCCCGGGTGGGCCTCGTTCACCTACCTGCAGCGACACGAGGCCCTGTGACCCCTCAGGTCTCGCTGGAACGGGCCCAGCGGTTGACCCCCGACTCGACCGCGTGCCCGTCGATCGCCGTGAGCTCCTGCTCGGTGAACGACAGGTTCTCCACCGCCCGCACGTTGTCCTCAAGCTGCCTGACGCTGCTCGCGCCGACCAGCACCGAGGTGACACGCCGGTCGCGCAGCGCCCACGCCAGGGCCATCTGCGCCAGGGACTGACCACGTGAGGCCGCGATCTCGTGCAACGTGCGGACACGTCGCATGGTCTCCTCGGTCAGCATCTCCGGGGTGAGGAAGCGCCGCTGCGAGGCACGCGACCCCTCGGGGACACCGCCGAGATAGCGGTCGGTCAACATGCCCTGAGCCAGGGGGGAGAACGCGATGCAGCCGACCCCCTCCTGTTCGAGGACGTCGAGCAGCCCGTCCTCGACCCACCGGTTGAGCATCGAGTACGACGGCTGGTGGATCAGCAGCGGGGTGCCCATCTCCCGCAGGATCCGCGCCGCCCGCTCGGTCTGCTCGGGGGAGTAGGACGAGATGCCGGCGTACAGCGCCCTGCCGGACCTGACCGCCTGGTCGAGCGCGCCCATCGTCTCCTCAAGGGGAGTCTCCGGGTCGAACCTGTGGCTGTAGAAGATGTCGACGTAGTCGAGTCCCATCCGCTCCAGCGACCTGTCCAGGCTGGACAGCAGATACTTCCGCGACCCCCACTCGCCGTAGGGGCCGGGCCACATGTCATACCCGGCCTTGGTGGAGATGACCATCTCGTCCCGGTATCCAGAGAAGTCCTCCCTGAGATGCCTGCCGAAGTTGGTCTCCGCGGCGCCGTACGGCGGGCCGTAGTTGTTGGCCAGGTCGAAGTGGGTCACCCCCAGGTCGAACGCCCGCCGCAGGATGGCCCGCTGGGTCCCGAACGACGTGTCGTCGCCGAAGTTGTGCCAGAGCCCCAGCGACACCGCGGGCAACCTCAACCCGCTCCTGCCCACCCTGTTGTACGGCTGCCGCCCGTCGTACCGGCCCGCGTCGGCCACGTAGGTCATCGCTCGACCCTGGCGGTGCCCTCGACCTTGGCGGTGTCGAGGATCCAGGCCAGGACGAAGGCCTCCTCCCTCCAGGAGTCGTACCTGCCGCTGCGACCTCCGTGCCCGGCCTCCATCTCCGTCTTCAGCAGGAAGGGACCGCCCCTGCCCACCTCGCGGAGCCGCGCGATCCACTTGGCGGGCTCGTGGTAGTAGACGCGGGTGTCGTTGAGACTGGTGATCGCGAGGATCGGAGGATAGATCTGGCCGCTCACGTTCTCGTACGGGGTGTACGACTTCATGTACTCGTACACCTCGGCGTTGTGCAGCGGGTCGCCCCACTCGTCCCACTCGATGATGGTCAGCGGCAACGACGGGTCGAGGATCGTGTTCAGCGCGTCCACGAACGGCACCTCGGCCACCACACCCGCGAACGTCTCCGGCGACAGGTTGGCGATCGCGCCCATGAGCAGTCCGCCGGCGGAACCGCCCCGGGCGATGATCGCGCTCGACCAGTTCTCCGCGACGAGGTGCTTGGCGGCGGCGACGAAGTCGGTGAAGGTGTTCTTCTTCCGCTGGAACTTGCCGTCCTCGTACCAGTGACGGCCCATCTCACCGCCGCCCCTGATGTGCGCGACGGCGAAGACGAACCCCCTGTCCAGCAGGCTGAGCCTGGCCACGGAGAACGACGGGTCGATCGAGATCTCGTAGCTGCCGTAGCCGTACAGCACGGTCGGAGCGGGCCGCTCGACGCCCTTCCTGGTCACGATCGAGATGGGGACGCGGGTGCCGTCCTCGGCGGTCGCCCACTCACGGAACTGCTCGTAGTCGGCCGGGTCGTACCCACCGAGCACGGTCTTGCGCTTCAGCAGGATCAGCTCACGCGCCCGCAGGTCGTAGTCGTAGACCGAGGGCGGAGTGATCATGCTGGTGTAGCCGAGCCGCAACCGCTCGGTGACGAACTCCGGATTCCCCGAGGGCGCCACGTCGTAGATCGGCTCAGGGAAGGAGATCTCGTACGGCTCCGCCCCCTCGGGCAGGACGCGGATGCCGGTCAGCCCGTCACGGCGCAGGTGCACGACCGTGTAGCCCTGGAAGGCCTCGACGTTCAGCAGCCGGGTGTCGGCGCGGTGCTCGATCAACGGGGTCCAGTCGGCGGGGGAGTCGATCGGCGCGGTGGCCAGCTCGAAGTTCTCCGCGTTCTGGTTGTGCAGGATCAGGAAGTGGTCCCCCGCGTGGTCGAGGCCGTACTCGACACCGGTCTCCCTGGCTCTGACGAGCCGGAACTCACCGGTCGGGTTGTCGGCCTCCAGGATGTGGACCTCGCTGGTGATCTTGCTGCCCGCCGAAAGTACGAGGTAGCGCTCGCTACGGGTCAGGCCGACGCCGATCCAGAACCGCTCGTCGTCCTCCTGGTGGACGAGCACGTCCTCCTCGGTCGAGGTGCCGATCATGTGCCGGTGGATCTGGTTGGGCCGCCAGGCGTCGTCGACGGTCGTGTAGAAGAAGGCACTGCCGTCGGCGGACCAGGCGCCGCCGTAGAAGATGCCGCTGACCTCGTCGTCGAGGAGCTCACCTGTGGTGAGGTCCTTCACCCGCAGGGTGAACCGCTCGTCGCCGGTGAAGTTGACCGAATAGGCCAGCAGGGTCCCGTCGGGGCTGACCGAACTGGCGCCGAGGGAGAAGAAGTCGCTGTCCCCGGCCAGCTCGTTGCCGTCGAGCAGGACCTGCTCACCGGGCAGCGCCTCGCCCGCCTTCAGCTCGGGAGGAGCGTCGCCGTCAGCGGCGACCCGGCACTGGATGCCGTACTGCTTGCCCTCCTCCGTCCTGGAGTAGTACCACCAGCCCTTCTTCCTGGTGGGGACGGACAGGTCCGTCTCCAGCGTCCGGCCCTTGATCTCCTGGAAGATCGTTTCCTGGAGCCCTTCGAGATGGGCGGTCGCCTGCCGGGTGTAGGCGTTCTCCGCTTCGAGGTAGGCGATCGTCTCGGGGTCGTCCTTGACCGTCAGCCACGCGTAGTCGTCGACCACGGTGTCCCCGTGGTGCACGCGCTCGCTGGGAACCTTCTTCGCCGTAGGCGGTGTCTGGCTGCTCACCCCGTCGAGTCTATGTTTTCCGTGCCAGACGTCCCGGATCAAGCTGCGGGGTTCGTCGTTACGTCCCGAGCGGTCTGCGGGGACTGCTAATGTTCTGGCGTCGGCAAGGTTCGGCGCAAACCACTCCACTCACTCCGGTGATCCGGTTTGGCTTGTTCTGTGTCCGCTGACAACCCCTTCAAACCAACGGTTCCAATGATCGGTTCGCGTCGATTCGCAGAGCCACTCAGGTGCTGGTAAGTTTGAAGGGTTGCTCCGGAGACGGGGCGGTCCGAAATTCCTCGGACAGGCTTTATCGAAGAAAATGGATCCGGTCGGATCGGTTTGACACGAAAAAGCGGGTCTGAAAGAATAAAGACACAACGAAATGAACGAAACGAAACGCCCCGGAATTCCGGCCGGTAAAACGGTTCGGAGGGACGGTGAACGCGTCCGTTTCTTGAGAACTCAACAGTGTGCTAAAAGCCAGTGCATGAAG
>NZ_JBIAVG010000029.1:0-81762 GCF_042893955.1 Streptosporangium sp. NPDC001559
CACACCATCCGGTGTGACCACTTCAGGGGCACAAACTTCCGTGTTCCCATCCTATCATTTCCGGCCGGTCCGTGTCAACCCGCCGCCTTCGCAGCCACTCGACACCAACCCACCAGACCCACTAGGATCTCGCTCACCCCGTCTCCGGAGCAACCCTCCAAACTTACCGTGACATCCAGACCGTGTCAAAGTCTCTGTTTTCCAGAGACCAGCGCAAAGCCCGAACACCGAGGTTCGTTGAGAGGGGTTCACCCCTGGGGCCCGTCCGCGCTTTGAGGCGTCCGGCTCGCTCCCGGGGCATTGGAAACTTTAGGCGGGCCCTCGAGGCCCGTCAAATCAGGCCTATCCCGGGAAACCGCAGGTCATCGTAGATCCGCCCGGGAACCCATGACCTTCGCTACCCAAACGTTACCGTTCTAAACGGCGAAGACCCCGGTTTCGTCACCGGGGCCTTCGCCGTACAGCGGAGAAAGAGGTCAGGCGCCGAGCAGTTCGACGCCTCCGATGGAGCGCTTGCCGCGCCGCAGCACCAGGAACCGCCCATGCAGCAGGTCCTCGGCCGAGGGTACGTACGCCTCATCGGTGATCTTCACGTTGTTGAGGTAGGCGCCGCCCTCCTTGACCGCCCTGCGCGCGGCGGACTTCGACTCCACCAGCCCGCTCTGGGCCAGCAGGTCGACATAGGAGGCTCCCAGCTCGGAGATCTCGGCGCGCGGCACCTCCGCCAGGGCCTCCCCCAGCGTCCGTGCGGGCAGTTCCTCCAGCGAGCCCTGTCCGAACAGGGCGGCCGAGGCCGCGATCACGGCGGCGCACTCGTCCGCACCGTGCACCAGCGTGGTGAACTCGGTGGCGAGCGCGCGCTGGGCCTCCCGGGCCGCGGGCCGTTCCACCGCCGCCTTCTCCAGCTCCTCGATCTCCTCGCGGGACTTGAAGCTGTAGATCTTGAGGAACTTCACGACGTCGCGGTCGTCGGCGTTCAGCCAGAACTGGTAGAAGGCGTACGGCGAGGTCATCTCCGGGTTGAGCCACACCGCGCCGCCGGCCGTCTTGCCGAACTTGGTCCCGTCGGCCTTCGTGATCAGCGGCACGGTCAGCGCGTGCACGTGACCGCCGGTCACCCTGCGGATCAGGTCGGTCCCTGCGGTGATGTTGCCCCACTGGTCGCTGCCGCCGATCTGCAGCGTGCAGCCGTGGCGCCTGTTCAGCTCCAGGTAGTCGTTGGCCTGCAGGATCTGGTAGCTGAACTCGGTGTAGCTGAGCCCGTCGCCGCCCAGACGCGCCGAGACCGACTCGCGGGCCAGCATGCGGTTGATCGGGAAGTGCTTGCCGACGTCGCGCAGGAAGTCGATCGCGGACATGCCCTCGGTCCAGTCGAGGTTGCTGACCAGGGTGCCGCCACCCTCCTCGGAGAAGTCGAGGAACTTCTCCAGCTGGACCCGGATTCGCGCGACCCACTCGGCGACGATCTCAGAGGAGTTGAGCGAGCGCTCGGTGCTGCGGCCGCTCGGGTCTCCGATGAGACCCGTCGCGCCGCCGACCAGACCGATGATCCGGTGCCCGGCCCTCTGCAGGCGGGTGAGAGTCAGCAGCGGGACCAGGTTGCCGACGTGCAGGGAGGGCGCGGTCGGGTCGAAGCCGCAATAGACCGTGATCGGACCCTCGGCCATCGCAGCCCGCAGGGCGTCGATGTCGGTGGACTGCGCGATCAGGCCACGCCAGGCGAGGTCATCCAGAATCTCGGTCACGATCTTTGCTTTCCAATGCTCGAACGGTCAGTACGGCTTCGCCTACAGCCTGCCCGATCTCCGCACCACTTCGCCACTTGATAGACCCACGTTCCCGGTCAGACCAGTGTGGATCCCTACCTACGCCGCGGAACGTGCGGCCGGTACGGGGAAACCGTGCGATCGCCGTCGATCCAGAAACGCCAAGGGGTCTCCCGGCCCGTCGAGACACCGGTACGCGGCCCCGAACGAATCAGGCCGGGTTCGGCGGGCTTCCCCTCAAGGACCGTGATCGGTCCCGGCGGGCAGGCGTCGAGCCCGTTGTGCTCCCGGGTGAACCCGAGCGCGACCGCCAGGCGCGCGGGCCCGCGGGCGAGGTCTCGCCCGGAGACCGTACGGCTCGCGCCCGCCGATCTTCGCGCCGTCGCGGTCTCGACCCCGGCGACCACCTCACCCGCACGCATCAGCACACCCGAGCCGACTCCCTCAGGCAGGCAGACCAGGTTGGCGCAGAAGTGCATGCCGTAGGTGAAGTAGACGTAAAGATGTCCTGGAGGCCCGAACATCACCGCGTTGCGCGTCGTCCTGCCGCGGAAGGTGTGTGAGGCGGGGTCCTGACCGGGCACGCCGTACGCCTCGACCTCGGTGAGACGGACCGCGACCGGGCCGTATGTGATCACACGGCCCAGGAGGTCGGGGGCGACCTCGGGCCCCGGCCTGTCGAAGAAGTCGCGGGTCAGCGGGGTGTCCCCGGCGAGCGGAAGCTCGCCGGGTGTCAGTTGCCGCTCGCCCACGCCGCCTGGCCGTCGACGGTCTCCCGCAGGTCGAGGAGCTGGTCGCGCACCCTGTCGGGAGCCGTGCCGCCGTGGGCCTTGCGGGCCGCGAGCGCGCCCGGCACCGAGAGCACCTCCCGGGAGTCGGGGGTGAAGTGCTCCGAGACCTTGAGTAGTTCCTCGTCGGTGAGCTGGTCGAAGTCCTTGTCGTTGACCTGGCACCAGACGACCAGGTGGCCGACCGCCTCGTGCGCCTCCCTGAAGGGGACGCCCCTGCGCACCAGCAGTTCGGCCAGGTCCGTGGCCAGGGCGAACCCGTCGGGGGCCGAGGACTCCAGCTTGGCGGTGTTGACGCGCATGGTGGAGACCAGGCCGGCCATCGCGGGCAGGACCAGCAGCAGGGTGTCGACGGAGTCGAAGACCGGCTCCTTGTCCTCCTGCAGGTCACGGTTGTAGGTCAGCGGCAGGCCCTTGAGCGTCGTCAGCAGCGACATGAGGTTGCCGACGAGACGGCCGCTCTTGCCCCTGGCGAGCTCGGCGACGTCGGGGTTCTTCTTCTGCGGCATGATCGACGAGCCGGTCGAGTACGCGTCGTCCATCTCGATCCAGCGGAACTCCTGCGAGGCCCACAGGACGATCTCCTCGCCGAGCCGGGACAGGTGCACGCCGATCATCGCCGCGTCGAACAGGAACTCCGCCGCGAAGTCCCGGTCGGCCACGGCGTCCATCGAGTTGGGCGCGGCGGAGTCGAAGCCCAGCTCCCTGGCCACTGCCTGCGGGTCGAGCGGCAGGGACGAGCCCGCCAGCGCGCCGGAGCCGAGCGGGGAGACGGCCGCCCGCCTGTCCCAGTCGCGCAGCCGTTCGATGTCGCGGGTGAAGGCGTGGACGTGGGCCAGGAGCTGGTGGCCGAAGGAGACCGGCTGCGCGTGCTGCAGGTGGGTCATGCCGGGAGCGGCCGTCTCGGCGTGCTGCTCGGCCTGGCTCATCAGCGCGGTCTCCAGCTCGACCAGCCGGGACACGATGTGCCTGACGTGGTCGCGGAGGTAGAGGCGAAGATCGGTGGCGATCTGGTCGTTGCGGCTGCGGCCCGCGCGGAGCTTGCCGCCGAGTGTGCCGAGGCGCTCCAGCAGACCGCGTTCGAGCGCGGTGTGGACGTCCTCGTCCGCCACGGTCGGCCGGAACTCTCCCGCCTGGCAGGCCCGCTCGAGGTCGTCCAGGGCGCCGATCATGCGTCCCAGCTCGTCCTCGGTGAGCAGGCCCGCCCGCTGCAGCACCCGGGCGTGCGCGCGCGAGGCCAGCAGGTCGTACGGTACGAGCCGCCAGTCGAAGTGCACGCTCACCGAGAGCCGGGTCAGCGCGTCGGCCGGCCCTCCCTCGAACCGGCCGCCCCACAGCCGCATCGGCTTACCACCATCAGTCACCGTTGTTCTCCTCCCCATTCAATCCGCGACCTTAGCCCAATCAGGCCAGCCGAGCGTCCCGCGCCGACGCGATCTTGGAAGGAAGGCTCCACAGCTCGACGAAGCCCTTGGCCAGGGACTGGTCGAAGGTGTCGCCGGTGTCGTAGGTGGCGAGGTTGAAGTCGTACAGCGAGGCCTCGGAGCGCCTGCCGGTGACGGTGGCCCGGCCGCCGTGCAGGACCATCCGGATCTCGCCGGTGACGTGCTCCTGGGCCTCGGCGATGAAGACGTCCAGGGCCTTCTTCAGCGGGGAGAACCACAGACCGTCGTAGACGAGCTCGCCCCAGCGCTGGTCGACGGACCGCTTGAACCTGGCCAGGTCGCGCTCGACGGTGACGTTCTCCAGCTCCATGTGCGCGGTGATCAGCGCGATGGCGCCCGGCGCCTCGTAGACCTCGCGGGACTTGATGCCGACGAGCCGGTCCTCGACCATGTCGAGCCTGCCGACGCCCTGGGCGCCCGCACGCTGGTTCAGCTCGGCGATGATCTGGAACGGGGTCAGGTGGCGCCCGTCGAGCGCGACCGGGACGCCCTTGACGAAGCTGATGATGACCTCGTCGGCCTCACGCGGCTGGGCCGGGTCGGAGGTGTAGGAGTAGACGTCCTCGATGGGGCCGTTCCAGATGTCCTCCAGGAAGCCGGTCTCCACGGCCCTGCCCCAGATGTTCTGGTCGATCGAGTAGGGGTTCTTCTTGCTGGTCTCGATCGGGAGGTTCTTCTCCTCGGCGTAGGCGATCGCCTTGTCCCTGGTCCACGCGTAGTCACGGGCGGGGGCGATGACCTTGAGCTCGGGGAAGAGCGCGGCCAGACCGGCCTCGAAGCGGACCTGGTCGTTGCCCTTGCCGGTGCAGCCGTGGGCGACGTGGGTGCCGCCGAACTGCTTGGCCGCGGTGGCCAGGTGCTTGACGATCAGCGGCCGGGACAGCGCGGAGACCAGCGGATAGCGGTCCATGTAGAGCGCGTTGGCCTGCAGGGCGGGCACGCAGAAGTCGGCGGCGAACTCCTCGCGGGCGTCGACGACGACGGACTCGGCGGCACCGCAGTCGATGGCCCGCTTGCGGATGATCTCCATGTCCTCGCCGCCCTGGCCGACGTCGATGGCCACGGCGATCACCTCGGCTCCGGTCTTCTCCGCGAGGAACGGGATGGCGACGGAGGTGTCGAGGCCGCCTGAGAAGGCGAGTACGACCCGGTCAGTCATGATCAGTTTCTCCAAAGTCTTGTGCAGATGTTTCTGGTTGAGCTGGGGCGGCCCGCCGAAGCGGGCTACATACGTCGGTCGGCGTGCCTCAGCAGGGCCTCGGCGACCGCTTCCCCGCCCATCGGGTCGCGGCTGATGACGAGGATCGTGTCGTCTCCGGCCACCGTGCCGAGGATGGACTTCCAGCCCGCGTGGTCGATGGCGGAGGCGAGGAACTGCGCGGCACCCGGCGGGGTGCGCACGATCACCAGGTTGGCGGACGCGTCCGCCGAGACGAGGAGCTCCTCGGCGATCCGGCTCAGCCGGGCGGCCGGAGTCTCACCGCCGCCGAGCCTGGCCGGCGGGATTCTTCCGCCGCCCTCGCCCGGCAGGGCGTAGACCAGGGAACCGTCCTCGGCCCGCAGCTTGAGCGCGCCGAGTTCGTCCAGGTCGCGGGAGAGAGTGGCCTGGGTGACCTCCACCCCGCTCTCCAACAGAAGCTTAGCCAGGTCAGGCTGGGAGCGGACCGGCTGCCGCGCCAGGAGCTCGGCGATTCGCGCCTGGCGGGCCACCTTGGTCATGGGAATCGTCACGGTGTCCGCCCTCCCTTCCCGGACTGCGAGACCAGCCAGTGCAGCAGCGCCTTCTGGGCGTGCAGGCGGTTCTCCGCCTGGTCCCAAACCAGGCTCTGCGGGCCGTCGAGGACGTCGGCGGAGATCTCAAGCCCCCGGTAGGCGGGCAGGCAGTGCAGAACGATCGCGCCTCTGGCGGCCCGGTCCATCAGCTCGGCGTTGACCTGGAAGGGCGTCAGGTCGGCGATCCGCTGCTCCTTGCCGTCCTGGCCCATCGAGACCCAGGTGTCGGTCGTGACGACGTCGGCGTCCGCCACGGCCGTTCCGGCGTCCGGCAGCACGGCGACCGAGCCTCCGGTGCCCACGGCGATCTCGCCCGCCTTGCGCAGGATCGCCGGGTCGGGCCGGTACCCGGTCGGGGCGGCGATCCGCACGTGCATGCCCGCCAGCGCCCCGCCGAGCAGGTAGGAGTGGGCCATGTTGTTGGCGCCGTCCCCGAGGTAGGTCAGGGTGAGCCCGGCCGTGGAGCCGAAGTGTTCCCTGACGGTCTGCAGGTCGGCGAGGATCTGGCAGGGGTGGAACTCGTCGGTCAGCGCGTTGACCACCGGCACGGAGGAGGCCGCGGCCATGGCCTCGACCCGCTCCTGTCCCGAGGTGCGCCACACGATGGCGCTGGTCTGGCGTTCCAGGACCCGGGCGGTGTCCTCGATGGACTCGCCCCGGCCCATCTGCGAGGACCCGGCGTCGAGGATGAGGGGCAGGCCGCCCAGTTCTCCGACGCCCACGGCGAAGGAGATCCTGGTGCGGGTCGACGGCTTGTCGAAGAGCACCGCGACCGTCTGCGGGCCCTCGAAGGGGCGGTAGCCGTACCGGTCCTTCTTCATGGCCGTGGCCAGGTCGAGCACCTCCGCCTGCTCGGCGGGCGAGAGGTCGTCGTCACGCAGGAAGTGCCTGGTCCCCGAAAAGGTGGTGCCTTGCTCAGTCACTGGATGCCTCGTCGAGAAGTGCCGGAAGCGCGGTCACGAAGGCGGTGACCTGTTCCGCGGTGATCACGAGCGGGGGCGCGAGCCGTACGGCGTCCGGCTGGACGGCGTTGACCAGGAAGCCGACGCGCTGGGCGGCCTCCTGGAAACGACCCGCGCGCTCGGCGGTCAGGACGACGGCCAGCCACAGGCCCCGGCCTCTGACCCCCTTGAGCAGGGGGTGCTCGACCGCGGCGATTCCCTCGGACAGCAGTGTCCCGACGGTCTTGACGTGTTCGAGCAGGTCCTGGCTCTCGATGGTCTCCAGTACGGCCAGCGCCGCGGCGGCCGAGACGGGGTTGCCGCCGAAGGTCGAGCCGTGGTCTCCCTTGGCGAAGAGCGTTCCGGCGGCGCCGAGGCCGACGCAGGCGCCGATCGGCATGCCTCCGCCGAGACCCTTGGCCAGGGTCAGCACGTCGGGCAGGACGCCTTCGTGCTGGTGGGCGAACCAGCGTCCGGTACGGCCGATGGCCGACTGGATCTCGTCGGCGACCAGCAGTGCGCCGGTCGTGTCGCAGATCTCCCTGACGGCCCTGAGGTAGCCGTCCGGCGGCGGGACGACTCCGGCCTCGCCCTGGGTGGGTTCGAGGAAGACCGCGGCGCACTCGTCGGTGACGGCGTTCTTCAGCGCGTCGGCGTCGCCGTAGGGAACGAAGCGGACATCAGCCGGGAAGGGCCCGAACTGGTCGCGGATGGCGCGCTTGCCGGTCAGCGAGAGAGCGCCCAGGCTACGACCGTGGAAGCCGTTCTCCGTGGCCACGACGTAGGGGCGGCCGTTGGCCTTGCCGTACTTGATGGCGAGTTTGAGGGCGGCCTCGTTCGCCTCGGTGCCCGAGTTGGTGAGGAACACCCGGGCGGGGGCGCCGAGCAGGCCGATCAGCCGTTCGGCGAGCAGCACCTCGGGCTCGTTCAGGAACAGGTTGCTGGTGTGGGCGAGCGTGGCGACCTGCCGGGTGACGGCCTCGACGAGCGCGGGGTGCGCGTGGCCGAGCGAGCTGACCGCGATGCCGCCGATCAGGTCGAGGTACTCGGTGCCGTCGACGTCCCAGACCCGTGAGCCCTCGCCGCGCGCCAGCACCACCGGGGGCACGCCGTAGTTGGGCATGAAGGCGGCCTCGAAACGCCTGCTGAGCGCTTCCGACTGGTTGCTCACGTGTCACTCCCGTTCAGCTCGTTGGTGGTGCTCGCCCGTCGCCCGGACGTGTCCGGCAGGACCATGGTGCCGACGCCCTCGTCGGTGAAGATCTCCAGCAGTACCGAGTGGGGCACCCTGCCGTCGAGCACGTGTGCCTGGGGCACGCCGCCGCGGACCGCGGTCAGGCAGGCCTCCATCTTGGGCACCATGCCGCTGGACAGGCCGGGCAGGAGCTCGGCGAGCTCGGTGGCCTTCAGGCGCCGGATGACCTCGTTCTCCCCGGCGGCCGCGTCGGGGCGCCAGTCGCGGTAGAGGCCTTCGACGTCGGTGAGGACGATCAGCTTTGAGGCGCCGAGCGCCACGGCCAGGGCGGCCGCCGCGGTGTCGGCGTTGACGTTGTAGACGGTGCCGTCCTCGCTGCGCGCGACCGAGGAGACGACGGGGATGCGCCCGTCGTCGAGCAGCGCCCGCACCGCTCCGGCCTCGACGTCGACGATGTCGCCGACCTGGCCGATGTCGACCTTGACGCCGTCGACGACGGCGTGCTTGCGGACCGCGGTGAACAGGTGGGCGTCCTCGCCGGACATGCCGATCGCGAGCGGACCGTGCCGGTTGATCAGGCCGACGACGTCACGGTTGACCTGGCCGACCAGGACCATCCTGACGACCTGCATGGCCTCGGGGGTGGTGACCCGCAGGCCCGCGGTGAAGGTCGACTCGATGCCGAGCCGGTCGAGCTGGGCGTTGATCTGGGGGCCGCCGCCGTGCACGATCACCGGCTTGAGACCGGCGTAGCGCAGGAAGACGACGTCGTCGGCGAACTTCTCCCTCAGGTGTTCCTCGGTCATCGCGTTACCGCCGTACTTGATGACGACGGTCGCGCCCTGGAAGCGGGCGAGCCAAGGCAACGCCTCGATGAGAGTGTGCGCCTTGGTCAGGGCCGCCTGGGTCCTTGTGGGGACGCTCATGACGAGTAGGCCGAGTTCTCGTGGACGTAGGCCACGGTGAGGTCGGTGGTGTGGATCGTCGCGGCGTGCGGGCCCGCCGACAGGTCGACGGTGATCGTCACGTCGCGGGGGCGCAGGTCCACCTTGGAGCGGTCGTCCCCCGCGGCTCCGCCACGGCAGATCCACACGCCGTTGATGGCCACGTTGAGCCGGTCGGCCTCGAAGACGGCGTCGGTGGTGCCGACGGCGGACAGCACCCGGCCCCAGTTGGGGTCCTCGCCGTAGATGGCGCACTTGAGCAGGTTGGAGCGGGAGACGGCACGGCCGACGACGACGGCGTCCTCCTCGGAGGCGGCGCCGATGACCTCGATGGCGATCGCCTTGGTCGCGCCCTCGGCGTCGACCAGGAGCTGACGGGCCAGGTCGGCGCAGACGGCGCGGACGACCTGCCCGAACTCGGCGAGGTCGGGGCTGACACCGGAGGCGCCGCTGGCCAGCAGCAGGACGGTGTCGTTGGTCGACATGCAGCCGTCGGAGTCGAGCCGGTCGAAGGTGACCCTGGTCGCCTCGCGCAGCGCGGTCTGGAGCTGCTCGGCGGGCACGTCGGCGTCGGTGGTGATCACGCAGAGCATGGTGGCCAGGCCGGGGGCGAGCATGCCCGCGCCCTTGGCCATGCCGCCGACCATGTAGCCGCCCTCGCCCTTGCGGAAGGAGATCTTGGAGACGGTGTCCGTGGTGCGGATGGCGTCGGCGGCGGCCAGGCCACCGTCCCTGCTGGCCTGGGAGACCGCGGTGCCGATCCCGCCGAGCAGGGCCTCCATCGGCAGCCGCTCGCCGATCAGGCCGGTCGAGCAGACCGCGATCTCACCCGCGGAGTCCTGGAGTTCCTCGGCGACGCGCTCCGCGGTCGCGTGGGTGTCCTGGAAGCCAGCGCTGCCGGTGCAGGCGTTCGCGCCGCCCGAGTTGAGCACGACGGCCTTGACCCGGCCCCCGGACAGCACCTGCTGGGACCACACGACCGGCGCGGCCTTGACGCGGTTGCTCGTGAAGACACCGGCCGCGGCACGTGACGGGCCGTCGTTGACGACCAGCGCCAGGTCGCGGGCGTCACCGGACTTGATGCCTGCGGCGATGCCGGCTGCCCTGAATCCGAGGGGGGCGGTCACGCTCATGGGGCGACTCCGTTGAGAGGAAGGCCGAGTTCTTCTGACAGGCCGAGTGCGAGGTTGGCGCTCTGGATCGCGCCCCCCGCGGTGCCCTTGGTGAGGTTGTCGATGGCGACGACGGCGACGACGCGGCCGACGCGCTCGTCCAGGGTGACCTGGAGGGCGGCGGTGTTGGCGCCGAGGGTCATCGAGGTCGTGGGCCACTGTCCCTCGGGCAGCAGCCGCAGGAACGGCTCGTCCTTCGTCGCGGCCAGGTAGGCCTCGCGGAGCAGGGCGGCGGTGACGCCGGGCTTGGCGGGCGCCGTGCAGGTGGCGAGGATGCCACGGCTCATGGGGGCGAGCAGCGGGGTGAAGGAGACCTTCACCGGCGCCCCGGCCAGCGGGGTGAGGTTCTGCTCCATCTCGGGGGTGTGCCGGTGGACACCGCCCACGCCGTAGGCGCCGACCGAGCCCATGACCTCGCTGCCCAGCAGGTTCGGCTTGAGGGACTTGCCCGCCCCGCTCGTGCCGCTCGCGGCGACCACGACCACGTCGGGCTCGGCGAGACCCGCGGCGAAGGCGGGGAACATGGCCAGCGTGACGGCGGTCGGGTAACAGCCGGGGACGGCGATCCTGCGGGTGGCGCGGAGTTCCTCGCGCCGTCCGGGCAGCTCGGGCAGGCCGTACGGCCAGGAGCCCGCGTGAACGCCGCCGTAGAAGTGCTCCCAGGCGGCGGGGTCGGTGAGACGGAAGTCGGCGCCGCAGTCGACGACCAGCGTGTCCTTGCCGAGTTGCTCGGCGACCGCGGCGGACTGGCCGTGCGGCAGCGCGAGGAAGACCAGGTCGTGGCCGCCGAGGGTCTCGGCGGTCGTCTCCAGGAGCGTGCGGTCGGCCAGCGGGGCCAGGTGGGGCTGGTGGGCGCCCAGGAGGGTGCCCGCGTTCGACCCGGCGGTCACCGCGCCGATCTCTATCTCCGGGTGTGACAGCAGCAGGCGCAGGATCTCGCCTCCGGCGTAACCGCTGGCACCCGCGATGGCCGCTTTCATCCGCCCCCCAAACACTGCATATTCATGCATCATTACTCATGAACTTACTAGAAAGATTATGCACGCCAGGGGAACGTCATGCAAGCATCAGACAATCTACCCTTCCATCCACAAAACATCACAAAACATGCATGTGATCATGCGAGGCCCGCCCCGGTCCCGCCCGGTATCGTGATGTCTCCCGCCCCTTCATCTCCGGGGAGTACGAACGCATGGCCGTCCCTCACGACCAGGTCCTGGCTCGGCTCACCGCCCCGGGGCAGCTCTTCGAGATGGAGGAGGTCCCGGGTCCCTGTGGCCCGGTTAGAACCTGGAAACACGCTCCTGTCCACTTTCGGACACTGCTCGAGGCCAGCAGGCGCCACGGCCCCAAGGTCTTCCTCGTCTACGAGGACGAGCGCGTCACCTACGAGGAGCACTACCTGCGCGCCGCGACGCTGGCCGGGCGCCTGGCCGGGGAGTACGGCGTGGCCAAGGGCGACCGGGTGGCCATCGCCATGCGCAACTACCCGGAATGGGTGATCGCCTTCTCCGCGGTGCTGGCCGCCGGGGCGGTCGCCGTACCGCTCAACGCGTGGTGGAGCGCCAAGGAGCTGGAGTTCGGCCTGTCCGACTCGGGAGCGCGGGTGCTGATCGCCGACGGCGAGCGCGCCGCGGCGCTCGCCGGGGCCGGATGCCCGCTGATCGTGGCGCGCGGCGAGGTGCCCGCGGGCGCCCGTTCCTTCGCCGAGGTACTGGGCGTCGTCGAGCCGGACGTGACGCCGCCGCCGGTCGACCTCTCCCCGCAGGACCCCGCGACCATCCTGTACACCTCCGGCACGACCGGCCGCCCGAAGGGCGCGCTCGGCAGCCATCGCAACCTGGGCCAGTCCCCGCTGACGGTGGCCTACGGCACGACGCGCAGCGCGGTCAGGGCGGGCAGGGACCCCGCGCGCAAGGCGGGCAGGCGCCGCGTCACGCTCCTGACCGTCCCCCTCTTCCATGCCACCGGCTGCTTCGCGGTGATGACCACCACGATGTTCGGCGGCGACGGCCTGGTGTTGATGCGCAGGTGGGACGCGGGACGCGCGCTCGAACTCATCGAACGGGAGCGGGTCACCAACCTCAGCGGCGTGCCGACCAACATCTGGCAGCTGTTGTCCCACCCCGGCCTGGCCGAGGCCGACGTCTCAAGCCTCACCTCCCTCGGGTACGGCGGCGCCCCCGCCCCGCCGAGACTGCTCGAACGGCTCACCGAGCTGCTGCCCAGCCGCTCCCCGACCAACGGGTACGGCATGACCGAGACGACCGCGCTGGCCATCGGCAACGGCGGCCCGGACTATCTCGCCAGACCCGACAGCGTCGGCCTTCCCGTGCCCGTGGTCGACGTGCGCGTCACCGGACAGGGCGGTGAGGAACTGCCGATCGGCGAGGTCGGCGAACTGCGCCTGCGCGGCCCGAACGTGATCCTCGGCTACTGGAACCGGCCGGAGGAGACCGCGGAGGCCTTCGCTGACGGCTGGCTGCGCACCGGAGACCTGGCCAGGGTCGACGAGGAGGGCTTCGTCTACATCGTCGACCGGGCCAAGGACATGGTCATCCGGGGAGGGGAGAACGTCTACTGCGCCGAGGTCGAGGCCGCGCTCTTCGAACATCCGGCGGTCGAGGACGCCGCGGTGATCGGCATCCCACACGAGGAGCTCGGCGAGGAGGTCGGCGCGATCGTACGGCTCGCCTCCCCCGTGGAGGACGAGGAGCTGCGGACCTTCCTCCGTGAGCGGATCGCCCCCTTCAAGGTCCCCGTCCGGTTCTGGATCCGCGAGAGCGAACTGCCCCGCAACCCCGGCGGCAAGATCCTCAAGACGGTCCTGCGCCGGGAGGTCCTCGGCGCCTGACCTGCCGCCGGGCAGGGCGGAAAACCGTTTGCCCCGATGCGGAGCGGTACCAAAAACTGTCTCCTTGTGCCGGAGAAATCTGATCGCTCCCTCGGGGGGCTGCTGCGCAGGGTCGGAATGGACCTTGGGCCGCTCCGCGACTCACGTGACTTCCGGCTGCTGTTCGCCTCCGGGGCGATCACGATGTTCGGTACCTTCCTCACCCTGGTCGCGCTGCCGCTGCAGATGAAGCAGCTCACCGACTCCTACGTGGCGGTCGGCCTGGTCAACGCGGCCGAGTTCGTGCCGATGGTGCTGTGCGGGCTCTGGGGCGGCGCGATCGCGGACGCGCTCGACCGGCGCAAGATCATTCTCTACACCGAGGCCGGGCTCTGCCTCACGACGGTCGCCCTGACGGTCAACGCCCTGCTGCCCAGACCGCAGATCTGGGTCCTGTACGTGGTCGGGGCGCTCAGCGCGGGACTGGGCAGCCTGCAGCGGCCCAGCCTGGAGGCGCTGCTCCCCCGGGTCGTCCGGCACGACCAGGTCGGCGCCGCCGCCGCGCTGTCCGGCTTCCGCTGGACCCTCGGTGCCATCGTCGGCCCCGCGCTCAGCGGCCTGATCGCCGCCGTGTTCGGCGTCGCGGCGGCCTACGGCGTCGACGTGGCCACCTTCCTGGTCTCCATGGCCCTGCTCTGGATGGTCAGGATGCCCGCGCAGTCGAAGGACGCTCCCCCCGCCTCGATCGCGGCGCTCGTCGAGGGGGTCCGCTACGCCGTACGGCGTCCCGATCTGATGGGCACCTATCTGGTGGACATCGCGGCGATGGTCTTCGCCTCGTGCACCGCGCTGTACCCCTTCCTGGCCGGTGAGCTCGGTTCCCCGCAGGCGATCGGCCTGCTCTTCTCCGCCACCGCCGTCGGATCGCTGGTCGCCTCGACCACCTCCGGCTGGACGGCCCGGGTCCACCGGCACGGCCTGGGTGTCATCGTCGCGGCGGCCGTCTGCGGGGTCGCGGTCGCGGCGGCGTCCGTCATGCCGACCGTCTGGGGCGTGTTCGCCTTCCTGGCGCTGGCCGGGGCGGCCGACATGATCAGCGGCATCTTCCGCTCGACCATCTGGAACCAGACCATCCCCGACGAGCTTCGTGGCCGCCTGGCCGGGATCGAACTGCTCTCCTACACCAGCGGCCCGATGCTGGGCAACGCGCGAGCGGGCATGATGGCCCAGCTCGGTGGCACCCGTTTCTCCATGGGCGTCGGCGGGCTGCTGTGTGTCGGCGCGGTCGCGGCGATGGCGGCGTTGCTGTCCGACTTCCGGCGCTACGACGCCCGCACCGACGAGCACGCCGTACGGGAGCGTGCCCGCCGTACGGCCGTCGCCGAGGCCTAGAGGTCCTGCTCGCGCCAGCCGTCGTGTTCCTCGGCGAGTTCCTCAAGCCGGGTCACGGCCTCGGCGGGCAGTGCGCCGCCGGGGTCCTCGACGACCACGAGCCACTGGGCGTCCTCTGCGTCGTCCTCCCCAGCGAGGGCCTCACGCACCACCGAGGGCGTCTCCACCTGCGGGAACTCCTCTCCCACCAGCACCGCGACCTCCTCGGCCTCCATACGTCCGGCGAACACCAGCAGATGTCTCATTCATCCCCCACAGGCGAAGGCCCCGGCCACCACGGGTCGTCCGTGGTGGCCGGGGCCGTACCGAATCCGATCAGACCCCGCGCAGCTGCGCCCCGGTCCGCTCGCCCGCCAGGGCGACCGCGGCGTCGCGGGCCGCGGTGGTCTCCTCCACGGTGAGCGTCCGGTCGGCCGCCCTGAACCACAGGGAGTAGGCCAGCGACTTGTTCCCCTCACCGATCTGGGCGCCGGTGTAGACGTCGAACAGCCGGATCGACTCCAGCAGTCCGCCCGCTCCCTCGCGCAGCGCCGCCTCGACCTCGGCAACCGGCGTCGCGGCGTCGACGACGAGCGCGACGTCCTGGGTGGCGATCGGGTAGGCGGAGATGGACGAGACCTGCACCGGGCCCGGCATCAGCCCTTCGAGGTGGGTCAGCTCCAGCTCCATCGCGCTGGTGCGCGGCGGCAGGCCGTAGGCCTCGATGACGCGCGGGTGCAGCTCACCGGCGTGACCGACGAGGACGTCCCCGACGTACAGCGCGGCGCAGCGGCCCGGGTGCCAGGGCTCGTGCCGGTCGGCGCGGACGTCGAGGACGACCCCCGCCTCACGGGCCACCACGCGGGCGGCCTCGACGGCGTCGGCCCAGCCCGCCTGACGGCCCTTGCCCCACCAGCCGGAGCGCTCGAACTCACCCGCGAGCACCACCCCGGCCCGCAGCGGCTGGGCCGGCAGCGCCGCCTCGATCGAGGCGAGTTCCTCCGCCTCGGGCCTGCGGTCCACGCCGAGGACCGGCGCGGTCGCGGGCGCGCCCTCGGCGGGCCGGTAGACCAGGCCCGTCTCGAACAGCGCCACGTCGCCGAAGCCCCTGCCCACGTTGCGGACCAGCGTCTTGAACAGGCCGGGCAGCAGCGTGGTGCGCAGCAGCGGCTCGTCCTCGCTGAGCGGGTTGGCCAGCCGTACGGCCAGGCGACGGGCGTCGTCGGCGGGCAGCTGCAGGTTGTCGAGGTCACGCTCCCCGAAGAACGGGTAGGCCAGGATCTCGACGTAGCCGGAGGCCGCCAGCGCCCTTCCCGTACGGCGGCGCAGGCGCTGCCCCGGGGTCAGGCCCGCGCCCGCCGGGGCACCCGGGAGGATCGAGGGCAGCTTGTCGTAGCCCTCAAGCCGGATGACCTCCTCGGCGAGGTCGTTGGGGTCGGTCAGGTCGGGCCGCCACGAGGGCGGGGTGACGGTCAGCATGTCGTCGCCGACCACGGCCAGCTTGGCGGCCAGTGCGTTCTCGGGCTCGACCGAGCCGTCCACGACCGTGCAGCCGACCTGCTCCAGGTTCCGGACCACCGTCTCGCGGTCGTAGACGACGCCCGCGACCCGGCCGGGGTAGCCGCTCGGGATGGAGATCTGGACGGGCTCGATCTCGATCGCCGCGTGGGTCACGCCGGGCTGGACCACGCCGCCGCCCAGTTCGGCCAGCAGGCTGACCGCGCGCCAGGAGGCGTAGAGCGGAAGCTCCCGGTCCACCCCCCGCTCGAAGCGCTTGGACGCCTCGCTGACCAGGTTGTGGCGGCGGGACATGCGCGCGATGCCGCTGGCGGAGAAGTGCGCGGCCTCGATCACGATGTCGGTCGAGGTGTCGGAGATCTCGGTGTTCAGGCCGCCCATGGTGCCCGCCATCGAGATGGCGCCCGAGGCGTCGGTGATGAGGATGTCACCGGGGTCGAGCGTGCGCACGGCGTGGTCGAGGGTCTCCAGCTTCTCGCCGGGCTCGGCGCGGCGCACGACGATCTCACCGTCGAGCCGGGTCGCGTCGAAGGCGTGCAGGGGCTGGCCGAGCTCCAGCATCACGTAGTTGGTGACGTCGACGGCCAGCGAGACCGGCCGCATGCCCGCGCGCGACAGGCGCGTGCGCATCCACAGCGGGCTCGGCGCCGCCGGGTCGAAGCCCTGGACCTCCCGCAGCACGAAGCGGTCGCACGCGCTCGCGTCGGCGATCGAGGCCGGGTAGGACGGAGCCGCCTCGGCGGGCGGGGAGACGTCGGCGGGGTCGAGGAAGGCCACCCCGAAGGCGGTGGCCACCTCCCTGGCCACGCCGCGGATCGACAGCGCGTAACCGATGTCCGGGGTGATCTCCAGCTCGATCACGTCGTCGCGCAGGCCGAGGAGCTCGGCCACGTCCGCGCCGATGGGCGTGCCCTCGGGCAGCACCATGATGCCGTTGTGCTCGTCGCTCAGCCCGAGCTCGCGCTCCGAGCAGATCATGCCCTCGGACATGCGTCCGTAGGTCTTGCGCGCGCCGACCTCGAAACCGCCGGGCAGCACACCGCCGGGCAGCACGACCGGCACCCGGTCACCGACGACGAAGTTGGTCGCGCCGCACACGATCTCCCGTGGGGCGGCCTCACCGACCTCGACCTGGCAGTGCCGGATCGGCTTCTTGAAGCCCTGCAGCTCCTCGATGGCGAGCACCTCGCCGACCACGACGCTCTTGACGTCATGACCGTAGGAGGTGACGGCCTCCAGCTTGAGACCGGCGGCGGTGAGCCTGTCGGCCACCTCGTGCGCGGTCGCGGCGGGGAGATCGACATACTCCCGCAGCCATGAAAGCGGGACCTTCATCAGACCTCCATCCCGAACGGAAGCGTGAAACGCACGTCTCCCTCGACCATGTCACGCATGTCCTCGACGTTGTGGCGGAACATCAGCGTGCGCTCGATGCCCATGCCGAAGGCGAACCCGCTGTAGCGGGACGGGTCGACGCCGCAGGCGATCAGCACCCGCGGGTTGACCATCCCGCAGCCGCCCCACTCGATCCAGCCCTCCGACTTGCACGTACGGCAGTGCGGGTTGCCCGGCACCGCGGAGGCGCCCCGGCACACGAAGCACCGCAGGTCCATCTCCGCCGAGGGCTCGGTGAACGGGAAGTAGTTCGGCCTGAACCTGGTGGTGATGCCCTCACCGAACATGACCTCGGCGAACCTGTCCAGGGTGCCCTTGAGGTGGGCCATGGTCAGGCCCTCGTCGATCGCCAGTCCCTCGACCTGGTGGAAGACCGGCGTGTGGGTGGCGTCGAGTTCGTCGGTGCGGAACACCTTGCCCGGCGAGATCACGTAGACCGGCAGCGGACGGCTCAGCAGCGCCCGGATCTGCACCGGGGAGGTCTGGGTGCGCAGCACCTTGCCCGAGTCGACGGACTCGACGAAGAAGGTGTCGTGCTCGGAGCGCGCCGGGTGGTCGGGCGAGATGTTCAGCGCGTCGAAGTTGAACCACTCGCCTTCCAGCTCGGGCCCCTCGGCGACCTCGTAGCCCATGCCGACGAAGGCGTCCGCGATGCGTTCCTGCAGGGTGGTCAGCGGGTGCCGGGCGCCGCGGGCCGTACGGTCCCAGGGCAGTGTGACGTCGACGGTCTCCTCAACGAGGACCCGCTCGTCGCGCTCGGCCTCCAGCTGTGCCTGACGCTCGGCGAAGGCGTCCGCGACGGCCTTGCGCGCGCCGCCGATGCGTTTGCCCGCCTCTGCCCGGGCCGCGGGCGGAAGCGCGCCGATCTCGCGGTTGGCCAGGGCGATCGGCGAGCGGTCGCCGGCGTGCGCGAGCCGTACCTGCTTGAGTTCGTCGAGGTCGCGCGCCGCCTTGACGGCGTCGAGCGCCTCCGCCTGCATGCGCGCCACCTCGTCGGCGTGCAGCGGGGTCACCTCGACCGGGTCGTAGTTAGACAAGAGAGAGCTCCGAATCCAGGGCTTGAGCGGCCATGAGTCTAGTCGGGGAAGCCCACCGGGCTGGCATCCGCGCTCAGGCGAAGTCAGGGGTGCCGGTGGGCACCATAAATCGAAACTCGGCCCCGCCCTCGGGCCCCCGCTGCACGGAGATGGTGCCGCCGTGGGCCTCGATGAGACCCTTGACGATGAAGAGACCGAGGCCGGTGCCACCGCGGCGACGGGCGTTGCCCCGCCAGAACTGCCGGAACACGCGCGTGGCCAGCTCGGGCGGAATGCCCTCTCCCTGGTCACGGACGGACACGGTCACTCCCCATTGGTTCGGTTCGACGACTATTGTCACCGTACCGCGCCCGTGGCGCACGGCGTTTTCCATCAGGTTGGCCAGCACCTGGTCGATTTTGTCCTGATCGAGCCAGGTCTCGGGAAGCTCGCCCAGCACCCGGAGCCGGAAGCGCCCCTCGGGCTCTCCCGCCGCCACCCGCCCATCGATGATCTTCTGAACCCTGGCCGGGACGTCGACCACCTGACGGTGGATCTCAAGGCGCCCCGACTCGATGCGGGACACGTCGAGCAGCTCGGTGATCAGCCGGGTCACCCGGTCCGCGTCGGCGTTGACCGTCTCCAGCATGACCAGCTTCTGGTCGTCGGTGAAGCGGGTCCATTTGGCGAGCAGGGTCGCGGTGAACCCCTTGACGCTGGTCAGCGGGGAGCGCAGCTCGTGGGCGACGGTCGAGACCAGGTCCGCGCGGCTGCGTTCCAGCCGGGCCCGCGCGCCCGCGTCACGCATCGTGATCACCACACGGGCGATCTCGCCGCCCCGCTCCGGCCTGCGCACCAGCCGGGCCGCGACGAGCATCTCCTGACCGCCGGGCGTGCGCAGCGGCAGCTCGGGCTGGCGGGTGCGGGTCGGCAGGCCGCCGTAGGTGTCGAGCCACTTCCACCAGTCGCGCCCGTCGTGATCGCGGAAGGAGAACACGTCCCGCACGTGACGTCCGACGGCCTGGTCCCAGCCGATCCCGGTCAGCCGGGTCGCGGCCCGGTTGACGCTCAGCACGTGGCCGTCCCGATCGGTCACGATGAGACCGTCGGGAAGGTCGTCGACGTCGATCACACAGGCGGAATCAGCGCTCCGCTCGTCGGTGTGTTCGCCGTGCACGACCCCGCCTCCTCGACGCTACAACGCCGACAATAGCGGGTTTCGCGTGTCCTCCGGCAGCCTCGGGACGGGGGGCCTCACCCGCTCAGGGGACGTACACGCTGAGACCGGGCAGAGGCATACAGACACACCGCGGCGGCCGTCGCGAGGTTGAGGCTCTCCGCCCCGCCGTAGATCGGCACCCTGACCACCTCGTCGGCGAGGTCGCGGATCTCCTTGGGCAGCCCCCAGGCCTCGTTGCCGAAGATCCAGGCCGCGGGCCCCGAGAGATCGACGTCGTCGAGTGTCCGCGTACCCGCGCCGTCGGCGGCGAACACCCGCAGGCCCGCCCCTTTGAGCCTGTCCACGGCCTGTGCCACCGGGGCACCGGTGACGACGGGCAGGTGGAAGAGGCTCCCGGCGCTGGCCCGCACGCACTTGCCGTTGTAGGGATCGACGGAGGCGTCGGTGAAGACCACCGCGTCGGCCCCCGCGGCGTCCGCGGTGCGCAGCACGGTCCCGGCGTTGCCCGGGTCGCGGACGTGGGCGAGCACGGCGACGAGCCTCGCCTGGTCGGTGACCGCGGCCTCCAGGGGGACGTGCACGAACCGGCACACCGCCAGGAGCCCCTGCGGGGTGACGGTCTGGGCCAGTTCGGCCATCACCTCACCGCTGGCCCGGTGCACGGGCACCCCCGCGGAGACGGCGGCGGCGACGAGGTCGGCGTGGCGCGCCTCGGCCTCGACGGTGGTGAACAGCTCGGTCACGACGCCGTCGAGCGCCAGCGCCTCACGAACCGCCTGCGGCCCCTCCGCCAGGAAGGACCGGTCCCGGTCCCTGAAGGCTCGTTTGGTCAGCCGCCTGGCCGCTTTGACCCTCGGCGACTTGATGTTGGTCAGCTCAGATCCCGCCATGTCCGTTCCCCAGGAATGCGAATGCGGCCCACAGCGTGATCGCTGTGGGCCGCGTGTTCTTCAGCGTGTTCGTCGGCGCCGGATTCAGCCGGCGACCGGCGCGTTCACGTCGGCCGGAAGCGCCTTCTTGGCGGCTTCGACCAGGGTCGCGAACGTGGCGGCGTCGTTGACCGCGAGGTCAGCGAGGATCTTGCGGTCGACCTCGATGGAGGCCAGACGCAGCCCCTGGATGAGGCGGTTGTAGGTGATGCCGTTCTGACGGGCAGCGGCGTTGATGCGCTGAATCCACAGACGGCGGAAGGCGCCCTTGCGGTCCTTGCGGTCGCGGTAGGCGTAGGTCATCGAGTGGAGCATCTGCTCCTTGGCCTTGCGGTACAGCCTGGAGCGCTGCCCCCGGTAGCCCTTCGCCCGCTCGAGAACGACCTTGCGCTTCTTCTTGGCGTTGATCGCCCGCTTCACGCGTGCCATTTGTATCTATCTCCCCGGGGGCCGTTACTTAGCGAGCAGCTTCTTGATCTTCTTGGCGTCGGCGTCAGAGAGCACGACCTCGGGCTTGAGACGACGCGTCAGCTTGGAGGACTTCCACTCGTTGTAGTGGGCGCGGTTGGCGCGGCGGCGCTTGATCTTGCCTGAGCCGGTGAGCCGGAACCGCTTCTTCGCACCGCTGTGCGTCTTCATCTTCGGCATCTCAGCCGTCTCTCCCTCGATCGTGCCGATGTCCCGGGCCGGTAACCCGAGTCAAGGGCATGCCTGACTGTGAGACCGGACCCGGCCTCGGCTTCATCTCGCGACTGCCTGACGGTTCAGGCTATGCGAGTCACTCCTGCGGAGCGGGCACCTGCTCGTCCTGAGACCCGTCCGCGACATCGTCGTCACGCCGCGCCTTGGCCGCCGCCTTCTCGGCCTTGGCCTCGGCCTTCTTCTTGTGCGGCCCGATAACCATGATCATGTTACGGCCATCCTGCTTGGGCTGGGACTCGACGAAGCCGAGCTCCGTGACGTCCTCGGCCAGCCGCTGCAGGAGCCGGAAGCCCAGCTCGGGCCGGGACTGCTCCCGGCCACGGAACATGATCGTTACCTTGACCTTGTCCCCCGCCTTGAGGAACCGCACCACGTGACCCTTCTTGGTCTCGTAGTCGTGCGGGTCGATCTTCGGGCGGAGTTTGATCTCCTTGATGATCGTGTACGCCTGGTTACGCCGCGCCTCGCGTGCCTTCATCGCGGACTCGTACTTGAACTTGCCGTAGTCCATGAGCTTGCACACGGGCGGGCGAGCCGTAGCCGCGACCTCGACGAGGTCGAGATCGGATTCCTGAGCCAGCTTCAGAGCATCGCCGATGGAGACGATGCCAACCTGTTCGCCGTTCGGACCGACGAGGCGGACCTCGGGGACGCGAATACGGTCGTTGATGCGGGGCTCGGCGCTGATGAGGCCTCCTAGGTTGCGATCCGCCGCCGTCCTTGCAGGCGGCTTTGCACATACTCGATCGTGCCGGGAGGGTCGCGGAACACAGGCCGTTTCCAGGTCGAGAAGCGCGAATGCCCCGCACGTCGCGCATGCGGGGCCACATGAACTCGCCGATTCAAACACCGCGAGCTCGGCCGGAGTCATCCGGCTGTGATCCTTGACCTGCCGACCTCTCGGTCGACCAGGTGGGAGGTGAACCTCCGCTTGCGCGTCCAGCAGGCATGCCGGACCGATCGAGTAGTTACTCTACCACAACCCCCGACACCCACCGAAGCATTCCCGTTCTCCCACCTTCACAATATGCCGATGGTCGATATATAAAGACCATATGAGCCAAAGATCGATGCAGGAGCCGACGTTCCTGATCCTCACGGCCCTGGCCGCGGGACCCCAGCACGGTTACGGGGTGATCAGCGACGTCCAGGAGATATCCGACGGCCGGGTGCGCCTGCGGGCGGGCACCCTGTACGCCGCCCTCGACCGCCTTCAGTCCGAAGGCCTGATCACGACCGACCGCGAGGAGATCGTGGAGGGCCGGATACGGCGCTACTACCGGCTGACCGCGGAGGGCGGCACCCGCCTGGCCGCCGAGGCCGAACGGCTGCGCAGGCACGCCGAGGCGGCCTCGACCCGGCTTCGCACCCTGGTTCCCCGCGTGGGCGGGGGTGCGGCGTGAGCACACTGGAGGAGCGTTACCGCAGGCTGCTGACGCTCTACCCGGCCGGGCACAGGGCCAGGCACGGAGAGGAGATGCTCGGGGTGATGCTGGCGCAAGCCGGGCGAGGACGACGGTTCCCCGACCCGCGTGACGTGCTCGACCTGGTCAAGGGAGGACTGCTGATCCGCCTGCGGCACGCCTTCGGCCTGGGAAGCGGCGGCTCCTGGCGTGACGCGCTGAACATCGCCGCGATCGTCGCCCCGCTCCATCTGCTGGTCCTGGAGATGAGCACCTGGGCCATCGCGCTGTGGGTCATCGACGGCACCCAGCCTCTCCTTTTCGCCATCACGCCGCTGGTCTACGCGCTGCCGCACCTGTTGATCGTCTGGCTCGCCCTGCGCGGCCCGCGCTGGGCGGCCGCGGCGTGCGCCTGGGCCTGGGCCACGGCCAGCACGGCGCTGTCGGTACGGCTCAGCATGGCCGAGACGGTCTACTTCGGGCAGGAGCCGGTCGCCTTCTCCGCCGGGTTCCTGTTCAGCCCGCTCGGCCTGGCCTTCAACGCCCTGCCCGGCGTGATCGTCGCGCTCCTGCTGACGCTCTCCCCCGGCCCCGCGGCGGGGGCGGCACTGATCGGCCGCCGCACGTTGCTGCGCTGGACCGCCGTGGCGGTCCTGACGATGAACGCCGTCTCCGCCTTTGAGCACTTCCTCATCCCCGAGTACTCACTCAGTTCCCTGGCCACGACGACGCTGGCGTGCATGGCCTGCGGGGCGGCCAGCCGTACTCCGCCGGGCCGTCGGGCCCTTGTCCTCCTGCTGCCGTTGCTCCTGGTGATCTACGGTGGCGTGCCGGAGTTCGGGGCGCCGCGCAACGAATGGCTTCCCGCCCTCGTCCAGGTCATGGTGGGAGCCACCGCCTTCGTCGTGGCCAGGAGGGGCTTCCGGCCGTACGGCTCGGGGACCGTCAGCTCCCCGGAGCCGCTCGCCTGACGATCTCGGCCTTGCCCGCCGCGCGCATCGCCTCGACCGGGACGTCGGTCCGGCCGGTCATCATCTCGACCTGCCGGACCGCCTGGTGCAGCAACATCGGGAAGCCACCGACCACCGTGCCGCCCGCGGCCTCGACGGCCGAGGCCAGCCGGGTCGGCCACGGCGCGTAGACCACGTCGAAGAGGGCGGGCACCCCGGCCAGCAGGCCGGCGAAACCGTCCGCGGCGCCGGAGGGCAGGGTGGAGACGACCAGGTCGACGTCCAGGACGCTCTCCAGCTCGTCGAAGGTGCGCACCGACAGGGTGGTGCCGAGCCGTTCGGCCACCTGTGCCGTCTCGCCCGCCCTGGCCGGGTCGCGGACCACCAGGTTGGCCCGCGAGAGGCCCAGCTCGCGCAGGGCGGCCAGCGTCGAGGCGGCCGTCGCCCCGCCGCCGAGGATCGTGGCGCCGTGCGGCGGCTTGACCCCGGCCTCGGTGAGCGCCTGGACGATGCCGTACACGTCGGTGTTCTCCCCGTGGCGACCGCCCTCGGAGAAGATCACGGTGTTCGCCCCGCCGACCTCGACCGCCAGGTCGGAGACCGTGTCGAGCAGCGGGAGCACGGCGCGCTTGAGCGGCATCGTCAGCGACAGGCCGGCCCAGCCGGGACCGAGCCCGGAGAGCAGGGCGGGCAGTCCTGCCTCGTCGCATTCGAAGGCCTCGTACTGCCAGTCGTACAGACCGAGGGCCTCGTAGGCGGCCCGGTGCAGGTGGGGCGAGAGCGAGTGGGCGATGGGCGAGCCCAGGACCGCCGCCCGCGTCATCCGCCGTTCCTGTTCTTCTCGAACTCCGCCTTCAGCTGGAAGAACTCGGCCTCCGTCGAGGCGAACTTGGTGATACCGCGCTTGGGGTCGGTGGTGACGAACCAGATCCAGTCGCCCTTGGCCGGGTCGAGCGCCGCCTGGATGGCGTGGTCACCAGGGTTGGCGATGGGGCCGGGCGGCAGGCCGAACCTCTTGTAGGTGTTGTAGGGCGACTTGCTCTCCAGGTCGGCGTTGGTGGCGGAGATGCCGTACTTGTTCAGCCCGTACATCACCGTGCTGTCCATCTCCAGCTTGCGGTTGCCGTCCAGGCGGTTGTAGATGACCCGGGCCACCTTGGACATGTCCTCGACGCTGCCCGACTCGGCCTGGACGATGCTGGCGATCGTCATGATCTCGTGCGGGGTGTGCCCGAGGCTCTTGGCCGCCGAGACGAGCCCGTCCTTGTCGGCCGTCTGGTTGAAGCGGTCGACCATCGCGGTGAGAATGTCCGCCGCGGTCATCTTGGGGGTGATGTCGTAGGTGGCGGGGAAGGCGTAGCCCTCCAGGCGTCCCTTGGCGTAGCCGGGCAAACCGAGCGCCTTGATGTTCTTCGCGGCCTGCTGGAACTCCTTGAGCGGCTTGCCGGTCTCCTTGGCGAGCGTCGCCAGGGTGTCGGACAGGCGCAGGCCCTCCTTCAGCGTCACCCGCTCCAGCAGCCGCAGGGACGGGTCGAGCAGCTTGACGGCCGCCGCCGCGGACATCTGCTTGCGCATGCGGTACTCACCCGGTTGCAGGGAGGCGCTCTTGCCCGCGTCGGCGACGGCCCCGGTGAACGTCCTGGCGCTCTTGACGACGTCCTGCTTCTCCAGGGTCTGGGCGACGTCGGAGGCGGTCTGACCGTCCTTGATCTCGATGACGACCTCGCCGCTGCCCTCACCGGCGTAGTCCTGGGGGGTCGTCATCTCGCGCAGCCAGGTGTAGCCGTAGAAGCCCGCCGCGCCGAGACCGCCGATCAGGACGATGACCGCGAGCATCGGGGCGAGGAAGCCGCCCCTGTTGCGGCGACGCCTTCTGCGGCGGCCACGTCGTCCTGGGGACGAGCGGGAGCCACGCCGTGACCCGTCGTCGTCCTCGGCGCCGACCAGAAAGTCCATATCGAGCCCGTTCATAGATGCGCTGGCCAATCTCCCGGCAGGGACGGCGTGGCGTCAAGCGGGTCCGCCAAACCGAGGAGGAGCCCCGGACCGGACACCTCGGACCACCGTTGGTCCTCGTTCGGACCGCCGGAGTGGATCGCCGCGCGCGGCGGAACGGGGGGTGTTCCGCCGGACATCAGTGCGTCCCGAGGTATCTGTTCAGCTGTTCCCGGTATCTCACAAACTCACTCTCTTTGTCAGTGAATTTCGTGATTCTATGCGCCGGATCCGTGGTGACGAACCAGAACCACCTTCCCCGGCCAGGCCGAAGCGCCGCTCTCAACGCCTTCTCCCCGGGACTGGCGACGGGCCCCGGCGGCAGACCGGGCCTCAGATAGGTGTTGTACGGCGAGCGCACCGTGGTGTCCTTCTCCGAGACCATGAGGCTTCTGCGCCTTTGCGCGTAGAGCACCGTGGTGTCGAGCTGGAGGGGGGAACCGGCCTTGATCCGGTTGTAGATCACTCTAGCGATCTTCGGATAGTCCGAGTATCTCCCACCTTCTGCCTGGACGATGCTGGCCACCGTGACGGCCTCAAGCGGGGTCAGATCCCTCCTGGCGGCCCGCCGCTCCAGGTTCAGGTCGGCGGCGGCGTCCTTGAAACGTTCCACCATGGCCCCGAGCAGCTCAGTCGGGGTCGTGTCCGGCTCCACCTCGTAGGTCGCCGGGAACAGGAAGCCCTCGGGGCCCCTGGCGTAGCCGGGCAGGCCCAGTGCCCGGAGGTTCCTCGCCGCCCCGGCGAGCTCGGCCCTGCGCATCCCCGTGCCCTCCGCGAGCCGGTCGAGCAGCTCCGGCAGGCGCAGCCCCTCGGGGACGACGACACGCCGCACCATCCGGGAGCGGGGCTCGGTCAGCAGGTCGAGCGCCGAGGCGGCCGACATGCCTTTGCGCATCCGGTAGTGCCCGGGGAACAGGCTGCCCGCCTTGCCGCGCTCCTCGGCCACCGCGACGAACGAGCCCGCGCTCGCCACGACCCCCGCGTCGGCCAGCGTCGCGGCGATCTCCCCCGCGCTCGCGCCCTGGGCGATCCGCACGGTGACCGCTCCCGCGCCGGGCCCCTCGAAGTCGGCGGGGGTGAGGTAGGGCCTGGCCAGGACATAACCCCCGGCTCCGAGCAGCGCGGCGCCCGCGCCGCAGGCCAGCAGCCATGTCAGCCGCCGCCCGCTCACCGTCCGGTCCCGCCGCTCGGCCTCTCCTCACCGGGCCGGGCGCCCGGCGGCCCGGACGAAGAACCTCTCGGCGCCCCGGAGGACGGCCCTGCCGGCGGACCGGCCGCCACGCCCGGTGGCCTGCCGGTCGCCCGCTCGTTGTCCAGGGCCGCCTGGAGCAGCACGACCGCCGCCGCCTGGTCGACCACGCCGCGCTGTTCCCTGGCCCTGACGCCGCTGGCGCGCAGTCCCTGCTGCGCGGTGACCGTGGTGAGCCGTTCGTCGAACAGCCTGACGGGGACGGGCGCCAGCCGAGAGGCGATCCTGCCCGCGAACTCGCGGGCCACCCCCGCCGCCTGCCCCTCACGGCCGGAGAGCGAGGTCGGCAGGCCGACGACGATCTCCACCGCCTCGTACTCGGCCGCGATCTCCGCGAGCCGGTCGAGGTCGCCTCTGCCTCGCCGTACGGTCTCGACCGGCGTGGCCAGCAATCCGGACGGATCGCTGCGGGCCACGCCGATGCGGACCGAGCCGACGTCGACACCCAGCCGGATGCCACTTCTCATCATGTTCTCCGCCTCCGCCTCAGAGCCGCGCGCGGCTCACCGGCGTCGGCCGCTCAGAGTGTCTGGGCGATCGCCTGTTCGACGGCGCCCAGCGCGTCACCGATCGCCTCGGGCCGGGTCCCGCCACCCTGGGCGACGTCGTCCTTGCCACCGCCGCCACCGCCGAGAGCCTTGGCCGCGACGCCGACGAGCCTGCCCGCCTTGAGGCCGCGCTCACGGCCCGCGTCGTTGACCGTGGCCACGACGACCGGCCGGTCGGCCGGAACCGCCGCGACGACGACGACCGCCGCGCGGTCCCCTGGGAACCGTCCGCGCACGTCAAGGGCGAGTTTACGCAGATCATCCGCAGAGGTGCCATCAGGCGCGCGGTGTGTCACCACGGACACTCCGCCCAGATCACGTGCTCCGGCGGCCATCTCGCCCGCGAGCGCGAGGACCTGGGCGGAACGGAGCCTGTCAAGCTCCTTCTCCGCGGTGCGCAGCCGGGTGACGATGCCCTCGATCCGCTCGGGCAGCTCCTCCCTGCGGGCCTTGAGCTGCTCGGAGAGCTGGGCGACAAGCACGCTCTCACGGGCCAGGAAGCGGAAGGCGTCCAGGCCGACCAGGGCCTCGACCCGTCGCACTCCGGCGCCGATCGAGGCCTCGCCGAGCACCTTGACCAGGCCGAGCTGGCCCGAGCTCGCGACGTGGGTGCCGCCGCAGAGCTCACGGGAGTAGTCGCCGACCTCGACGATGCGGACGGTCTCACCGTACTTCTCGCCGAACAGGGCCAGCGCGCCCATCGCCCTCGCCTCCGCCTGGGAGGTGTGGAAGGCGTTGACCTTCAGGTCGTTGATCAGGATGGCGTTGACCTCGTCCTCGACGTCGCGGAGCACGCTGGGCGGCACGGCGCCCGCCGCGGTGAAGTCGAAGCGGAAGCGGCCGGGCGAGTTCTCCGAACCCGCCTGCGCGGCCGTCTCGCCGAGCGCGTTGCGGAAGCCCCTGTGCACCAGGTGCGTGGCGGTGTGGCTGCGGGAGATGGCGCGGCGCCGCTCGACGTCGATCTCGGCCTGGGCCTGGTCGCCGACCCGGACCTCACCGGTCCTGACCTTGCCCCGGTGCACGATCACGCCCGAGACCGGGGACTGCACGTCGACGATCTCGACCTCGGCCCCGTCGGTACGGATGATCCCCTGGTCGGCGAGCTGGCCGCCGCCCTCGGCGTAGAAGGGGGTACGGCTGAGCACGACCTCGACGGTGGTGCCCGCGCCCGCGGCGGGGACCGGGAGCCCGTCGACGAGCAGGCCGATGACCGCGGACTCGGCGGTCACGTTGTCGTAGCCGAGGAACTCGACCCTGCCGGTCTTCTCCAGGATCTGGCCGAAAACCGAGATGTCGGCGTTGCCGGTCTTCTTGGCGGCGGCGTCGGCCTTGGCGCGGTCGCGCTGCTCCTTCATCAGCCTGCGGAAGCCCTCCTCGTCGACCTTGAGGCCCTGCTCGGAGGCCATCTCCAGGGTCAGGTCGATCGGGAAGCCGTAGGTGTCGTGCAGCTGGAAGGCCTGGTCACCGCCGAGGGTGCCCTGCCCCTTGCGCTTGGTCTCCTCGACGGCCGCGTCGAAGATCGCGGTGCCGGTGCGCAGGGTGCCGAGGAAGGAGGCCTCCTCCGCGTCGATGACACCGTGGACCTGCGGGGCGTCGGCCTTGAGGTCGGGATAGAGATCGCCCATCACGTCGATGGTCACCGCGGTCAGGTCGTGCATGTAGCGCTGCTCGCCCGCGCCCAGCAGGCGCAGGTTGCGGATCGCACGGCGCAGGATCCGCCGCAGCACGTAGCCCCGGCCCTCGTTGGAGGGCAGCACGCCGTCGGCGACGAGCATCACGCCGGTGCGGACGTGGTCGGCGACCACGCGCAGCGAGACGTCGGCGCGCTCGTCACGGCCGTAGCGGGTCCCGGTCAGCTCCGCGGCCCTGTCGAGGATCTTGTAGGTGGTGTCGATCTCGTAGATGTTGTCGACGCCCTGCAGGATCGCGGCCATCCGCTCCAGGCCCATGCCGGTGTCGACGCTCTTGGCGGGTAGTTCGCCCACGACGTCGAAGTCGGTCTTGCTGCGCACCGCGCCGAGCTGGAACTGCATGAAGACGTTGTTCCAGACCTCCAGGTAACGGTTCTCGTCGGCGATCGGGCCGCCGTCCCTGCCGTACTCGGGGCCGCGGTCGTAGTAGATCTCGGTGCAGGGGCCGCCGGGACCGGGCACGCCCATGTGCCAGTAGTTGTCGGCCAGGCCGCGGCGCTGGATGCGCTCCGCGGGGATGCCGACCTTGTGGTGCCAGATGTCGTAGGACTCGTCGTCGTCGTGGTAGACGGTGACCCAGAGCCGCTCCTCGGGGAAGCCGAAGCCGCCCTCGGACTCGGGCTTGGTCAGCAGCTCCCAGGCCAGCGGGATCGCCCGCTCCTTGAAGTAGTCGCCGAAGGAGAAGTTGCCGAGCATCTGGAAGAAGGTGGCGTGCCTGGTGGTCTTGCCGACCTCGTCGATGTCGGGGGTGCGCACGCACTTCTGGACGCTGGCCGCCCGGGGGTAGGGCGGCTTCTGCTGGCCCAGGAAGTAGGGCTTGAACGGCACCATGCCCGCGGGAACGAGAAGCAGCGTCGGGTCCTCGGCGATGAGGCTGGCCGAGGGCACAGCGGTGTGCCCACGCTCCTCGAAGAAGCGCAGGAAGCGGCGGGCGATCTCTGCCGACTCCATGTCAGCGGCCATCCTTTACGTGGTAGGTGTAGGTGTTCTCAACACTGTCGAGGCCGAATCGGGAGCGCAACTCGGTTTCCCGCTGCGCCGCGCCGTCCAGCGCCTCGGCTGCGAAGTCCCGCGCCTGGTCCAGGACTCCCGAGGCGCCGCGCACCGCACGGCGCGCCAGGTGGTTCGGATGCAGTGACTGCAGCTTACGCATCGCCCACACGGCGCCGAACGCGCCCAGGGAGATGTAGAAGAGCCTGCGGATCATCGCCGCCGCCCTTCGAGGACCCGGGAGCCGGGCCTGCCGTTCCTGCGGGCCGACAGGGCGCGCCTGACGCCGTGGGTCAGCGCGGCGAGCTTGATCAACGGCCCGGTCACCAGGGTCTGGGTGACGTCGCTGATCTTGGCGGCGTGTCCGCTGACCTGCTTGACGTCCTTGGCGATGGCCTCGACGGCGACCAGCTGGCGGTTGGTCTCGCTGACGGTGACGGTGACGTCCTCCAGCAGCGGGACCACACGTTCACCCAGCTCGGAGACCATCTTGGTGGTCTCGGTCAGCAGCCGGGCCAGCTTGACCAGCGCCACGGCCAGGAAGCAGACCAGGATCGCCCAGGCCATCGCGACGATCAGTCCGGCGACCTCTCCTGCGGTAAGCATGCGCCGATCTCCTTAGTTGACCCGGCTGGAACAGGCAAGACCTTACCGCGTCCCGAACCGCTTCCCCGGCATACCGTGACACGACGCCCAGGTGGCTCGCCGTACCCGCCGGGCTTTCCCGCGGGCGCCGGCCCGTTCCGTACGGCCAGTGTCCTGGGCGCGCCCCCGAAGGCGTCCATGCAGAGCTGGGCGAACCGGCCGACCCCCGGGATCATGAGGGTCCAGCCCGCCAGGGCCCAGCCGAGGTGAATGTGGGTCAGCACGTGGGCGATCGCCGCCACCCCCTGGGCACCGCGCCCGTCCGCCGACTCGTAGGTGATCCGGCGCAGCCCCGCGGGGTGGTCCTCCGCGGCGAGCACGCGCAGCCCGGCGGGACGGCGCGCGACGATCCACCTGCCGACCTGTGAGCAGATCCCGCAGGTGCTCGCCACATACACGGACGCGACGGCCCCGGGAAAGGCGACCGGCCGCCACCGGGGCACCCACGCCCGTACGGCGCGCCGGTAGGCGGTCCACTCCCCGCCGAAGCGCGCGGTGAGCCCCTCCCCCTCGTGCCAGGCCGCCAGTCCCGCCCCGTAGGCGAAGGCGACCAGCGCCCCGGCCAGGAACACCGGGTCGAGCAGGGCGAGCAGCAGGTAGCCGCCCGTCATCGCGGCCTGCATCGGGTTACGGACGTAGGCGTAGGGCCCGGTGACCACCAGCCGTTCCGGCGGGTCGTACGGCAGCGGCGTCCCCCGGCCGGCGAGCACGAACTCCCGTACGGCGGCCAGCCCGAGCAGCGAGGGCACGGCCAGCGCCTGCGCCATGAGGGCGAGCACCCACGTGGGCTGCCGCCACACCCCGGTCAGCACGATGGGCAGCGCCATGCCTCCGGCCGCCGCGAGGACGATCTGGGCGGCGGCTCTGAGGGGCAGGCGACGGCCTCCGGCCGTCCAGGAGGCCACCAGCAACCCGGGGAGCAGGGCGACGGCCATCGCGACGGCCTCCCCGGCGAGCCAGTGCTCGCCGAGCACCACGACGGGCTCGGCCAGGGGCATCACCGCCAGGTCCAGCCAGCCGAGGGCCGCGGCGACCAGTGGGATCGGCGCCCGGCGTGTCACCAGGCCGGGCACCGCGCCCCAGAGCAGTGCCCAGCCCAGCAGCAGGTCGATCGGAACGCCCCGGTAGACGGCCTCCCTCGCGGTGAAGCGCCACCAGCCGAGGTCCTGGGCGAGGAGGTTCACCGCGATGAGCGCCTCCAGGTTCCACAGCGTGGCCAGGATCGCCGCGGCCGTGTCCCGTTCTGCTAGCCTCCGGCGGACCCGGCCTCTCCAGGTGACCGCGAGCACCGCGGCGACCGGTACCGCGAGGGCCAGGCCGCGCACCAGCACGGGGTCGCCCGTCATCGGGCGAAGGTCCCGGCCAGGTAGTCGGCGGCCTGACCGACGGCGTAGCGCTGCAGAGGGCCGAAGTACCAGCCGGGATCGAAGGTACGGCGGTAGCGCAGGGTCACCGCGAGTCTCCCGTCCGCCCAGGCGAACTCCGCCTCGCGGAGGTCGAGCCAGCGGGTCAGCGTGGTGTCGCGGACCACGGAGAAGGTCACCCGCCCCGGGCCGCGTTCCTTCACCCTGAGGGTCATCGAACGTGGTTCGGGAAGGGCGCCGATGCCGAGGGAGCGGCGCGGGTTGAAGGTGATCTCCCGCAGGGCGCCCACTTCGAGGCCGGTGCCGGTGGCCGCCAGCGGCCTGGGGAAGCCGATCTTCAGGAACGCCGACTCGAACGGGCCGAACCGGGGGACGGCGGTCAGGGCCTGTTCCGTCCCGGTCGCGGTGGCCGTACGCACCGCGGTGACCGCGTTGTCGCGGGCCGGTCCGGCCACCTCCGCGCCCACGGCGACGAGCGTGAGCAGCACCAGCGGGGCCGCGAGCGCGTGGGGTCCCCGCCGGTCGAAGTAGTCGATGACGGCCCCGATCAGCAGGCCGACGAGGTAGAAGAGCGGGGCCGCGAACAGCAGGCAGACGATCCCCTCGCCGAGCAACGGTCCCGCGAGGGCGAGGGCCACGGTGATCGTCGCCAGGATCGCGCCGGTCGCGGACCTCGGTTTGCTCGTCAGCACGACCGTGATGGCGATGACGGCGGGGAGGCCGACGTAGAAGAGCGTCGTCTCCTCCAGATGGCCCGCGTGGAGCACCCGGTAGAGCAGGAGGGCGACGAACAGGGCCAGGAGCAGGCCGGCGAGGTTCCAGCGTGCCCTGCGCTCGAGCCGGTCCCCAGGGAGCGGTTCGGAGTCCGGTGACTGCCCGGATAAGTCGTCCATGAGCCCCTCTTCATCGATCGGTTTAATCAATCGATTAAACCGTATGATCGGAGAGATCGTCATGGCAAGGGGAGCGGCGAAGTGAACAAGCAGGCGGGCGCGGAGACCCGGGAGCGGCTGATCGAGGCCGCCGCCGAGACCGTACGGACCGAGGGATACGCCGGGGCCAGCGCCCGCGCCGTCGCCAAGGCGGCCGGGGTCAACTCGGCGCTGGTCTTCTACCACTTCGGCGGGGTCGATCCGCTGCTGCTCGCCGCGCTCGACCGCGCCTCCGAGCAGCGGATGACCGACTACCGCAGGGCCGTCGAGCGGGCCCGCACGCTGGAGGAGCTGGCCGAGATCGCCACCGCGATCTACCGGGCCGACCTGGAGGCCGGGCACATCACGCTCTTCTCCGAGCTCGTCGGCGCGAGCATCGCCAGGCCCGAGCTCAGGGCGGAGATCGTCAAACGCTCCGACCCGTGGATCGACTTCGTCGAGCAGACGCTGGAGCGGGTCATCGGCGGCTCACCCCTGGCCAGGCTCATGCCGCCCCGCGACCTCGCCTACGCCGCGATCACCTTCTACCTGGGCGTCAACCTGTTCACCCACCTTGACGCCGACCGCTCCCGCACCGACGCCCTGTTCACGCTGGCCCGCCGGGTCGCCCCCCGCGCCAGGCTGCTGACCATGCGCTTCCCCCGCCGCGGACCCCGCGCCCCGCGGCAGGACGGCGCGCCTCCCGCCTGAGGGCTACTGGCCGCCGCGCAGGAAGGCGCGGATCCTGCTCCAGCGGTCGGCGAAGGCGGCCTCGGCCCCGTGCCGGGTCGGCCGGTAGTAGCGGCGGTCCCTGAGCTCGGCGGGGGCGTAGTCCTGGCGGACCAGGCCGTGCTCGAAGTCATGCGGGTAGCGGTAGCCCTCACCGTGGCCGAGCCCCCGGGCCCCGGGGTAGTGCGCGTCGCGCAGATGGGCGGGGACCTGGCCGATGTCGCCCCGCCGTACGTCCTGGGCGGCGGCGTCGATCGCGGTGATCACCGCGTTGGACTTGGGGGCGAGCGCGCAGTGGACGACCGCCTGGGCCAGGTTCAGGCGGCCCTCGGGCAGGCCGATGAACTCGACCGCCTGCGCCGCGGCCACCGCCACCTGCAGGCAGGTGGGGTCGGCCATGCCGACGTCCTCCGAGGCGAAGATGACGATCCTGCGGGCGATGAACCTGGGGTCCTCCCCCGCCTCGACCATCCTGGCCAGGTAGTGCAGCGCGGCGTCGGCGTCGGAGCCCCGCATGCTCTTGATGAAGGCGCTGACCACGTCGTAGTGCTGGTCGCCCTGGCGGTCGTAGCGCACGGCCGCCTTGTCGACCGCGCGCTCGACCACCTCGACGGTGATCTCGTCCTCGGCGATCAGCGCGGCCGCCTCCAGATAGGTGAGGGACCTGCGGGCGTCCCCCCCGGCCAGCCGTACCAGGTGCTCGACCGCCTCGGGCGCCAGCCGTACCTTCCCGTCCAGGCCGCGCGGGTCGGCGGCGGCGCGTTCGAGCACGCCGCGGATGTCCTCCTCCGACAGCGACTCCAGGGTCAGCAGCAGCGAACGGGACAGCAGCGGCGAGATGACGGAGAAGAACGGGTTCTCCGTGGTCGCGCCGATGAAGGTGACCCAGCGGTTCTCGACGGCGGGCAGCAGGGCGTCCTGCTGGGCCTTGTTGAAGCGGTGCACCTCGTCGACGAACAGCACGGTCTGCCGCCCCGACATGCCCAGCTCGCGGCGGGCCTGCTCGATGGCGGCGCGGACCTCCTTGACCCCCGCGGAGACCGCGGAGACCTCGACGAAGCGGCGCTTGGTCACCCCCGCGACCACGTAGGCGAGGGTGGTCTTGCCCGTGCCCGGCGGCCCCCACAGGAACAGCGACATCGGGGCCTCGCCCTCGACGAGCCTGCGCAGCGGCGTGCCCGGCCCGAGCAGGTGACGCTGGCCGATCACCTCGTCCAGGCCACGGGGGCGCATCCGCACCGCCAGTGGCTCATGGCCGCGATGGGCCTCCTCCGCCGCCGAGTCGAACAGGCTGTCCACGCTCAGACAGTACCGTCAGGGGGCGGGCTCCCGATCCCTCAGAAACTTCCCCAGACCGCGACGGCGCCGCTGTGGCCCGCCCGCGCCACGTAGTAGCCGGCCACCGCGGCCAGGACCACCGTCAGCGCGCGCAGCGCCGTCCCGGCCCCCTTGGGCACGCTCTCCGAACGCCCGGGACGTGTGAGATGGACGAGACCGAGTGAGACCACTCCGAGCGCCAGTACGGCCAGCAGCAACGGGGTCGCGAAGCTCTCGTGCTCGGCGACGCGCTGCCCGAGTTCCCCGCTCGCCGAGGAGAAACGTCCCCTTTTAAGCTCCTCACCGCTCTGCCTGGCCGCGAAAACCGTCACGGGCGCGACGACCGCGAGCCCGACGACCGCCCAGGCCAGCACGGCGCGCGTGCGCGCGGCCAGGGCGTAGACGGCGGCCAGCACCACCAGCAGGGGCGTCAGAACCACTGCGGCGTGGACGATCAGCGGGTGGGCGGGCAGGCCCAGAATCTCGTCGAACATAGGGGGGCTCCGGTCATCGGCGGCGTCTGTGCAGGTGGGGTCCCACCGTGAACGCTACCTGGAACGCGGCACTTCACCCGCGTCTTCCTCTCCTACCCCATCTGACGGATTCTGTCACTTACATCCATCACACGCCGAGGCGGGTACGCTTTCGCCCAGTCAATAGTCATGGAACAGCAATTCTGGAGGACGAAGCGGTGAGCGGCGAAGACCGCCAGAGCCAGCTGGCGCGGGAGCACAAGGAGCGGCAGGCCCAGCGGGCCCAGCAGACCGCCCAGCAGTCGACCGCAAAGTCGAGGCGGAACACCTTCATCGGAGCCGGCGTCGCGGTCGTCGTCGTGGCCGGAGGCCTGTTCGCCGCGACGAACCTCCTCGGCGGCAACGACGACGGCAAGCAGCGCAACGTCTCCTCGGAGAAGAGCGCGGGGGCCGACCCAAGCCAGACCCCCGCCCTGCAGCCGTCGCCGACCCCCTCGGCGGAGCTGGCCAAGCTGACCTGCTCCTACCGCAAGGACACCAGCGGCAGCCCGGCCAAGTACGTGGGCATGCCCCCGGCCAAGCCCAACCTGAAGCTGAAGAACATGACGATCACCACCAACCTCGGTGACGTCGTGATCGAGCTCCAGACGGACCGGGCCCCCTGCGCGGTCAACTCCTTCGCCTTCCTGGCGAAGAAGAACTTCTTCGACAACACCAGGTGCCACCGCCTGGCCACGCCGGAGAACTCCGGACTCGGCCTGCTGCAGTGCGGCGACCCGCAGGCCAAGGCCGACGGCAAGAACCCCACCGACGGCCAGGGCAGCTCGGGCTACGTCTTCAACGACGAGAACCTCGGCGGACTGCCCTACACCAGGGGAACGGTCGCGCTGGCCCAGGCGGCCGAGGCGGCGAACCAGAACGGCAGCCAGTTCTGGATCTCCCTGTCGGACGAGACCGCTCAGCTGCAGCCCGACTACACGCCCCTCGGCACGGTCACGCAGGGCATGGACATCCTGGACAAGGTCTACAAGGGCGGCTGGATCGAGAACCCCAACGACATCACCGGCGACGGCGGCTCGAACGCCCCCAAGATCCCGGTGATCATCAAGGACGTTCGGCTCACCTAGAGCCACCTCGAAGGGCCTCGACGGGGGTGAGGTCCTTTCGTCGCAGGCTCGCTCGCACCGACATACCGGTCATCACGGCCACCATCTCGCACACGGCGGGCGAGCCGCGACCTCCCGGGCCAGACTGGAGGGGAACAGGATCCGTTCCATCTCCCCCGGGGGGCGCCGATGCCGGAGAAGTTACCTTTCGAGTTCATACTGAGCCCCGATCCGCACGCCGCCTGCGCCGCGCTCAGGGGCAAGGGCCCCGTCCATCCGGTCGACTTCCCTCCGGGCATGGGCGCCTTCCTGGTGCTCGACTACGAGCACGGCCGTCCCGCCCTCAACGACCCCCGCCTGGCCAAGAGCGTCTCCTGGGTGCCCGAGCCGTTCCGCGCGCGCTTCCACGCCGACAACCGGATCCTGGCCGGCAACATGCTCGACAGCGACCCTCCCGACCACACCCGGCTGCGCCGCCTGGTCTCCAAGGCCTTCACCCCCCGCAGGATCGAGGCCCTGCGCCCCCGCGTCCAGAAGATCGCCGACGACCTCGTCGACGCGATGCTTCCCAGGGGCGGGGCGGACCTGCTCGACGACTTCGCCTTCCCTCTGCCGATCACGGTGATCTGCGAACTGCTCGGCGTGCCGGTCGAGGACCGGGACGCCTTCCGCGACTGGTCGGGCACCCTGGTCGGCCCCGCGCTCAACGAGGAGCAGGTCAGGCACCGTGACGAGGTGAACCTCGCCGTCGGCGCCTACTTCACCGCGATCATCGCCGAACGGCGGGCCGCCCCGCGTGACGACCTGGTCAGCGCGCTGGTCCTGGCCCGCGACGACGACGAGCTGCTCGACGACCAGGAACTCCTCGCGGGCCTGACGCTGCTGCTCATCGCCGGGCACGAGACCACGGTCAACCTGATCGGCAACGGCATGCTGGCCCTGCTGACCGCCCCCGAACAGCTGAAACTGCTGCGGGAGCGACCGGAACTGCTGCCGTCGGCGGTCGAGGAGTTCCTCCGGCACGACGGGCCGGTCGAGCGTGCCACATTCCGCTTCGCCACGGAGGATCTCGAACTCGCGGGAGTCCACATCCCGAAGGGCAGTGTGGTCCACATCCTGCTCGGCGCGGTCAACCGCGACCCCGAGGTCTTCCACTGCCCCGACGTCCTGGACATCACCCGCGCGGACAACCGGCACGTGGCCTTCGGCCACGGCATCCACTTCTGCCTGGGCGCGCCGCTGGCCAGGCTCGAGGCATCGATCGCCTTCGGGACGCTGCTGGAACGCCTGCCGGGCATCGAGCTGGACTGCGATCCCGCCGAGATCCGGTGGAACCTCAGCGGGTCACTCATCCGCGGGCTGCGTACGCTGCCTGTCCGCTTCTGACCCGCCGTGCCCGTACGGCCCTCAGCCGTACGAGCACGGCCCCGGGCGGGTCACCCCCCGGAGCCGTGTCCCACCGGTCCTCAGGGCCGTCTCAGGCGTCCGCCTTGGGCTTGGCGTCGACGCCCGCCTCCTTGCGCTGCTCGACCGTGATCGGGGTCGGCGCGCCCGTCAGCGGGTCGAAGCCGGAGGCCGTCTTCGGGAAGGCGATGACGTCGCGGATCGAGTCGCCGCCGGAGAGCAGCATGCAGACCCGGTCCCAGCCGTAGGCGATGCCGCCGTGCGGCGGCGGGCCGTACTTGAACGCCTCGAGCAGGAAGCCGAACTTGCTCTCCGCCTCCTCCTTGGAGATGCCGAGCACGTCGAAGACGCGCTGCTGCATCTCGGCGCGGTGGATACGGATCGAGCCGCCGCCGATCTCCATGCCGTTGCAGACCATGTCGTAGGCGTAGGCGAGGGCCTCGCCCGGGTGGTCCTGGAAGTTGTCGGCCCACTCGGGCTTCGGACCGGTGAAGGGGTGATGGACCGCGGTCCAGCCGCCCTCTCCGTCCTCCTCGAACATGGGCGCGTCGACGACCCACAGGAAGCTCCACACCGACTCGTCGATCAGCCCGCAGCGGCGGCCGATCTCCAGCCGGGCCGCGCCGAGCAGGTCGCGGGAGGCGGCGGCCGTACCGGCGGCGAAGAAGATCGCGTCACCGGGCGCGGCGCCCGCCTTCGCGGCCAGGCCCGCGGTCTCGGTCTCCGACAGGTTCTTGGCCACCGGGCCGCCGAGCGTGCCGTCCTCGCCGACGAGGACGTAGGCCAGGCCCTTGGCGCCGCGCGACTTGGCCCACTCCTGCCAGCCGTCGAGCTCCTTACGGGTCTGCGAGGCACCGCCCGGCATCACCACGGCGCCGACGTAGGGAGCCTGGAAGACCCGGAAGGTCGTCTCGGCGAAGAACTCCGTCATCTCGACGAGCTCCTGGCCGAAGCGCAGGTCGGGCTTGTCCGAGCCGTAGCGGGACATGGCGTCGGCGTAGGTCATCCGGGGCAGCGGCGTCGGCAGCTCGTAGCCGATCGTCTCCTTCCAGACGCGGCCGATCAGCGCCTCGCCCAGCGCGATGACGTCGTCCTGGTCGACGAAGGACATCTCAACGTCGATCTGGGTGAACTCCGGCTGCCGGTCGGCGCGCAGGTCCTCGTCGCGGAAGCAGCGGGCGAGCTGGTAGTAGCGCTCCATGCCGCCGACCATGAGCAGCTGCTTGAACAGCTGGGGCGACTGCGGCAGGGCGTACCAGTTGCCCGGCTGGAGACGGACCGGCACCAGGAAGTCACGGGCGCCCTCGGGGGTCGACCGGGTGAGCGTGGGGGTCTCGATGTAGACGAACCCGTGCTCGTTCATCACCTCGTGGGCCAGGTAGGTGGCCTTGGAGCGCGCCCGCATGGCCTGAGCGACCTGCTGACGGCGGATGTCGAGGTAGCGGTACTTCAGGCGGGCCTCCTCGGAGACCCCGGTGCCGCCCTCGATCGGGAAGGGCAGCGGCGCGGCCTCGCTGAGCACCTCGACCTCGGAGGCCACGACCTCGATCGCGCCGGTCGGCAGCTCGGGGTTCTCGTTGCCCTCGGGGCGGACCCGCACCTGCCCGACGACCTTGACGCAGTACTCGGCGCGCAGGCCGTGCGCGTCGTCCTCCTCGCGGAAGACCACCTGACAGGAGCCTGAGGCGTCACGCAGGTCGATGAAGACCACGCCGCCGTGGTCACGGCGGCGCGCCACCCAACCGGCCAGCGTCACCTGCTGCCCGGCGTGCTCCTTGCGTAGTGATCCCGCTTCGTGCGTGCGGATCATTTCTCCAGTCTCTCCTTCAGGGTCGTGACGATCTCGGCGAGCGGTACGGCGCTCTGGTCGCCGCTGACCAGGTCCTTGACCTGGGCGGTCCCGGCGGCGATGTCCCGCTCGCCGAGGATGACGGCATAGCCCGCGCCCGACCGGTCGGCACCCTTCATGGCGGCCTTGACGCCCTTGCCTCCGAACGACATGTCGGCGTCGAGGCCCGCCCGGCGCAGCTCGGTGATGAGCAGGAACATCCGGCGGCGTGCCTCCTCGCCCAGCGGCACACCGTACACCTGGACGTGCGGGCCGTCCGCCTCGTCGTCGAGCAGCCCCTCGGCCTCCATGGCCAGCAGCGTCCTGTCGACGCCGAGTGCCCAGCCGACGCTGGGCAGCGCCGGGCCGCCGAGCATCTCGCTCAGCCCGTCGTAACGCCCCCCGCCGCCGACCGCGGACTGCGAGCCGAGCCCGTCGTGGACGAACTCGAAGGTGGTGCGCGTGTAGTAGTCCAGCCCGCGCACCAGCCTGGGATCGTCGGTGTAGGCGACCCCGGAGGCGGTCAGCAGCGTGCGGACCTCCTCGTGGTAGGCCTTGCACTCCTCGCACAGGTGGTCGACGACCAGCGGGGCGCCCGCGAGCTGGGCCTGCACCTCGGGACGCTTGTCGTCGAGCACCCGCAGCGGGTTGATCTCGATCCTGGCCCTGGTCGCCTCGTCGAGGTCGAGACCGCGCAGGAAGTCCTGCAGCGCGGCGCGGTAGGCGGGCCTGCAGACGCGGTCGCCCAGCGTGTTGAGCAGCAGCCTGACCCCGGTGAGGCCGAGCCCGGCGTAGCCCTCCGCGGCCAGCAGGATCAGCTCGGCGTCGAGGGCCGGGTCCTCCGCCCCCAGGGCCTCGGCCCCCACCTGCCAGAAGTGGCGGTAGCGGCCCTTCTGGGCGCGTTCGTAGCGGAACTGGCTGCCGGAGTACCAGAGCTTCACCGGGAGCCTGCCGTTGTGCAGGCCGTGCTGGAGGACCGCCCGCACGACCGACGCGGTGCCCTCGGGGCGCAGCGTGATCGAACGCCCGCCCTTGTCGGTGAAGGTGTACATCTCCTTGGAGACGATGTCGGTCGACTCGCCGACGCCGCGCACGAACAGCGCGGTGTCCTCGAAGACCGGCGTCTCGATGTAGCCGTATCCCGCCCGCCTGGCGGGGGCGGTCAGCGCCTCCCGGACGGCCAGCGCGCGTTCGGAGCGAGGCGGGAGCAGGTCGAAGGTGCCCTTGGGCGCCTGCAGAGTCATCTTCTAAAGTCCCCTGGTGGGACCGGCGTACGGCGCCGCCTCCGCCAAGTACGGATTGGTCGCGCGCTCGTGGCCGATCGTGGTCTGTGGTCCGTGCCCCGGCAGCACCACCGTCTCATCGGACAGCGGCAGGCACTTGGTCGCCAGGCTGCGCAGGATGGTCGGATAGTCCCCGCCGGGAAGGTCTGTGCGGCCTATGGAGCCGGCGAACAGCAGGTCTCCCGAGAACATCACGTCGGGGATCTCCCCGCTCCCGGGCAGCCTGAAAGCCACCGACCCCCTGGTATGGCCGGGGACGTGGTCGACCGTCAGCTCCACCCCGGCCAGGCTCAGCACCTCTCCGTCCGCCATCTCGCGCACGTCGTCGGGTTCGGAGAAGGTCAGTCCGCCGAACAACTGCTGCCCGAAGGCCAGGGACATCCCCTTGATCGGGTCGGACAGCAGCTCCCGGTCCTCGGGGTGGATCCACGCGGGAATGTCACGCGCTCCGCAGACCGGGGCGACCGACCACATGTGATCGAGGTGGCCGTGGGTGAGCAGCACGGCGACCGGCTTCAGGCGATGCTCGCGCAGCAGGTCGTCCAGGTCGCCCACGGCGTTCTGACCGGGGTCGACGACGACGCACTCCTCGCCCGCGGCGGGAGCCACGGCGTAGCAGTTGGTCTGAAACGACCCTGCGGGAAAGCCGACGATGAGCATCTGCCTCAGCTGATCTCGTCAAGAAAACGGATGGGAATGTAACCGAAGGGTACCGGTGCGGGTCGGCGGGCTGCGAACCATTACCCATTGGCCGATACGATTCGCCCACCTCAATAAGTGATACTCCGGCACTCGGGAGGGCGAAGTGGTGAGCGGCAAGGACCGCCAGAAGCAACTGGCCCGCGAGCACTACGAACGGCAGATGCAGCGGCGCGCCGAACGTGAGTCGCGTATGAAGCGCAATGCGATCATCGGCACGAGTGTGACCGTCGTGGTGCTCGTCGGCGGTGTGATCGCCGCGATGTCCCTGCTCGGAGGTGGTGGGACGTCTACGGCGACCGCCGCCTCGGGCACCCCGTCCGCGCCTGCGAGCCCGGCGGAGACGGGCACCGGCGCCAAGCCGGTGGCCTTCGACCCCGCGGCGGGCACCTGTGGTTACGTCGCCGAGACCGAGGGCGGACCGGCCAAGAACGTCGGCCTGCCTCCGGCGAAGGTGGACACCACGCCGAAGACGATGACCCTGAAGACCAACCTGGGCGACATCGTCGTCGCGGTCTCCGCGGAGAAGACCCCCTGCACGGTCAACTCCTTCGCGTTCCTGGCCGGGAAGAAGTACTTCAACGGCTCCAAGTGCCACCGTCTCGGTTCCGAGCAGTTCCCCGTGCTCCAGTGCGGCGACCCGCTGGCCAAGGCCGACGGCAAGAACCCGACCGACGGTCAGGGCGGCCCGGGGTACCGTTTCGTCAACGAGAACCTCGAAGGCGCGAAGTACACCCGGGGTGTCGTGGCCATGGCCAACAGCGGCCCGGACACCAACGGCAGCCAGTTCTTCATCGTCTACGGCGACGCTCAGCTGCCTCCGGACTACACCCCGTTCGGCACGGTCACCAAGGGCCTGGACATCCTCGACAAGGTGAACAAGGCGGGTGTCATCACCCCAGGCCCGGACGGCACCGGTGCCCCGAAGGAAACCGTGGAAATCAAAGACGTGACAATGTCCGACAAGAGCTGACGTAATACATCCAAGAGGCGGATAGCCTCGAAAGGCTGATGAAAGTTGCGGGAGGACACGGTGAGCACCGACCCGTGGGGCCGGGTAGACGACGACGGCACCGTCTACGTGCGTACGGCTGAGGGAGAACGGGCCGTCGGGTCCTGGCAGGCCGGCGAACCGGAAGAGGCTCTGGCCTACTTCCACCGCAAGTTCGACGAGCTGGCCGGGCAGGTCACGCTGCTTGAGCAGCGGGTCCGCGGCACGGATCTGCCGCCCGCCCAGGCGGAGGCGACGATCGTCAAGCTTCGCGAGGCGATCGTCGACGCGCACGCGGTCGGCGATCTCGACGGGCTGCTGGGCCGCCTCAACAGCCTCACGGAGCTGGTCTCCCAGCGCCGCGAGGAGGTCAAGGCCGCCCGCGACGTGGCTCGGGCCGAGGCCAGAGGCGTCAAGGAGCGCATCGTCGCCGAGGCCGAGCGCATCGCCGACGACACCACCCACTGGAAGACCGGTGGGGAGCGGCTGCGCCAGCTCGTCGAGGAGTGGAAGGCCGCCGAGCGCATCGACCGGGTGACCGAGGCGGCGCTGTGGAAGCGCCTGTCCTCGGCCCGTACGGCCTTCGCCAAGCGGCGCAAGGCCTACTTCGCCGGGCTCGACGAGCAGCGCGAGGGCGTGCGTTCGGCCAAGGAGCGCATCGTCGTCGAGGCGGAGGCGCTGGCCACCTCGACCGACTGGGGCGCGACGGCCTCCGCCTACCGCGAGCTGATGCAGCAGTGGAAGGCGGCGGGCCGGGCCTCACGCGAGGTCGAGGACGAGCTGTGGGGCCGTTTCAAGGGCGCCCAGGACCAGTTCTTCCAGGCCCGTTCAGCGGTCTTCGCCGAGCGTGACGCCTCCCTGGCGGCCAACGCCGAGGTCAAGGAGCAGCTGCTGGTCGAGGCCGAGAAGATCCTTCCGGTCTCCGACGCCCGCGTCGCCAGGAACGCCCTGCGTGGCCTCCTGGAGCGCTGGGAGGAGGCAGGCCCGGTCCCGCGCGAGCAGCGTGACCGGCTTGAGGGCGGCCTGCGCAAGATCGACGAGGCGGTCCGCAAGGCCGAGGAGGCCGAGTGGAAGCGGTCCAACCCCGAGGCCCGCGCCCGCGCGCAGAACACGGTCGACCAGCTGCGCAAGTCGATCGGGCAGCTTGAGGCCCGCCTGGCCAAGGCTCAGACGGCCGGCAGGGACAAGGAGGCCAAGGACGCCGAGGAGGCCCTGACCGCCCGCCGTTCCTGGCTTGAGGAGGCCGAGCGCACGCTCGCCGAGTTCTCCTGACCCTCCGGCGCCAGAGCAAACGGGGGACGCTCCTTTCAGGAGCGTCCCCCGTTTCGCCGTACGGCGCCGTATGGCCCCCGGCGGGCCTGAGAGGGCCTAGGAGGCGCCGCTCACCCGGTAGACGTCGTAGACGCCCTGGATGTTGCGTACGGCCTTCAGCACGTGCCCCAGGTGCTTGGGGTCGCCCATCTCGAAGGTGAACCTGCTGATCGCCACCCGGTCCTTCGAGGTCGTCACCGACGCCGACAGGATGTTGACGTGCTGGTCGGACAGGGTCCGGGTCACGTCGGACAGCAGGCGGGGCCGGTCGAGCGCCTCGACCTGGAGCGCCACGAGGAACACCGAGTCCTCGGCGGCCGACCAGGAGACCTCGACCAGACGGTCGGGCTCGGACCTCAGCTGCTGCACGTTGGGACAGTTGGTGCGGTGCACCGAGACGCCGTGGCCGCGGGTCACGAAGCCGATGATCTCGTCTCCGGGGACGGGGGTACAGCAGCGCGACAGCCGTACCCAGACGTCGGAGTCGCCCGCGACGACCACGCCCGCGCCGCCCCTGCCGCGGGGACGACCGCGCAGCTTCGTCGGCACCGAGACCTCGGCGATGTCCTCCTCGGCGCCCTCGACCCCTCCGAGGGAGTGCACGAGCTTCTGCACGACCGCCTGGGCGGCCACGTGGCCCTCTCCGACGGCCGCGTAGAGCGCCGAGACGTCCGCGTAGTGCAGATCCCTGGCGAGCACCAGGAGGGACTCTCCGGACATCAGACGCTGCAGTGGCAGGCCCTGCTTGCGCATCGCCCTGCCGATGGCCTCCTTGCCCGCCTCGATCGCGGTCTCGCGGCGCTCCTTGGAGAACCACTGCCGGATCTTGTTGCGGGCCCGGCCCGACTTGACGAACTTGAGCCAGTCACGGGAGGGACCGGCGTCCGGCGACTTGGAGGTGAAGATCTCCACGGTGTCGCCGTTGCCGAGACGCGACTCCAGCGGCACGAGACGGCCGTTGACCCGGGCCCCGATGCAGCGGTGGCCGACCTCGGTGTGCACGGCGTAGGCGAAGTCGACCGGGGTCCCGCCCTCGGGAAGCGCGATCACCTGGCCGCGGGGGGTGAAGACGTAGACCTCGGAGACCGACAGGTCGAACCTCAGCGACTCAAGGAACTCGCCCGGGTCGGCGGTCTCCTTCTGCCAGTCGAGGAGCTGCCTGAGCCAGGCCATGTCGCTGGCCGGCTTGAGCTTCGCCCCGGGCGGGCCCGAGGTGGTCATGTCCTCCTTGTACTTCCAGTGCGCCGCCACGCCGTACTCGGCCCTGTGGTGCATGCCGTGGGTGCGGATCTGCAGCTCGACGGGCTTGCCCTCGGGGCCGATGACCGTGGTGTGCAGCGACTGGTACATGTTGAACTTGGGCATCGCGATGTAGTCCTTGAACCGGCCGGGCACCGGGTTCCATCGCGCGTGAATCGTTCCCAGGGCGGCGTAACAGTCGCGGACCGTGTCGACCAGCACCCGGATGCCGACCAGGTCGTAGATGTCGTCGAAGGCGACGTCCCTGGCGATCATCTTCTGGTAGACCGAGTAGTAGTGCTTCGGGCGCCCCTTGACCACCGCGCGGATCTTGGCCTCGCGCAGGTCCCCGGAGACCTTCTCGATGACCTCCTGCAGGAACAGGTCCCTGCGCGGGGCGCGCTCGGAGACCATGCGGGCGATCTCGTCGTAGCGCTTGGGGTAGAGCATGGCGAACGCGAGGTCCTCAAGCTCCCACTTGATGGTGTTCATGCCGAGACGGTGGGCGAGCGGCGCGAAGATCTCCAGTGTCTCCCGGGACTTCTGCTGCCGCTTGTGCTCGGGCAGGTAGCGCATGGTGCGCATGTTGTGCAGCCGGTCGGCGAGCTTGATCACCAGCACCCGGATGTCGCGGGACATCGCCACGACCATCTTGCGGACGGTCTCGGCCTGGGCGGCGTCGCCGTACTTGACCTTGTCGAGCTTGGTGACGCCGTCGACCAGCAGGGCGATGTTGTCGCCGAAGTCCTTGCGCAGTTCGTCGAGACCGTAGGCGGTGTCCTCGACGGTGTCGTGCAGCAGCGCGGCGCACAGCGTCTCGTCGTCGGTGCCCAGCTCGGCCAGGATCGTCGCGACCGCGAGCGGATGGGTGATGTAGGGGTCACCGCTCTTACGCTTCTGATCACGGTGGTGGTAGGCGGCCACGTCGTAGGCGCGCTCGATGAGCCGCAGATCCGCCTTCGGATGCGTCGCGCGGACCGTCCGGAAGAGCGGCTCAAGCACCGGGTTCATGGCGCCACCCCATTGCCCCCCAAAACGCGCGAGCCTACGCCTTACCGCAGGCCTGTCCTCGGTGGCTCCGGACATGGCGGAACCGGCATCGCCTGCCGGGACGGCCGTCTCGGGACCGCCACCGTCGGCGGTCACGTCGGGGACGACCACATCACGGGGCACTCAGACTCCTCACGTTCGAGTCCAGATCCCCCCAGTGTATCCAGACTGGCCAGGGTGCCTTCCCCGGCGGGGTGGGATCAGACAATCACCAGGGAATGCACCTCGACGCCGTCCAGCCGTTCCCGTCCTTTGAGGAAGGCCAGCTCCATGAGCACGGCGATGGCGACGACGTCGGCGCCCGCCCTGCGGACCAGCTCCACCGCCGCACACGCCGTGCCGCCGGTGGCGAGCACGTCGTCGATGATCAGGACGCGTTCCCCTGGGGTGAAGGCGTCTCGATGGACCTCGATGGTGGCGGAGCCGTACTCCAGATCGTAGGACGCCTCAAGGGTTTCCGCGGGCAGTTTGCCTTTCTTGCGCACCGGAACGAAGCCCGCGCCCGCCCGATAGGCCGTGGGAGCGGCCAGGATGAAGCCTCTGGCCTCGATCCCGACGACCTTGTCGACCTGGTGGAGCCCGGCGAAACCGTCGATCACGGCGGCCAGGGCCTCAGGATCGGCGAGCAGCGGGGTGATGTCCTTGAAGAGGACGCCGGGCTGGGGGTAGTCGCGGATGTCCCGGACGTGGTCCAGGATCAGCCTGCTCAGGTCACTCATCGTCGCTCCCTCAAGGAAAAGCCTCCGTCCCCTCGGCGGGGACGGAGGCCTTGCTGACTTCCGGCTACTTCTTCTTACGCTTGTCGCCTTCGGGCGCCGAGCCGTTGGCGGCCCCCGCGGGGACCGGCTGCTTGGCCCCCTTGACCGTCTGGCCGCCCTTGCCCCCGCCGCTCTGGGAGGAGAGCCTGCGGGCGATCGCCTGGTAGCGCGGCTCGCGCTCCTTCAGCGTGACCAGCATCGGCGTGGCCACGCACAGGGACGAGTAGGTACCGACGATCATGCCGACGAACAGGGCCAGCGAGAGGTCCCTCAGCGTGCCCGCGCCGAACAGCGTGGTGCCGATGAACAGGATCGCGGCCACCGGCAGGATCGCCACCAGGGTGGTGTTCAGCGACCTGATCAGCGTGTGGTTCAGCGCGTTGTTCGCCGCCTGCGTGTAGGTCATCTTGGAGGTCGTGCCGAGCTTGGCGGTGACCTCCTTGATCATGTCGAACACGACGACCGCGTCGTACAGGGAGTATCCGAGGATCGTCAGGAAGCCCAGCAGGGTCGCCGGGGTGACCTCGAACTGGGTCCACGCGTAGACGCCCGCGGTGATCACCAGGTCGTGGAGGAGCGCCACGACCGCCGACAACGCCATCTTCCACTCGAAGGCCACCGTGAGGTACAGGATGATCGCCAGCATGAAGACGATCAGACCGGTGACCGCCTTGTCGGCCACCTGACCGCCCCACGAGGCGCCGATCACCTGGAGGGTGACCTCGTTCTGCTGTATGCCGTACTTCCGGGCGACCGCCTTCTGGACGGTGGTCACCCGCTCGGGGGGCATGCTGTCGGTGGTGACCCGCCAGCCGTTGTTGGTCGTCTGCACGATGACCTGGTGGGCGCCCGCGCCGTTGAAGGTGTCGCGGACCTCCTCGATGTGGGCGCTGGGCGCCTTGAAGGAGAAGACCGAGCCGCCCCTGAACTCGACGCCCAGGTTGAGGCCTCCGTTGAAGACCAGGCCCGCGATGGACACCAGCAGCAGCACGGCGGACAGGCCGTACCAGAGCTTCCTGCGTCCGACGAAGTCGACGTCGATCTCGCCGCGGTACAACCGACTCGCGATGCCGGACATCATGCCTCCTGCGGAACGGTCTTGGTACCGGCGACCGTCGCGATGCTCATGCGCTCGGCGTCGAGACCGGAAAGCTTGTGTCCCTTGGCGAAGAACTTCAGCCTGGCCAGCAGCGTGACGAACGGCTTGGTGAACAGGAAGACCACGACGATGTCGATGAGCGTGGTCAGGCCCATCGCGAAGGCGAACCCGGCCACACCGCCGACGGCCAGGAAGTACAGCACGACGGCGGCGATGAACATGACCGCGTCGGCGATCAGGATCGTCCGGCGGGCGCGGGTCCAGGCGACCTCGACGGCCGTGCGCAGCGACCGGCGGCCCTCCTTCATCTCATCTCGTATTCGTTCGAAGTAGACGATGAAGGAGTCGGCGGTGATACCGATCGAGACGATGAGGCCGATGATGTGCGGCAGCGACAGGCGGAAGCCCGCGAAGGCGCCGAGGATCACGACCGCCTGGTAGGTGAGGATCGAGGCGGCCAGCAGGCTCAGCACCGAGACGACGCCAAGGCCGCGGTAGTACAGCATGGAGTAGACGACCACCAGGGCCAGGCCGATGCCACCGGCGATCATGCCGCCGCGCAGCTGGTCCGCGCCCAGGGTCGAGGAGACCTCGTCGATCGAGCTCTTCTCGAACTTCAGCGGCAGCGCGCCGAACTTCAGCTGGCCGGCCAGCTCGTTGGCCGTCACCTGGGTGAAGTTGCCGGAGATCTGCGCCCGGCCGCCGGTGATGGGCTCCTGGATGACCGGCGCGGAGATGATCACACCGTCCAGGACCATGGCGACCTGGTTGCGCGGCGGCTGGGAGTTGAACGCGGTGGTGGTCACCTTGGACCACTGGTCGGGGCCCTGCCCCTTGAAGGAGAGCTGGACGAGCCACTCACCGGTGGTCTGGTCGACGCCCGCGTTGGCGCTGGCGATCGCGCTTCCGGTGACGGCCGCCTTGTCGAGGACGTACTTGGCGCTGCCGTCCTGGCTGCAGCCGGCGTACTGCTTGTTGGGGTCGTCCTGGGCGCCCTGGCCCTTGTTCTTGGAGCAGTCGAGGGCCTCGAACTGCTTGAGCACCGCCGGGTCGATGCCGGTGGTGTCCACGTCGGCCAGCGGGTTGTCCGCGGGCGAGGAGGGCTGGGGCGAGGGGGCGCCGCTCTGACCGGGCTTGGCCGAGGGGGAGGCCTCCGCCTTGTCGCCCTTCTTGCCGGTGTCCTGCTTGCTCTCCTGCTTGCCGGTGGCGGTCGGGGTCGCCTCCGGGCTGGGGTTGAGGAGCGCCGCCGACAGGGCGCGGCCCGCGGGCGAGGCGCTCGGGTTCGCGGCGGCCGTCGCGGTCGGCTCCGGCGTCTTCGTACCCTGCTCGGCCGCGGGGGAGGCGGACGGGGCGGGGGACTTGTCGCCCTTCTTGCCGGGAGCCGTCGAGGAGGGGGAGGATGACGGCGTCGGCGCCTGGGTGGGCATCTGCCCCGGCGGCTGGGGTGCCCCGGCCGCGACCGCCATCACCTGACGGAAACGCAGTTCCGCGGTGGTGCCGACCAGCTTGACGACTTCCTCCTGGCCAACTCCGGGGACGGAGATGACGATGTTGTCACCGGATTTGGCGACCTCGGCGTCGGAGATACCGCTGCCGTTCACCCTGTTTCGGATGATGCCGACGGCGAGATCCAGGCTTTCCTCTGTGGGAGCCGTGCCGTTCGGGGTGACGGGCTGCAGTGTCACTGTCGTGCCACCGGCGAGGTCGAGGCCATATTCGGGGGTGTAAGCCCTGTTCAGGAGCATCACCCCGCCCATGGCGAGAATAATCGCCAGTAGCAGTAGGAGCACGCGCCCCGGTCTGCTCTGGCCGCTGGTCGGTCGGGCCACTGGTCGTCAGTTCTTTCGGCTATAGGGAATGTTGGCGAGCCTACTTATCACTTCTTGGTCGTCGAGTCCTGGTCGTCACCGGGCGACTGCGCGGTTTCCACCACATTGTCATCCACGGTGTCGGTGTTCTCGGCGTCGCCCTGAGCGTCGTCGACCGGGCCCACCACACGCCCGATCGCGGCCTTGACCCAGCGGGTCTCGACGCCGGGGGCGATCTCCAGGATCACATCTTCGGCGTCGATCGCCACCACAGTCGCGAAAAGCCCGGTAGTGGTCATGATGCGGGTCCCCGGGGTGAGGGAGTTCTGCATCTGTGACTGCTCCTGCTGCCGCTTACGCTGCGGCCTGATCAGCAGGAAGTAGAACACCACGACCATCAGCGCGATCATGATAAGGCTGGAGTAATTGCCGCCCATTGGGCCGCTCCTTCGGTTAAGGATGACCGGCCGGGGCCGGACGTCATGTGAGGCCACGCCGCGCTCAGCACGTCAGCCTACACAGCCAGCCAAGCCACGGAGTTTAGGCGAGCTGTTAGGAGCGCGGCAACGAGGTCACGTTCTGGCGCGCGGGGAAGTTCCCATTTTGATACGGTTGTCACCTTTTTGTGATCAACCCCGTGCGTTTTCTCACCGTAACTCAACGTCAGGAAGCCGCGGGGTCATCCCCAAGATCGTGCAGGTCAGGCCCCTGGCCGGGCATCGGCACCGCGCCGAAGGCTCCGGGAGGGGGCGTCAACCCCAGGTGGACCCAGGCCGCCGCGGTCGCGACGCGTCCGCGAGGGGTGCGGGCCAGCAGGCCCTGCCGTACCAGGAACGGCTCCGCGACCACCTCGACGGTCTCCGGCTCCTCCCCCACCGCGACCGCCAGTGTTGACAGACCGACGGGGCCGCCACCGAACTTTCCGAGCAGGGCACCCAGGACGGCGCGGTCGAGACGGTCGAGCCCCTCGGCGTCCACCTCGTAGAGGTTCAGCGCCGCGGCGGCGACGTCCCTGCTGATCACCCCGTCCGCCCGGACCTCGGCGAAGTCGCGCACCCGGCGCAGCAGCCGGTTGGCGATGCGGGGCGTGCCCCGGGAACGCCCGGCGATCTCGTGCGCCGCGTCGCCGGGGAGCCGCAGGCCGAGCAGCCGCGCCGAGCGGTGCAGCACCTGTTCGAGCTCGGCGGCCTCGTAGAAGTCCATGTGCGCGACGAAGCCGAACCTGTCACGCAGCGGCGCGGGCAGTAGGCCCGCCCTGGTGGTCGCCCCGACCAGGGTGAAGGGCGCCACCTCCAGCGGGATGGCGGTCGCGCCCGGCCCCTTGCCGACCACGATGTCGACACGGAAGTCCTCCATCGCGAGGTAGAGCATCTCCTCGGCGGGACGGGCCATCCGGTGGATCTCGTCGATGAAGAGGACCTCTCCCTCGGAGAGGGTGGACAGGATCGCCGCGAGGTCACCCGCCCGTTCGAGGGCGGGCCCGGAGGTGAGCCTGAGCGGCGCGGAGAGCTCCGCCGCGATGATCATCGAGAGGGTCGTCTTGCCCAGACCGGGCGCGCCGCTCATCAGCACGTGGTCGGGGGGACGGTTGCGCCGCAACGCGCTGTGCAGCACCAGGGAGAGCTGCTCGCGCACCCGCGCCTGGCCGATGAACTCCTCAAGACGTTTGGGGCGCAGCGCGGCCTCGATCAGGCGCTCGTCACCCTCCATCTCGGGTGAGACCAGGTCCCGTTCTGCGCTCACGTCGTCTCCGCCTTTCCCGTGCTCTGTCTCACCGGACGCTCAGCACGCGAAGCGCGGCCTTGAGCAGCACGGCGACCTGGGGAACCCTGCCCTGCGCGATCTCGGCGTCGGCCTGGACGGCCACCGTGGCGACCGCCTCGTCGGCGTCCCTGACCGAGTAGCCGAGACCGACCAGGCCCGAGTGCACCTGGTCGCGCCAGGGCGGGACGGCGGCGGTGCCGTCGAGCGCGGCGTTGACCGCCTCCTCCGGCGTGCCGAGCTTGTCCTTGAGGTCGACGATGATCCGCTGAGCGCCCTTGGGGCCGACTCCGGGAACCCTGGTCAGCGCCTTGACGTCGGCGCTCGCCACCGCGATCCGCAGGGCGTTCGGCGTGTGCACGGCGAGCATGGCGAGGGCGACCTTGGGGCCGACCCCGTTGGCCGTCTGCAGCAGCTCGAAGACCAGGCGCTCGTCGTCGGTGCCGAAGCCGAACAGTGTCAGGGAGTCCTCCCTGACCACGAGCGAGGTGGCCAACCTGGCCTCCTCCCCCACCCGCAGCGCCGCCAGTGTGCCGGGGGTGCAGTGGACGAGCACGCCGATCCCGCCGACCTCGACCACCGCTCCCTCCGGAGCGATCGCGGCCACCCGTCCCCGCACCGAGGCGATCACTTCGTGCTTCCCTTCGAATATCCGGCCCTGCCCCCGCCACGGAAGTAGGCGGCGGCGCTCGTGCCGGGAGCGGCGGCCTTCGCGACCGCCTCCGCGAGCCTGTTGCGCGCCCCGCCCCGCCACACGTGGCAGATCGCGAGGGCGAGGGCGTCGGCGGCGTCGGCGGGTTTGGGCATCTCGTCCAGGCGCAGGAGCCTGGTCACCATCGTGCCGACCTGTCGTTTGTCCGCGGTGCCGCTACCGGTGATCGCGGCCTTGACCTCGGAGGGCGTGTGCAGCGCCACCGGCAGTCCCCGGCGGGAGGCGCACAGGATCGCCACCGCGGAGGCCTGTGCGGTGCCCATCACCGTCCTGAGGTTGTGCTGGGCGAAGACCCGCTCCACGGCGACCGCGTCCGGCTTGATCTCGTCGAGCCAGCTCTCGATGCCCGCCTCGATCGCCACGAGCCTCGCACCGGTCTCGTCTTCCGCGGGGGTGCGCACGACCCCGACCTTGACCAGGGTCAGCGGTGCCCCCGGCCGTCCCTCGACCGCGCCGAGCCCGCACCGGGTCAGCCCGGGATCGACCCCCATCACCCGCAGTTCGGGCAACCGCACCGGCACGCCTCCACTCGCCGAACACCTGTTCGGTGCCAGACTCTACCGCCTGCGCGCACACGACGCACGGTTCCCGGGAAGGCGCCCCTCAGAAGTGGTCCAGCATGTACGGCCTGGCGTGGAAGGCCCCGTCCAGGGCGGCGTCGCCGTCCGCGGGACCGGTCAGTCCGCCGGTCCTGCGCAGGGTCGCGGCCGGGACCCCGCAGAACAGCGCGGAGAACGCCCCCGCCGTGAGGACGGGCAGAGCCGGGGGGAGGGTGCCCGCGGGCTCGGCCGTCGCCCGCCCTCCGGAGACGGACAGGTGCCAGGGCCCGGAGTTCCCCGGTCGCTGGGGGTCCTCGACCTGGATCACGGTGTCGAGGGTGACGCCGGGCGGGAAACCCCGCTCGCGGATCGCCGCGGCCAGGTCGACGACGCGGAACATCCAGCGGGTCTGGCCCACCTCGTCCGTCGGGCGGTTCCCGATCAGCCAGAAGACGGGGTCGTCGGGGGCCACGACCGCGTGGACGGACCTGGCGATCGAGGCCGAGGAACCGACCAGGGACCACAGCGTCCGCGCGGTCGCCTCCGAGCCCGCGACCAGGACGGGAACCTCCAGGTCCTGATCGCGCCAGCGGTAGACGACGAGGCCGTCGTGCGCGAGGTAGACGAAGTCGTCCCCGTTCGCCAGGCGCGCCCGCCAGACGTCGGCGTCCCAGCAGACGGGGCCGCAGGCGCGGGTGGCCAGGTGGACTCCCCGCAGGACCGAGACAATCCGCTCTGCGTCCTCCGGCCCGGCCCTGCGGATCTGGACCTGCTCGGTCCGCCCGATGGTCCGCAGCGCCTCGGCGGGCAGTACGGCCCGGTGCATGGCCCCGGCGTGCTCCCAGCCCAGCGAGCGGTAGATGTGGGTGGTGGCCGGGTAGAGGGCGGAGACCGGGTGCCCGAGGCGGGCGCAGCGTTCGAGGGTGGCCAGCATGATGGTCCGGCCGGCTCCCCCGCCCCTGTCCTCCGGGGCGACGGTCACCGAGGCGACGCCGCCGAGGGAGATCGGCCTGCCGTGCCAGTACTGGGTGAAGTCGTTGATCCGGCTCGTCGCGACCAGGCGGGCGCCGTCGAAGAGACCGAGGTATCTCCCCGCTTCGAGCGCCGGGGTCACCATCCCGACCCACTGCCGCTGGACCGTCTCCGACACCGGTCCGAAGGCCCGCCTGCGATTGTCCGTCACCGCGTCGAGATCGTCCGCGGTCAGTTCACGTAGCTCCACAGCCACCCAACCTAGGCGGCGTGGTCCGGGCGGGGCGAATCGGCCGTCCCGCCCGGCGCGACGGCCGTTCAGGCGTCGAGCTTCTCCAGGACATCGTCGGAGACGTCGAAGTTGGCCCAGACGTTCTGGACGTCGTCGCTGTCCTCGAGGGCGTCGATCAGCCTGAAGACCTTGCGGGCGCCGTCCTCGTCGAGCGGGACGTTCATCGTCGGCACGAAGCTGGACTCGGCGGAGTCGTAGTCGATGCCGGACTCCTGCAGGGCCTTGCGGACCGGGACGAGGTCGGTGGCCTCGGAGACGACCTCGAACTGGTCGCCGAGGTCGTTGACCTCCTCGGCGCCGGCGTCGAGGACCGCGGTCAGCACGTCGTCCTCGCTCAGCGAGCCCTTGGGCACCAGCACGACGCCCTTGCGGTTGAACATGTAGGACACCGAACCCGGGTCGGCCAGCGAGCCGCCGTTGCGGGTCAGGGCGACGCGGACCTCGGAGGCGGCGCGGTTGCGGTTGTCGGTGAGGCACTCGATCAGCACCGCGACCCCACCCGGGGCGTAGCCCTCGTACATGATGGTCTGCCAGTCGGCGCCGCCCGCCTCAAGGCCGCCGCCGCGCTTGCGCGCGCGTTCGATGTTGTCGATCGGGACCGAGCTCTTGCGCGCCTTGGTGATGGCGTCGTACAGCGTCGGGTTGCCGTCCGGGTCGGGGCCGCCGGTTCGGGCCGCGACCTCGATGTTCTTGATGAGCTTGGCGAACAGCTTGCCCCGCTTGGAGTCAAGCGCGGCCTTCTTGTGCTTCGTCGTCGCCCATTTGGAGTGGCCGGACATCGGCTAGAGCTCCCTCACCATGTCAACAAAATATGAATGCACACCGACATCCCCGGTAAGTTCCGGGTGGAAGGACGTGGCGAGCAGCGGTCCTTGGCGGACCGCGACGATCCTATCCCCAGCTTCGGCCCGAGCCAGCACTTCGACATCGGAACCGACAGATTCCACCCACGGGGCGCGAATGAAGATCGTCCGTATCGAGCCCCGGCCCGCGAAGTCGAGGTCCGCCTCGAAGGAGTCGACCTGACGGCCGAAGGCGTTGCGGCGGACCACCATGTCGATGCCGCCGATGGTCTGCTGGCCCTCGATGCCGCCCTCGATCCGGTCGGCCAGCATGATCATGCCCGCGCACGAGCCGTAGGCGGGCATGCCGCCCTTGATCCTCATCCTGAGCGGTTCGAGGAGTTCGAAGGTCTCGGCGAGTTTCCACATCGTGGTCGACTCCCCGCCGGGGATGACCAGGCCGTCGACCGCCTCCAGCTCACCGGGGCGCCGTACGGCGACGGCCCTGGCACCCGCCGCCTCCAGTGCGCGCGTGTGCTCACGCACGTCTCCCTGCAGGGCGAACACTCCGATGGTCGGGGCGATGCTCACAGTGGTCCTCTCAAGGGGCTTGGAACGCCCCTTCAGCGTATGGCCACTGTGCGCGTCGCCCCAAACCGGGTCAAGCCGGGGCAGAGGCATCCTGGAAGGTGTGGTCGACGTCGATCCGCTCCAGGCTCCTCATGTGATGGCGCCTGCCGTACAGGACGGCCATGCCCGCCAGGCAGCAGGCCGCGCCCAGGACGTACGGCACCGCGGGCCCCACCTCCTCGCCCAGCTTGGTGACGACGTAGGGCGCGAGCGCGCCGCCCATCCAGCGCACGAAGTTGTATCCGGCGGAGGCGACCGGCCTCGGCGCGTCGGAGACCTCCATGGCCGCCTCGGTGAACACGGTGTTGTTCAGGCCGATCGGGAGGCCGGACAGGACGACGAAGACGACGACGCCCGGGTGGCTCCCCGCCTGCTGTGACAGCGCGATGCCCACCTGCAGCAGGGCGAGCGCCCCCAGCGAGAGGTGGAGCACGTTGACCGAGCCGATCCTGCGCTGCAGGGCGGGGGCGCCGAAGACCGAGGCGAGCGCGACACAGACGCCCCACCCGAAGAAGACCGCGCCGATGCCGTACGGCGACATGCCGAGGATGAAGGGGGTGAAGGCCAGGATGGTGAAGAAGGCGAAGTTGTAGAAGAACGCGGTGAACGCCGTCGTCGACAGGCCGCCGTGGGCCAGGGCGCGCAGCGGGTCGGACAGGCGGGTGCGCGCGGCCGGTTTCTGCGTGGCCCTCAGCAGGGTCAGGATGAGGACGAACCCGACGGCCATGAGGGTCGCGGTGCCGAAGAAGGGGGCGCGCCAGTTCCAGTCGCCGAGGGCGGCGCCGACCAGCGGCCCCATGGAGATGCCCAGGCCCAGGGCCGCCTCGTACAGGACGATGGCCGCCTCCGCGCCTCCGCTGGCGGCCCCGACGATCACCGCGAGGGCGGTGGCGACGAACAGGGAGTTGCCCAGGCCCCACCCGGCGCGGAACCCGACGAGTTCGCCGACGCTGCCCGAGGTCCCGGACAGGGCGGCGAAGACAACCACCAGGGCCAGGCCGAGCAGCAGGGTGCGCTTGCCGCCGATCCTGCTGGAGACCCAGCCGGTGATGAGCATGGCCACCGCGGTGACCAGGAAGTAGCTGGTGAACAGCAGGGAGACCTGGCTCGGGCCCGCGTTCAGGCCCTTGGCGATGGAGGGCAGGATCGGATCGACCAGGCCGATGCCCATGAAGGCGACGACCGCGGCGAACGCGGTGGCCCAGACGGACATCGGCTGACGCAGGATTCCGCCGCCGCTCTGTGAGGACATGGAAGGCGCTCCTTGGAAGAAGGGGACGAGGGGAAGGGGTCGTCAGGGGCGGCCCAGTTTGGCCAGGGCGGGCAGCGCCGCGGCGACGGCCTCGCGTTCGGCGGGGGTGAGGGCACCGAGCCTGTCGCTCAGGTAGGCGATCCTGGCGCGCCGTACGGCCACCAGGCGGGCGCGGCCCTCGTCGGTGAGCTCGACGGTGCGGACCCTGGCGTCGGCGGGATCGGCGCCCCGCGCGACCAGTCCCGGCTCCTCGAGGCGGTTGATCTGCACGGTCATGGTCGGCAGCTGGACGCCGTGTTCCTCGGCCAGCTCGGTCATCCGGCGCGGGCCGTCCTGAAGTGAGCCGAGCACGGCGTACTGCTGGCTGGTGATCGGCTGCCCGGCCGCCGCGCGGCGCAACAGCAGCACCAGGTGGCGCAGTTCCTTGGAGAGGTTCTCCGCGAGTTCATCCGTCGTCATAGTTAGCCAGTCTAACTTAGCCTGTCTAACTATTATTCCAGAAGAAACGGGACGACGCTGGACATGCGTCGTCCCGTTGGGGTTCAGGGGCGCCTGGTCTCCAGGTCGACGACCTCCCGGATGAGATCGGCCTCCGGCTCCGTGGGCATCCGGCTCGCCGGAGGCGCGGCCGGGCGCAGATAGGTCTGCCGTACGCCCGGCACCCGGTCCTCGACCACGAAGGTCGCCTTCACGTGAGCCTGCGCACCGGCCTGCCGTACCTGCGGGAGCACCGTGAAGTCGGCGGTCAGCAGGTCCGGCTCGATCCGGGTGAGCACGTAACCGCGCTGGTTGTTGTAGAAGCGTAGGTGCGGGTTGATCTTGAGGAACGGCTGCGTCCCGGGGTCGGAGTCCGCGCCGTCGCCTCCGGTGGTGATGGAGGTCGTGACCAGCTCGGAGCCCACCGTGGGGGTGGTCGGGTCGTCGTAGTCGAGCTTGAGGTCGGCCGCCCAGTGGGCGTGCACGTCGCCGGTGAGCACGACCGGGTTGCGCACCCCCGCGTCCACCCACCCCTGGGTGATCCGCCGCCGCGAGGCGACGTAACCGTCCCAGGCGTCCTGACTGGTCACCTTGGCGGGCCCCGCGTCACTGTCACGCTGGGCGAAGAAGACCTGCTGGCCGATGACGTCCCACCGCGCCCGCGACCGGCGGAAGCCGTCGAGCAGCCAGCGCTCCTGGGCCTCCCCCGTGATCGAGCGCGCCGGGTCGGTCGCGGCCGGGCAGTCACGGTAACCGTCTCCACAGCCCTGGTCGTCGCGGTACTGCCGGGTGTCGAGCATGTGGAAGGTGGCCAGGGCGCCCCACCGGACACGCCGGTAGATCTGCATGTCGATCCCCCTGGGGATGGAGGTACGCCGCAGCGGCATGTTCTCGTAGTAGGCGCGGAAGGCCGCGGCGCGCCGGGTGAGGAAACCCGGTTGCGGGATCTCCGGCTTCTCCGGCACCTCGTCGGCCCAGTTGTTGTCCAGCTCGTGGTCGTCCCAGACGACCAGCCAGGGCGCCGCCGCGTGCGCCGCCCGCAGGTCGGGATCGGTCTTGTACTGCGCGTGCCGCTGCCGGTAGTTCGCCAGCGTCTCGGTCTCCGGCCCCTCGTGGTCGCGGACGTTGCCGCCGGGGATGGTGTAGGTGTCGCGGGCGTACTCGTACTGGTAGTCGCCCAGGTGCAGGACGAGGTCCGGCTCCTCCTCGGCCAGGCGCCGGTAGGCGGTGAAGTGGCCGTGCTCGTACTGGGCACACGAGACGAAGGCCATCGTCAGGCCCGTGCCGAGCGACAGGGGGTGCGGGGCGGTCCTGGCCCGTCCCATCGGCGACAGGTACGGCCCGGTCCTGAAGCGGTACCAGTACTCCCGGCCCGGCTCGAGGCCGTCCAGCTCGACGTGGACCGAGTGTCCCCACCGGCTGTCCGTGATCACCGTTCCCTGCCTGACCGTCCTGTGCCCGGCGTCGTCACCGTAGACCTGCCACCGGACGGGGAAGGGCAGGTCGGGCATGCCGCCTAGGCCGTCCTCGGCCAGCGGCAGGGGGGCGAGCCTGGTCCAGATCACGAACCCGCCCGGGCTCGGATCGCCGGAGGCGACGCCAAGGGTGAAGGGGTCGGCGCGCGGCCGGCGGGTGGTGGGAACGGCCGCGGCGGCGGGGGCGGTGACGTGCGCCGCCGCGAGGCCGGCGACGCCGGTGACGAGGAAGGAGCGTCGGCTGAGCCGGGACATGGGGGCCCCTCGAAGGTCGTCGGACGTGGTCGCCCGCCAGCCTTACCGACGATCGTGACCCTGGAGTTAACGTTCCGGGTCATGAAAAAGGCGGCGTCCCGCAAAGACGCCGCCTTCTCGTGGTCCGCCCCGACCAGCCGCGCTCCGCCAGGCGGTGCTCCAGCCGGCGGAACCGGTCCGGTCCTGATCGGCTACCAGCCGCGCTCCGCCAGGCGGTGCGGGACCGGGATGTCGTCGACGTTGATGCCGACCATGGCCTCGCCCAGGCCGCGGGAGACCTTGGCGACGACGTCCGGGTCGTCGTAGAAGGTGGTGGCCTTGACGATCGCCGCGGCGCGCTCGGCCGGGTTGCCCGACTTGAAGATGCCGGAGCCGACGAACACGCCCTCCGCGCCGAGCTGCATCATCATCGCGGCGTCCGCCGGGGTGGCGATGCCGCCCGCGGTGAAGAGCACGACGGGCAACTTGCCCGCCTTGGCGACCTCGACCACCAGCTCGTACGGCGCCTGCAGCTCCTTGGCGGCGACGTACAGCTCGTCCTCGGGCAGCGAGGACAGCCGCTTGATCTCACCGCGGATCTTGCGCATGTGCATGGTGGCGTTCGAGACGTCGCCGGTGCCCGCCTCACCCTTGGAGCGGATCATCGCCGCGCCCTCGGTGATGCGGCGCAGCGCCTCGCCCAGGTTGGTGGCGCCACAGACGAAGGGCACCGTGAAGCGCCACTTGTCGATGTGGTTGGCGTAGTCGGCCGGGGTCAGCACCTCCGACTCGTCGATGTAGTCGACGCCGAGCGACTGGAGCACCTGCGCCTCGACGAAGTGGCCGATGCGGGCCTTGGCCATGACCGGGATGGAGACGGCGGCGATGATGCCGTCGATCATGTCGGGGTCGCTCATCCGCGAGACGCCGCCCTGGGCGCGGATGTCTGCGGGGACCCGCTCAAGGGCCATGACGGCGACGGCACCGGCGTCCTCGGCGATCTTGGCCTGCTCCGGGGTGACGACGTCCATGATGACGCCGCCCTTGAGCATCTCTGCCATGCCGCGCTTCACCCGGGCGGTTCCGGTGACGGCGGTCTCGGTGACTTCGGGCGTGCTGCTGGACACGGTCTCTACCTCACGACGAGCGGGTTGCGGATCACGGTCCGCCTCCCTGGGCGGGTTTCCGGCGTTCTCTATCGTAGGCGCTGAGTGGCATGTGCCCTTACACACCATCTTGTCGCGCTTATGTGATCTTCTTGGACATGATGGTAAGGACCGTCATGGTCCTCAGGGAATGACAGGCTTGGGCGCCGCCAGCACGATCCACACCTGGCCCGGGGCGAAGTTCATCGGCTCGCCCGCCTCGGTGGTGAAGACCGTGCCGTCCTCCTCCGTCTTGCGCGACCAGGTGGCCTTGAACGCCTGACCGTCCCTGAGCACGACCGCCCTGCCCTTGCCGACGCTGTGCACCAGGGGCGTGTAGCTCTGGTTCAGGTCGTGGAACTCCGAACGCTCGGTCTTGGCGTACTGCACGACGATCGTGGGGGCCCCGAGCTGACCGCCCTCGGCGGCCATGTCCTTCTTGCCGTCCTGCCAGACCAGCCACCTGCCCGCCTCCTGCGACCAGGCGAAGGTGAAGCGCGCCGCCGGGTACCGGACCGTGAACGACTTCTTGGCCACGCCTCCCTCGGGGGCGTCGCCGAAGGTGAAGCCGATGTCCTTGGCCTTGGAGGCCCCCGGCGCCTTGGCCAGCAGCTGCTTGGTGTTCGCGAACAGGTTGTAGGGCGCGTAGCGGCCCGGCTGGCGGAAGTAGGCGCCAGGGGCCCTGCTGTCGGAGACGTCGACCAGGGACGCCGCCTGGACCTTGGGGATCATCTTGGTCTGCACGCCCGAGTAGGCCAGGGCGGGCTTGCCGAACTGCGGCAGGATGTGCAGGTCGGAGATCCTGGCGCTGCGGACCGGGCCGATCTTGGGCGGCAGCTTCGAGGAGAAGACGGCCATCAGGCGGGTCAGTCCCGCCTCGACCTGCTCGACGTAGACGATGTCGGCGCTCCTGAGCCCGAGCTGGGGCTTGCCCGCCGAGGTGTTCTCGATCTTCGCGGCGAGCACGGGCCTGCGCGCGGCGCCGGGAAGCCCGGTGAAGGGGTGGGTCGGCGGGGGTTCGGGGGTGGACGTCTCCGACGGGGAGGGGTCGGCGGCCTGCGGACTGCCTCCGGCTGCGGGCTCGTTCGAGGAACAGGCCGCCAGCGGCCCGAGAACAGCCACTCCCGCCAGCGCGACGGCGATCATCCGGGGCACCCGCACGGTTCATCTCCTCAAATCGGCCATGAAACGCCCAAGAGCTTACCTGTGCCCGACTTGCCGGATATCCGAGTTCCGCGTGTCCTATTCGATGGCGAGCGCCTTCGGAGGGGTGTCGTCGATCTCGAAGAAGGAGGGATATTCGGTGTGTCCGGCCAGCCTGAGGGTCCTGGCCAGCCACCGGCGCTGGGCGGTGCGCGTCACGCCGACCGCGTTGTTGTAGAAGCGGCGGGAGTAGATCACCTTGGCCACCGCGGCACCGAGTTCGTCGAGCAGCGCGCCCCCCTCAGGGACGTCCGCCAGGCGCTCACGGAAGCGCTCCTGGTCCACGACCGCCCGCAACGCGCGTGACAGGTCGCTCTCGGCGTGCTCGCGCTCCTCGGGACCCGCCGTACGGGCCTCGTGCGCCGCGGTGGCCAGCACCAGGCTGGTGGCCGGGTCGAGCAGCCGGGAGGCGGCCAGTTCGAGCGCCACGGCGGCCCGCCGTACCAGGGCGGCGTCCAGTGACTCTCTGGCCAGCTCAAGGCGGATGTGCAGGCGGTCGAGACGTCCGGCGCGCCAGGAGACGTAAACGGCGGTGAGCAGCACGATCGCGCCCACCACCAGGATCAGGGTGGTCGTCACCGGTTGTCGTCCTCCTCGACTCCCGCGGTGCTGGCGACGGTCTCGTAGACCCGCAGGACGTCGCGGGCGACCGTCGACCAGTCGTACTTCCACACGGCCCGGCTCGCCTCGCCGGACAGCTCGGCCCTGCGGCCGGGGTCGTCGAGCAGCGCCGCGGCCTCACGGGCGAGCGAGGCGGCGTCACCGGTCTCGAACAGCGCCCCCGCCCGGCCGTCGTCGAGCACCCTGCGGAAGGCCGGGATGTCGCTGGCCAGGATGGCGGCTCCGGCGGACATCGCCTCGGTCAGCACGATGCCGAAGCTCTCCCCGCCCAGGTTCGGCGCGCAGAACACGTCCACCGAGTGGTAGGCGCGCACCTTGTCCTCCTCGCTGACCATGCCGAGCAGCACGACACGGTCACGGAAGGCGGCGGGAACCCTCGCCAGGGCCTCCTGCTCGTCCCCCGGACCGGCGACGAGCAGGCGCAGCCCAGGGCGGCGCGGGGCGAGCTCGGCGAAGGCGTCCAGCAGCACGGGCAGCCCCTTGCGCGGCTCGTCCATCCGCCCGAGGAAGCCGATCACCTCGCCCTCGTCCCAGCCGGGCAACGGCTCGGCGTGCGTGTAGCGGCCGACCGCGACCCCGTTGGGGATGAGCACCGCGTCACCGCCGATGAACTCGACCAGGGTCTTCCTGGCGGCGTCGGAGACCGCGATCCGGCCGCTGATCTTCTCCAGCGCGCTCATGAGCACCGGCGTCGTGACCGACAGCGAGCGGTAACGCTCGTGCGAGGTGTGGAAGGTGGCCACGATCGGCCCCTTGGCCACCCAGCAGGCCAGCAGCCCGACGGAGGGTACGGCGGGCTCGTGCACGTGCAGCACGTCGAAGCGGCCCTCGCGCACCCAGCGCCGCACCCGGTTGGCCGACAGGAAGCCGAACGACAGTCTCGCGACCGAGCCGTTGAAGGGCACGGGGACCGCCCTGCCGACCGAGGTCACATAGGCGGGCAGGGGGGCGTTCTCCGAGGCCGGGGCGATGACCGAGACCTGGTGGCCCTCCTCGATGAGGGCCTCGGCCAGGTCGCGGACGTGCGCCTGGACCCCGCCGGGCACGTCCCAGGTGTAGGGACAGACGATGCCGATCCTCACCTCCGGCCCACCCCTCGCGCGCCGTACCGGCCGTGTTCCGCGAAGGCGCTCATGTGCGGGGCTCCAGGTCCTCGAGCCAGAGCCGCTGGAGCATGTGCCAGTCCTGCGGGTGCTCCGCGATGCCCTTCGCGAAGACGTCCGCCAGGGCCTGGGTCAGGATGGCGACCTTCTCCGCCCGGGTGCCCTCCTGCGGGACGGCGACCTCGTCGTGGAACTGCAGCCCCCAGTCGTCCCCCTCGAACCACAGGGTCGTCGGGACCAGCGCCGCCCCCGTGTGCACGGCCAGCAGGGCGGGCCCGGCGGGCATGCGCGTGGCCGAGCCGAAGAAGCCGACCTCGATCCCCTTGGCCGTGAGGTCCCGCTCCGCGGGCAGCGCGACCGCGCCCCCCGCCCTCAGCCGCTGCGACAGGGTGCCGAAGGTGTGCCCGTCCCCGCCCGTGAGCGGCAGCACCTCCATCCCCAGCCCCTGCCTGAAGGCGGTGTAGCGCAGGAACAGCGACTCCGGCCGCAGCCGTTCGGCGACGGTGGTGAACGGGTGCCCCGTCGCGCTGAACCATGCGCCCGCCATGTCCCAGTTGCCCATGTGCGGCAGCGCCATGACGACCCCCCGGCCCGCGGCGAGGTTGTCGTGGACCCGCCGGACGCCGACGGCGTGCGTGCGGGAGAGGATCTCCGCCTTCGGCATGGAGGGCAGGCGGAAGACCTCGTGGAAGTAGCGGAAGTAGGAGCGCATGCCCGCACGGCTCAGCTCGCGGATCGCCGGGTCGTCCTTCGACGTGCCCTTGACCCGGGCGAGGTTGGCCTCAAGACGGAGGACGGAGGCGCCGCGACGCCTCCACAACCGGTCGGCGGCCGTCCTGAAGGCCCAGGCCGTGAGGCGTTCCGGCAGGTGGGGGACGATCGCCCAGCCCGCGCCGAACCCGGCGGCGACGAGACGATCCTGGGGAGAGGTCTTGCCTGTCATCGCTTTTTCCGATCAGCGGAGGGGGCGTGACGCCGAGGAGGAGGCCTGGCGGTAGACGTGCAGGAGACGCTGGACGACCGTGACCGCGCTTCCCACGGCCAGCAGCCAGAGTCCCCCCGACAGCACGTACGGCACGCCGAGCCCGCCGATCCCCGCGGCGACCAGGCCGACGACCAGCCGTTCCGGCCGTTCGACGAGACCGACGTCGCACGTCATGCCCAGCCCCTCGGCCCTGGCCTTGACGTAGGACACCACGGCCCCGGCGACCAGGCAGAACAGGGCGACCATCGCCAGCGCCCGTTGTCCGTCCAGCATGAGCCAGATCACCAGCCCCGAGAAGATCCCGGCGTCGCCGACCCGGTCGAGGGTGGAGTCGAGGAAGGCGCCCCAGAGACTTCCCGGGCCCGACATCCTGGCCATGACCCCGTCGAGCAGATCGGCCAGCACGAAAATAGTGATCACGACACTGCCGGGGAACAACTGCCCACGGGGATAGAAGAAGAGAGCCGCGGCCACGGTGCCGAGTGTGCCGACCGCGGTGACCATGTTGGGGCTGATCCCCCGGCGGGCGAGCGCCCTGCCCAGGGGGGTCAGGATTCGGGTCACGGCGGGGCGCAGAAGTTTCAGCATCGCGCTCCGATCGTAGGCCACACAACCTGTGAGCGCGCATCCAACGCTCCGCGACCGGATCACCTCGGCCCTCTTGTGATATTCGCCACACGGGTATTTGGTGAACACACCGCGTCCTTGCGGTGTACGGACGCGGCGGCGGACCCCGGGGTGTGGCCGCACGCGGCCGCGCTCCTTCGGCAACGACGCAGGAGGCGACGTGGCAGAGAAGGCAACCGGCGGGACAGCGGGAGCCGCGGGTAGGGCGCCCGCGGCCGACCGGCCGGACATGATTCGCAATGTCGTACTGGTCGGCCATTCCGGCTCGGGCAAGACGACCCTCGTGGAGACGCTGCTGACCGCGACGCGGACCGTGCAGCGCGCGGGCCGGGTCGAGGACGGCGGAACGGTCAGCGACTTCGACGAGGTCGAGGTGCGCCAGCAGCGCTCGGTCAACCTGACCCTGGCCCCGCTGGTCCACAACGGCGTCAAGGTCAACCTGCTGGACACCCCCGGTTACGCCGACTTCGTGGGTGACCTGCGGGCCGGGCTGCGCGCGGCGGACGCGGCGCTCTTCGTCGTCTCCGCCTCCGAGGGGATCGACGGCCTCACCCGGATGCTCTGGGAGGAGTGCGCGGCCGTCGGGATGCCCCGCGCCGTGGTGATCACGAAGCTCGACCACCAGCGGGCCGAGTTCGACGAGGTGCTGACCGCCTGCCAGGACGCCTTCGGCGACGGCGTGGCACCGCTGTACCTGCCGGTCACCGAGGGGGGCGAGCTGAGGGGCCTGGTCGGGCTGCTGACCCAGACCTTCCACGACTACACCGGCGGCAGGCGCACCGAGGGCGTCCCCGACGCCTCACAGCGGGACCGGATCGACTTCTACCGCGCCTCCCTGATCGAGGGGATCATCCAGGAGAGCGAGGACGAGTCCCTGATGGACCGTTACCTCTCGGGTGAGGAGATCGGCACCGAGATCCTCATCGGCGACCTGGAGAAGGCCGTGGCCCGCGGGGGCTTCTATCCGGTGCTCGCCACCGGGGCGGGGGTCGGCGCCTTCGAGATCCTCGAACTCGTCACCCAGGGCTTCCCCTCCCCGCTTGAGCATCCGCTGCCCGAGATCACCACGATCGACGGCAAACCGGTCACCGATGTCACCTGCGACCCGGAGGGACCTCTTGTCGCCGAGGTCGTCAAGACCACCAGCGACCCCTATGTCGGCCGCATCAGCCTGGTCAGGGTGTTCTCCGGGACGTTGCGCCCCGACATGACCGTGCACGTCTCCGGCCACGGGCTGGCCGAGCGGGGGCACGAGGACCACGACGTGGACGAACGCATCGGCGCGCTCTCCTGCCCCCTGGGCAAGACCCAGCGCACGGTCGCCGAATGCGTGGCGGGCGATATCGCCGCGGTGGCGAAGCTGTCGCGCGCCGAGACCGGCGACACCCTGTCCGACAAGGAGCGGCCACTGCTGATGACCGCCTGGAGCATGCCCGACCCGCTGCTGCCCGTGGCGATCCAGGCGAAGTCGAAGGCCGACGACGACAAGCTCGGGCAGGCCCTGCAGCGCCTGGTCGCCGAGGACCCCACGCTCAGACTGGAGAACAACCCGGAGACCAGGCAGCTGGTGCTGTGGTGCATGGGCGAGGCCCACGCGGACGTCCTGCTCGACCGGCTGAGCAGGCGCCACGGCGTCGAGGTCGAGAAGATCGGGCTGCGGGTGCCGCTCAGGGAGACCTTCGGCGGCAGCTGTCAGGCGCTGGGCCGCAACGTCAAGCAGACCGGCGGGCACGGCCAGTACGCCATCTGCCATCTGGAGATCGAGCCGCTGCCCTCCGGCGGGGGCTTCGAGTTCGTCGACAAGATCGTCGGCGGCGTGGTCCCACGCCAGTTCATCCCCTCCGTCGAGAAGGGGGTGCGCACCCAGATGCAGCGCGGCGTGCTGGCCGGCTACCCGCTGGTCGACGTGCGGGTGACGCTGTACGACGGCAAGGCCCACTCGGTCGACTCCTCGGACATGGCCTTCCAGATCGCCGGGGCGCTGGCGCTGAAGGAGGCCGCCGCCAAGGTCCCCACGCTGCTGCTCGAACCGGTCGACGAGGTGACCGTGCTGGTTTCCGACGACCACGTCGGCTCGGTGATGTCCGACCTGTCCTCCCGCAGGGGGCGCGTCCTCGGCACCGAGCCGGTCGGCACCGGGCGCACGCTCGTCCGCGCCGAGGTGCCCGAGCTTGAGATCACCCGTTACGCGATCGACCTGCGGTCCATGTCGCACGGCACGGGGACGTTCCACCGTGTCTTCCTGCGCTACGAGCCGCTGCCCGCCCACCTGGCGGACAAGGTCGCGAGCTGACCCGAGGGAGGCGTGGGCGTCGCCGCCCACGCCTCCCAAGAATTGACTACATAACAGTAGCGTCACGGAATGATTTCTTTTTTCAGGGCCAAAGCACCCCGGCCCCGATGACAGACTGATGAACCATGCGAACCGGACGTCCTTTGCTCGCCGCAACCGCCCTCGCTGTCCTCACGACCGGCGCGGCCTACACCTTCGGCCCGGACGCCCCTCCGGTGAAGCCGGCCAAGCACTCCAAGACCACCAAGGCCGCCGAGTCCGCCGCACAGACCGGGACCGAACCGGCTTCGGGCACACCGGCGGCGGACAGCGTGACGGCCGCCTGCCAGACCGACGCGAAATACCCCAAGCGGGAGATGCGCGGCATCTGGATCGCGACGGTGAAGAACATCGACTGGCCCTCGCGCACCGGGCTCTCGCCCGCCAGGCAGCGCGCCGAGTACGTCAAGATCCTCGACCAGGCGGTCAAACGCCGCTTCAACGCGGTGTTCTTCCAGGTCCGCCCGGCCTCGGACGCGCTGTACAAGTCCTCTCTGGAGCCCTGGTCGGAGTACCTGACCGGTACGGCGGGCAAGGACCCCGGCTGGGACCCGCTGCCGTTCCTGATCGCCGAGGCCCACCGGCGCGGACTCGAGTTCCACGCCTGGTTCAACCCCTACCGCGCCGCGTTCGAGGGAGGGGCGGAGGGGCTTCCCGCCGGCCACCCCGCCCGTGAGCACCCCGAGTGGATCGTCAAGCACGAGGGCAAGATCTACTACAACCCCGGCCTGCCCGCGGTCCGCGACCACGTCACCGCGGTCGTCAAGGACGTGGCCCAGCGCTACGACGTGGACGGCGTCCACTTCGACGACTACTTCTACCCCTATCCCGGCGCGGGCGCGCCGTTCGACGACGACGCGGCCTTCAGGAAGTACGGCAAGGGCGCCAAGCGGGCCGACTGGCGGCGTGCCAACGTCAACACGCTGATCTCCCAGGTCGACACGGCCGTTCACCAGGTGAAGCCGTACCTCAAGTTCGGCGTGAGTCCCTTCGGGATCTGGCGCAACAAGGCACAGGACCCGACGGGCTCGGCCACCGGCGGCATGTCCGCCTACGACTCCATCTACGCCGACGCCCGCCACTGGATCAAGAAGGGCACGGTCGACTACGTCATCCCGCAGCTGTACTGGCCGCGCGGCTTCAAGGCGGCCGACTACGACGTGCTGGTGCCGTGGTGGGCCGCCCAGGTCAAGGGCACCGACGTCGACCTGTACATCGGGCAGGGCCTCTACCGGGTCGGGGCGACCGACACCCCGGCCTGGACCAAGGCGGGTGAGCTGGCCTCGCACCTGGCGGTGAACCGCAAGTACAAGGAGGTCAACGGCGACGTCTACTTCAGCGCCAAACAGCTCCTGACCAACCCGCTCGGCGCGCTCGACCGGGTCGTCGCCAAGTACTACAGCCGTCCCGCGCTGCTGCCCCTGATCAAGGGTCTCGGCGGCAAGGCCCCGGCCACGCCCGCGGACCTGAGGGTCCAGGACGGCACGATCAGCTGGAACCCCTCCCCCGACGCCCGCTCCTACGCCGTCTACCGGGTCACCTCCGGTGAGGCCGGGGCGTGCGCGACCGCGGACGCCCGCAACCTTCTCGCCGTCGTGCCCGCCTCGGACCAGGCGCGGCAGAGCTTCACCGCGCGTGGGAGCGGGACCTACCTCGTCACCGCGCTCGACCGCCTGCAGAACGAGAGCCCAATCGCCAAGATCGTCCTACCTTGACCCGGTTGATACCGGTGATTCTCTCCTTCCGGTAGACCTCGGGCGGACTCTTCCCCTACCTTCCCGTACGGTGCCGACACTCGGCTGAGTCAGGGAGGTCTCCGGTGAGGCGAACGCTTGCCGTGTTCGCGCTGGTCCTGGGAGTGCTGTGGCCTGGGGCCGCGCACGCGGCGGCGCAACCGGCGGTCCGGGTCACGGCCCATGCGGAAGGCCCCGCGCGGGTGGTGCTGATCGGGGTTCCCGGCCTGCTGTGGAGCGACCTGACCCCCCAGGGCACGCCGAACCTGTGGGCCCTGGCGGGCCGGAGCGCGACCGGGTCGCTCTCGGTCCGCACGGTCGGCCGCGTGACCTGCCCCTACGACGGCTGGCTCACGGTCTCCGCCGGGATCAGGTCCGCCGTCGGGTACGGCTGCGGCCTGCCGCCCGAGCCCGCCCCCGAGGGGCAGGGCGCCGTCATCCCCGGCTACGACTACCTGTACCGGGTCGCGGGGCAGCGCGGCACCGGCACCCTCGGCGACGCCGTGCACGCCGCGGGCGGCTGCACGCTCGCGGTGGGGCCCGGGGCGGCCGTCGCCCTAGCCGACCGGTCGGGGCGGGTCGACCGCTACGCCGCCTCCCCGGAACGGCTGGCCCCCGGCGCGTTCGACACGTGCCGGGTGGCCGCGGTCGACGTCGACGACCTGATCCGGCCCTACGTGACCGGCGGGCGGCTGCCCGAGGCCGAGGACATCCTCACCCCGGAGCAGCGGGCGCAGGCGCTGCGGCTGGCGGACGCCAAGACGGGGGCGGCGCTGAACGCCCTCCCGCAGGACGCCGTCGTGCTGCTGGCGGGTCTGGGAGACCACGGGGGCACCCCGCACCTGCGGGTGGCCATGATGCGCGCCCAGGACGCCTCGGGCCGCTTCCTCGGGGCGCCCTCGACCCACCGTGAGGACGTCTCCATCGTGCCCGACATCACGGCCACGATGCTCGGGATCACGGGCGTGGCCGTACCGCCCTCGGTGATCGGGGTGCCCTGGCGGGTGGCGGCGAGCCGTACGGGCGGGGTCGAGGGGGCCAAGACCGAACTGGTCGACGACGACGGGGCCGGCCAGGCGATCAGGGACATGGGTGGGATCTTCTTCACCTCGGTGGCCGTGCTGCAGGTGCTGTTCTACGTCGTCGCCTTCCTGCTGATGCGTCGCAGGCGCGGGCTCGGCGGGGTCAGGGTGGCCGCGGTCACCCTGGCGTGCCTGCCGGTCTCGACCTACCTGGTCAACCTTCTCGCCTGGGAGCACACGGGGGCGCCGCTGGCCGCCGTGGTCGGCGGGATCGTCGTGATCACCCTGCTGCTGGCCGTGACCGCGCTGGCGGGCCCGTGGCGCCGTTCCCCGCTCGGGCCGCTGGTGCTCGTCACGGGGGTCACCGCGGCGGTCATCGCCGGTGACCTGGTGACCGGGACGAACCTGCAGTTCAACAGCGTCATGGGCTACACCGCCGTGGTCGGCGCCCGTTACTCGGGCCTGGGCAACATCCCGTTCGCGCTGTTCGCCACCTCGGTCCTGCTGGTGGTGACCTCGATCGCCCACCGGCTGGTGAGCGTGGGGCGTAAGAACGCGGCGGTCGGGATCGTGGCGACGCTGGGAGGCGTCGCGATGATCCTGGGCGGCTTCCCCGGGATCGGCAGTGACTTCGGCGGGGTGATCGCCTTCGTGCCCGGCATCGCCGTGACGGCGCTGCTGATCGCGGGCAGGCGGGTCTCGATCGTCAAGCTGGGCGCCTTCTGCGTGGCGGGCGGCGTCATCGTGATGACCATCGCCTATCTCGACCACCTGCGTCCGCCCGGGTCCCAGACCCACCTGGGCCGCTTCGTCGGCCAGATCTTCACCGGCGAGGCCTTCGAGGTGGTGAGCCGCAAGCTCGGCGCGATGCTGGGCACGCTGCTCAACCCGAACCTGATGCCGATCGTGATCGCCGCGTTCGCCTTCCTGGTCTACGCGCTGCTGCGGCCGGACGCGGCCAGCGCGGGGGTGCTGCCCGCGGCCTTCGAGTACTCCCCCACGCTGCGCGCCGGTCTGATCGGCACCCTGGCCAGCGGGGTCGTCGGCACCCTGGTCAACGACTCGGGCGCCGCCGTGCTGTCCATGGCCCTGGCGCTGGCCGTACCGCTGGCGCTCTCGGTCGGGGTGAGGGCCCTCGGAGAGAGCGCGCGGTCCTACGCGGAGGCGGGCCAGGAGCCCGCGAGCAGCTCCCTGGTGTCGCGCAGCAGCTGAGGCAGCACCTTGGTGTGACCGACGACCGGCATGAAGTTGGTGTCCCCGCCCCAGCGGGGCACCACGTGCTGGTGCAGGTGGGCGGCGATGCCCGCTCCGGCGACGTCGCCGAGGTTCATGCCCACGTTGAAGCCCTGCGCGCCGCTGGCCTTGCGCAGGGCGGTGAGCGCCCGTTTGGTGAAGTCGGCCAGTTCGGCGGTCTCCACCTCGTCGAGGTCGGCGTAGTCGGCCACGTGCCGGTAGGGGCAGACCATCAGGTGGCCGGAGTTGTACGGGTAGAGGTTGAGCAAGGCGAAGACCGCGGTCCCCCTGGCGATGATCAGGCCGTCCTCGTCGCTCAGTTCGGGGATCTCGCAGAACGGGCAGCCGTCGCCGGGGCCGGAGCCCGCCGGCTTGTTCTCCCCCTTGATGTAGGCCATCCGGTGCGGAGTCCACAGTCGCTGGAAGTTGTCAGGGACCCCAGCCCCCGCCTGCTCGATCGGCTCGCTCTCCTGCATGCATTGCAGCATAGGCCCACCGGTTTCGGGCGCCCCCAGCCGGTGCCGCCCGTATATGCGGACAAAGCGGCCTATTTTCCGGCAGAATCCTCGCGAGCATGACCACCGAAAGCCGAGGAGTACCCATGACCGACGTCTCCGTCGAAGAGATCACCGAGGAGACCGACTCTCCCGCTGAGACCCCGGCCGCCCGCCCGTTCCCGCTGAACCTCTCGGCTTCCCTCGCCACCGCTCCCGGGATCCCCGAGAACCCGGGACCCGCCGCGGCCGCCGCGGTGGTGAAGGGCCGCATCAGGGTGGCCGACGAGGTGGTCGAGAAGGTGGCCTCCCTCGCGACCCTGGAGGTCGCCGGTGTCGTGGGGCTCGGCGAGGACCCCTCCGGCGTGCTTGAGGCGATCGGCGAGCGGGTGGCCCCCGGGGCCAGGAAGGGCGGGCGGGGCGTGAGCGCCCACGTCCAGGATCGCACGGTCGCGATCGACGTCTCGATCGTCGCGGAGTACGGCCACGTCGTGATGGACGTGGCCAACGAGGTCAAGAACAACGTGGCCCGCACCGTCAGCCGGATGCTGGGCATGCGGGTCGTCGAGGTCAACGTGGGCGTCGAGGACGTCCGCCTGCCCGGCGAGCCCGTCAAGGGCCGTTCCGCCGAGGACGTCTGACCCGGTGAGCGGCCCGTGCTCCGCGTCGGAGGCACGGGCCGCGCCGGAGGCGGGGATCAGACCTGGACGCGCCGCTCGATCGCGTCGACGATCTCGTCGATCGCCTGGGCGACGGGGACGCCGTTCTTCTGCTCACCGTTGCGGAACCTGAAGGAGACCGCGTCGTTGGCGATGTCCTCGTCACCGGCCAGGAGCATGAACGGCACCTTGGCCTTCTGCGCGTTGCGGATCTTCTTCTGCATGCGGTCGCCGGAGGCGTCGACCTCGATCCTGACACCCCGCTCGCGGGCCTTCTTGGCCAGGTCCTGAAGGTAGGGGACGTGGGCGTCGCCGATCGGGATGCCGACGACCTGCACGGGGGCGAGCCAGGGAGGGAAGGCGCCCGCGTAGTGCTCGACCAGGACGCCGAAGAAGCGCTCGATCGAGCCGAACAGCGCCCGGTGGATCATGATGGGCTGCTGACGCGTGCCGTCCGACGACTGGTACTCCAGCTCGAAGAGCTTCGGCAGGTTGAAGTCGAGCTGGATGGTCGACATCTGCCAGCTGCGCCCGATGGCGTCGCGCGCCTGTACGGAGATCTTCGGCCCGTAGAAGGCGGCCCCGCCGGGGTCGAGGACGAGGTCGAGGTTCTCCGACTCGGCGACCTCGCGCAGCGTCGCGGTCGCCTCCTCCCAGTCCTCGTCGGAGCCGACGAACTTCTCCGGGTCCTTGGTGGACAGCTCAAGGTAGAAGTCGTCGAGGCCGTAGTCGCGCAGCAGGTCGAGGACGAACCTCAGCAGCGACTTCAGCTCGTCGCGCATCTGGTCGCGGGTGCAGTAGATGTGGGCGTCGTCCTGGGTCAGGCCGCGCACCCGGGTCAGGCCGTGGACCACGCCCGACTTCTCGTAACGGTAGACGGTGCCGAACTCGAACAGCCGCAGCGGCAGCTCACGGTAGGAACGCCCGCGCGACCTGAAGATCAGGTTGTGCATCGGGCAGTTCATCGGCTTGAGGTAGTAGCTGGCCCCCTCAAGCTCCATGGGCGGGAACATGCCGTCGGCGTACCAGTCGAGGTGACCGGAGATCTCGTAGAGGTGGCCCTTGGTGATGTGCGGGGTGTTGACGAAGGAGTAGTCCGCCTCCTCGTGCCTGCGCCGCGAGTAGTCCTCGAGCACCCTGCGGATCACACCGCCCTTGGGGTGGAAGACCGGCAGCCCCGAACCGAGCTCCTCGGGGAAGGAGAACAGGTCGAGCTCGGCGCCCAGCTTGCGGTGGTCGCGCTTCTCGGCCTCCTCCAGCATGTGGAGGTACTCGTCCTGCCGCTCCCTGGACTCCCACGCGGTGCCGTAGATGCGCTGCAGCTGCGGGTTCTTCTCGCTGCCCCGCCAGTAGGCGCCGCCGGTGCGCATCAGCTTGAACGCCGGGATGGAACGGGTGCTGGGCACGTGCGGGCCCCGGCACAGGTCCTTCCAGCACAGCTCGCCGGACTTGGCGTCGAGGTTGTCGTAGATGGTCAGCTCGGCGCCGCCCACCTCGACGCTCTCCTCGGCGTCGCCGCCGCCCTTGAGCCCGATCAGCTCCAGCTTGTACGGCTCGGCCGCCAGCTCCGCGCGCGCCTCCTCGTCGGAGACCCTCCTGCGGGAGAAGAGCTGCCCCTGCTTGACGATCTCCCGCATGCGCTTCTCGATGCGCTTGAGGTCGTCCGGGGTGAAGGGGTCCTTGACGTCGAAGTCGTAGTAGAAGCCGTTCTCGACCGGCGGGCCGATGCCGAGCCTGGCCTCGGGGAAGATCTCCTGCACCGCCTGGGCCATGACGTGGGCGGTCGAGTGGCGCACGATGGCCCGGCCGTCGGCGCTGGCCGCCTCGACGGGCTCGACCCGGTCACCCTCGGACACCACGGCCGCGAGGTCCCTCAGCTCGCCGTTCACCCTGGCGGCGACCACCGAGCGGCCGTCCGCCCCGAGGGCGTCGCCGTACGTCGTGCCTCCCGCCACCACACGCTCGGCTCCGGCGAGGGTGATGCGCAGTTCTGACACGGCCGACACGGTTGCTCCTCGGTATGCGTGACGCTGGTTCTCGGGAAACCCGACTACGGATCCGATGCTACCGGTGTCCGCCACGCCTTTTTCCAGCGCGCCGCCGGGGCCGGTAGCCCAGCGAGGTGAGCTGCGCCCTGGTCCCCCGGAAGACGTTGCGGTCCAGCGGTTCGTGACAGTACTGGTGGATCGTCCATCTGTGCCACGGCTGCGGGATCTCCGGTCTGCCCGTCGGATGGTCGGGGGCGGCGATCCACAGCGGGTGGTCCTCAAGCCCGGCGCAGTTGCCCGCGTCGGCGAAGGCCAGAAAGGTGTAGATCACCGGCCTGACCCTCGCGTGGGCGGCGACGGCCTCGCACCAGGCGCGCGCGAAACGGGCCACCTTCCCGGGCGGCAGCCGGTCACCGGTCTCCAGGTCGAGGGCGACCAGGTCTCCGTGGCGCAGCCCACCCGCCCGCTCGACCGTCCCGAGGAAGCGGCGCGCCTGGTCCTCCGGGTCGCCCGCGGGCCTGGCGAAGTGATAGGCGCCACAGACGATCCAGTTCTCCCGCATGCCGGTCCAGTTGCGCTCGAACCACCGGTCGGTGAAGGTGCTCCCCTCGGTGGCCTTGGCGAAGGCGAAGGACACGCCGTTGTCGGCGTGCCCGCCCCAGTCGACCGCCCCCTGCCAGTTCGACACATCGATGCCGTGCAACATGGGCAACATGGCGGCCAGGCTATTGACGGAGAGGCTCCCGCACACGCCGGCCACACCCTCGCCGTACGGCCGTTGCACCCGCTTTGACTAGGCTTGGTCGGCGTGAACGCAGCAGCTCAGACCTCCGGCGCCCACGGCGTCGGCATCGCCACCATCGCCTCAGACGGCACCGTGCTCGACACCTGGTTCCCCGACCCGCGCCTGGGTGACCCCGCCTCGCCGGGCACCAGGCGGCTGACCGCCCAGGAGGCCGCCGAGGCCCTCGGCCCCGAGGTCACCGCGCTTCTCGGACCGGACGATGCCAGGGGAGTCGAGGTGGTCGCGGTCTTCACCGGGATCACCAAGCTGTCGGAGGCCCCCGCCGACACCCACGACGTCTACCTCCGTCTCCACCTGCTCTCCGCCCGCCTCGTCCAGCCGCACGGGCAGAACCTGGACGGCATCTTCGGTCTGCTCGCCAACGTGGTGTGGACCAGCCACGGCCCGTGCCCCGTCGAGGGCTTCGAGGCCGTACGGCTGCGCCTGCGCGCGCGTGGCCCGGTGACCGTCCACGGCGTGGACAAGTTCCCCCGGATGGCCGACTACGTGATGCCCTCCGGAGTGCGGATCGCCGACGCCGACCGGGTGCGCCTCGGCGCCCATCTGGCCGCGGGCACGACCGTGATGCACGAGGGGTTCGTCAACTTCAACGCGGGCACGCTCGGCACGTCCATGGTCGAGGGCCGCATCTCGGCGGGCGTGGTGGTCGGCGACGGCTCCGACGTCGGCGGCGGTGCCTCGATCATGGGCACCCTGTCCGGCGGCGGCAAGCAGGTCATCTCCATCGGAGGCCGCTGCCTGCTCGGCGCCAACAGCGGCGTGGGCATCTCGCTGGGCGACGACTGCGTCGTCGAGGCGGGCCTGTACGTCACGGCCGGGACGAAGGTCGTCCTGCCCGACGGGAAGGTCGCCAAGGCCGCCGAGCTCTCCGGCTCGCCGGGCCTGCTGTTCCGCCGTAACTCCACCTCCGGGGCCGTCGAGGTCGTGCCGCGCTCCGGCACGGGTATCGAGCTCAACAGCGCCCTGCACGCCAACGACTGACCTCTCACGCCCACCGCGCTCCGGCGGCCTGCGGGATGTCACCCCGGGGCCGCCCGCCTGCCAAGGTTATCCCGGCGGACCTGGCACAGGCGGGGAGGACGGCATGGACGGTCGGGAGATGGCACGCGATGAGCCGGGGACGGCGGCGGCCCGGCTGGTCACCGGCGTCTTCGCCCCGCAGGTGCTGGTCATCGCACTGCCCCCGGTCGTCGGGCTGCTGGCCGACGGCTGGCCGGGCGTCCTGTGGGGGCTGGGGACCTCGGCGCTGTGCGGCGGGGTCCCCGCCGGGGTGATCGCGGCCGGGGTCCGCTCAGGACGGCTCGACTCCCATCATCTGGTCGACCGCGCGAGCCGGACGAAGCCGCTGCTGGTCGCCGTCTGCGCGGTACTGGCCGCGCTGGTGCTGCTCGTCCTGCTGCGGGCGCCCACGCTGCTGGTCTCCACGGTGACCGCGATGCTGGCCGCCCTCGCGGTGACGGTCCCGGTCACGCTCAGGTGGAAGATCTCCTTCCACGCCGCCGTGTCCGCGGGGAGCGTCGTCGTGCTCTCCAGAGTGCTGCCCGCCGTACCGACACTGGCCGCGGGGGCGCTGGTCGTGGCCGTCGTCTGCTGGGCCAGGGTACGGCTGGGCCACCACACCCCGACCCAGGTCGCCGTCGGGGCGCTGACCGGGCTCGGCACCGCGTGGGTGACGCTGACCGCGTTCGGCGTCTGAGTGACGCATGATTCTCTTCATGCCGAAAAATCGTGATTCGTTGTGGTCGATCGGGTCGAAGGGGTCGATCCTTTCCATCGGTTCCACCGGCTCGATCCTGTCGATCGGTTCTGCGGGCTCCGTGCTGTCGATCGGCTCGATCGGCTCGGCCGCCTCCGTCCTGTCGATCGGCTCGGTGCTCTCCGCCGGATCGATCCTGTCGGGGCTCGCCCGCTGGTCCGTCCTGTCCTGGCGGTCCAGGAGGGCGGTCATGAAGGCGGGCGTCACAGGAGGGTCTTAAGGAACTCCCGTGTCCTGCGGCCCTCGGCGAACACCGCGGCGGCGAAGTCGGTGACCCCGGCCTTGGCGAGCTCGCCGATCCTGGCCGAGACGCTCTCCTCGTCCCCGATGATCGCGACGTCCGCCGGGCCCGCGGCCCCCTCCCGGTCGAGGACCGCCCGGTAGGACGGCAACTCGCCGTAGAGCGCGAACAGCTCGGCGGCCCTCGCCCTCGCGGCCTCCGCGTCGTCGGTGACACAGACCGGCAGGACGCACACGATCCTGGGCGCGGGCCGTCCCGCCGCCCGCGCGGCCTCGGTCACGGCGGGCGCGATGTGCTCGGCCACGGTCTTGGGGCCGGTCATCCACAGCACGGTCCCGTCGGCCAGCTCTCCCGCCAGCTTGAGCATGCGCGGGGCCAGCGCGGCGACCAGCACGGGCAGGTTCCCGGCGCCGGGGGTGGTCAGCCCGATCCGCGCGGTGAGGGTCTCGCCCTCGAAGGCCACCTGCTCGCCGCGCAGGAGGGGCACCAGGATGGAGAGGTACTCCCGCATGTACCTGGCAGGCCGGTCGAAGCTGTAGCCGTACATGTCCTCGATGACGACCTTGTGCGACAGGCCGACGCCCAGGGCGAGCCTGCCGTCGAGGGCGGCGTTGACCGTGAGCGCCTGCTGGGCCAGAGCCGCCGGATGGCGCGGATACGCGGGCACGACGGAGGTGCCCAGTTCGATCCCGGGCACCTGACCACCCGCGACGGCCAGCGCGGTCAGCGCGTCGAGGCCGAAGATGTTGGACAGCCAGGCGGAGGAGAAGCCGTCGTCGGCCGCCCTCTCGATCTGCCGACGCAGGTTCACCAGTTCGCCGGGGCCCGCGGGCTCACCGAGTGACAGTCCGATCCGCACCACAGAACTCCGTTCTCGTGACTGCGGCCAGTTTAGGCACCTGTTGATCGTTTTTCGGAGAACGCGACTCCCGGCGCGTTCACAGCCTGGAACCGGAGACCATCGGGGCGACGTCGAGTCTGCCGTCGCCGCAGACCACGCCGGCGAAGGGGATCTCCAGGTGCGCCACCTCGTCCGGCGGGATGATCATCAGGCGTGCCGAGGACGGGCACGAGGTCTCGCGCCCGCTCGGCACCGTGGTCCAGTGGAGTCTGGCGTGCGCCGAGGCCCCGGGGCGTAGCGTCACCCGGTGCGCCGGGACGTTCTCCCTGCGGACCCTGGTGCGCAGGGCGTCCCCCTTGGCGTCGAACATGACCAGGCCGACGAAGCCGTAGACCCAGCAGCTCTTCGCCGAGGCGTTGGTGAGCACCAGCGGCGCGTACCGCTGCCCCGCCCCCGCGTCCACCCTGCCGACATCCGCCCTGAGTCCCTCGGTACGGCAGCGCCCGGCGGCCGCGGTGGACAGGCTCGCGCCCTCGAACACCGCCGTCCCGGTGCCCTGCTGCGTCCCCGCGCCCGCCGAGGGGCCGGTGGGCCGCGCGGGGACCGGTGCGGCCGCCGTCCCGGAGAGCGCGGGCGGAGCGCACGCGGTGACGGCCGCCAGCACCGCCGTCGTCACCAGAGAGGTCGCCGGGCCACGTCGTGTCCTGTTTCTCCATTCCATGTCTTCTTGGACACACGACACCCGGGTTTTGTTGGCCGTGCCTCGCCCTCTCCCCCGTGGTCACGGCGGAACGCCGGATCGCCGAGCGACCACGGGGTGCTCCGGCCCGCCGGGCGCCGGACGGCGTCGTGGCCGGGAAGACCTCGACGGCCTCGGCCACCGTGCTGACGGACTCCACGGCCACGCCGATCGTCGCGAAGAACTCGTGCGGCGACGGCCGCGGCCCTAATGGCCCCGTCCTCTGCAGGCGGCGCTCAGCCTGGAGTACCACGACGAGCTGCTGGACTCCGCTACCGGCCGCGTCCTCGACGAGCTGCTGGAGGAGGGCTACGCAGTCGTCCGCCCGGCCAAGGTCGAGTCCTCCCGGGTGGAGGACCTGGTCATCGCCGTTCGGCCGGTGTGGGACAGCACCGAAGGTGGCGTCGACGCCCAGCCGCGTGCGGTCGTAGCCGAGCTGGTGCCGCTCATCGCCTACCGGCTAGGCCACCACGCGGGAGTGGTGACCGGCCACCATCAGGGGCGTCGCTCTCGTTGAGCACGCCGCAGAGCCCCCGCCCTCCGTAAGGGTGCCACCCGGTCGGGTCGCCGGCCATGGACTGCCCGACAGCACGCGTGCGGCATGCTTCCCACGAGGTGCCGGCGTTCCCGCCCACAGACTGACCCGAGCGGAGTCAACACAAACTCAACATGGACTCAACATCGGCCTGCCTATCTTCCTGCTCACCGCACGAAGAAGGAGACGAAATGAGTTTCATGAGAATGGCCGCCGTCGTCATAGGCGCCGCAGGGCTGCTGGCGGCAACTCCCGGCATCGCGAACGCCGCCAACGATCCCGACACCGCGAGCACTGTCAAGGAGGGTGCGGCGAGCGCCGGAACGCCTGGTTTCGTGAGCGCCGCCGACGAACCGAGTGTCGTGAGCTTCGGCAATGAGTGGTTCACGTCCAACGAACGCCCGCAAGATAAGGGGTACGGATTCGTGGGCTATGCCCAAAGCACAGTCGGCGGTGTCTGGCAGCACGTCATGATGTGGCGCGACAATAACTACGTTGTGCTCGAGTCGTTTATCAACGACGAGGCGACGGACGGCTACTGTGCCGGAGCGGAGATCCGCTACCAGGTCTACACCGGCAGCGGGTGGTCGGGCTATCACTACCGCATGATTCCGAGCTACGACTGTTCGACCAACAACGACGCCGTCAACGGTCGCTATTACTACAGCTATTTGAAGACCAGGAACGTCAGCTCGCGTGCATGCCACGTCAACTCGTCCGGGGGAAAGATCGAATGCGAGGGAAGCTGGCACGGGCCGATCTAGAAAGCCCTCTACGGCCCGGCGGCGCCTCAGGAGCGCCCCTCAAGAGGGTGTCGGCATGTGGTGACCACGGCCTTGGCCTGGCGAACGCGTAGCGCCCCCGTCCTCCGTAGAGGCGGGGGCGCCATCATGTCCGGACCCTCGAAGGGCGATGAGGAGGCGCGGTGAGGGAGGAGACGTCTATACGAACGAGTTGCGAACCCTCGTAGGGCTTGATGAGGACCGGGGGTTGGGACCGGTCGCCACCGACGGCGCGATGTTGTGAACTCTCACAGGGTGATGAGCCACCAGTCCGCCCCGCGACGCCGACGGCCGTAAGCAACAGCGCCCCCGTCCTTCAGGGCGGGGGCGCCGTCATAAAGCCGCTAAGCCCGGACGCACTTCTTTGCGTTGGCGGCCACGCTTTCCCCGTCAAGGGTGATCAATGCCGTGCAGCTATAGGTCTCGGTCCAGGGGGTGATGGTGATCACGTGGGAACCAGGCGTCGGGCTCGCGGTCCCAATGCATCCCTCTCCGATCAGCCACAAGGAGTGGAACAGCGGCTCACTCTCCCACCTTCCCTGGGCGCAGACGAAAGTAGAGCTGCCGGAAGCGGCGGCCGGGACCGCCGCCAGCGGAACCGCGAGAACCACGGCGGCGGCGGTGACGGCAAGACGCTTAATCAGAGACATGGGGTGCCCTTCCACGGAGGAGGCTGGCGAGGTTCGGGAAGCGCCTCGAAGGTAACCCGGGAGAGCGATCCCGCTCCCTGACCGGAAGCGGACATCAAGAGGCTCAACGGCAAGTACGGCCGGCGTCCGCCTGCCCGCCCGGCCGCCGGACCATACCCTGGCCACACCCCAGCCCAGGAGGACCCAATGAGCCATAAGGAAAAAGCGGCATAGCTGTCACGTATGGCCTCGATATCGGTTGTCGATCACGTGAGAGGAACCTACTCACCTCCGGCCCTCAGGAACCGCAAATTGGCGACATTTACCGCAATGACGGGTGATGGAATCATCGATTCCCACGAGGGGCAGCGTGCTGCGGGTCCTTCTGGTCCGATCCGGCAAATGACGAAACGGGGACATTCGGGAGCCCTGTCGACCGACGACGCCCGCTGAGCGCTACGCATCCGAGACGTCGGCGCGTTCGAGGAAGAGTCCGCCGCCGTCCTGGAGACGTCCGCGCCGCACGAGCGGTGGCTGCGTGATGCTTATCTTCTCGGAGCGGCTACGTACGGGTGCGGGAGGGCACATGCTGAACGACAAACACGCCAAGGTGGCCATTGAGGAACTTGGCCTCACGGTGCGCGCGTACTTGCCCCTGAAGCGTGCGGGCATCGACACCTACGGCGAGCTGGTCGCTCACAGCGAGCAAGACCTTCTGGCGGTCGAGCGCAACGGCCCCATGTATGTCGAGGAGGTCAAGCAGAGGCTCGCCGCCATCGGACTGTCTCTTGCACCCTCAGGAGCCGAAGCCGAAGCTTGAGGAGTAGTAGCTGTCGCGGCGTTCCCGCACGCAGCGGGAGGAGCCCTCCGAGGGTTACGCTCCATCCTCGTCATGCCCGGCGGGAACTTCGCGCTGCTCGCCCTGCCACGTCCATCCTTTCGCGGGCGCTGCAGGCCTGCTCCCTCCGGAGGGGGACGGTTCACTTCAGGAAGTCCGGCACGTCGTCCCCGTCGCCGCCGTCGGGAAAGCACTCCGCTCTCCTGCCCCTAGGGAGCCGTGTGCCTCTCCGAGGATGGCCAACTGGACGTGCAAGAAAAGTTGTACGAGCTTGGAGGCCGCTTCTACAGAGGCATCCCCAAGGACGGTTCGGTCAGGCAGATCGACCTGCCGCCGTTCCTTGACGAGCTGATGGCGAACCTTCAACCGCGCCGGTGTACCTGTAGACCGCGCAAGCGCAAGCCAGGCGACCCCGACTGGTGGGCGAATTCGAGGGGTCGTTGCAACACAGTTGATCAACTGGCTGTCGCCAGAAGCTTAGCGAGACGCTCGGCTGGGGTTTCCCAGTCGAGCGTT
>NZ_JBIAVG010000030.1:0-62370 GCF_042893955.1 Streptosporangium sp. NPDC001559
CAGTCGCTGTGCCTGAACGTCGAGGTGCTCTCCAGCGACGGCATGTCCATCGAGATGCGCGACACCGACGAGGACGTCTTCCGCGCCGCCGAAGAACTCGGCATCGACCTGTCCCGGCGCGAGCCGAGCAGCGTCGAGGAGATCTGACGACTCGCGCACGCGGCCCGCGCCTCCTCTCCGGCGCGGGCCCGGCGTACCGGTCCGTACCGTGAGTTCCGGAGGACACGATGAACGACGAGACGGCCGCGCTGCTCTTCGAGGTGGTCGAGCGTCTCCAACGGAGCATCGCCGCCCGCCACTGCCCGGCGGTCGCGGCCCTCGAAGGCGAGCGGCGGCTCGTGCTCAGCGACTACGACTATCTCCGCGACCCACGGTCGGCCGTCTCGTTCGAGACGCGGGCGGCCGCCAGGGCGCGGGAGATCCGCGCGACACGATGGGTCCTCGCCGTCCCCCTGGTCTGGGTCACCACCCCCGGCACCGTCTACAGCCGGGCCGTGTCCAACCACCCGCTCCGCGAGGGCGAACAGGAGACGATCACCTGGATGAGCTTCCACGAGGACGACGGCGTGGACTACGGCCGGGTTCCCTACGCGCGCCGCCCCGGCGGGGAACCCGTGTTCGACACCCCGGAGATGTTCGCCGTGGGCGTGCTCCCGGCCCGGGCCATGCCGGGCCACACGCTCCTTCACACACTCTTCCCGAACGGCTGACCACCCCCGTGGTCCGTCGGCGGCAGCCATGCCTGGGTGCCGCCCGCACGGCCCACAGCGAGCCGGGGCCCGGGACAGCGGGCTCGGCCGTCGTGAACGTCATTCACTTCTCGTTCCCGATTGCCGCGGACCAGGTCCGTTGGAATATCCGGGTAACCATGGGGATGCGTCACGGCCTGCCGGGCACCGTCCTTTTTCGCCGGCCCGCCGTGCGCCGGGAAAACATTGACGGCGACCGGCCCGGCCCCGCGGAGGGAGCAGGACGCGCGGCGATCCGGCTTCGGGTGGAGAACCACGGAGGATTTCGGCGAAGTCGCCGGCGACGATATTCAGAAACAGGCGTCTCACGGGAGGGGTCCTATCCCGTCTCCTCTGCCGTACGAGATTCCGGCCCGCGCGGGAACGGCCGGACGTTCCGTTTCCGCATCGAGCGGGGGAAGCGTGTGGCGGTTCCACGGAGGCGTGTGCGCCCGGCCTCCGGGCGGGTTTTCCAGCGTGTTCCGGTACCGGTCACGGACCGTCGGAGGCGGCGGGAATTCCAGGGGATCGTTCTCCGCGAAGTCGTTCCGCGCACGCGGTGGAGATCGTGTGCCCGAGGTACGCCCGGTCATTGAAAGAGACCGGTCTCTTTTACGTCGGTCCCGGTCGGCACATCCGCGGAAAGCCGTCCGGAAAGCACCGGTTCCTCACCGATCGTGTTCCTTCTCCGGAGAAAGTCCCCCGAGTTCCGGAAGGCGTAACCGTCACCCACGGGCGAGGATAACGTGAGCTTCCCTCCAGGTACGCCCGATGGGGCCGTAGCAGGGAATATCCGGTCGACACACCGATGCCGGGCACCATACACCCGACATTGAGTTTCATATACGGCAAATCGGCATTATAGCCGTTTGACCGACGTTAAGGGCCCTCCGCTATGCCAATCCGGTCACCGCGGAAAACGCGTTTTCCGTGGCCCCCAAAACCGATCCACAGGGAGACCGGGGCACTTCCACGAGACACCGCAGGGGCACGGATAAGGATTTCGGCGCATCACGCGCCACGGCCGAGCATGACCCCATCAGACGGCCGGCGCAAGGCTTGACATTTTCAGTAACCATACGTTAGTAATTTTGATGCGCTACTTCTGTCTGCCGCCCTGAAGAATGCCACTTAAAGCAATGACGTTGATTCGCTCGGTCATCAACGCCTGGCTCGACAGGTACTCCACGGACCCGGCGTCCTCGTGTATTTCTTCCGGGCCTGTTGAACAGTAAGCCCAGCTCCCCGCCCCGTCGAACACCACTTGAAGCAGGAAGCAAGAGTTCGCGCATTTATGGGGGAAGTGTGTCTATGGTACCGGAAGTCACCACCGAAGAGTGGGAGTATGTGCACAGGCTGTTCACGATCCTCGCGAAGAAGTGGGCGGTCGGTGTACTGATCACGCTGTTTCCAGGAAATTTACGGTTCGCTGAGATGCAACGCGAGATACGGTGTCCCAACACCAAGACGCTGACCATGACCCTGAAAACGCTCGAGGAGGAGGGGTTGATAAACCGCGAGATCCTCCACACACGTCCGCCCGGTGTGCGCTATGGCCTGACGGAGTCAGGCCGGAGCCTCGCGAACCTCCTGTATCCACTGTGGAAATGGGTGAGCGACACGCGCGAGTGACCTCTCCCGAGGCTCGCGGACGACATTTCGGATGTTCCGGCCGTCGCCCGGCCTGCGGTGCGCGGGCGACGGCCGGAACATCCACCACGGTCCCCGGTGAGGGCACGACCCGCAGACCGGGCGACCGGCTCAGAACCCGCGCACCCTGGTGACGCGGACGCGTAGCGGAACCGGGTACTCCGCGCTGAACCTCTCGGGGTCACCGCTGATCCGCGTGATGCCGTCGCGGTATTTCTCGGCGTAGGGCGGGAAGTCGGCGGCGGCCGGGTGATCGGTGAGGATCTCCGCCTCTCCGGTGACAACGACGATGTCCCCGCCGTCGGAGGCGGAGTTGAAGTTCAGCGACACACGCGGGTTACGCCGGATGTGGCCGAGCCGCGCCGCGTCGGCCCGGTTGTAGATCAGGATCGTTCCCTGGTCGTCGTCCGCCGGTTCCCAGACGAACCACACGAGGTTCGGCTGGGGGGTTCCGTCCCGGCCGACCGTGGTCAGCCAGGCGAAGGTCTCAGTCCTCAGCCGCTGCTCGACACGCTGCTGGAAGTCCGTCATGGGGTCACCGCCCTGCTGTGTGAGTGGCGCGGAACGCGCGGACGATCATGATGGCGATGAGGGCCGCGACGAGTGAGCACACGCAGAGGGCGATCCAGGCCGCCGCGATACCGTGGGCCTCCGCGACGCTCTGGGCGGTTCCCGTGGACCGCTGCCGGGTGGCGATGTAGGCCGCGATGGGGGCGACGATCGCCAGGCCCAGTCCCGCACCGCTCTCGTTGAACGTGTTGAGCAGTCCCGACCCGGTTCCGCTGTGCCGTTCGGGGATCTCGGCCGCCCCGAAGGTGTAGAGGGGGACGAACATGGTCGGCAGGCCGAGTCCGTAGATCCCCAGCATGGCGATCACCACGACGGTGGGGACCGTCTGGCTGGTGCCCCACGTGACGACCGCGAGTACGACGATGCTGATCAGCTGCACCAGCACACCGGACAGGTAGATCTTCGGCATCCCGATTTTCTGGGCGAGTTTCGGGATGCCGAAAGCGGCGACGAGCGAGCCGAGGCAAAGGGGCAGCAGGGCGAGCCCGGTCTCCAGCGGGGTCAGGCCGGCGGCCCGCTGGAAATAGTTGCTTCCCAGATAGAGAGATCCCAGCAACAGCGTCGCGGCCATCACCATGCCCGCGCATGCAAGTGCGTACGTCCTGATTCGCAGGAGGAAAAGCGGCAGGAGCGGGTCGTCCGTGTGACGTTCGTAGCGGACGACGGCGGCGAGGATGACGACGCCGAGCACAAGGAAGGCCCACGGCCCCAGGCGGCCGACCCCGTCCTGCATGTCGATGAAGGCATAGGAGACGAGGCACAGCGACATGGTCACCGCGATGGCGGTGGGAAGGCGCAGCGGCGAGCGGGGGGCGTCGAGCTCTCTCCTCATCGGGGCGACGGACCGCAGCGCGGCCAGGGAGAGCACCACCCCGATCGGCAGGTTGATGAGGAACACCCACCGCCACGACGCGTACTCCACGATGGCCCCGCCCGCGATGACGCCGATGGTGGCGCCGACGACGCCGAGCCCGCTCCACACCGTCAGGGCGATGTTCATCTGACGGCTGGACCGGTACGTCGCGATGATGATCGACAGCGCGGCCGCGGACAACACCGCCGTGCCCGTTCCCTGGATCACCCGCGAGGCGACGAGCATCGCGCCGTTCGCGGCCAGTCCCGCCCCGAGAGAGGCGAGGGCGAAGATCGCCAGGCCGAGCAGGAACATGGTGCGCCGTCCCCGGACGTCGGCGAGGCGCCCGCCGAAGAGCAGAAGCGATCCGTAGGTGATGACGTATCCGCTGATCGCCCACTGCAACGCCTGCGCGCTCGCGTGGATGGAGTCACCGATCGACGGCAACGCCACGTTCACCACGGTGGAGTCGAGCATGACGAGCATCTGGGCGATGCCGACGACCGCCAGCGTGCTCCATGGCCGGTCCTCCGCGGGAGCCGCGGCGTCCAGCTCGGCCGGTGCGTTCTCCTGAGGTTCTACCGTCATCGGACTCCCCGTCCATCGGGTCTGCCGGTCAGTTGCATGCCTTGTAATGTAACTCTATGCCGAAGCATATTACTTGCGGAGCGACGTTTGCCAAGTGGGTTCGGAGATACCATTGACTTGGGCGCAGGCGGTACGCGCGTAGTAAGGAGACCGTCATGGACGAGCAGGATCGGGCGTTCGAGGCGCTCAGTCAGTGGAAGACGACCATCAGGCCGATCGAGCAACTGAACGCGCGCATCGAGTCGGAGCTGAGCCTGCGTCACTCCCTGTGCATAAGCGGTTATGAAGTGCTGTATCTCCTGGCCTCCCGCCGGGGCAAGACGCCGTTGACGGAGATCTGCAAGCACATCGACAGGTCCCAGCCGCGTGTCTCCCGGCTCATCGGCCAGCTTGAGGAGCGTGGGATGGTGGACCGTTACCGCACCGCCTCCGACGGGCGGGCCTACCAGCTGGCCATCACCCGCAAGGGCAGGCGCGCCCTGCAGGCCTCGGCGAGCACGCTCCTCGGCATCCTGAGCGAGGAGGACGCCCCGGCGCGGCATCTGACGGCCGAGCGGCTCTCCGCGCTGTGGCAGACCCTCTCCTCCCCTGCCACCGTCCAGACCGAACAGGGGCAGGCGGGGGAAGCCTAGACCGGCGCCCCCCACCGGCGCCTGGCGCAGCGCGGGCCCGGTGGGAGCCCGCGGGCGCCCGTCCCCGTGGCCCCGCCCTCCAAGAGGCCGCCCCGGCCGTCTCACGGAACGGCCGTCTCGGGGGGACCGTTCCGGCCGTGCCGGAGCGCCTGGTCGCGAGACTCGCGAGGCCGGCGGCTTCCGGCACGGCCGGGCGAATACGGTTCCGCCGTCGTCACCCCGCCGGCGAACGCCCGCGGCTCCTCAGCACACGGCCGCGGATGATGTCGGTCCTGACGCGGCGCAGGTCCTTGGTGACGAAACAGCGGCGCAGCCAGCGGTCGGTTCCGTCGTACCGGGGGACGAACCCGGTCCTGCCGTGGACGGCGGCGTTGTTGTCGATGATCAGGAGCGAGCCGCGCCGGAGCACCGCGCCGATGAGGTTGCCCTCAAGGCACGACCTGAGCCGATCCAGCGTGAGCCCGGCCCTGTCGTCCACCGCGGCCATGCCGTGCAGGTCGACGCACAGGTCGGGGTCGTCCTCCGGCCCGGTGAGCACCGGGATGGGCCCGGTCCAGCGTTCCTGTCCGCCGCCCGTGAACGAGCTGCTGAAGAAGATCTTGAAGCGAGGCTGGCGGAGGATCTCAAGGTCCTCCGCCGAGAGCTCGTTCAGGACTCTGCGGACGCCGCACGCGACCGTCGCAGCCCGGCTGTCGTGGTCGGCCCGTATGCACAGCAGCGACAGATAGTCCGGAGGGGTTCTCAGGAAACCGTCCTCGGTGTGCAGTTCGAGCAGGACCGATCCGGCGTTCTCCTGCCTTTCCTCGTAACCGGCCCTCGGATAGACGTCCTGAATGAGCTTGCCCGACTTCTCCTCCGCGTAGCTGATCGGCGCCCCGAGCATCGTCATGATCGACAATTGGACAAGTGTCGCCACGGGGATGTCCCTCCAGCCGGGCTCGTCGGCCGGCCCCTTCGGCGTGGGCTCGTCGGCCTCGACGGGCAGGCCTTCGACGGCCAGCACCCCGTCGACCGAACCGAGGTCACGGAAGGCCCAGATCTTCCGGCGCAGCCGGTCCGGGAAGTGCCGTGCCAGGCCCTCTGCCGTGTGGATGAACTCATCGTCGTGCAGATCGTCGTGTGAGAACCGGCCGGCCGCGGCCAGGCACGTCTCACGGAGTGTCGCCGCCTCGTCCGCCGTGATCGTGACGGTGTCCTCGAACTCGGCGTAGGAGATCTCCCGTACGCCGCCGGCGGAGGCGGTTCGCTCTGCCATTGTCAGGCGGCCCTTCCTGGGGTGGTTATTCGCAGCACCGAATGAGCGGGGATGAGGGAGTCGAGGATGCGCGGCAGGCCCAGCGTCCGAAGAAGCCGCAGGTAGCCGAGCGGTAGCACCGCGCTCTGCCACAGTCGTTCCGGCAGCGTGCTGGTCAGCCGGTGCACGTCCACCGGGACGTTGCGCGGGACCTTCCTCCCGCTGACGGCGCGGACGGCCATGTGACAGGCGAGCGAACCGAACTGCCAGGCGGCCTCGGGCAGTTGGGGCACGCTGTAGTCGGGATCGGTGATGTTGGCCGCCAGTTCGAGCAGCATCAGACCGGGCATGTGCCGCATCGGCGCGATCCGGAAAACGGCCTCCCAGATGGCGAGGGTGGGCAGTTCCGCGGTCTCTATGGCGCCGTCGAAGATCCGGCGGACATGGCGGTAATCGAAATACTGGGCGCACATCACGCCGGCGAGGTCCCAGCCGGTGATGAGCGGCTTCCTCGCCTCCAGGGCGGCCTCGTGCAGCGCCATCTTCGCGGTCAGCCCCGACCTCGTCGTCACGTCGACGCCGTCGACGATGACGTCCACCCCCCGGACGAGGTCACGGGCGTTCTCCACCGTGACGCCCTCGCTGTACACCGCCACGCCGCTGTGCGGATTGATGCGGCGGATCGCGTCCGCCCCGGCCTCGGCCTTGTTCCTGCCGAGGTCGTCTATGAAGGCGGCCTGGCGGTTGAGGTTGTTCAGCTCGTAGTTTCCCGAGTCCGCGAGCCGGAAGTCCCTGAAACCGATCCGGGCCAGAGGCTGGATCGCCGCTCCCCCCACGGAGCCGCAACCGGCCACGAGAACCAGGGCCGCCCCGATGCGATCCTGCGCCTCCGAGCTGACCAGGCCCTGGTTACGGCGGATCAGGTGCCGGTAGTAGTCGTCCGCCTTCAGGTTCCTCGCCTCGTCAACCGATTCGATGTCAATCATCCTGCCTCCATGCGCTCAGTTGTTTCCGCACCGACATTCCCCGATTGCCCTTCAGGAGCGTCTCGACTCTGCGCAGATGACTCTCGTGATCACGGTAAGTCATGCAGGAATAAGCGACGGGAATTCTCTCCTGTCTCCACATCGGCCCGTACGGACCGCTCGCGTTCTCCGATCTCGGCCGTTCTTCGGAACAATCCACGGCGAATCCGAGGTGTTCAAACATCTGCGGGCTCCCCTCCCTGGCACCGTCGGCCACGAAGCTCTCGAGTTCTCCGTTCTCCCAAAGGCGCACGGTGAGGAAGGAGAGTCCGAGGAGGGCCCACCAGGGGGCGTTTCTCGCCAGGTCCGACCATGGAATTCCGATACGGCGCACCAGCCGTTTCGCCTCCCATGTCCGGTCCCGGCCCATCCCCTTGGCCACCGTTTCACCCACGGTGACGTCGTACTCCTTCTCCAATGTGAAGGGAACACCGGAGGCGGCCGGGTCGGGAAGCGTCATGTAGACATAGGCGGCGGCGTATCCGGAGGCCCGGTCCAGGACCATCGTGTGATATTCCCGGCCTGGCGGGGCGCCCGCGACCTCAGCCGCGTATTCGTCGATGCCGACCAGGTTCCTGTCGAGAAATCCGAGCTTCCAGTACTGGGCGAACCTGAAAGCGTGCATGGCCCGCCGGTACCGGAGTGGAATGTGGTCGCCTCGCGCCACGATGGTGAGGCTGCCGTCGATTCCAGCTGACATGTACACGGGTGGCGCGATCAGGTTCGTGTCCAGCCTGGCGAACGAGAACCGTGACGACGCCTCCGCCATATCGTCCAGCGCGTGTCGAGTCATGTCACTGCCGGGTGATCAGGTCCGTGATCGTCAGCGCGAGCGCCTCGGGCGACCCCTCGTAGATGCGCGGGCCGAACGAGTCGCGGAGAATGCGCTCCATGTCGTTCGTCCGCTGGAACGAACGGGCGCCGAGCAGCGACATCGCCATGTTGGAGTTGAAGACGGCGGCCTCGTCGGCGACGAGCTTGGCCAGCGCGGGCTCCAACTCGGGGACCGGGAGGGTGACGTCGGCCTTCTTCGCCGCCTCGATCCACAACGCCCGGGACGAGGCGACCCTGGCCGCCATGTCGGCCAGCTTCCTGGCCGACATCTGGTGCTCGTAGAGGACCTTTCCGGTCTGACGGCGTTCGGTGGACCACTGGAGCCCGTGCTCAAGGGAGTGCCGTGCGATTCCCGTCGAGATCGCGGCGCAGGTGATCCGGCAGAGGTTCCCCTGGGTCACGTTCAGGTCCCATCCGCCGAGGGGGTCTCCTATGACGTTCTCCGCGGGGACGCGAACGTCGTTGAAGATGAGTTCTCCCGCGGGGGCGGCACGGTAGCCGACCTTGTCGTGCGTCTCGCCGCGGACGACGCCGTCCCACTCCAGGTCGATGACGAAGCACGTCAGCCCGGTCGAACCCGGGTTGCCCTCGATGTTCGCCATCACGGTCGCGAACCGGGCGACCGGGGCGTTGGTGATGAACTTCTTCCGGCCCCGGATGACGTAGTGGTCACCGTCCTGCCTGGCCGTGGTGATGTCGACGGCGTACTCGGCGTGCTCGCGCCGTACCACGTCCATTCCGTTGAGCTCTTCCGCGACGGCGTTGCAGCCGAGGATGACGGTGTCGCCGGTGAAGGGTGCCAGATAGCTCTCGGTGAGCCGCCTGTCTCCGCTCAGGAGCAGGGGAAGGTGGAAAAGACCGGTCGCGCCGAGGATGAGGGCGAAGCCCGGGTCCGCGGCGGCGAGTTCCTCCATGACGTAGCCGAGGGCGAGGTTTCCGAGACCGAGACCGCCGAGGTCCTCCGGGATTCCCATGCGCAGGCCGCCAAGCTGCCGGGCCTCCTCGACGAGGTCCCAGTCCACCGTGCCGATGGCCGCGCTGTCGCGGCGGCGCGCGGTCGGCGCCACCCGGTCGCGTGCGAACTCACCGAGCGCGACCACCGCTTTGTGGTGCGTGGAGTCGAGTCCCTCGATGGCGTACAGGTCGGGGCGAGAAACGGCGTTCATCACTTCACTTCCCTTCGGGCTTCAGGCTGCCGAGCGAACGGAGAACGGCGATCGTCTGAAAAATCGGTCCCTTTGCCGTCACACGTCCCGAAGTGATCATCCGGGTGACGGACAGGTCTCCTTCGACGAGTGCCGTCACGTCCCGGCTCGAAAGGCGAATCGTGAGGTCCGGGGTACTTTTTTCCGTCGTCTGTACGGTCCCGTCCCGACCGAGCACGACTTCCAGGGAGTTGTCGATGACAAATCGTGTGACGACGCCAACGGCGATGTAAGCGTCGGCCGCGGCCGATTCCTCGGATACTCGCCCGATGGTCCGGCGAATCTGCTCGACCTGCACAGAGGCTCCTTCTAGGGTCGGTGAACACCCCGCGGACAAGCGAGGTGGTGAATCATTGGTCCGCCCGCGCGCTTCTCAGATCCATCATCAGTAATACATGTCAGAAATAATCACATTCAAACCGGTATCCGTACCGGCTCACACAAGGGGTGTGACGCGACACCACCCCTCCTGGGAAACACCGGGAGCCGGGACGGCTTTCGCTCCGCGCGGGGGATTCTGGAAACAACCCCTTCACCGAAACGGGGTCCGCGGGGTGGTGGCGTGGAGGCGTGGGCAGGCCATCCGGGCCGGAAAACGACGAGATCCCGCCCGATCGGACCGATCGGACGGGATCTCGTCAACACGCTGTCGCTGTGGAGCTATGGGGATTCGAACCCCAGACCTCCTCCATGCCATGGAGGCGCGCTACCAGCTGCGCCATAGCCCCTTGCGTTTTGTACCGCTCGGCGGCACCACGCCAGTGTATAGGACATCGCACCCTACTCCGTAACCGGCGAGGTGACCGTCGAGGCCGCCGGGACAGGCGCGCCCCGGCGGCCGTCCGGTCAGCCGAGCGACAGGGCGCGGGTGATCAGGGTCGCCAGCTCGGACACCGCGGGGTCCTCCGTCGAGGTCGCCAGACGACCGGCGTGTCCGGCCAGCTCCTCCGTCCCGACCCCGGCGACAGGCCTTCCTGTGCGGAGATACTCGGCGAAGGCCGCGGCGACCACGTCCACCTGGAACCGCGGCGACGACCTCTCCCACGGAGAGGAGACCAGGTCGGCCCGCCCGATGGAGCCGCTGGTCTCGCCCGGGGCGCGGGTGTCGGGGTCCTGCCAGCGCACGGTCGCGGTGGCGAGCTGGCCGGAGGCGCCCTGGCGCAGCCGTACCTCGTACAGGGCCGTCACCGTGTGGCCGGGGCCGACCTCGCCGCCGTCCTTGCTGTCGTCGCGGAAGTCCTCGGCCGCGATCCGCCTGTTCTCGTAGCCGATCAGGTTGTAGGACTCGACCGTGGCGGGGTTGAACACGACCTGCGCCTTGGCGTCGCGAGCCCGCAGGTCGAGGGTGGTGGCGAGTTGCTCGACGAACACCTTGCGCGCGTCGTCGACCGAGCTGACGTAGACGGCGGCGCCGTCCCCGTTGTCGGCGAGCTGCTCCATCAGCTGGTCCCCGTAGTCACGGCCGACGCCCACGCACAGCAGGGTGATCTGCTTGCCCGCGTACTCCTCGACCCGGTCCAGGATGCCCTGCCAGCTGGTGTCGCCGTTGTTGGCCAGGCCGTCGGAGAGCAGGATGAGCCGGTTGGTCGCCACCGGCCTGAAGGCCTTCGCCGCCTCCTGATACCCGGTGGTCAGCCCCGCCTCCAGGTTCGTCGAGGCCTGTACGGCCAGCCGCTCGACGGCCGCGTCCAGCTCCCGCCGTTCGGTCGCGGGGGTCATGGACAGCACGACCTGGGCCTGGTCGCTGAAGGCGACGATGGAGACCTTGTCCCCGGGCCCGAGCTGGCCGATGAGCCGGTGCAGCGCCTCACGGACCAGGTCGAGTCTGCCGGGTTCGCCCATCGAGCCGGAGACGTCGACCACGAAGGTCAGGTTCGCCGGGCGTCGCTCCTGTGACTGCGCCTGACGGGTGCGCAGACCGACCCTGAGCAGCGCCGTGCCGTTGCCGGGCATCCGTGCGCCGTCCAGCTGTACGGAGAAACCGTCGTCCTCGGGTTCCCGGTAGTCCTGGCGGAAGGAGTTGACGAACTCCTCCGGTCTCACCCTGTCCCGCTCCGGGAGTCTGCCCTCCCCGATGGCGCGTCTGGCGTAGTCGTAGGAGGCGGTGTCCACGTCGAGGGCGAAGGTGGAGATCTGGTCGACGGTGGTGTCGTTCATGTCCTTGGACGTGCCGGTGTCGTTCTCACGTTCCTGGGGTGCCTGGGCGTTCGCGTCGCCCCTGGGCTGGGTGCTGGCCGACCTGTCCGCCGAGCTCCCGCAGGCGGCCGTGACCCACAGGGCCAGCACGGCCAGGACGATGGCGAGCGTGCGTGGTTTCATGTTCGCCTCCACAGGGATTCACAAGGGATTCGCCGTGATTTATCTGGATTTACATGGCTTCACGGAGACTCGCGGGATTCGCGCGCCATCCCGTACGACGACCCCCTCACGACCTGGGCCTGGTGCTTGACCCAAGCGAGCGCAAACCGTGCCCGGCGCGTGATCGGCCCATCCCTGCTCGGACGCCTCAAGTGACCACATGTTTTCCTCATTAATCCAGCTTCATGTGGAAAAAAGGGGACATAGGATTCGGGATCATGCGCGTGTATCTCGGACTGGCGGCCAAGCGTCCCGAAGCCGGAATCCCCGAGGCGATGCTGCACACCGTGCGCGCCTCGATCGAGACCGCCTTCCCCGTCCCGGCCGAGGTCATCAGATCCCGCGAGTGGCACAGGCCCGGCGTCAGCCTGTTCGCCTGGACCAACGAGCCCGACGACTCCCGGACGCCCCCGCTGCTGGCCACCGGCCACGACCGGGTGACCGGGGTCAACGGCAACCTGGCCGTGCCCGGCGACGTCGACCGGCTCGCGGGCGCCCCCGAACTGAGCGCCGAGGCGGTCGGCGGCTGCTTCTCCGTCTTCCGCGCGACCGGTACCGAACTGGCCGCCGCGACCGCGATCCACCGGGTCTGCCCGGTCTACTACGCCGAGGCCCCGGACGCGCACGTGATCGGCAGCAGGGCTCTGCTGGTCAGCCTGGCCGCCTTCGGCGAGCGGATCGAGTGGGACGTGCTCGCCCTGCAGTCGATGATCCGGCAGGGCTACTTCCTGTCCGACGAGACGCCCTACCGGGGGGTCAGCGCGCTGCCGCCCTCCTCGACCGTCACCGTCAGGGGCGGCAGCCGTACGGTCACCGAGGCTCCGCTGCCGGTCGCCGTCGCCGCGCCGTCCTCGGCCAGGCGGCGCAGGGCCCTCATCGGAGGGCTGGCCGACGCCCTGCTGACCTCGGTCGAGCCGCTGCGCGCGGCGGGCGAGCCGGTCAACCTCGCCCTCACCGGCGGCCGGGACAGCAGGCTGGCCGCCGCGGTGCTGCACGCGGCGGGGATTCCGCTGCGCGCGACCACGAACGGCCTCGACAGCCACCCCGACGTGATCCTCGCCGGACGGATCGCCGGGGCGCTCGGCGTCGAGCACACGGTCATCCCCCCGGCGCGCACCGAACGCAGGGACGCCGTCCTGGTCGAGCATCCGCTCGCCAGGACCTACGAGACACTGCGGACCTGCGAGGGGATGACCTCGGCCTACGAGTCGATCGTCGGCTACCTGCCGTACAACGCCAGACCGACCATGTCGGGGCAGAGCGGGGAGGTGTTGCGCGCGGGCAGCTTCCTGCTGCTCCAGAACGACCTGAGCCCCAAGGCGCTGCGGCGCCGGATCGACACCACCTTCATGCGGGACAAGGCCCTGTTCAGCGCCGAGGCCAACGACCACGCCCGCGAGCTGGCCCGCCCCTGGCAGGAGCGCGAGGGGGTCGAGGCCCTCGACCAGATGTACGTCTTCTACCGGATCGGCCGCTGGCAGGCCGGTTCAAGGGCCGGGTCACAGCGCCGGGGCGACCCGGTCTGGCCCTTCCTCGACAACCGGGTGGTGCGCGCGGCCCTCGGGCTCGACCAGGCGTGGCGGCTGTCGGAGGAGGTCGTCCACGAGCTCATCACGACCTTCGCCCCGAAACTTCGCCACATCCCCATCGAGGGCAAGCCGTGGCGCTTCACCGCCGGCAGGCGCTACTACCCCTGGCAGCGTAAGCCGGGATTCCTGACGGCACCGAAGACCGGGGGCGGCTGGAGCTGGCGCACCAGCCCGGGTGAGGCGCTGAGCGGCGTGCTGCGCGACCACGTCCTGGAGCACCTCGACCTGCTGGTCCCGATCGTCTCCCCCGACGAGGTCCGCAAGCTGTTCGCCGCGCCCGTGGTCACCAAGCCCGCCCAGGTCTGGCATCTCTACACGGTGGCCACGATGCTGTCGGGCGCGTATCCGGGCAAGGCCCCCGAGGGACTCCACGAGATCCACGTCCAGGTCCCCTCCTGACCCGGCTACGTAAAATCACCCCTAGACAGCGGAGAGTTTTCCTACAACATTAGTGGGATATTAATCTCTGCCTAGGAGTTCCCGTGGCACTCATTCAGCCCGATCCCACCTTCTATCCGTCGGCCCGTGACGCCATGCAGGCGCCGCGGGAGGAGCTCGCCTACGTCGCCCTGCTGGACGCCGAAGGGCAGGGCCGTCCCGACGGGCTCGCCACGATCGACCTGTCGGACGGGTCGATCGTCAGCGTCGGCGACATGCCCCACGCGGGCGACGAGCTCCACCACTTCGGGTGGAACGTCTGCAGCGCCGCCCTGTGCCCGTACGCCCCGCACCCGCACGTCGAACGGCGCTACCTGGTCCTGCCGGGGCTGCGCTCCAGCAGGATCTACGTGTTCGACGTCAAGGACGACCCCCGGCGGCCCAGGCTCGTCAAGACGATCGAGCCGGAGACCGTCTTCGAGAAGACCGGCTACAGCCGCCCGCACACCGTCCACTGCGGCACCGACGCGATCTACGTCAGCGCGCTCGGCAACGTGGACGGCGACGCGCCCGGCGGCGTCTTCACCCTCGACCACGACACCTTCGAGCCCAAGGGCCGCTGGGAGGTCGACCGGGGCCCGCAGGAGCTGCACTACGACTTCTGGTGGCACCTCGGCCACGACACGATGATCACCAGCGAGTGGGGCACCCCCAACCAGATCGAGGCGGGCCCCTCGCTCGACCTGCTGGTCGGCAGGAAGTACGGCCACAAGCTGCACGTCTGGGACCTGACCAAGCGCAGGCACCTGCAGGAGATCGACCTCGGGGACCAGCACCAGATGGCCCTCGAACTGCGTCCCGCGCACGACCCGTCCAAGACCCACGGGTTCGTCAACACGGTCATCAGCGTCGAGGACCTGTCGGCCGGCATCTTCACGTGGTACCAGGACAACGGGGTCTGGAAGGCGGAGAAGGTCATCACCATCCCCGCCGAGCCCGCCGACCCCGAGTTGCTGCCCGAGCCGCTCAAGCAGTTCGGAGCGGTTCCGCCGCTGGTGACCGACATCTCGCTGACCCTCGACGACCGCATCCTGCTGGTCTCCTGCTGGGGCACGGGCGAGCTGAAGGCCTACGACGTCTCCGACCCGTTCTCCCCCCGCGAGACCGGTTCTGTGCGCCTCGGCGGCATCGTCGGCAGGACCCCGCACCCGGCGCGCCAGGGACGGGCGCTGAACGGCGGCCCGCAGATGGTCGAGGCCAGCAGGGACGGGCGGCGGGTCTACTTCTCCAACTCGCTCTACCGCTCCTGGGACGACGTCTTCTACCCCGACGGCATCTCCAGCTGGATCGCCAAGGTGGACATCGGCGACGACGGCTCGCTCTCCCTCGACGAGGGCTTCTTCGTCGACTTCGCCGCCGACGGCCGCCGGGCCCACCAGATCAGGCTGCAGGGAGGCGACTCCTCCTCCGACTCCTACTGCTTCCCCTCCTGATCCCCGCGACGACCGCAGAAAGGAGTCGGCCTCCTCCATGAACGCTCTTGCGGGCCCCGCCCCGAAGAACAGGACGGAGCGCGCGAGATGGACCTGACGTCCGTGCTGGTCCTGGCCGGTCTCGGCGCCTTCCACGGCCTGAACCCGGCCATGGGCTGGCTGTTCGCCGTCGCCCTCGGCCTGCAGGAACGCTCGCGCTCCGCGGTGCTGCGCGCTCTGCCGCCCATCGTGCTCGGCCACGCGGGCTCGGTGCTGGTCACGCTCGCGCTGGTGTCCCTCGCGCGGCTGGCCGTGCCTCCCAGGGCCGTCTCCTACGGCGTCGCGGCCGTGGTGTGCGGGTTCGGAATCTGGCGGATCGTACGGCGGCGCCACCCCCGCTGGGTCGGCATGCGGGTGAACCGGTGGCAGCTCGCCGGATGGTCGTTCCTGATGGCCACCGCGCACGGGGCGGGCCTGATGGTGCTCCCGGTCACCCTGCGCGGTGGCCACGGCGCCGCCGTACTGGCCTCGCAGAGCCTGCTGGCCACGGCGGTCCACACCCTGGCGATGCTGACGACGGTCACGGCCGTCGCCCTGCTGGTCTACGAGAAACTGGGGGTGGCGGTGCTGCGCAAGGCGTGGTTCAACCTCGACCTCGCCTGGGCCGTGGCCCTCGTCGGCGCCGGGGCCTTCGCCGCCCTCACCTGACACGTTTGACCCTGACACCGTGTGAGCCCGTACACCTGGAACCATCATGTTCAGCATCGGAGACTTCGCCCAGCTCGGCCGCGTTTCGGTACGCATGCTGCGCCACTACGACGCGCTCGGGCTGCTGCGGCCCGCCCACGTCGATCCGGCCAGCGGCTACCGCTTCTACCACGCGGGGCAGCTCTCGCGCCTCAACCGCGTCATCGCGTTGAAGGATCTGGGCCTCACCCTGCAGCAGGTGAGCTCGATCCTCGACGAGAAGGTGACCGTGGCCGAACTCCACGGCATGGTACGGCTGCGCCGCGCGGAGCTTGAGGAGCGGATCGCCGCGGACACCGCGCGGCTGCTGCGGATCGAGGCGAGGCTCCGGACGATGGAGAGGGAGGGCCACATGGCCGTCGAAGAGGTCGTCGTCAAGCGTGTCCCGCCGGTGCGGCTGGCGGAGGTCAGCGCCGTCGCGGCGAGCTACGACAGTGAGGAGATCGGCCCCGTCATCAAGCCCCTGTACGAGGAGTTGTTCCAGCGCCTCGAAAGGGCGGGGGTCGCACCGTCCGGGTACGGCATCGCCCACTACGAACCCACCCAGGACGGCTCGGTGGTCGTGCACGCCGGAGTCGAGGTGACGGCCCAGCCGTCCCCCGGGCACGACTTCGAGATTGTGGACCTGCCCGAGATCGGGACGGCCGCGACCATCGTCCACCGGGGGTCGATGGACCACGTCGACTCGACCTACCAGATCCTGGCCCACTGGGTCGAGGAGCACGGCTACCGCAGTCTGGGCCTGGCCAGGGAGATCAGCCTTGAGTGCCCGGCCGACCACGAGGAATGGGTGACCGAGATCCAGCTCGCCGTGACGGCCGGGTAGTCCTGGCCCGGTTCGTCCAAGAAGAAGGGGATCCGTCGCTCATCTGGACGGATCCCCTTCTCCACGGTGACGCCGATCCCGGTCCTAGATCCACGCGCCCGCGGCGACCAGCGGCGCCAGCGCCAGGACGGTCCAGGCGAACCAGCGCCGGATCCGGTCGGCGGGCAGTCGCGTGGCCAGGCGCCCGGCGACCAGCGAGGTGAGCACCGCCCCACCGGCGAAGAGCAGCACCAGGCCGTAGTCCAGCCGCGCGCCCGCGTGCCCGGCGAACCCCGCCACCGAGTTGACCGCGACGACGACCAGCGAGGTCCCCACCGCGTCGGTCGCGGTCAGGCCGAGCAGCAGGGTCAGGGCGGGGACGACGGCGAACCCCCCTCCGACGCCGAACACCCCGGTCAGCGCCCCGACACCGGCTCCCGCGGCCAGCGCCCTCGGCAGGCACCGGCGGCGGTTGACCCGCCCCGCCGTGGTGCGGCAGGCCCCGCCGGTCGACTCCGCTTCACGCAGCATCCGCACGGCGACCACGACCATGATGACCGCGAACGCGGGCAGCAGCAGTTCGCCGGGCAGCCCACGGCCGAGCACCGCCCCGATGAGGGCGGCAGGCACGCCTCCGGCGGCGAACACCGCCGCGACACTCCAGCGGACCTGTCCCCGGCGCAGGCGTGGGACGAGCGCCCCCACGCTGGAGACCGCCACAACCGCCAGCGAGGTCGGGACGGCCACCGCCACCGGCTGGCCCGCGCCGTAGACCAGCACCGGCACGGCCAGCACCGAGCCGCCCGCGCCGAGCAGCCCCAGGCTGACGCCCACGACCACCGCGCCGGTCAGCACCAGGGCCACGGTGAGAGTCATCGCCGGCAGGCCCGCTCGAGCGCGACGGCGGGATCGCCGGCACCGGCCCTGTTGTACGGCAGACGGGCCAGCAGCATGCCCATCATGCAGTTGTCACTGGCTCCCGCGTAACCGAGCCCGGCGCCGACGAACGCCGTGACGAACAGGGCCGGCGCCCACCAGAGGCTCAGCGTGACGGAGCCGAGGACCAGCAGCCCCGCGACCAGGCGGACCTGTCTCTCCAGGCTCCAGCGGCTCCGTCCCCGGTTGACGGGCGCCCCCGAGGTGATCCAGGCGTTCAGCCCGCCGGTCATGACGACCGTCCCGTGCAGCCCGGCGGCGGCGAGCTTGTCCTGGGCCGTCCTGGCGCGTCCGCCGGACTGGCAGACGAGCACACTCCGGCCGTTCATCGCGCCGGCCAGTTGCGGCAGATACGCCTCCAGCCGGTCGAGGGGCACGTTGACGGACCCGTCGATGTGCGCGCTCTCGAACTCGGCGGGGGTTCGCACGTCCAGCAGCAGCACGGCGCCGTCAGTCTCCCGGGCCGCGGTCAGCGCCCGGACGGTGGCCACGTCGACGGTGTTCACCGTGCGTCCCCCTTCCCGGCCAGGGCCGCGGCCACCTGCGAGGCGCCCGCGTCGCCGAGCACGACCGGGTGCAGGCCGTGGCGGGTGAGGACGGTGGCGGCGATCGAGGCCCGGCGGCCCGAGCCGCAGACGACCAGCACCTGCCGCTCGCCCCTCAGCTGTTCGGGGACGCCCTGGGTGAGCAGGTCCGGCAGGAATCGCTCGACGGCGCCGGGCAGCGGGTCGGCCCGCCGCTCACCGGGCATGCGCACGTCCAGCACCCGGGCTCCGGGCATCCTTTCGAGGAAGTCGGTCAGGCCGAGCAGCTCGAAGCCCGCGCTCGCGTGCCCGCCGAGGTCGCGGACGACGCCGCGCACGTCGTCGACGCCGATCCTGGCCAGCTGGGTGAGGGCCTCGGTGACGTCCTGACCGGGTTCCGCCACCAGCACGATCGGTTCTCCGTACGGCACCAGCCAGCCCGCCCAGCTGCCGAAGTCGTCGCCGGGCGCGATGCCGATCGATCCCGGCAGGAACCCCGCCGCCTGTACGGCACGCGGGCGGACGTCCACGACATGCGCGTCTTCGGGGATCTCCTCGACCGAGGTCTCCGGCGGGCGCAGGGCCGGCATGGCGGGCGCCCCGAGAAGGTTGGCCGGTCCCATGTGGGCGTAGAAGGCCGGGATGGGCATCGGCGCGGCCAGCAGTTCGTCGGCGAAGGTCTCGGCGTCGGGCAGCGCGAGCAGCGGGTTGTCCCGTTGCTCGTCGGCGATCGTGGAGGTGTGACGGCCGACGCCGGACACGCTGCAGAAGGATCCCTCGCCGTGCGTCGGGAACAGGCCCACCTCGCCGGGCAGCGCGGCCAGCCGGTGCAGCGAGCCGTACTGCAGCCTGGCCAGGGTGCGGGCACGCTCGGGTCCGAGCAGGTCCGGCCGCCCCGCGGAGGAGACCAGCAGGCTGCCGCCGGAGAAGACCGCGACGGGTTCGCCGTCGATCAGCACCAGGTAGCCGGTGTGCTCCGGCGTGTGGCCGGGCGTGTGCATCGGGCGGATGGTCAGGCCGCCCCCACCGGTGATGTCCTCCAGATGGAAGGCCGGGGTGTGCGGATACGCCGCCGCCGCGGCGGCCGGGAGCACCAACTCGGCGCCGGTGCGCAGCGCCGCCTGTCCGCCTCCCGAGACGTAGTCGTTGTGCAGGTGGGTCTCCAGCACGAAGCGCAGCTCGACGTCGCGTTCGGCGGCCGCGTCCAGGAAGCGGCCAATGTCGCGTTGTGGATCGACCAGGACACCGCGCCCCTCGTGGACGAGCAGGTGGCTCTGGTCGCCGAGACCCGGCGTGCGGAACGAGATGACCTCCATCGTGGTCCTTCCATTGGTGAATACCCCGGGGGGTATCGATGAGACATGAGCGGGGGAAGAGTACCCCCGGGGGTATATGCGGGACACACGGCGAGCGGGGACCCCCGCCGCTCGCCGCCCTTCGGTTCAGGCCAGGGCCAGGAAGAGCTTCTCCAACTCCTCGACCCTCATCGGAGCCTCCTCGCCGCGAGCCTGGGCGTCCTGGCAGCATTTCAGGCCGCTGGCCACGATCTTGAACCCCGCCCGGTCGAGCGCCTTGGACACGGCCGCGAGCTGGGTCAGGACCTTCACGCAGTCCTCCCCGGCCTCGATCATCGAGATCACACCCGCGAGTTGCCCATGGGCACGGCGCAGCCGCGTCACGGCGTCGCCCACCATCGATTCTGTCAGCTCCATACCCCCCAGGGTATGAACGAGTGTCCGTTTCGGCAAATCAGCGCATGTCAGCGGCCGAAACGCCCGCTAGGAACGGCGTGGATCGTAGTTCCGGAACTCGGCCAGGCGGACATCGCTCTCCGGCAGCAGGGGCACCCCGCTGCCGGAGTCCAGCACCACCCGGCGCCCCAGGGGCTCGCGCAGCGTGACGCCGATCCGGCCGGTCCTGCCGACCGCGGAGCAGACCTTCACGTCGTCGTCGCCCCGGACGTCGACGTCCACGACCACCGCCTCGGGTGTCTCGTGGACACGCGAGCCGTACGTCGTGTCGCAGTCGCCGTACAGGTAGCTCAGCCGGAGCTCGGTCGGCGTGTTCGGCTCGTAGGTGGCCACCTCCTGGATCCCGTCGTCCAGCGGCTGGGGCGGCCCGCCCATCGCGGCCGGGTCGACCGCCACCCGCCGGAACGGCTTCGGCACGCCCCGCACGGTGAAGTCCCACGTCGGAACCCGTACCTCTCCCCTGCCGCTGGGCACCGCGGCCTCGCCCCGCGCCACCGCGACCACGCTCAACGGACGGCAGCCCTCGGCGGGGCACTTCTCGTCGGCGAAGGACTTGGGCCTGCTCAGTCCCGCGTAGGCGGCCTCCGCCGTCAGGACCGGCACGTCCAGCGAGCCTCCGTCGGCCCAGCGCAACCTCGCCGGGGCGGGCGTCCCGAGCGGGAGTTCGGTCTCCAGCCTCCAGGCGCTGTTGATCACGCTCCGTCCGACCCAGCGAGGCGTGTGCCTCCAGTCCGGCTCCAGGGTCAGGTTCCGCAGTGGGACGAACCCCGAGACCCAGGCCTCCCGCTCCGCCGAGCCCCGCCAGTGGTCGACGACCTCGCGGGCGCGGGCGGCGAACTCGTCGGCGGTGACCGGCGCGCGTCCGGGACCGCAGGCCGTCACCAGCACGACGAGCAGCGCGATCGGGAGCAATCTCATGATCAGTAGACGCGCGACCGGAATGACCGGTTCGCCCAGCGAACGACTGTTACGGTGCTCCCCATGACGCACCCCGACCCCCTGCTCGGCCTCATCCACCGCACTCCGGCCGCCGCCGAACTGCTGACCTGGCCGTTCGACTTCGACGTCTCCCGCACCGACCACGTCGAGAAGGTGACGCTGGAGTCCGGAGAGGCCCTTGATGCGGTCGCCGGTGACGGCGCGGGCGGGACGTACTTCCTCTGCGGGGACGCGGCCGGGCGGCGGCCCGTGTTGTACGCCGACTCCGAGGGGCAGGCCGGGCTGATCGGCGGCGACCTGACCTCCGCGATCCAGCTGATCGTGCGGGTCCCGTACTGGAGGGACTGTGTCTGGCGCGTCTCCGGCGGGCTCGAAGCGATGTCGTCGGTGGTTCCGGAGCTGGAGGAGGAGTACGCCGACCACGACATCGACCTCGACGCGTGCCGTACCTCGCTGACCGGCCTGCTCGGGCTGCGCCTCCCGTCGACGACGGACGCGCTGGCCCTCCTCATGGAGACGGTGACATCGCCCGGCTTCGTCCTGCTCAACGAGTGGGGAGACGCCTACGAACCGATCAGCGGGTGACCCCGAGTCCCTGTCAGTCCCTTCGAACCGCCCTGGGCCGAGACTGAACACGGCCTGACCAGGACCTACCGGATCCCGGTTTCGGCACGTGCCGCGTCGGACGGCCGGGAGACCGTCCCGCAGAACTCGCTGATCGTGTTCGGCGACGCTGGCGAGAGTCACGACTCACGTCAGGTCGGCCTGTACTCCGGTGACCGGATTCTCGGCGTGGCCGTCCGCGGAAGAGCCGGGCGACTCCCGCGGCCATGATCGGAGGCGGACCGTCACCACCCACCGGACCGCGAAACGCCCTCCAACGGCCTCCCCGTCCGGAAAAACGAAGATCCCGCCCGATCGGGCGGGATCTTCGTCGACCACTTCGCTGTGGAGCTATGGGGATTCGAACCCCAGACCTCCTCCATGCCATGGAGGCGCGCTACCAGCTGCGCCATAGCCCCTTGTGTGGTGCAGAAGAAATCTTAGCCGACTTCCGGGACCCCTCGTGCCATCGCGGCGGCGACGAGGGCGACCAGGACGGAGGCGACGGCGCTCACCGCGACGATCGTGAAGGACAGCACGTAGGCACCGCGGGCGGGGACGGTCGTGCCCGCCACGGTGATCGAGGTCAGCAGCGCGGCCGTCACCGCCCCCGAGGCGCTGCCCCCGATGGAGCGGACCAGGGAGTTGACCCCGCTGGCGATGCCGCTCTGGTCCATCGGCACATGCTGTACGGCCAGCGCCCCGAGGGCCGCGTAGGCGACTCCGAACCCGAGTCCCTGCAGCGTGTTGGCGACGACCAGGTCGGAGACCGAGGCGTTGAAGATCGCGAACCAGCCGAAGGCCGCCGCCGTGATGGCCGCGCCGACGGCCAGGGAACGGGCCGGGCCGAGGCGTCCGGAGATCCGTCCCGCCATGAAGGACGACACCAGCATGGTGACGGTGCTCGGCAGGGCGTAGAGGCCGACGTCGAGGACCGATCCGCCGAAGCCGTACCCGGCCGAGGAGGGGGTCTGGACGAAGCTGGAGACCAGCGTGAAGGAGCCGAACATCGCGAAGCCGAGCAGCAGCGCGGCCAGGTTGGCCGGCAGCGACCGGCGGCCGACGAGCAGGTCGAGACGGACCATCGGCGCCCTGAGCCTGAGCTGGCTGAACACCCACACCGCGCAGACGACCGCGGCGGCCGCGAACAGGGCGACCACCTGGGGGGATCCCCATCCCCAGTCGTTTCCCTTGGACACCGCGAGCAGCAGGCAGACCAGCCAGATCGACAGCAGCAGCGCGCCGACGAGGTCAAGGCGGCCCCCGGCGCGGACCCCGCTGTCGTGGGCGCTCAGGGCGATGAGGACGATCGCGACCACGCCGAGTCCGGCGGTGATCCAGAAGACCGGGTGGTGGCTGGGCGTCCGGTCGGCGATGACACCGGTGACGAGCATGCCGAGGTTGCCGCCGATGCCCATGGTCGCGCTGACCACGCCGATCGCGGTCATCACCTTCTGGGCAGGGAAGCTGTCTCTGATCATGCCGATGGCCAGGGGGATCAGCGCGGCGGAGGCTCCCTGCAGGGCACGGCCCACGATCAGCACCGGTAGCGTGAGCGAGACGGCGCAGATCACGGAGCCCAGGACGAGCAGGCCGACGGTGAACAGGATCATCCGCTTCTTGCCGTACATGTCCCCCAGGCGGGACAGCAGTGGCGTGGCGACCGCGCCGACGAGCAGCGAGGCGGTGAAGACCCAGGCGACCTCGTCGACCGAGACGCCGAAGCCGACCATCATCCTCGGCAGCAGCGGAATGACCACGGTCTGCTGGACGGAGACGACCATTCCCGCGATGGAGAGGGCGAGCAGGGTGAGCCAGAGCTGTCTGCTCCGGATCGCGACACCGGGCTCGGCGACGGCCACTCCTGCCATGCTCCCCCTCTTTTCTCACCAGCTTGCGGCAATGAGATGGTAAATGCTCGTCAGAAAACGTCATCTACTGGGTCATGTCGCGTCACGGGTAGCGTGATACGTCTCGGGCGCCATGTCCATGGCCCCCCATGGCGAGCGCCGTCTCAGCCCACGGTGGTGCGCATGGTGAGTTCGGTGCCGTCCTGGGACAGTTCGAGGGCCACGGTGACGGTGCCGAGCCGGGAGGTGCTCGGCAGGTGGGTGCCACCGCACGGAATGGCCGCCTCCCCCTCGGGCAGGCCGCACCGCCAGGTACGGCGCGCGGTCAGCTCACGCCCCGGGCTCTCGATCCGGACCACGGCGTCGGCCGCGACCCACTCCTTCAGCGTGTCGCAGACCTTTCCGGTGATCTCCGGGAGGCTCTCCTCCAGTCCTTCCGTGACGAAGCCCTTGCGGCGCAGTGACTTGCCAAGGCGGTAGACGTCGAGGCTGCCCCCGGGCAGGATCCGCGAGGAGGCGATGGCCGTCTGGTCGAAGTCGGGGTTGCCCAGGCCGTCCGCGGGGATCCCCTTACGCCACCGGCCGGCCAGTGCCGTGTTGAGCGCGAGCGCGGCGAGATGACAGGCGGTGTGTCCCGTGGAGAGCGCGTGACGGTGTTCGGCGTCGACGACGAGTTCGACCTCCCCGTCGGGTACCGGCTCCCGCGTGACGTGGACGACCAGCCAGCTCCAGCCGGAGGCGCCGCGCCGTACCGGGATGTCCTCGCCGAGGTGGACGCGCTGCTCGCCGTCGGCCACCGCCCCGGTCACGCAGTCGGTCACCGCGATCCCGGCGATGGTCCCCCGGTCCGCGGGCTGGTCGGGCCAGGTGTGGTCGAGCGGATGGAAGGGCGTCTGGACCACGATCGTCCCGTACTCCTCCCCCACGGGAACCCGCGCGGCGACGGTGGAGCGGCCCCGGGTCTCCCCTGCCGGGTAGCCGACAAACGTTGATCCCTCAATCACCGTTTCCCCCTTCTGCCCCTGTTGGTTCCCTCATCATCTCAGCCACACGAGAACGGCCCGCGCCGCCCCTTGGGGAGGCACGGGCCGTACGGCGGAGAGAAGAGGGTTCAGAGGGAGGGGACGGCCTTCTCGTCCTCCAGATAGCGCGCCCGGCCGGCGTACCAGCCGGTGGCCAGCTGCAGGCCGACGACCGCGAACAGCAGCAGGAACGACAGCGTCCAGCCTCCGCTGGCCTCGTGCATCACACCGACGACCAGGGGACCCGCACCCGCGATGAGGTATCCGGCGCTCTGCCCGAAGGCGGACAGCGCGGCGGTCGCCTCGGGGGTCCGGGTGCGCAGGGCCAGCATGGTCAACGCCAGCGGGAACGATCCCATCCCGATCCCGACCAGTACGGCGAACAGCCAGGCCAGGTTGGCGGGAGCCAGCCACAGGCCGAGGAAGCCGATCGTGTAGAAGACCACGAAGGCCGCCACGACGGGCCGCTGGTCGGCGAACTTCGAGGCGATCCACGGCACCACCATGGAGACCGGGATGCCGATCGCGGTGAAGACGCCCAGCGTCAGCCCGGCCTGGCCGGGGGTGTAGCCACCGTCTATGAGCATCTTCGGCAGGAAGCCGAACATGATGTAGGCGACCATGCTCTGCGTGCCGAAGTAGGCGGCGACGGCCCAGGCGAGCTTGCTCCTGACCAGGCTCCGGGGACCGAGATCGTTGCTGCCCGTGTCCCGCTCCGGCTCACTGCGCGACAGCGCAAGCCACGGAATGGCGGCGACAGCGGCCAGCGCCGCCCACACCCCGAGGGCAACGTGCCAGTTGCCGTCGGTGGCCCGTTCGATCGGGACGGTCGCGGCGGCCGCGAGCATCGTGCCGGCCGCGAGGGCGGTGGTGTAGACGGTGGTCATGGTCCCGGCCCTGCCGGGGAAGTGGCGCTTGATCAGGGTGGGGATGAGCACGTTGCCCACGGCGCCGCCGGACAGCGCCAGCGCGCTGCTGAACAGGAAGACCTCGGCCGAGCCGACCATCGCGCGGATGAGCAGTCCGGAGCCCAGGGCGACCAGGGCGGTCAGCAGCAGCCGGTGTTCGCCGATCTTCCTGGCCAGGGCCGGTGTCACGGCGCCGACCGAGGCGAAGATGAGAACGGGTAGTGTGGTGAGGAGCCCGACTCCGACGCCCGACATGCCGAGGCCGGAGGAGATGCGGTCGAGCACCGGTCCCACACTGGTGACCGCGGTGCGCAGGTTCAGTGCGGCGAGGACGATTCCCAGCACGAGCAACCAGGCGAGAGATCCCGTCGTTCCACCGGTGCGGCCCCGAGTCTGATGGGTTAGCACGCTCATGCGGGGTTCAGTCCTCCTTCAATCGATTCACCCAATCGTAGGATGATTGGCTGACTCCAACTGTAACAGGACCCAAAACTCGGTTTGTTCCTGGCAATGCGCGCCCCGCCCAAAGCCCTGACACTGTGAAAGCCGGATCACGCCCTCCTTTACAGGGCGTGATCCGGCTTCCTTCCCCGTCAGTTCAGGGCGATGACCAGCTCAGACGCGCGGACCCGGCGTGGCGGGCGGCTCCTCGCCCGGTCGCCTGCCCGCTCCGGGCAGCGGGCCGCCACCGGGAGGGGCGAGCGGAGAGGACGGCGGATACTCCCTGCCGACCGTGCGCGGCGGAACCGGATCGTCGTATCCGTAACCGCCGTCCCTCGCACCGTCCTCCGACCTGTCGGTGACGGTCACACCACCGCCGGCGCCGTAACCGGCCGGACGGTCGTGCGGCGCGGGGACCTCACCACGCCAGGAGCCGCTCTCCCCGCCGCGCGACTCGATGAACGTCTTGAAGCGTTCCAGGTCGCCCCGGACCCGGAGCCGGACGAGCTGCAGCCAGTCACCCGCGGTCTCGACGAAGCCCTCCGGCTCGTACTCCATCTGGAGCGTGACACGGGCGGTCTCCGGGGACAGGTGGTGGAAGGTCACCACCCCCGCCTGGTGCGGGCCGTCCAGGGACTTCCACGCCACCCGCTCGTCCGGGTGCTGCTCGGTGATCTCGGCCTCGAACTCACGGTGGACGCCCGCGATCTCCACGGCCCAGGCCGTACGGGTGTCACTCAGCTGCCTGACCGATTCGACGCCTTCCATGAACTCGGGAAAGGTCTCGAACTGGGTCCACTGGTTGTAGGCCGTCCTGATCGGGACGTTCACATCGACGGACTGTTCGATCGTGCTCACAGGTCTGCCTCCCTCTCGTGGGTTCGGTAGGCCGACCTGCCCGACGATCCGCGGACATAACTACTTACGCCGCAAAAGCCAGTAAAGGCCTACGAGCGGCAGCACGAGAGGGATGAACACGTAACCGCTGCCGTAGCCCGACCAGACCGTCGCGTGCGGGAAGGCCTCGGGGTCGGCCAGGCTCAGCGTGCCGACGACCAGCACGCCCGCCAGCTCGACGCCGCAGGCGACCAGGGCGAGGCCCCGATTTCCCCTGGCCAGCGCCACGGCCAGCACGAGGTAGACCAGCGCGGCGACCGCCGACAGGGAGTAGGCCAGCGGCGCCTCGCCGAAACGGGTCGCGATCTGCACCGCGGCACGCGCTCCCGCGGCCAGCGCGAAGACGCCGTAGACCGCGACCAGCGCGCGTCCCGGCCCCGAGCCGATCATCGGTTCGCTCATGCCGTCCCCTGCCAGAGCTGCAGCAGCCGTCCCACCATGACGCAGACCGCGAAGGCGCCGACCGCGACCACCGCCGACCCCCAGCGCGAACGCTCGGCGAGGCCGAGGAAGACCGCCCCGGGCGGGATCACCAGCGTCCCCGCGAGGTAGCCGATCAAGGTCGCCGTCTCCGCCGGTCCCCTGCCCCCGATCACCCCGGCGACCGCGAAGCCCGCCTGGACGAGCAGGCCGAGTTCGAGCAGCGCGAGCATGACGAGCAGCACGGTGCCCATCGGCCTGTTCCGGCCCGCGGCCACGATGGCGGACAGCACGATGACCAGGGCCAGGATGATCAGGGCGGTCGCGAGCGGGCCGATCATCGGGACATCACCGTGGCAGGAGGCATGGGCAGTAGGTTACTGCCCGGTGCCGCCGCCCTCCCCTCCGCTTCCGCATACGCTGGACACGTGGAGACGATCCTGGTCAGCGCCTGTCTCATGGGACGGCGGGTCCGCTACGACGGGGCCGCGAAGACCAGCGGTGACGCGCTGCTGGCCGCCTGGCGGGCCGAGGGACGGCTGGTGCCGTTCTGCCCCGAGGTCGAGGGCGGCCTGCCCGTGCCGCGTCCTCCCGCCGAGATCGAGGGCGGGGCGGGCGGCGCGGCCGTGCTCGCCGGAGCGGCCCGGGTGCTCACGGCCGACGGCACCGACGTCACCCAGGCCTTCCTCACCGGGGCGCGGGCGGCGCTCGCCGCCGCGCTCTCCTGCGGCGCGCGGGTGGCGATCCTGAAGGAGGGAAGCCCCTCCTGCGGAAGCCTGACCATCCACGACGGCTCCTTCGGCGGCGGGCGGCTACCCGGTGCCGGAGTCACCACCGCCCTGCTCGAACAGCACGGCGTCTCGGTGTTCGGCGAGGACAGGATTCCCGCCGCCGCAGTACGGCTGCGCGAGTTGTCGCGATCCTGAGGCGTTCTCAGTACTCCCACACGTCGGTGCGGCTCTCCCCTCCGACGCAGTAGATCGCCGAACCGTGATCCCCCTGGACCAGGTCCACCCTGATCCATCCCTCGGCCTGGGTCACCTTGGCCTCGTAGCCCGGGTTGGGGTTGGCGGAGACCACACGGCACACGCCCCCCTCGATGCTGAAGGCGACGGAGCCGTTCTTGGAACTCACCGTCTTGGTCCCGCCCTCGGCCGCGAGATGAGGGGTGGGACTGGGAGTGGCGGAGGCCTTCTCCGGCTCGGGCGTGGCGGTGGGCGCCTTGGTCGGCGCCTTGGCCGGGGGCTTGGTCGGGGTTCCGGTCGCGGACGGCTTGGACGGGGAGTCGTCCGGCTGGCGCTCGTGACCGGAGATCCGCCTGGATCCGACCGACCCCTTCCTGTCCCCCCTCGGCAGACCGGTGGCCCGCGGCTGGGAGGTGCCGCGGCGGCCCAGGGGGGAGACGTAGGTCCCCGGGGTGTGCCTGCCCTGGGGAGAGGAGCTCGGCGGGCCCGTCACGCCGGCCGTGCCGGTCGGCGGCTTCGAGGGAATCGCGACGGCCCCTATCCGGGACAGCTCCGCGTCCAGGGACTCGACCCTCGCGTCGTCGAAGACCTGGCTGGTCAGCACGTCACGGACACCAAGCCAGGTGATCCCGGCAGCCAGGACCGTGGCAGCACACCAGACCACAACGAATCCCCAGGTTTGCCTCATGCGGTGAATTATTACCTCATGTGCTTCTTTGTTCACTACGGTTACGTCGTATGGCGACGGTTCTCGTGGTAGAAGACGACGAGTACGTGCGCTCCGCGATGATCCAGGAACTGGGCAGGCGCCAACACGCCGTGCGCAGCGCGGGACGTGCGCTCGACGCGTTGCGGGAGATCACCCAGAATCCCCCCGACGCGGTGATCCTCGATCTCGGCCTGCCCGACCTGGACGGGTCGGAGGCGCTGAAGATGGTCCGCAGCGTCTCCAGCGTTCCGGTCATCGTGGCCACGGCCAGGGACGACGAGGCGGAGATCGTCCGCCTGCTGGAGGCGGGCGCGGACGACTACCTGGTCAAGCCGTTCTCCGGTGACCACCTCAACGCCCGGCTCGACGCGGTACTGCGCAGGGCCCGGGCCGCGGGGCCGCCACCGGTGCTGCGCGTCGGCGCGCTCTCGGTCGATCTCAACCGGCGTGAGGCCTCCCTGGGCGGGGAGCCTCTCTCGCTGACCCGGCGGGAGTTCGACCTGCTCGCCTACCTCGCGGCCCGCGCCGACCGGGTCGTCCCGCGCAAGGAGTTGCTCACCGAGGTGTGGCAGCAGTCCTACGGCGACGACCAGACCATCGACGTCCACCTGTCGTGGCTGCGGCGCAAACTCGGTGAGAGCGCCTCCGCCCCCCGCTATCTGCACACCGTGCGCGGCGTCGGCGTCATGCTGATCACACCGTCGTGAGACGTACCCTGGCCCTGCTCGCCCTCGCCGGCGCCTCGATGATCGCCCTGGCCTTCCTGGTCCCGTTCGGGATCATCGTCAGGGACATCGCGCACGACCGGGCGATCGCCGAGGCGGAACGGCAGGCGTCGGCGCTGGTCCCGGTACTGGCCATCACCACCACCCCGGCCCGGCTGGCCCGCGCGGTCGCCAGCACGGGCCAGCCGGAGCGCATCGCGCTCCACCTGCCCGACGGAAGGAAGATCGGTACCCCCAAGGCCTCGGCGCTGACCGTCGCCACGGCGGTCCGGCTGACCCGAGCCGCGACCTCGGATGAGCTGGGCGACGACTTCCTGCTGCTTCGCCCCGTCACCCTGGAGAACGGCAGGACCGCGGTCATCGAGATCTTCGTACCCGTCCAGGAACTCACCAGGGGGGTCGCCGTCTCGTGGGCGGTGTTGACCGGGGTGGCGCTGGTGCTGATGGCGGGCTCCGTGCTCGTCGCCGACCGGCTGGGTGCCCGGCTGGTGCGCGCCTCCCAGCGTCTCGGCAACGCGGCGACCTCCCTGGGAGCCGGTGACCTCACCGTCAGGATCGCCCCTGAGGGGCCCACGGAGCTGGTCGCGGTCGGCGAGGCGTTCAACGCCATGGCCGACCGGGTGATCCAGTTGCTCGCCGCGGAACGGGAGATGGCGGCCGACCTCTCGCACCGGCTTCGCACGCCGCTGACCGCGTTACGTCTCAGCCTGGACCACCTGGGCCCGGAGGCCGAGCAGAGCCGCCGGGCCCTGGGCCGTCTCGAAGCCGAGGTCGACGAGATCATCGCGGCCGCCAGGCAGCCCTCACGGGCCCCCGCCCTCGTCCACTGCGACGCGGCCCACGTGCTGCGTGAGCGACTGACTTTCTGGTCGGCGCTGGCCGACGACCAGCAACGGCCCTGGCAACTGATCGGCGCCACGGAGCCGGTCAGGATCCCGGTCGCGGCGACCGAGCTCAGCGCGGTCGTCGACGCGCTGCTCGGCAACGTCTTCCGGCACACCCCCCAGGGCACCGCGTTCACGGTGACGCTGCACCAGGGACCGGACGCGGTCGGCATCCTGATCGCCGACGCGGGCCCCGGGATCGCCGACCCCGAGGCGGCGCTGCGGCGCGGGGCCAGCGGCGCGGGCTCGACCGGCCTCGGCCTGGACATCGCCCGCAGGCTCGCCGAGGGCTCGGGCGGCGCGCTGCGGATCGACTCCTCGGTCCTCGGCGGCGCCCATGTGCAGCTGTGGCTGCGCACCGACCAGTACGAGCCCCTCTTCCGTACGGCCCGGCGTCCCCAGGCCAGACGCTGGCCGCGCAGGAAGGACGCCACGCAGGACCTCCAGGACTGACCCGCGCCGTCAGGCGGGATCTCCGGGAACACCGGCCCCGGTCACCGCCAACGCCTCCTCGCGTGTCATACGGGCGCCCCGGCCGTACGCCTCCTCATAGGCCCGGTCGCCGAGCGCACGTCTGGCGGCCCCGGCGAGCCGGACCACGTCCACGTCACCGGCCGACGCGATTCCACGCACCGCCGTACCGGCGCCCAGCAGCAGGGCGGCCCTGGCCGGGTCACCCTCAAGCAGCGCGACCCCGGACATCAGCTCGATGACCAGGGCCGTCATCGTCACGTTGTGCAGGCCCGCCGCGGAGGTCAGCGCCCGGTGGTACCACGCCAGCGCCTCCCCCGCGACGCCCTCCGCCTCGGCGGTCAGCCCGAGACCGATCATGATCACGGCCCGGGTCTCCTCGCCGCCGAACCACCCGGAGGGGCACCCGGCGAGCGCCTCCTCGGCCAGGCTCCTGGCCCGTGCCGTCTCACCCCGTGCCCTGGCGACGGCGCTCAGCACGTGGCGGGTGAGGGCGAGCACCTCGGCGGCCCCCGTACGGCGCGCCAGCGCGGCGGCCCGTTCCGCGTCCTCCGCCGCCCCCCGGAGGTCTCCCGTCTGCAGGCGCACACCGGCCCGCTGGCACAGGGTCCCGGCGACGTCCTCGTCGGCTCCGAGTTCACGGGCCGCCCGCAGCGCCTCGTCGCACAACGCCCCCGCCCGTTCGGCCTCGCCCCGCCAGGAGGCCAGTTTGGCGAGCTCGGACAGCGCGACCGACGTCCCCCACCGCTCCCCGACCGCACGGAAACCGGCCAGCGCGGCGGCCAGGCCGTCCTCCGCCTCGCCGAGCCGCCCGGTGTAGGACGCCACGAGCCCCTCGCCGAGGCGGTTGAGGGCCCGGCTCCACGGGTCGGTGCCGACCAGCCCGTACCACCGGTCGTCCAGGTTCGCGGTGCGCGCCTCCGGGATGCCCATGGCCATGCCGAGCAGCATGGTCATGAAGGGCTGCCTGGGCGGACGGCCCCCGGCCAGCATCGCCGCGACGGCGTTGCCCAGGTGGGCGTCGAACTCACCGCGCGGCCCACCGGAGGCGATGCTCAGGACCCCCACGGTGTACTCCTCCTCCAGCCCCTCCGGGGGACGCGGGCCGATCCCGCGCAGGAGTTCCTCGGCCCGCGCCGCCCCCTGGCTGCGCAGTCCCCGCAGCCACCAGTAGGTCGTCAGGCGCGCCAGCAGCCGCAGCGCCGTCCCCCGCTCCTCCTCCCCCGCCTCGGTGGCGTGGCGGAGCGCGGCGTGCAGGTTGTCGCGCTCGGCGTCCAGCGCGGCCAGGCACTCCAGTTGCTCGGCGGTGATCAGGCGTGGCTCGACCCGTACCGCCAGGCCGAGGAAGTACTCCGCGTGCGCGCGCCGCGTCCGCCGGGTCTCCCCCGCCTCGGCGAGCCGTTCCGCGCAGAACGCCCTGATCGTGTTGAGCATGCGGTAGCGGGTTCCCGAGACCTCCACAAGAGACTTGTCCACCAGGCCCGTGAGCGCCTCGACCGTGCCGCCGTCCGGCAGCCCGCACACCACGCGGATCGCCTCAAGCGTCGCGCCCCCGGCGAAGACGGTCAGCCGCCCGGCCAGCGCCCGCTCGTCCTCCCCCAGCAGGTCCCAGCTCCACTCGACCACCGCCCTGAGCGTGCGGTGCCTCGGCTGCGCGGTACGGCTGCCGCGCGACAGCAGTCCGAACAGGTCGTCCAGCCTGGCGGCGACCTCGCCGACCGGCAGGGAGCGCAGCCTGGCCGCGGCCAGCTCGATCGCCAGAGGCTGGCCGTCGAGTGCCCGGCAGATCCGTCCCACGGCCTCGGCGTTGTCCTCCCCGACGGTGAACCCGGGCAGCACGGCGGCGGCCCGGTCGGTGAACAGTTCGACGGCCGGATAACCGGGCATCTCCCGCGCCGGGGTTCCCCTCGGCGGCACGGCGAGCGCGGGGATCGGGCACAGGCTCTCGCCGGTGATGCCGAGAGCCTCCCTGCTCGTGGCGAGGACCCGCAGCCGGGGACAGGCGCCGAGCAGCCGTCCGGCGAGCGCCGCGACGGCCTCGACGAGGTGCTCGCAGTTGTCGAAGATCAGCAGGACGCTCCGTTCGGCGAGCGCCGCGACCATCCGCTCGACCGCGTCGCCTCCCGGTCTGCCGAGCCCGGGGGTGAGCCACGCCTCGCGCAGCCCGAGGGTGTCGAAGACCGCCTGGGGCACCTCCGCGTCCCTGCTCAACGGCGCGAGGTCGACGAACCGGACCTCCCCCGGGTGCCGGGTCGCCACCTCGACCGCCAGCCGGGTCTTGCCCGCCCCTCCCGGCCCGGTGACGGTGACCAGGCGCGCCCGATCGAGCAGTGCGCCGACCCGCTCAAGCTCCCGCCCTCTGCCCACGAAGCTGGTGAGCTGGGCCGTGAGCGCGTGCCTCTCCGGAGTGACGGGCACCACCGGCCCGGAGAGAGGGGAGAGGTCCGCCCTCAGCACGGCCAGGTGCGTGGCGGCCAGTTCCGCCGACGGATCGGCGCCGAGTTCCTCGGCGAGGAGTCGTCTGGCCTCCTCGTAGACGGCCAGGGCCTCGGCCTGCCTGCCACCGCCGTACAGGGCCCGCATCAGCTGCCCCCGCAGCCGCTCCCGCAACGGATGCGCGGCCACCAGGCCGGTCAGCTCGGCCACCAGCGCCCGGTGCCCGCCCATGGCGAGCTCCGCCTCGACCCGCTCCTCCACGGCCGAGAGCCGCAGCTCCTCAAGCCGTACGGCCTGCCCGCGCGCGAACGGGGCACCGTCCACGTCGGACAGCGCGGGTCCCCGCCACAGGGCCAGCGCCTCGTGCAGGAGACCGGCCGCGCGCGGGGCGTCCCCCTCCTCCAGGGCTCGCCGTCCCCGGACGGCCAGTGCCTCGAACCGGTGAACGTCCACCTCCTGCGGGCTCACCGCGAGCCGGTAACCGGCGGGGGTGAACTCGACCGTCCCGGCGTGCCCGAGCAGTCGCCTGAGCCGGGAGACCTGAGCCTGCAGCGCGTTGGCGGCGTTGCCGCGCGTCTCCTGACCGTAGAGGCCGTCGATCAGCCGCTCGACGGTCACCACCCGGCCCGCGTCGAGCGCCAGCAGCGCCAGCAGCGCGCGCGTCCTGGGCCCGCCGACGGGGACCGGGCCGCCCTCGGCGTCCCTGATCTCCGTCGCGCCGAGCAAGCCGAACCACATGTCATCGATTATCGTGCGCCGGCCCCGCCCATGGATCAGGGCGTCTCAGGCCTGCCTGCCCACTGCCGAAGAACCGCCGAAAACACGAGATCCCGCCCGATCAGGTGATCGGGCGGGATCTCGCCGGTCCTGTGGAGCTATGGGGATTCGAACCCCAGACCTCCTCCATGCCATGGAGGCGCGCTACCAGCTGCGCCATAGCCCCTGGTCACCGCTCCGAGTGCTCTCGTTGCGGCGCTTGGGAAGCATACAAGGACACCCTGGGGTTCACCTAATCGACGACCGTACGGCTCTCGCCCTTCACCGGGCGTGAGCCGTACGAGGGGTCAGCTCTGCGTCACCTCGGGGCTGTCGTCGCTCTGGACGGGCTCGGGGAGGGTTCCGGCGTTGTGCTCCATCAGGCGCCAGCCCCTGCGCCCCTCCTCAAGCACCGACCAGGAGCAGTTGCCCAGGCCGCCGAGGGCGGACCAGAGATCCTCCGGCAGGCCGAGCAGGTGGGCGATGCCGAGCCGGATCGCCGCTCCGTGGGAGGCGACGACCAGCAGACCGTCCTCGTCGAGCCGTTCGGCCCATCTGCGGATGGAGGTCGAGACGCGCGCGGCGACGTCGGCGACCTCCTCACCACCGGGGGCCTCCCAGGCGGCGTACTGCTCGGGCCACCCGGCGGAGATCTCCTCGCGGGTGAGTCCCTCCCATTCGCCGCCGCCCCGCTCCCTCAGGTCCTTGTCGACCGACACGCTCAGACCGGTGAGACGGCCGAGCGCGGAGGCGGTGTCGTAGGCCCGCTGGAGGTCGGAGGAAACGATCACGGTGGGGCGGAGCGCGGCGAGCAGCGAGGCGGCCCTCGCCGCCTGGGCGATGCCGGTCTCGTCGAGCGGGATGTCGCTGTGGCCCTGGAAGCGGTGTTCGACGTTCCACAGCGTCTGGCCGTGTCTCAGGCAGACGACACGGCGGCTCACTCAGTTACCGCCGGGCGGGCACGCTGAGCGGCGGCCTGCGCGACACTGTCGGGCAGGCCGATGGCGGGACAGTCCTTCCACAGCCGCTCCAGGGCGTAGAAGGTGCGGTCCTCCTCGTGCTGGACGTGCACGACGATGTCGACGTAGTCGAGGAGAACCCAGCGGCCCTCACGCTCTCCCTCACGGCGGACGGGCTTGGCGTGGGCCTCGACGCGCAGCCGCTCCTCGATCTCGTCGACGATGGAGCGGACCTGGCGGTCATTGGTGGCGGAGCAGAGCAGGAAGGCGTCGGTGATGACGAGCTGGTCGCTCACGTCATAGGCGAGGATGTCGTCGGCCAGCTTGTCGGCCGCGGCCTCGGCGGCGATCCTGATGAGCTGGACGGATCTGTCGGTTGCGGTCACGGTTTCGGTTAGTCCTCCAGTAGTCGGCGCTGTCACCTATCAGGGTGCCCGATCGAACGCCTGTCGAAGAGCCGCCTTCGGGTACAACGCCTATCGTGTGCCACCCGATTCCACGTCGCAAACGGATTGATGGTCCGGCGAAGAGCGCACATGGCGGTAAAGGCCGCGTTTATTGATGTACTGCACAATACCGTCAGGGACCAGGTACCAGATGGGTTGTCCGGAAGAGACACGTTCCCTGCACTCCGACGACGAGATGGCCAGTGCCGGGATCTCCAGCAGGCTGACCTTGCCCTCGGGCAGCCCGGGGTCGCGCAGGATGTGACCGGGCCGGGTGGCCCCGACGAAGTGCGCGATGGTGAAGAGCTCGTCGGCGTCGTGCCAGCCCAGGATCTGCGACAGCGCGTCGGCCCCGGTGATGAAGTACAGCTCGACGTCGGCTCCCCCGGCCGCGGCGATCTCCCTGAGGGTGTCGATGGTGTAGGTGGGCCCGGGGCGGTCGATGTCCACCCGGCTCACCGAGAAACTCGGGTTCGAGGCGGTCGCGATGACCGTCATCAGATAGCGGTCCTCCGCGGCCGAGACGGTCCTGTCGGCCTTCTGCCACGGCCGCCCCGTCGGCACGAAGATCACCTCGTCGAGGTGGAAGTGATGCGCGACCTCACTGGCGGCGACGAGGTGCCCGTGATGGATGGGGTCGAAGGTGCCGCCCATGACTCCCAGGCGTCTCTTCCCCGTGCCGTTGGCCGCTTTCATCATGAAACGGACCATACGCGTAAGCCGTACCTGGCTTTTAATCACCCCCCGCGCATGCCCGGCGGGCCCGACGTAGCATGCCGGACATGACCACCACCCCGGATCGCAATCGCGTGCAGCTTCCCGGCGTAAGCTCACGTGCCTACGAACATCCCGCCGACCGATCCGCGCTGGTAGCCCTGCGCTCGCTCAGCGGGTTCGACACGGTTCTCAAGCAGATGTCCGGCCTGATCAGTGAGCGCCGCCTGCGCCTGATCTACCTCGCCTCCGCGGTGCGCACCGGCGAGACCCAGTTCCGCACGCTGCACGACATGGGCCGTGACGCGGCCTACACCCTGGACCTGCACCGCATTCCCGAGGTGTACGTCCAGCAGAGCCCGCAGGTGCAGGCCATGGCGATCGGGTTCGACGACCCGTTCATCGTCGTCACCACCGGTCTGCTCGACCTCATGGACGACGAGGAACTGCGTTTCGTCGTCGGCCACGAGACCGCGCACATCCTGTCCGGCCACGCGGTCTACCGCACCATGCTGGACATCCTGACCCGTCTGGCCACCCGTGTCGCCTGGATCCCCCTCGGCTACATCGGGCTGCGCGCGATCGTCGCCGGCCTTGAGGAGTGGCACCGCAAGTCGGAGCTGTCGGCCGACCGCGGCGGCCTGCTCTGCGGCCAGGATCCGGAGGCCGCGCTGCGCGCGCTGATGAAGCTCGCCGGCGGCTCCCGCCTGCACGAGATGAACATCGAGGCCTTCCTCGACCAGGCCCGCGAGTACGACACGGCCGGTGACGTCCGTGACGGCCTGCTCAAGGTCCTCAACCTGCTCGGCACGACCCACCCGTTCGCCGTCTCCCGGGTGGCCGAGCTGGACAAGTGGCGCCGCAGTGGCGAGTACGAGACCATCCTCTCCGGCGACTACCCCCGCCGGGCCGACGACGCGAACGCCAAGATCTCCGAGGAGGTCAGGGCCGCCGCCCGCTCCTACCGCGAGTCCTGGTCCCAGTCGCAGGACCCCTTCATCGGCGTCCTGCGCGACGTCGCCGAGGGTGCGGTCAACGCGGGTGAGCGCATCTTCAACCGCTTCGCCCGCCGCGACGGCAACTGAGGGCGTGGCTCCCTGAAAAGGTCTGGAAGGCCGCCTTCCGGGCCTTTTCCGAAGGCCACCCCTTCCGGAGATCCCGTGAGGCGCTCCGGAGACTAGATCAGGAACGCGAGCGCGCGCACCGCGGCCGCGCACAGGGCGACGAACCCGCCCAGCAACGCGAGCATGCGCAGCCCCTCCTTGTGGAGCTCGGGGAACCTCGCGCCGACCCGCTCCACCTCTCGGTTGACGATCATGCCGCAGAGGACGCCGAACACGACGCCCGCGAGGATCACCGGGGCAGGCTGCAACCACCACTCAGGCGGCGGCGAACCCCCGCAGGCCAGCCACAGGGTCACCCAGGCCGCCGCGGCGGCGGGAAGCCCCGGCCAGGCGAGCACGGTCAGCAGCGAGATCGCGAAGACCGGCGGGAAGGACGCGGCCCGCAGGACACCCCGTGACCTGGCCGTCCTGCGTCCGCGCGCCAGCCGGTGCCCGGCCCAGACCGAACGGACCAGCGCGGCGCAGGCCCCCGTCACGGCGAAGGTGGCCACCGGCCAGATCACGGTCGCCACGACACACGGCACGGCCAGTACGGCCAGCAGCAGCCCCAGCGCCGCGCTCCCCTTCTGGGACGGCCTGCCGGGCACGGAGTCCTCTGCGGAGCCGCCCGCCCGCGGCCTCCTGACCATCCGCCGGGCGGGCCTGTCCCCGGACGGCTCACCGGTCACGGGCTGACGCGTGACCCCCTCGTGCCCCTGGACGGGCCGTCCGGGCCGCGGCGGCTCCTCCGTTCTGGTGCCCGCCCCGCGCGGGCGCGCCTCCGCTCTGCGCGCCGCACCCGCCGCGGCGGCCACCGGAACCTGCCGCGCCGCGCCGCGCGGCCTCTGCTCCGCTCCCGCGGCCCTGGCCAGCCGGCTCAGACGGGCGGTGAGAAGGGCCGCGGTCGGGCGCTTGGCCGCCTCCCGGTGCAGGGCCGCCCGTACCAGCGGGAGCAGCGCCGCCGGGACACCGGCCAGATCGGCCTGGCCGTTGAGGATGGCGTACATCTGCGCCTCCGCGGGCCCCCTGCCGAAGGTGGGGCGCCCCGTCGCCGCGAAGGCGACGGTCGCCGCCCAGGCGTGCACGTCCGCGGGTTCACCGACGGGCTCGTCGGCGAACACCTCGGGAGCGGCGTAACTGGGGGTGCCCAGGAAGGTTCCGGTCAGGGTGAGCCGGGTGGCGTCCAGCACCTGGGCGATGCCGAAGTCGATCAGGACCGGGTCGTTCTCCACGTTGATCAGGACGTTGGCGGGCTTGAGGTCACGGTGGACGATCCCGGCCGCGTGGGTGATCGACAGGGCGGTGGCCAGGCCGTGGGCCAGATTGATCAGCGCCGTCCCCCCGAGCGGGCCGCCGCGCCGTACACGGTCGAGGAGGGTGTCGCCCTCGATGTACTCCATGACGAGGTAGGGGCGCTCACAGGCGAGGTCGGCGTCGAGGACCCGCGCGACGTAGGGGCTCTCGACCCGGCGCAGCGCGCGCACCTCGCGTTCGAGGCGTATTCGCGACTCCGCGTCGGCGTCGACGGCGTCGTGGAGCATCTTGAGGGCGACGCTCTCACCACGCTTGTTGGTCGCGTGGTAGACCTCACCCATGCCGCCCCGGCCTAAGCGCTCAACCAGCGTGTAGGAGCCGACGCGCCCGAGACGACCCACGTGACCTCCTGCGTCGGCCACATGGCCCTGGGGGGACCGCTGTGCCTACCGGGTCGCACGTTCGCCCGTGCTTCCCTGCTCTCCAGCCATAGGAGTCCTCACCATAGCGGGCGAATATGACGATTTTCCGGAGGCGCGCCGTACGAGGGGAAAGATCCATGCCGATTCAGGGGCGGGACTCCTCCAGGAGACTGTCCAGCTCCGCCGTCGGCTCGGCCGACAGGTCCCGCCTTCCACTACGGCGCCAGCGCACATGCCCCCTGCCCTCAAGCCACAGCATCAGGCGGTCGAGACACACCAGCACGACGACGACGAACAGGAACGCGATCACGGTCTCCATGGGGCCCAGTCAAACCATCCTGGGCCCCGATCACCCGGAGCGACACACCCTAACCGTTCGTAGCGCCCGAAGAGGCGATGACCGTGCCCGCACCGGTGCGCAGATGCCCCTCACCGGTGTAGATCCACTTGGTGGAGGTCAGCTCCGGCAGGCCCATGGGCCCGCGCGCGTGCAGCTTCTGGGTGGAGATGCCGATCTCGGCGCCGAACCCGAACTCTCCCCCGTCGGTGAACCTGGTCGAGGCGTTGACCGCGACCGCGGCCGAGTCGACCAGGGCGACGAATCGCCGGGAGGCCGTGACGGAGCGGGTGACGATGGCGTCGGTGTGGCCCGAGCCGTACTTCCTGATGTGCGCGACCGCCTCCTCCAGGGAGTCGACGACGGCCGCCGCGATGTCCAGCGAGAGATACTCGGCCAGGAAGTCCTCCTCCCCCGCGGGCACCACGCCGTCACCGTGGGCGGCGATCCTGGCGTCGCCGTGCACCGTGACCCCCTCGGCCGCCAGCGCGGCCAGCGCGCGCGGCACGAAGGCGTCCGCGACGTCGGCGTGCACCAGGAACGTCTCGGCGGCGTTGCACACCGAGGGCCGCTGCGCCTTGGCGTTGACCAGGATCTCCAGGGCGAGGTCGAGGTCGGCCTCGGCGTCCACGTAGACGTGGCAGTTGCCGACACCGGTCTCGATGACCGGGACCGTCGACTCCTCGACCACCGAGTTGATCAGTGAGGCCCCGCCGCGCGGGATCAGCACGTCGACCAGGCCACGGGCCCGCATGAGCTCCTTGGCCGACTCCCTGGACTGTCCGGGCACCAGCTGTACGGCCCCGGCCGGGACCTCGGTGCCCTCCAGCGCCTCCTGCATGATCCTCACCAGGACCGTGTTCGACGCGTAGGCGCTCGACGAGCCGCGCAGCAGGGTCGCGTTGCCGCTCTTCAGGCAGAGCGCGGCGGCGTCCACGGTCACGTTGGGACGGCCCTCGTAGATGATGCCGATCACGCCGAGCGGCACCCTGAGCTGGCGCAGTTCGAGACCGTTGGGCAGTGTGCCGCCCCGGATCACCTCACCGACCGGGTCGGGCAGGTCGGCTACCTGACGTACGGCGTCCGCGATGGCGGCGACCCGTCCCTCGTCGAGCCTGAGCCGGTCGATCATGTAGGTCTGGACGCCGTTCTGTTCCGCCCGCTCGACGTCGAGCGCGTTCGCGGCGACGATCTCGGCCGACCTGGCGACCAGGGCGTCGGCGATCGCGCGGAGCGCGACGTCCTTCGGGGCCCGCGGCAGCGGGGCCAGCTCGGCGGCGGCCTCCTTAGCCGCCAGGGCTACCTTCAGGAAGTCCTCGGACATGTCGCGCTCCAAAAGAACTAGTGGTGGGACTCCAGTATGACGATGTCGTCACGGTGGATGAGCTCGCGTTCATATTCCGGACCCAGGCTGACGCCCAGTTCACGCGTCGAACGGCCGAGCAGGTCCGGGATCTCGACGGCGTCGAAGTTGACCAGCCCTCTGGCGACCACCCCGCCGAGCGGCCCACACAGATCGACCGGGTCGCCCGCGGCGAAGTCTCCCTCGACGGCGGTGACCCCGGCGGGCAGCAGCGACTTGCGGCGCCCGACCACGGCGTCCACCGCGCCCGAGTCCAGGTGGAGCCTGCCCCGCCCGGTGGTCGCGTGTGCCAGCCAGAGCAGGCGGGTGCCCGGATGACGGCCGTCGGGGTGGAAGCAGGTGCCGATGTCGACGCCCGCGAGAGCCTGCGCGGCGTGCGCGGCCGCGGTCAGCACCACCGGCACGCCCGCACCGGTGGCGATCCTGGCGGCCTGCACCTTGGTGACCATCCCACCGGTGCCGACGGCGCCGCCCTTGCCCAGCTCGACCCCGACCAGGTCCTGCGGGCCGCGCACCTCCCGCAACCTGCTGGCACCGGGACGGCGCGGGTCGCCGTCGTAGAGCGCGTCCACGTCGGACAGCAGCACCAGGGCTTCGGCGCGCGTCAGGTGGGCGACCAGGGCGGCGAGCCGGTCGTTGTCGCCGAAGCGGATCTCGTCGGTGGCCACGGTGTCGTTCTCGTTGACCACCGGGACGATGCCGAGCTCGAGCAGCCTGCTCAGCGTGCGCTGGGCGTTGACGTGGTGCGCGCGGCGCATCATGTCGTCGGCGGTCAGCAGCACCTGGCCGACCCTCAGGCCGTATCGGGCGAAGGAGGAGGTGTAGCGGGCGACCAGCACCCCCTGGCCGACCGAGGCCGCGGCCTGCTGGGTGGCCAGGTCACGCGGCCTGGCCGAGAGGCCGAGCGGGCCGAGACCCGCCGCGATCGCCCCGGAGGAGACCAGCACGACCTGCGTCCCCGCCGTACGGCGCGCGGCGAGCACGTCGACCAGGGCGTCGACCCGGTCGACGTCGATCGTCCCCTGCGGGGTCGTGAGCGACGACGAACCCACCTTCACGACAAGGCGCGAGGCCGTACGGATTCGATCGCGCACAGAGTCCACGAAACGCTCACCTTTCCCGGAATCGGAGGGGCCGCGGAGATCACCGCTGGACAGCAGGCTATCCGAGCCTGTTGTCCGAGCCGCGCGGCCCCTGGTGCACGGCCTCGGCGTTGAGGGTCGGCTGCCAGTCGAAGATGTAGCCGTTCTCCATGGAGCCGATGATCACCTCGGCGCCCGCCTTCGCGCCCGCCTTGGTGAGCTCCTCCTCGACCCCGAGCCGTTCGAGACGGTCGGCCAGGTAACCGACGGCCTCGTCGTTGGTGAAGTCGGTCTGGCGGATCCACCGCTCCGGCTTCGCCCCGGTGACCTGGAAGGTGTTGTCGTCGACCCGGCGCACCGCGAAACCCGTGTCGCCGAGCTGCTTGGGCTTGATGACCAGACGGGTCGGCTCGACCACCGGCGCGGCCTTCCGGGCGGCGTCGACCATCTCGCCCATCGCGTAGGTCAGCTCCTTGAGGCCCTCGTGGGTGGCCGCGGAGATCGTGAAGACCCGCATGCCCCGCTCCTCGAGCATCGGCCTGACGATGTCGGCCAGCTCGCGGGCGTCGGGGACGTCGGCCTTGTTGAGCACGGCCAGACGCGGCCGGTCCTCCAGCTTGCCGTACGCCCTCAGCTCCGCCTCGATCGCCTCGTAGTCGCTGATCGGGTCGCGGTCCGGTTCCATGGTCGCGCAGTCGATCACGTGCACGAGGGTGTTGCAGCGTTCGACGTGCCGCAGGAACTCGTGCCCCAGCCCCTTGCCCTCGGACGCCCCCGGGATCAGGCCGGGCACGTCGGCGACGGTGAAGATCGTGTCGCCCGCGGTGACCACGCCGAGGTTGGGGATCAGCGTGGTGAACGGGTAGTCGGCGATCTTGGGGCGGGCCGCGGAGAGGGCGGCGATGAGCGAGGACTTGCCCGCGCTGGGGAAGCCGACGAGGGCGACGTCGGCGACGCTCTTCATCTCCAGCATCACGTCGAGCTCGTCACCGGCCTCGCCGAGCAGCGCGAAACCGGGGGCCTTGCGCTTGGTCGAGGCCAGGGCGGCGTTGCCGAGCCCGCCGTGGCCGCCCTCTGCGATCACGTAGCGGGTGCCGGCGCCGATCATGTCGACCAGGACCTCGCCGGTCGACGCGTTCCTGACGACGGTGCCGTCGGGGACGGGCAGCACGACGTCGTCGCCGTTCGCCCCGTCACGGTTGGACCCCTGGCCCTGCTTGCCGTTGGCCGCCTTGCGGTGCGGGCGGCGGTGGTAGTCCAGCAGCGTCGCGGTGTTGGCGTCGACCTCAAGGATCACGTCGCCGCCGCGACCTCCGTTGCCTCCGTCGGGGCCGCCGAGCGGCTTGAACTTCTCCCGATGGACAGAGGCGCAGCCATGTCCCCCGTCACCGGCCTTGATGTGCAGGACCACTTGGTCCACAAAGTCCGGCATGCCTGCTCCCTACCCCCATATGCGGAAATACCCGTTTTAAAACGCGAACAGGGGTGGACCGCCTATGCGATCCACCCCTGCCGTTGACGTCTGTCGGTGCGGATCTACTCCGCGACCGGGATGATGCTCACTGCGCGGCGCCCGCGCTTGACGCCGAACTTCACGTGACCCGCGGCCAGCGCGAACAGCGTGTCGTCGCCGCCACGGCCGACGTTGTCGCCGGGGTGGAAGTGGGTGCCACGCTGGCGAACGATGATCTCACCGGCGTTGACCAGCTGACCGCCGAAGCGCTTCACACCGAGCCGCTGGGCGTTGGAGTCACGGCCGTTCCGAGTGGACGACGCGCCCTTCTTGTGTGCCATCTCGCAAAACTCCCGAAACTCAGGCCTGGTTGATGCCGGTGATCTTCACCTGCGTGTAACGCTGGCGGTGACCCTGGCGCTTCTTGTAGCCGGACTTGTTCTTGTACTTGAGAATCCGGATCTTCGGACCCTTGGTCTCGCCGAGGATCTCGGCGGCGACGGTGAACTTGCCCGCCTCGGTGGTCACATCGCCATCGTTGACGACGAGCACCGTCGGCAGCGAAACCGTGGAACCGACCTCGCCGGCGACCTTGTCCACCTCAAGGACGTCACCGACGGAGACCTTCTGCTGCCTGCCGCCGCAACGAACGATCGCGTACACCGCGGAACCCTTCTTCTGACTGTTTGCTCGCTGGATGCTGCGCCCCGCATCCGGCCGTGGGCATTGATTGTGACCGACGAACCAGGTAGGCGCGCGAACAGGGCGCGCCATGAGCGCACCGGTTCACCAGGGTACCGGATTACCGGTCTCCTGGTCGAACCGGGCGGAACGTCGGTAGGCCGGGCCAGGCCCGTCCCTCGTGGAAATCCTGTGGAACGGGTCTAGTCGGCCGTCTTGGCCTTACGGGAGCGTCGCCGCCCCCGGCCCGAAGCCTGTACGGCTTGCGCGTCCTCACCTCGGACGTCATCAAGCGCATCGGTCACCGTATCACGGCCGGACACCTCGCTGGCCGCGACGGCGTGGCCGTCCTTGACGAGCTTCTCCGCGACGGCCTTCTCCACGGCCATCTTGCCCTGGGTGCCGCGCGGCTCGGGCTTGCTCTCCACCGGCTCGGTGGAGACGTGCAGGCCGCGGCCGTTGCAGCACTCACAGACGGTCGAGAAGGCCTCGAGCAGCCCCTGCCCGACCCGCTTACGGGTCATCTGGACCAGGCCGAGCGAGGTGACCTCCGCCACCTGGTGCTTGGTCCGGTCACGGGCCAGGCACTCGAGCAGGCGCCGCAGCACCAGGTCCCGGTTGTTCTCCAGCACCATGTCGATGAAGTCGATGACGATGATGCCGCCGATGTCCCGAAGCCTGAGCTGGCGGACGATCTCCTCGGCCGCCTCCAGGTTGTTGCGGGTGACGGTCTCCTCAAGGTTGCCGCCCTGGCCGGTGAACTTGCCGGTGTTGACGTCGACGACCGTCATGGCCTCGGTCCTGTCGATCACCAGCGAGCCGCCGCTGGGCAGCCAGACCTTGCGCTCCATCGCCTTGGCGATCTGCTCGTCGATCCGGTAGGCCGCGAAGACGTCGCCCTGCTCCTGCCACCTGACGAGCCGGTCGGCCAGGTGCGGCGCCACGTAGCGGACGTACTCGTCGACCGTCTCCCACACGTCGTCGCCCGCGACGACCAGCGAGGTGAAGTCCTCGTTGAACACGTCGCGGACCACCCGGACCGTCAGGTCGGGCTCGGACGACAGCAGCTCGGGCGCGCTGGCCGACTTGGCCTTGCGCTGGATGTTCTCCCACTGGGCCGACAGCCTGGCCACGTCGCGGCCGAGTTCCTCCTCGGAGGCCCCCTCGGCGGCGGTGCGGACGATGACGCCCGCGTTCTCCGGCATCACCTTCTTCAGGATGCCCTTGAGCCGGGTGCGCTCCTTGTCGGGGAGCTTGCGGCTGATACCGGTCATCGAGCCGTCGGGCACGTAGACCAGGTAACGGCCGGGAAGGCTGATCTGGGAGGTGAGCCGCGCGCCCTTGTGCCCGATGGGGTCCTTGGTGACCTGCACCAGCACCGACTGGCCCGACTTCAGCGCCACCTCGATCCGCTTCGGCTGGCCCTCCAGGCCCACGGTGTCGAAGTTGACCTCACCGGCGTAGAGCACCGCGTTACGGCCCTTGCCGATGTCGACGAAGGCCGCCTCCATGCTGGGCAGGACGTTCTGCACCTTGCCGAGGTAGACGTTGCCCACGTAGGACTGGCTCGCCTCACGGTTGACGTAGTGCTCGACCAGCACACCGTCCTCGAGGACCGCGATCTGGGTGCGGCCACCGGTGCGGCGCACGACCATGACGCGTTCGACCGACTCCCTGCGGGCCAGGAACTCCGACTCGGTGATGATCGGCGGACGCCGCCTGCCGAGCTCCCTGCCCTCCCTGCGGCGCTGCTTCTTGGCCTCCAGGCGGGTCGAGCCGCGCACGCTCTGCACCTCGTCGGCGGAGGTGCTGCGACCGGCCCTGGGCGCGCGGATGCGCACGACCGTGTTCGGCGGGTCGTCGTTGATCTCACCCGCGTCGTCGGCGCCCCTGCGGCGGCGACGGCGGCGACGGCGGGAGGTGCCGCCGCCGTCCTGCTCCTCCTCCTGGGCGCTCTCGGCGGAGGGCTCCTCCTCCTGCGGCTGCCGCTGTTCGGAGTCGTCCTCGTCGGCCTCGTCGAGCTCACGCGTCTTGCCCCGGCCACGACCGCCCCTGCGGCGGCGACGGCGGCGGCTGCCCTCGAACTCGTCCCCATCCGAGTCGTCGTCCTCGGGCTCCTCTGCGCCCTCCGCCTCGTCCTCGACGGCCTCGGGCTCAGGCTGCGGCGGCTCGGGCGGCTGCGGCGCGGCGGGGCGGGCGGGCGGTTCCGCGCGATAGGGATCGGGCGCCTGGAACAGCGGCTGGAACACCGCGGCGGGCGCCTGGAAGGTGACGGTGGGGACCTCGAAGCGTTCCTGCGCGGTCAGGCCGAACGGATCGGCGAACAGGCCGGGGCGCTCCTCGGCGACATCCTCGCCCGCGGGCTCATCGTCCAGCGGCTCGTCGGCGGGCATCGCGACCAGAAGCCCCTCCGGGACCTCCTGGACCGGAACGACCTCCTCGGCCGGAACCGCCTCGGCGGCCAGCTCGGGGAGCGTCTCCTCCTGGACGGCCTTCTTCCGCGTACGGCTGCGCCTGGCGGGCGCGGGGGCCTCCTGCGCCGGTTCCTCGGCGCTCTCCTCAGCCGCGGCGACCGGCTCCGCCGTCTCCTCGGCCGTCTTCTTCGTACGGCTCCGCCGCGTGGTCGTACCCGTCGCCGCGGTCGTCCTTCGTCTGGTGGCGCGCTTGGGCGCCTCCTCCTGAGCCGGCTCGGGCGCCGTCACCTCAGGCGCTGTCACCTCGGGCGCCGCCGTGGCGACCGGCTCCCCGGCGGGCTCGGGCTCCGGTTCGGGTCTGGTGACCACGACCACCGGCGGGGTGGTCTCCGGCTCCTCCGGCGGAGGGCCCGCCGGCCTGCTCGCGGCCCGCCTGCGCGGTGCCTGCTTCGGCTGTTCCTCTGTGTCCCCGCCAGGGCCTGTGGCCCCGGTTCCGGGCTCGTTGTCGAGCATGCGGGCGTTCTCCCGTCAGCTCCCGGGCGCGTCTCCGCGCCGCGCGGGAGCTCTCGTCTCTCGCTGTACGCCGGGCCCGCGGGTCCGGCGCCAAGTCCTATAGGTCGCCGCCGACGTGCCCGCCCACCGGTTCCGTTTCGCCGCCGCGCGTGGTGTCGCGGTCCAGGCCGAAGGGGTCGGCGGGCTCACCGGTCATCACGTCGAGCGGTCCCTGCGCCAGCCTGGTCACCTCGGGGGGCACCGGCGGCGCGAAGCCAGCCACAAGACGCAGTCCGGTAAGAACGTCGTCGGGTCGAACGGCAGGAGTAGCGTGCCGTACAACCATGCGAAGTATGACACATGGCTGACTGGACCCCTGACCTGCTGTTGTCTCAGTTCCCTCAGTTGCCTCACGGGTCTCGAGACCCAGCACCGCCTCCCGGGCGTCGAAGCGGCGCAGCCCCTTCTTCGTCAGGCGCTCGACCTCGACGCGCTCGGCGGCCTTGAACTGCTCGACCGCGACGGCCGCGAGGGCGGGATCCGCCTGCGGCAGCCGTACCTCCCACGCGGAGCATTCGAGCCGGTCGGACAGGTTCTCCCCGGCCGCCTCGACGACCGCCAGCACGTCGAGGCCCGGCGGGAGCGAGTCGTCCAGGGCGGCGCGCAACCGGTCGGGGTCGCATCGCCGGGTCACGGCGATCTCAAGGTATTCGGCCTCGCTCGCGACTCCGGTCGGCGCGGCGGCGCCCACGTAGGAGATCCTGGGGTGGGGTGAGAAGCCCGCGCTGAACGCCACCGGCACGTCGGCGCGGCGAACGGCACGTTCCACCGCCCGGGAGATGTCACGGTGACTGGTGAAGCGCAGACGGCCGCGCTTGGCGTATCGGACGCGTAGACGCTGCGCGACCGGCGCGGGCGCCGGCCCATCGGGAACGGGTTTCAGAGTGGTTTCGTCCTTCCCAAGTCGTGATGGTCGCCTTTGTCAGCGGGCCGTGCTCACGCACGGCCTATATCAGACAACCGTCAGTGGCAGCAGCTTCTTCCCCGTGGGCCCGATCTGGATCTCGGTGCCCATGGTCGGGCACACGCCGCAGTCGTAACACGGGCTCCAGCGGCAGTCCTCGACCTCGACGTCGTTGACTGCGTCCTGCCAGTCCTGCCAGAGCCATTCGCGGTCGAGGCCCGCGTCGAGGTGGTCCCAGGGGAGCACCTCGTTCTCCTCGCGCTCCCGCGTGGTGTACCAGTCGACGTCGATGCCGACCTTGGCGGCGGCGTCCATCCAGCGCTGGTAGGAGAAGTGCTCGCTCCAGCCGTCGAACCGTCCGCCGTCCTGCCACACCGCACGGATGACCTCACCGACCCTGCGGTCACCCCTGGACAGCAGCCCCTCGACGATCGAGGGTTTGCCGTCGTGGTAGCGCATGCCGATGGCGCGGCCGTACTCCTTGTCGCCGCGCAGGGTGTCCTTCAGCGCCTTGAGCCTGTGGTCGACCACCTCGTGGGAGGCCTGGGCCGCCCACTGGAAGGGGGTGTGCGGCTTGGGCACGAACCCGCCGATGGAGACCGTGCAGCGCACGTCACGCGACCCGGTGGCCTCGCGACCGGCCTTGATGACCTTCCTGGCCAGGTCGGCGATGCCCAGGACGTCGACGTCCTCCTCGGTCGGCAGACCGCACATGAAGTAGAGCTTCACCTGCCGCCAGCCCTGGCTGTAGGCCGTGGTGACGGTCCTGATCAGGTCTTCCTCGGTGACCATCTTGTTGATCACCTTGCGCATCCGCTCTGAGCCGCCCTCGGGGGCGAACGTCAGGCCGGAACGGCGGCCGTTGCGGGAGAACTCGTTGGCCAGGTCGATGTTGAAGGCGTCGACCCGGGTCGAGGGCAGCGACAGCGAGGTGTTGGTGCCCTCGTAGCGGTCGGCCAGCCCCTTGGCGACCTCGCCGATCTCGGAGTGGTCGGCCGACGACAGTGAGAGCAGGCCGACCTCGTTGAAGCCGGAGGCCTTGATCCCGGCCTCGACCATGTCGCCGATCGTGGTGATCGAACGCTCCCTGACCGGGCGGGTGATCATCCCTGCCTGGCAGAAGCGGCAGCCACGCGTGCAGCCGCGGAAGATCTCGACGCTGAACCGCTCGTGCACGGTCTCGGCCAGGGGGACCAGCGGCTTCTTCGGATAGGGCCACTCGTCGAGGTCCATGACCGTGTGCTTGTGGATGCGCCAGGGCACGCCCGAGCGGTTCGGCGCCACCCGCTGGATCCTGCCGTCGGGGTGGTATTCGACGTCGTAGAAGCGGGGCACGTAGACCCCGCCGGACTCGGCCAGGCGCATGAGCAGTTCGTCGCGTCCGCCGGGCGAGCCCTCGGCCTTCCACTCGCGGATCACCTCGGTGATCGCGATGGCGACCTGCTCACCGTCCCCGAGCACCGCGGCGTCGATGAAGTCGGCGATCGGCTCGGGGTTGAAGGCCGCGTGACCTCCGGCGAGGACGATCGGGTCGTCCTCGCCCCGGTCAGCGGCGTCGAGCGGGATGCCGGCGAGGTCGAGCGCGGTGAGCATGTTGGTGTAACCGAGCTCGGTGGAGAAGGAGATCCCGAACACGTCGAACGCCCGCACGGGGCGGTGCGCGTCGACGGTGAACTGGGGCACCCCCTCGGCCCGCATGAGCGCCTCCAGGTCGGGCCAGACCGCGTAGGTCCGCTCGGCCAGGGTCTCCGGCATCTCGTTGAGGATCTCGTAGAGGATCTGCACGCCTTGGTTGGGCAGGCCCACCTCGTAGGCGTCCGGATACATCAGAGCCCAGCGGACCGTCGCCTCGTCCCAGCTTTTGACGGTCGAGTTGAGCTCACCTCCGACGTACTGGATCGGCTTCTGCACCCTGGGCAGGAGCGCTTCCAGGCGGGGAAACAACGACTCGACAGGCATAGGCCAAGACTATCCGCCTAGAAAGGGTGCCACTGGCGATCGTCGCCCGCCCTCAGCGAGTCAAGGCGGTGCCGAAGCTCGGCGAAGGCGGTCTCGTCGCGGTGCGCGTTGCGCAGCACGGCGGTGAGGGTCTGCAGCTCGCGCATGTCGCGCAGCACCGGATACCCCTCCCACCTGGTCGCGTCGTAGCCGTAGGCCTGGCTGAAATTGCTCCGCTGGCGCTCGGTCAGCCCGAAGCGCACGCCCGCGAGCGTGGGAATCAGGTCGATCTCCCTCGGCCCGGCGCACACCCCGTCCCAGTCGCACAGCAGGAACCCCTCACGGGTGCGGATCATGTTCCCCCGATGGGCGTCCCCGTGCACCAGCCCGTACGGCAGCGCGAACTCAAGCCGCTCGTAGTAGGTCTCGGCCAGCGCCTCGCAACGTTCCAGGAGCCAGGCGCGGTCGGCCTCCCCGAGGGCGAGACCGGCCAGGATCGACCTGCGCACGGTGCCGAACGGGTCGTGGGTCGGCAGTTCGAACGGCACCGGCGGAAGGTCGTGCAGCCGCCGCAGCAGCGGTCCGAGCTGAGCCGGGTCCGGCGGGGGGCCGATGTGCTCCTCGTGGTGCCAGAAGGTGGCCAGGAACCCCTCGGCGACGATCGGCTGCTTGATCTCAAGCGGCCTGATCGTGGGGAAGCCCTGTTCGACCAGCCAGCGCGTGACCTTCACCGAGGTCACCAGGCGGTCGAACTTCCCGGGGGTGTTCGCCTGCGCCAGCCGTACGACGACGCGCTCGGCTGGCAGGTGGTAGACGGTGTTGGCGAAGTCACGCAGCAGCGTGACCCCGTCCGCGTCCAGATCGGCCTTCCGGCATGCCTCGTTGAGTGCCATGGCTGCCCTGGTGAGGAGCGAGCCCTCCGCGGCAATCGTCATCGTCCGCTCCTGTCTGAAATGGCGTGGCGGGCCCGCTGGGGCAGACCCACCGCGCAGAAACTCTCGATCTGCCTGGCCAACTGCTGTCCGCCGGGCCGGGATGCCAGCAGCTCACGACCCGTGCTGAGGGTCGCGCCCAGGCTGCCGATGCGTCTGTCCGGCGCGAGCGCGAGAATCGGCTCCATCGCCTGTTCGGCCCCTGCGGCGTCGCCCTCCATGATGTGGGCGACCGTCAGGTGCGCGCTGGCCATGGACTCACACCCGTAGGAGCGGTTCTCCGGCTCCCCCGCGGCGTACAGCGCCAGCGACTCGCGGGCCGCCTCGATGGCCGAGGCGGGCTCGTCGAGGTGCAGGTGGGTGACCGCCGCGTAGTAGCGCTCCTTGGCCGGGCGGAAGGCGAACTCCCCGCCGATCTCGTCGTGCAGCTCGTCGGAGCCCGCCGCCCTGGCGTCCTCGGCCTGGCGCAGCTGGTCGGCGGCCTCCCTCCTGCGGCCGAGCATGGCGTAGGAGCGGGCGCACAGCATGTGCAGACGGGCCGCGCCCGACCCCGCGCGCAGGTAGCTCAGGCCCTCCTCGGCGTATCTGGCGGCGTCGCCGTAGCGTCTGTCCCACAGCGCGACGGAGGACTGCATGCCCCGCGCCCAGCCCATGAGCGCGATGTGCCCGGCCACCTTGCCGTAGGTCCACGCGGCCCGGGCGAGGGTGTCGGCGGGGATACGGCGGTCCATGTCCATGCTGACGTTGGCCATCAGCCCGCACAGCGCGCCGGTGAGGAAGTACAGCTCCCTGGCCTGCCCGGGGTGGATGCGCTTGTCCAGCGCCTTCCTGGTGCGCTCCTGCAACTCACGCATCTCGACGAACAGCGGCAGCGGCGCCTCGGCGACGTAGCGCTTGCCGACCCAGATGACCTGTGTCCGCAGCCGTTCCAGCGCACCCGCGCCCAACTCGCTCGCCTCCGCCTCCTCCGCGTGCGCACCGGCCTCGTCGGCCGCGACCGTGATCATGTCGAAGGCGGGCGGCGCCGACGGCACGGCCCGAAGCCCCTCAGGTGTGTAGTCGTTGGCGAAGCCGAGCTGGACGGGGCCGGTCTCGAAGAGCCTGCACAGCAGATCGGTGTAGTCCCGGTCGGGCCGCGCGCCCGCCTCCCACTCCCGCCACGAACGCTCGGTCAGGCCTCGTCGCTTGATGCCCTCCCTGTCGCACAGGGCGTGGAAGTGCTCTATGGCCTCCTCGACGGTCCACCCGTGGGCGAGCCTGCGGCATTTGAACAGGCTCTGCTGCGGGCAGCAACTGTGGATCTCCTCGACCATCTGCTGGATGACGGCCGCGGACGGCGGTCCCGGCAGAGCGGCGAGCGTACGGTTGCGGATGATAGTGGCGCAGGCGAGGGCGGCACGGTCTCCGCCCCTCGAACTCTGGGTCATAGGCTTTTTCGGCCCTTTCCCGATGGGGTCGCCCCCACGCTAGTGGTCTGATCGACATCGGGTGGACCTGAGAGCATTTCGCCGGTTAAGGGGAGTTTCTCCCTCATGAACCGTTACCGCCGAAGGGAACCACCGTCCCACCGTTGCGCAGCTGAGCCTGGAACAGCTGCCCGCACAGGCTGCTCGGAGTTTCGGCGAACCATACCGCAGGTGGGTTCCCGGCCGAAACAGCGGCCCAGCGACCCTTGCTGAACACGATCCGATAATCGGGGAACGCGGTACGTAGCAGTTCCAGTGCCCGTTGCCGCTCGGCGAGCTCCGATGTCACGGCCCCTCCGTCATCGCGAGTTCCGTCATCGTTCCCAGAATGTTCGCTTGACGCACGGAAATCCAGTGAGAATCCAGGGGCGCGAACATGCGGACGGCTCTCATGTTCGCCGATTCAGAATGGTTGCTCGCGAATGTGGATGGCCTGGAGCAGGCCTATGGCGATCATATTGGCGAAGGTCGCAGTACCACCATACGAGACAAACGGCAGCGGAAGACCTGTAATCGGCATGATTCCAATCGTCATTCCGATGTTGACGAAGGCCTGGAAGGCGAGCCAGCAGACGATCACCCCCGCCACCAGCGTCCCGAACCGGTCGTCGCACAACCGCGCGATCCTCATGCCGCGCAGCAGGATCACCCCGATCAACGCCACCACGGCGACCGACCCGAGGAAGCCGAACTCCTCCCCGGCGACGGTGAAGATGAAGTCGGTGTGCTGTTCCGGCACGAACCGCCCCGTCGTCTGACCCCCCTCGAACAGCCCCTTGCCGAAGAGCCCCCCCGACCCGATCGCGATGAGCGACTGGGTGCTGTTGTAGCCGACCCCCCGCGGATCACTCGCGGGGTTCAGAAAAGCGGTGAACCGTGCGATCTGGTACGGCTCGAGCACGTCGAACAACCAGACGGCCGCCACCCCGCAGACCACGAGCAACGCCAGCCCGAGAATCCACCGCTTCCTGACGCCCCCGACCACCAGCGCCCCGGCCGTGATCACGCCGAGGACCATGGTGGTGCCCAGATCGGGCTGGAGCATCACCAGCCCCATGGTGAACCCCGCGACCCCGAGCGAGAGCCCGATGTCCAGCGTGCGGGGCCTGTCGGTGCCCCTGACCGGCCTGGCCAGCAGCATGGCGAGCATCAGCACCAGCCCGAGCTTGGCGAACTCCGAGGGCTGGAAGGCGAACCCGCCCCCCAGCATGATCCACGAGTGGGCGCCGTTCACCGTCGAGCCGAGCGGCGTGATCACCAGCACCAGGCCGACCAGGCTCATGACGTAGACCAGCGGCGCGTAGACCCGCAGCGACCTGTGGTTGACCATCACCGCCACGCTGGTCAGCGCGATCCCGATGGCCACGTTGAGAATGTGCTTCTTGACGAGGCCGGTCGAGCCGGGCGCCCAGGTCCTGGTCGACGACCAGACCAGCAACGTCCCGATCACCGTCAGCGCGGCGACCGCGACCAGCAGCACCCCGTCCATCCTGCGCACCGCGGAAGAGGCCGCGACCGCCCTGCGTGTGAGGGAACCACCGGCCGGCACGGCCATCGTGCGGTTCATCGGGCCACGGTCCCGTCCCGCTCGATCATCGGCAACCTGGTCGCGGGCCGGTGGTCGGGCAGCGCCGCGCGCACCGGCTTCCCCTTGTCCTGACCGTCCTGCGGCGCGATGCCGTAGATGCCCTCGTAGATCTTCCGCGCGGCCGGAGCCGCGGTCTGACCGCCCATCCCTCCCTGGGAGACCATCACGACGATCACGAAACGCGGTTTCTGCGCCGGGGCGAACGAGGCGAACCAGGAGGTGTCGTTCTTGCCGTACACCTCGGCGGTTCCTGTCTTGCCGCCGACCCTGACCTTGTCCATGGGGAACCCGCCGAAGGCGCCGGCGGCCGTACCGTCCGAGGCGACCTCGCTGAGCGCCCCCCTGATGTAGGACCGCTCGGTCTGGGAGAGCGGCAGTTTGCCGACGACCGGGACCTTGATCTCCTTGACCATGGTGCCGTCCGGGCGTACCAGCGCCCAGCCGATACGGGGACTGCGCAGCTTGCCGTCACCGACGAGCGCCGCGTAGGCCGCGGCGAGCTGCAACGGAGTCACCAGCACGTCACCCTGCCCGATGGAGAAGTTGGCCGCGTCTCCGGGCCGCCACTGGTAGCCCTCCAGGCAGTTCTCGTACGCCAGCTGTTTGAGGAAGGCCGCCCGCGACGGACTGGACCTGGCGACCTCCGGATATCCGCTCTTGGCCCGCCTGCAGTTCTCCGTCTTGGTCGCGTCCCACAGTTGCTTCTTCCACTCGCGGTCGGGGATGCGCCCCGCCGACTCCCCCGGCAGGTCGATCCCCGTCGGCCTGCCGAATCCGAAGGCCCGCGCCATCACCGCCATCGGTTCCTTCGTCTTGCCCCTGGGCCGCAGCCCCCCGTCACGCAGCCACTGCTCGTACGCCGCCCGGTAGAAGATCGTGTCGCAGGACTTCACCAGCGCCGTGTGCAGGGTCAGGGTGCCCATCCCGATGCCGTGGAAGTTGTTGAACGGCCTGCTGCCGACCATGAAGGACCCCGGGCAGTCATAGTGCCCGTGCAGCGGATAACCGTCCCTGAGCATCGCGGAGACCGAGGAGATCTTGAACGTCGAGCCCGGCGCGAACTCCCCCTTGATCGCCCTGGACACCAGTGGCCTGCCCGCCTTGCCGGAGAGCAGGCGCTGGTACTCGGGCTCCGAGATGCCCCCCGTCCACACCGCCGGGTTGTAGGTCGGCGCACTGGCCAGCGCGACCACCCTGCCGGTCCGCACGTCGAGCACGACCCCCGCCGCTCCGTCCGCGGACGGCGCCGACTTCATCGCCCCCGCCAGCGCCTTCTCCGTCACCGCCTGCACCCTGGCGTCGATGCTGGTGATGAGCGTGTCACCCGGGGTCGGCTGCACCTGCCGCTCCACCCCGATCACCTTGCCGAGCCGGTCGACCTGCACCCGTCTCAACCCGGGAACCCCTCGAAGCTCCTTGTCGTAGACGGCCTCAAGACCGTCACGGCCCATCAGGTCGACCCCGGAGAAGACCGCCTTGAACCCATCGCGCCTCTCCAGCTCCTCCTGTGTGATCGGCTGCAGGTAACCGAGCACCTGCGCCCCCGCCGAGTTCCCGGGATACTCCCTGACCGCCTGCACCTCGGCGGTCACCCCGGGGAACTCCTCCTGCCGCTCCAGGATCTGCAGCGCCTCACGCGTCGTGACATCGTCGTCGATCGGAATCGGCTGGTACGGCGAGCCCGGCCAGCACGGCCTGGTGACCCCCGGCCCGCACGCCCTGATCCGCATGCGCAGCTCCGACGGCTTACGGTCGAGCACCGCCGCCAGACGCTGCAGCACCTCCCTGCCGTTGCCCTCCATCCGGTTGAGGCTCGTACGGTCGACGGAGACCACGAGCCTGGTCCGGTTGCGTACCAGCGGACGCCCCGCCGAGTCGAGGATCTGCCCACGCACCGCGGGCACGACCACGTCACGGGTCCGTGTCTCGGTCGCCGCCTCGACGAACTCGGCCCCGCGCACCACCTGCACCTGCCACAGCCGTACGGCGAGCAACGCCAGCATCGAGGCCACCAGGATCTGGATCACGACCAGCCTGGTCCGTGTCCTGATCATGCCCGCCTCCCGCGGACCGGGACCGGCGCCCCGCCCCAGCCTCGCCGTCCGCTCATCTACGTCCCCGAACCAGATGCGTGACCGGCCGCAACTCCCGCTCGCGCGGCCCCTTGACCATCCTCATCACCAACCACACCGTCGGAGGCGCCGCCAGCAGGTTGTAGCCGATCGCCCAGGGCAGCGGAGAGGCCAGCACGTCCCTGCCCGCGCCGGGCGCCCCGAGCAGCACGCTGACCACCGCGACGGCGGGCGGCCCCGCCGCGGCGCAGGCCAGCGCGACCGGCAGCCTCGCGTCGGGACGGCTCTCCCCCGCCCTGCCCGCGGCGAACCCGATCAGGCACAGCACAAGCGCGTACTGCCCGAGCACATGGGCGGCGGGCGGCAGCACGTCACCGGCGAACCCTGCGCCGAACCCCATCACCGCCCCCGCGGTCGCGCCACGGACCAGGGCGTACCCCACGACGGTGAGCAGCACCAGGTCGGGCGTGGCCCCGCCGGGCAGCGGAATCCGGTTCACGAACGTCACCTGGACGACAAGGGCCAGCAGGAGCACCGCGACGGCCCCCAGGTCACGGCTCACCCTCCGCCTCCTCCCGCGACTCGCCCCCACGCGGCGCCTTTCCCCGTGGCACAGCCGGCAGCACGGTGTCCCGCGGGGCACGCTGGGGCGCCTGCACCACCACCCCGACCACGTCCAGCGCCGTCAGATCGGCGTACGGCCGCGCGTAGGCCACCCTGGTCAGCTCCCCCGGAGTCGCCTCCACACGCTCGACCACCCCGATCGGCACCCCCGCCACGTACGGCGCGCCCCGCTGGGAGCCGAAACTCACGATGCGGCGTCCCGGCACGATCTGCGCCGAGGAGTCGAGCAGACGGAAACGGAGCAGACGACCGTTCTGCCCGATCCCGTGCACCAGCCCGATCTCGTTGCTCCCTTCAAGGCGCGCCCCCGCCGCGGAGGCCGGGTCACTGAGCAGCACCACCGTCGAGGTCGAGGTGCCCACCTGCACCACCCTGCCGACCAGGCCGTCGCCGTTGAGCACGGTCATCTCGGAGCGCACCCCGTCGGCACTGCCCACGTCGAGCTGTACGGCCTCCTCGAAACCGGGCGTGCCACGCCGCGCGATCACCTGGGCGGGCACCAGCCGGTATCCGGCGGCCCCCGCGACACCGAGCAGACGGCTCAGCTCCTGTGAGTGCCCACGATCCAGCGCCTGGGCCGTCAGATCCCGTCTGAGCCGCTGGTTCTCCGCGCGTAGCACGTCGATGCGGTGCTGCGCGTCCGGCGCGGCCGCCATCGTCTCGAAGAAGTGCCCGACCGGCCGGACCAGCCCCGCCCCGAAGTTCTCCGCGGCGCCGAACAGTTCGGCGCCGACCCCTCTGAGCGGGCTGAGCGGGGAGTTCGCTCCCGCGCGGTGGTCGACGGTCATGAGCACCAGCGCCGCGGCCAGCAGCACTCCCAGGCTCATCCGTGCCCGGCGCGTGTCCCTCATCAGTGCCGCGGTTCCGACACCAGGACCTGCTGCAGCGCCTCGAAGTCCTCGACGCACTTACCCGAACCGAGCGCGACGGAGTCCAGCGCGTTGTCCACCAGGTGGATCGGCATGCCCGTCTCGTCCTTGAGCCGCTCGTCCATGCCCTTGAGCAGCGCACCGCCTCCGGTGAGCGCGATCCCACGGTCCATCAGGTCTCCGGAGAGCTCCGGCGGGCACTTGTCCAGCGTCGTCTTGACCGCGTCGACGATCACGTTCACCGGTTCCTCGGTGGCCTTGCGGATCTCGGCCGCGGAGACGACGACCGTCTTGGGCAGGCCGGTGACCAGATCACGACCCCGGATCTCGGCGTGCCCCTCCTCAGGGAGCGCGCAGGCGGAGCCGATGGCCATCTTGATCTCCTCGGCGGTCCGCTCACCGAGCATCAGCGAGTACTCCTTCTTGGCGAAGGTGATGATCGCCTGATCCAGCTCGTCACCGCCGATCCTGATCGACTGGCTGGTCACGACCCCGCCCATCGAGATGATCGCCACCTCGGTCGTCCCGCCGCCGATGTCGACCACCATGTTGCCCGTGGGCTCGTGCACCGGAAGCCCGGCCCCGATCGCGGCGGCCATCGGCTCCTCGATGATGTAGACCCCCCGGGCCCCCGCCTGGTAACCGGCCTCCTTGACCGCCCGCTGCTCGACCCCGGTGATCCCGCTCGGCACCGCGATGATGATGCGCGGCTTGGCGAACTGACGGCGTCGGTGCACCCGCTGGATGAAGTAACGGAGCATGCGCTCGGTGACGTCGAAGTCGGCGATCACACCGTCCTTGAGGGGCCGGATCGCCATGATGTTCCCGGGTGTCCTGCCGATCATGCGCTTGGCCTCGATGCCGATGGCCACGATCTTTCCCGTGGTCGTGTTTATCGCGACGACGGAGGGTTCGTTGAGAACCACACCGCGGCCCCGCACGTAGACGAGGGTGTTGGCGGTGCCGAGATCGACCGCCATGTCGCGGCCGAGAAATGCAAGCTTGCTGCTCATGAGGAAGGCGGCCTCCTTCCGTCGGGTCGTCGGCGAAAACTACAGAACGCACTCGAATCGTAACGTGACGTACCCACCACTGAGCGCAATGAGCCCACCAGCTCCGAGAAAATCTTAGAGCTTCTCAAACACGCGGAGCCCCGTCGTCCTCCTGGGCGACGGGGCTCCGCGAGGCCGGAGACCTAGAAACGGTCCGGGAAGAAGAGCTTGATCTCGCGGGCGGCGGACTCGGGAGAGTCGGAGCCGTGCACGACGTTCTCACCGATCTCCAGGGCGTGGTCGCCACGGATGGTGCCGGGAGCCGACTTCACCGGGTCGGTCAGACCCGCCAGGGCGCGGAAGGCCTCGACCGCGCGAGGGCCCTCGGCGACCAGCGCGACCAGCGGACCGGAGGTGATGAACTCGACCAGCTCGCCGAAGAACGGCCGCTCCGAGTGCTCGGCGTAGTGGGCCTTGGCGGTGTCGGCGTCCAGGGTGCGCAGCTCAAGCGCCGCGACCTTCAGGCCCTTGCGCTCGATCCGGGCGATCACGTCACCGATGAGACCACGCGCGACACCGTCGGGCTTGATCAGGACAAGAGTGCGCTCGGACACTGAGGTTCTCCTTTGAACGGGGATGACTCGCGGACTGCGAGGAACGCGCGAAGTTTATCGCCCTCGGCCCGGTTCCCCGTGGTCGGCGACGTCATGGCCGGTCCGCCCCGTCTCCCACCGCCCCCTCGGGGGACGGAGTCGGCGGCGGCACGACCGGCAACGCCCCCGGCTCGGGTGTGTCCGCCGCTCCTGGGTCCCGCCGGGGACCGGTCTCGGGCACGGCCCCATCGGGCCCTTCCTCCTCGGTCTGGTCGGCGGATCGGTCATCGCCCGTGGACCCCACCGGAGACGGAGCCGAGTCGGCCGGCGGCGCGGGCGCCGGGACCGAAACGCTCCTCTCGTTCCTCGCCACCCCCTCCTGCGAGGCCTCGTCTTCGTCGGCCCCGACACGGACCACGACCGTACGGCGGGCCAGCGCGGCGCCGAGCACGATCGTGACGACCACCAGACCACCACCGGCGAGCGCCCACAGATGCAGCGCCCCGACGAACGCGTCCACCATCGCCTGCGGGGTCCCCGCCTGCCTCAGCATGGTGAGCTGGACGCCGGTTCCCAGCAGGAAGCCGGACAGGATCCCCGGCAGGAACAGCGAGAGCGCGAACAGCGCCACTCCCACTCCCGAAGGACGCAGCACCGCGGTCAGGGCCACAGCGGCACCCGCCGTGAGCAGCGCGAAGGGAAGCAGGAGCGTGGGTCCCTCCGCGGTGGGCAGCAACGCTCTGACCGCGCACAACCCGGCGACCAGGACGGCCAGGCCACCGGCGGCGCACAGGGGAGCGGTGGTCTCTCCGAGCCTGCTCACCGCGACGGCCGCGACCAGTCCGAGGACCCCGGCGACCAGGAAAGCCGGCCACAGCCCGCTGAGCCCGGGACCGCTCAACCCACCCAGCTCGACATTGGTGACCTGCGCCGCGGTCGGCAGGACGACGACGCCGACCACCAGCATCGTGTAGGCGGGAGCCCTGCCCGCTCCCTCCCCGAACCCGCTCGCCGAAGCCAGGAGGAAAAGTCCGATGATCGACAGCACCGCGACGAGAATGAGCAGGCCCGGCGGCCAGTCGAACGTCGTGCCCAGGGCCAGTGTCGCGACCGCCACGGCCGACACCGCCGCGACCGGCAGGCGGCCGCCCCGCATGGCCTCGGGACTCGCGGAACCTTCGCCGCTCCTTATCCAGAACACGAGATAGACAGCGGCCAGCACCAGCGCCACTCCGGTCAGCATGGGGTACGGCTGGAGCGTGACCCTCCAGGACCTGACCTCGTTGAGCGGCCACAGAGCCAATGCCTGCGCGGCTGTGAGACTCACCGCCAGCATGCCCGCCCAGAGGGCGCGCAGGACGGCGGAGCGTTCCCAGACCGTCACAAGGCTGGCGGGCAGCAGCAGCCCGGCTCCGACGCCGTGCAGAGCCCGCAGGGCCCCGACCAGAGCCGCCGACCCGGCGTAGCCCCCGGCTGCGTCCGCGAGCGCCAGCAACGCCAGGCCAGCGACCAGGACCGGCACCGCCCGGACCCGGCGTAAGAACAGTGCGGCGAGCGGCACGGTCAGCACCATCGCGGGCAGGGCGAGCCCGTGTGCCCTGACCATCTCGATCTGGGAGACGTCGGGCGGCAGCAGTGCCGCGACCACCGAGATGGTGTTGGGAACGGCGACGATCGCCAGCGGAAGGGTCACCGTGACGAGCAGCCCTAGGATGACGTCGAGCATCAGCGAGGCACGGAGAGGACGCGCCAGGTCAGCGGACCCGGCGGCCACCCCCCGGGCCGGCTGCATGGGAGGGACGGCCATGTTGGCCGACTTTAGCGGGAAGTCACGCCCTCGACACGGCGAGCGACGAATATCGCTGTGATCCACAGCGCGGCGAAGATCGCGCCAAGGAAGAACATGGTCGGAACCAGGAAACCCGCGGCTATGGCCAGAACCTGGATCACGCTTCCCACGATGTAGGCGAAGGGGTGTTTCAACAGACCCACCACCAGGACGCAGAGGACCGCCAGACCCAGTCCGACCGTCACCGCGAAAGCGGGCTCGACCCCCTGGGTGTTGATCGCCACCGGCGTGAAAAGACCGACGACGATCGCCTCCATGCCCAGAACACTGGCGCAGAGCCGCCGCATACCCGGCGTGACGGTGAACATGCCCCGTCTCTCGCTCACGTGGCCTCCTCCGCCTTCAGCAGCAGTCGCGCGTCCCCGGCCGTGACCACGGATCCGGTGATCAACACGCCGGCACCGGCGAACTCCCCTTCCTCGTCGGCCAGGGCGATCCCCATGTCGATCGCCTCGTCGAGCCGTTCGGCCAGGCGAACCCGGTCGGCTCCGAAGATCTCTCCGGCCAGCGCCGCGAGCCTGTCCGGCTCCATGGACCTCGGCGAGGAGTTCCTCGTCACCACGATCTCGTCCATCATGGGCTCCATCAGCTCGAGGATGCCCTGGACGTCCTTGTCGGCGAACATGGCCACCACACCGATGAGCTTGCCGAAGCCGAAGGACTCGTGGACGGCCTCCAGGGTCGCCTGTACCCCGCCCGGGTTGTGCGCGGCGTCCACGAGCACCGTCGGGCCCCGCCGTACGACCTCCAGCCTTCCGGGTGAGGTGACGTTCAGGAAGGCCTGCCGTACCAGCTCGATGCCGAGGGGTTCGTCCCCCCCGGTCAGCGCCTCGACGGCGGCCAGCGCGCAGGCGGCGTTGCCCGCCTGGTGCGCGCCGTACAGGGGGAGGAGAACCTCCTCGTAGACCCCTTTGAGCCCCTTGAGGCCGAGTAGCTGCCCGCCGACCGCCAGCTCCCTGCCGAGCACGCCGAACTCCAGCCCCTCCCTGGCCACCGTCGCCCCGGCCTCCACGGCCCTGCGCACAAGCACCTCCGCAGCGGGAAGCTGCTGCTGCGCAAGTACGGCGGTCGCCCCCGGCTTGATGATCCCGGCCTTCTCCCCGGCGATCGTCGCGACGTCCGGACCGAGATAGTCGACGTGGTCCAGGGAGATCGGAGTGATGACGGCGACCGTACCGTCTGCGACATTGGTCGCGTCAAAGCTGCCGCCCATGCCCGTCTCGATGACCGCGACGTCCACGGGAGCGTCGGCGAAGGCCGCGAAGGCCATCGCGGTGAGCGTCTCGAAGAAGGAGAGCCTGCGTCCCTGAGCGTCGATCATCTTGAGATAGGGCTCGATGTCCAGATAGACCTCGGTGAAACGCTCCTCGCTCAGCGGAAGGCCGTCGATCGAGATGCGCTCGCGCATGGACACCAGGTGCGGACTGGTGAAGCGACCGACACGCAGATTGCGCTCACGCAGAAGCGTCTCGATCATGCGCGTCGTGCTCGACTTACCGTTGGTGCCGGCGACGTGCACGATCGGATAGGCGTCTTGAGGGGAACCGAGCACGTCCATGAGCGCGGCGATCCTGTCGAGAGTGGGCTCGAAGTTCCACTCGACGCCACGTTCCATGATTGCTTGTTCGACCGCTCGATATTCCACGCCTCAAGCCTACTGACCCGCAAGCCGCCCTTCCCCCAGCCCCACGCCTGTGCGTCCCTTCGCAACGCCTTCAGGGAAGACACGGCTCGCCCCGACGCGATGCCGAGACATGCGATCGTCGAACACCGGCCACCAGATGAGCCCTCCCCCAGCCCTCACACCCTCGGCCCTTTTCCGGCCCCGGCCCCGGGTTTCACCGTCCACAGCCAGAGC
>NZ_JBIAVG010000031.1:0-56191 GCF_042893955.1 Streptosporangium sp. NPDC001559
GTCAGAGACAACGTCAGAGACACTGCCGCGGGGCATGCGGTGGATGCGCGGGGAGGCGACCGGGTTGCCGGGCCTGTGAACCGTGAACCTCAACGTGACCTCCTCCCGGTGGGGTAGTCGCTGTTGGAATCCCCCGCCCTTCAGGCGGGGGAGGATGTCAAGCCATGAGCTTCCGGTAGTGGCCGATGGCCGCCTCCGGCTCGTCGTCGGCGACGATCCGTCCCTCGTCCAGCACCAGCACGCGGTCGAAGCCCGCCAGCAGCGGCAGATCGTGGGTGACCACCACGACCTGCTGCGGCAGCTCGCGCAGCAGGCCGGCGACCTGGCGGGAGTGACGCAGGTCGAGCAGCGTCGTCGGCTCGTCCATGACGAGGACCTCCGGGTCGAGCACCATGACCGAGCACAGGGCGAGCAGTTGCTTCTGGCCTCCGGACAGGTGGTGCGCGGGATGGTCGGCGTGCCCGGCCAGGCCGTACCTGTCCAGGACCTCCCGCACCCGCAGGTCGATCTCCTGTCGCGTCAGCCCTCCACGCCTGAGGGAGAAGGCGACGTCCTCGGCGACCGTCGGCATGACGATCTGCGCGTCGGGGTCGCTGAACAGGAATCCGACGCGGCGCCTGATCCTGGCCGCGTCACGGCGGGTGTCGAGCCCGAAGACGGTGACGCCGCCCGAGGTCGGCAGGGCCAGGCCGTTGACCAGGCGGGCGAGGGTGCTCTTGCCCGAGCCGTTGGCCCCGACCACGCCGATCCTGCGCTCGGTCAGCGAGGCCGTGATGCCGCGCAGCACCTCGCGCCGCCCGAACCGCACCCCGACGTCGTTCATCTCGATCATCTACACCACCTCGAACAACGCGGCGACGCCCAGGCCGCCGCCGACCGCGGCCGTGGCCAGTCCCAGTGTCCCGGCTGGGGCGCCCTGCCGTACGAGCCTGCTGAACAGTCTGGCGACCACCACGGCGCCGGTCGCGCCCCACGGATGGCCCAGGGCGAGCGCGCCGCCGTCGGCGCAGACCCGTTCCGCGTCCGCGTCGAGGGGGTCGAGGCCGAGTTCGTCGGTCACCGCGAGCACCTGCGCCGCGAACGCCTCCACGATCTCCACCGCGGCGACCTCCCCGAGACCGGCCCCGGCCCGTTCCAGCACCCGCCGTACGGCGGGCACCGGCCCGAGCCCGGGAAGCGCGGGGTCGCAGCCGACGACGGCTCCGGCCCGCAGCCGCAGTCCCGCAAGCCCGAGTTCGGCCCGCAGCGACTCCGGCACGAGGGCGACGGCCGCCGCCCCGTCGCTGACCGGGGAGGAGTTACCCGCGGTCACCGTGCCGCCGGGCACGAACGTGGCGGGCAGCCGGGCCAGCGACCGGGCGCGCAGCGGGCGCGGCCACTGGTCGTCGTCCCTGCCGCCGACCGTGACGATCTCCTGGGCGAACCGGCCCGCCTGCCGCGCGGCCAGCGCCTTGGCGTGGCTCAGCAGGGCGTAGGCGTCCTGACGTTCGCGGGTCACGCCACGCGCGGCGGCCAGCGCCTCGGCGGCGGGCCCCATCTCGGGGTCGTGCCACCCCGCGGGGACGAACGGCGCCCGCTCGTACGGCACGGCCGTTCCGCGGCGGGTCCGCAGCGGAGCGGTCGAGGCGCTCTCCACCCCTCCGGCGACGACGAGGTCCATCTCCCCCGCGGCGACCGCGTTCCCCGCGAGCAGGATCGCGGCCAGGCCGCTGCCGCACTGCCTGTCCACGGTGACGCCGGGGACGCCGTGACCCATCCCGGCGGCCAGCGCGCAGATCCGCGCGACGTTGCCGCCGGGGCCGGTGCAGTTGCCGAGCACGACGTCCTCGACGGGCGGGCCCAGGTGGGCGACGTCCCGGACGACGGCGTCGATGACAGGGGCGGCGAGCGCCTCGACCGTCAGTTCCCTGAAGGCGTGGAAGGCGGTGCCGATGGGGCCGCGGCGGGCCGCGACGACGACCGGCCGTGAGGATGGGTCCCGTCTCATGTCAGGTGAGCCGCCTGATGTCCGGGTCACCGTCGGCCAGGCGGGCGGCGAGCAGGCCGCGCGCCGGTTTGCCCGCCGGGGTTCGCGGCAGGCTGCGGACGGCGTACCAGCGCCTTGGCCGTTGCGCGGCGTCCAGGCCGCCGCGCGCCACCTCCTCAAGCGTGGCGCGTGAGGGGCGCCGGGGACCGTCCGCCTCCAGGATCGCGGTGACCACGGAGCCGAGCTCCGGGTGCGGTGAGCCGACGACCACGACGTCGTCGACCCCCGGCGCCCGTCTGAGGACCTCCTCGACGTCCTCGGGCACCACGGTCGCGCCGCCGGTCTGTATCGCGCCGCCGCCCCGGCCGCGCAGCCGCAGGACCTCCCCCGCCCGGTACGGCTCCGCCACGTCGCCGACCGTCGCCCAGCCGTCGCCGTCGATCCGCAGCGGACCCGCCCCGGTCGTCAGGTATCCCTCGGCCAGCCAGGGCGAACGCGCCCACACCTCACCGAGTTCTTGCCCCGGATCGGCCCTGACCTGGATCTCCACCTCGGGGAAGGGCCGCAGGCCGTGGCCGTCGGTGTCGGCGGCGACGAACGAGAGCTCGGTCGCGCCGTAGTAGGCGACCACGTCCACCCCGGCCCGCGCCGCCAGATCACGGACACCCGCGCCCAGCGCCGCCCCGCCGACGACCGCGGTGCGCAGCCGCCCCCGCGCTCGGCCGCTCTCCCGCAGGGCGTCGAGTACGGCGGGCAGCCGGTGCGGCACCACGTGGACCGCGGTCACGTCGCCCAGGTGGGCGGCCGGCCTTGTCGGCCAGCGGCCGGGGACGACGGCCGTGGCGCCGGCCGCCAGGGCGTGCACGGCCGCGAAGCCGTACAGGGAGGAGTTCAGGGGGCCGGGGACCAGCACGACGTCGCCCGGGCCGATCCCGGTGAGCGCGCTCAGGTGCGGGAACGAGTCCGTCCACGACGCGCGGGTGCGTACCACGGCGCGTGGCCTGCCGGTGCTGCCCGAACTGAAGCAGGCCCACGCCCGGTCCTGCGGCGAGGCCCCGGGTACCCCGGAGTCCGCAGAGGCCACAGCGACCACGGGGGCAGGGCCGGGTGCCGAGGGCAGTGGGGTCTCGACGCGGACGTGGGCCGGGACCGTCGCCATGATCCGCTCGCGCCGTTCCCGCTCCCAGGTGTGGTCGCAGACCAGCGGCGTGGCACCGGCCAGGTCTACGGCGAGCACGGCGACGAGCAACTCGGCCGGGTCGGCCAGGCTGAGCGCCGTCAGCGTGCCCCGGCCGATCCCCCGGCTCCGCAGTGTCGCCGCTGCGGCCTCCGTCCGCCTCGCGAGCCCGGCGTAGCTCAGGTCGCCTCCGGGAGCGCGCAGCGCGATCCGGCGCGGGTGCTCCGAGGCGTGTCGCGCCACCTGAAGGGCCACCGGCATGGGCGGGTCAACGCCTCCCCGCGGCCTTGAGCCGCTCGTACCGCACGGCGGGGACGGCGTCGGGGTAGGCCCGTTGCGTCCCCCTGACCACCAGGGAGGCGAGCACCACCTTGATCAGGTCGCCGGGCAGGAAGGTGAGGCTGAGCAGCGCGGCCTGTCCCAGGGATATGCCGGTGGCGGCCGCCTGCACGGGAATGCCGAGGAGGTAGACCATCCCGACGCCGCCGAGGAGGCAGGCGATCAGCAGGCGGACGATGCCCGGGGTGCGTCCGCCGCGCTCGACGATCCAGCCGGTCAGCATCGCGCCGGGCAGCCAGCCGATCAGGAACCCGGCGGAGGGCGCGACGAAGACGCCGAGTCCGCCACGGCCGCCGGCCAGCAGCGGCAGTCCCGTCGCGACGAGCGCCATGAGGACCGCTACGGCGAGTCCCGCCCGCCAGGTGCCCAGGATCGCTCCGGCGAGCATGACGCCGAACGTCTGCAGGGTGATGGGCACCGCGTTGCCGAAGACGTTCAGCGCCCCGGGCAGCCCGAGCACGGCGATCAGCGCGGCGAACACGCTGACCCTGGCCAGATCTCCGGTGGAGAAGCCTCGACCCGGCGAGGAGCCCCCCGTCCCTTCCTGCTGTGACACCGTCTTCCCTTCATCTGTCATGAGGTCGATCCCACACCAGGAGGTGCCGGGTGACGCATGGAGGAACCCCACAACATTCCACACGGCCGTCTGGGAGAACGGATACCGGCCCCCATCCGCGCACCACTCATACTCGTACGAAGGAGGGTATACGGTCACTTTAGGTGCCCGAAAAGCGCCTTTCGGTGATCCTCAGGGGGTCGCCTGGCCGAGCGGTCCGAGGGCGGCGAGCGCGGCCTCGACGGCGGCGGCCTTGACCTCCTCCGCAGGGAGGTCCGCGTGCTCGACCACGCAGTCGGACATGCCGCCGAGCGCCACGGTCGAGCGGATCCGGGCGGCGGCCGAGGGAGCGGGGCCGAGCAGGAGCACGGTCAGCTCCTTGCGCCAGCGCCACATCCGATCGACCATGTCCAGCTCGACGAGCACGGTCGGCGCGTGCAGCACCATCGAGATCTCCTCGCGGTAGCGCCAGATGAGATCGAAGTAGTCCTCGAGCAGCGGCCGCCCCTCCCCCGGCTCACGCCCGACGACGAACGCCTCCAGGGTGTCCATGACGGGTTGCAGGATGCTCCTGACCAGTTCCTCCCTTGAGGAGAAGTGGTAGTAGAGGGCCGGTTTGGTGATGCCGAGCCGGTCGGAGATCTGCTTGAGGCTGGTGTTCTGCACGCCCTGCTCACGGAAGAGCTCACGTGCCGTCGCCTGGATGCGGATCTTGGTGTCCGAGGGCCTCGCCATGAGCCAAGAGTATCGCTTACCTATCGTTCAGTAAGACTTGCGCCCCGCCGCCAACCGTGCTTACCTATCGTTAAGTAATTAACTTACCTCCCGTTAAGTAAGGAGACGGCGCATGCGGATCCTCATCTCCGGCGCCAGCGTCGCCGGGCCCGTCCTCGCCTACTGGCTCACCAGGTACGGCTTCGCCGTCACCGTCGTCGAGCGGGCCCCCTCCCCCCGTAAGGCCGGCGGCCACGCGGTCGACCTGTTCCGCCCGGCCATGGACATCGTCGACAGGATGGGACTGGCCGAGGCCGTCCAGGCGAGGAAGACCGACGCCGAGTGGCTCTCCTTCCTGTCGGAGAACGACAACCGCCCGCACACGCTCGACGTCGGCAGGCTGATGCGCGTCGTGTCCGACCGGCACGTCGAGATCATGCGCGACGACCTGGGCGAGATCCTGTACGAGGCCACCCGGCACGACGCCGAGTACGTCTTCGGCGACTCCATCGCCTCCCTGACCGAGGACGCCGGCGGCGTCGAGGTCACCTTCGAACGGGGACCGGCCCGCAGGTTCGACCTGGTCGTCGGCGCCGACGGGCTGCACTCCAACGTCCGGCGCCTGGCCTTCGGCCCCGAGTCGCGCTACGCGGCCTGGATCGGGGCCTACCTGGCGGTCATGTCGATCCCCAACTATCTGGGGCTGCGCGACCGCATGTCGGGCATCACCGGCGTCAACAGGATGGTCGGCGTGTACGGCGGCGCCCACCTGGACGACGCCCGCGCCGTCTTCCTGTTCCGCCCTCCGGCCGAACTCGACTATCACCACCGGGACATCGCCCGGCAGAAGGAGCTGCTGCGGGAGCAGTTCGCCGGGATGGGCTGGGAGGTTCCCCGCCTGCTGGGTGAGGAGCTCGACCGCGCCACGGCGTTCTACTTCGACTCGATCACCCAGCTGCGCATGGACACCTGGTCACGGGGCCGGGTGAGCCTGGCCGGGGACGCGGGCTACTGCCCGGGCCCCGCGGTCGGCGGCAGCACCAGCCTGGCCGTCGTCGGCGCCTACGTCCTGGCGGGCGAGCTGGCCGAGGCGGGCGGCGACCACACCCGCGCCTTCCCCGCCTACGAGCGGGAGATCGGCGACTACGTACGGCGCAGCCGCTCCTTCGCCGTCGGCGCGGCCAAGCGGCTCATCCCCACCAGCCCCGGGGCGCTGCGGACCCTGACGTGGGGAGTGTGGCTGATCAACCACATCCCCACCTCCGCCGCCCGCGCCCTGACCGACATGGGCGCCAGGGGGGTGCGCCTGCACGACGAGGTCAGGACGAAGGACTATTCACGCGGCCTCGCCCCCAGGACCGGCGTCCCCGGCTGATCCGCCCCTCCGGAGGGCCCCGCACGGCTGTCTCCGTGCTTCTTTCTCCTGCCCGGGCTCATGAAGCGGACCGTGACTCAGGACGCCTCCACGAGCCCTCTTCTCGGTCTCGGGCGCGCGGACCCGGGGCTTGCGCGCTCCCCGGCTCAGGCGGACCAGTTCGGATCGCGGCCGAACAGTCCGAGAAGGCGGTGCTGGAGCGGGGCGTCGTCGGGGACCTCGACCTCCGGCCCCAGGACGACGACCCCGGGGCCGAAGGCACCGGGGATGCGCATCTCATCGGGAATGTACTGAACATGGGGCCACATCGCCTCGACCTCGGCCGGGTCGATCGTGTCGTCCTGCCCGGTGGCCCGGGACAGATCCCAGCCGTGCAGCACCATGTCGGCGCTGACGACCTGGTCGATGTGCTGCTCGACGGACACGTTGCCGGTCGGGGTTTCCACCTTCCTCTCGGCGGTGGCCGGGTCACCGAGCAGGGCCTCCACGTCGGCGCGGGCCGCGGCGAAGGCGGCGAGCGGGTCCTCCGCGACCGACGGCGCGGGGCTCAGCGACCGGCCCAGGGGCCTGAGCATCACGGCGTGCATGTCGATGATGTGGCCGACGACGTCTCTCGCGGTCCACTCCTCACAGGGGGACGGGTCGGACCAGCGGCCGGGCTCCACAGCGGCGATCTTGGCCGCGAAGATGTCGGCACGGTTTCGATAGCGGGTGGCGATGTCACTCATGGGGTTCCCCCGGTTCTCGTCGGCGTCGCCAGGGACGCTACCGCGAGCCTCCGACAATGTCCGGGGCCGATCTCCAGCCCCGGTGTTCGAGCCGACGGCCGGTTTCGTCGTCGCGCAGACCGTGCCCGGCGACCCGGACGGCCCCCGCCCGCTCCGCACCGCCCGGCATACGACCGCTCCGGCCCCTTCCAGGAAGCACCACGCCGCCGGGCACCTACGGGCGCCACCGGGTCAGGCGAGGTCCAGCCGGACGATCGCACCGCCGTCCGGGGCGTTGGCGAAGCTGAGGTGCGCCCCGAGGACGCGGGCCTGTCCCGCGGCGATGGTCAGTCCGAGGCCGACGCCGTCCTCGCGTGCGGCCGAACCGGTGCCGAAGCGCTGTGGGCCGTGCTCGCGGAGCGTGACGAGCATCGGTTCGGGGAAACCGGGACCGTGATCCCTGACCGTCACGCTGAACCCGGTGACGTCGACCCGAACGGGCGGGGCGCCGTGTCTTGCCGCGTTGGTGACGAGGTTGGCGAGGATCCGCTCGACCCGCCGCGGGTCGGTCTCCACCTCGGCCTCACCTGCGACGACCACCTCGACACCCGGCACCCCCGAGGCCGCGACCGCCCGTCTGGCCAACGCCCCCGAGGAGCGGACCTCCCTGACCGGTGTCTCGGCGGAGGCGTCGAGCCGGGCCACCTCCAGAATGTCCTCGACCAGGCGACGCAGCGTCGCGGCGCTGTCCCTGACCAGCTCGGCGGGGCGTCCCGACGGTAACAGCCCTGCCGCCGTGACCAGGCCCGCGACGGGGGTGCGCAGCTCGTGGGCGATGTCGGCGGTGACCCGCCGCTCCGCTTCGAGCCTGGCCCGCAGCGCGTCGGCCATCTGGTCGAGCGCCGCTCCGACGGCTGCGATCTCGTCCCGGCCCCGCGCCTCGACCCGGGCGGACAGGTCCCCCTCGGCGATGTGGGCGGCCGTTCTCGCCACCGCGCGGATCCTGCTGCTGAGGCCCCCCGCGACCACCAGCCCCACACCGGAGGCGAACAGCGCCGCCGCCAGGCCGGAGCCAAGGAGGATGCGGTCGAGCCGGGCAAGCTCCGCGTTCTCCGCCTCGTAGGAGCGGCGCAGCGAGAGCGTCTGCCCGTCGGCCCTGGTCGCCGCCCAGAGAGTGGTGCCGTCCTGCAGGTAGGTGGCGCGCGTCCCCTCGCCGAGGGCCGCGGCCAGCGGCGCGGGAACGTCTCCGGCCGTCAGGGGGGTGTCCTGCCCCTCCTGGTAACGGACCAGGGTGCTCGTCAGCTCGGCATCCAGGCCGCGTCGTGCGGAGTCGAGTGTGACAACGGCCGTACGCGTGTGGACCAGGAGACTCAGGACCGTGGCGACGAGCACCGACATTCCCACGATGACCAGGCTGAGCTTCGCGCGCAGACCCATGCGTCATCTCCGCAGTTTGTAGCCGAAACCGCGCACGGTCTCGATGCGGTCGTTACCGATCTTGGCTCTGAGCCGTTGCACGTGGACGTCGACGACCCTGGTGTCCCCGTCCCAGGCGTAGTCCCAGACCCGGTTGAGCAGAGTGTCCCTCGACAGCACGACCCCCGGCTCCGCGGCGAACTCCAGCAGGAGCTTCAGCTCGGTCGGCGTCAGCGCCACCCGCTCGCCGCGCAGCCGTACCTCCATGGACTCGACGTCGATCGCGAGGTCGCCGAAGGAGAGCGGCGTGTTCGCCTGCCCTGGCATGGCGACGCGACGGAGCACGGCGCGGATTCTGGCGTGGAGCACGGCGGCGTCGAACGGCTTGGTGACGTAGTCGTCGGCCCCGGCCTCCAGGGCGTTGATCACGTCGATCGCATCGGACCTGGCGGAGATCATGATGATCGGGGTCTCGCCGTCCTCCCTGATCCGCCGGGCCAGGCTGACCCCGTCCAGGTGCGGAAGCATGACGTCCAGCAGCGCGACATCCGGTGGGCGGGCGCGGAACTCGGCCAGGCCGCCCAGTCCGTCGGACGCGGTCCGCACCCGCATGCCGTACAGCTCCAGGGCCATGCCAGTGGCCTCGCGGATCACCGGGTCGTCCTCGACCAGGAGCACGTCGATCATGTCTCAGGACTCCGGCACCGTGAGTTTCCCGCCGGTCAGCTCCTTGGCCTTGTCAGGAGGGAGGCCGTCGGCCCTCACCGTGAACCGGCCGTAGTATCCGGCCCGCTCGTGCCAGATCAGTTCACTGAGCGTGATCGTCCCCCGGTAGGGCCTTTCCTGGCAGTCGGGCAGGCACCACGTGCCGCTCAGCTCACCCGTTCCCACGGCGCTCTCTCCTCCCCAGGACTCCCAGCGAATCCCCGTGACGCTGTTGAACTCGTCCAACGCGAGCCTGCTCGGCCGTCGCAGCGGATCTCCCAGGTAGGCGATCACGTAGACGGGCCCTCTGGGGGGCTTGGAGGGCGGCGCCGACCCCTCCACCCGCACCCCGCCGTCCGCTCCGCACCCCGCCACCGCCGGAATCATCGTCAGAACCGCGGTCAGAACGGCGGAGCACAGGGGGGCTGCTCGCTTCACACCGGTCATCATCGTGTGGAGGGTATGCGACCCGCTGACCCCTCCGCTCAGAAACCCGCAGTTCAGGGGGTGGAGAACGGCAGCGGGAGCGTCCCGCTCAGAGTGTCCTTGGGGCTGTCCGGCCGGGGGAAGTCACCGGTGATGTCGAACTTCGTGAAGTAACGCCTCCCCCCGACCTTCCTGGCCTTGCTGAGAGTGATCGTCGCCTCGTACGGCCTGGCCTGACAGCCGGGCAGGCACCACGTCCCGCTCAACCTGCCGCCGCCGACGGCCTCCTCGGGGCCCCAGCTCCGCCAGGTGATCCCCTTGAGGGTGCTGAACTCGGAGGCGACCAGGTTCGCCGGGCGCCGGGCGGGCTCCCCCTCCTCGGCACCGTACAGATTGATCACGTAGACCCCGCTCTCCTGCGGGACCTCGTGGGAGACCGGCTCCGCGTCCTCCGGGGACAACGTCTGGGCCAGTGGCCGCCTGACCTCGTCGGCCCCGCAGGCCGCCGTGCAGGCCAACGCCACGAATCCGAGCAGCGTGACGGCCACGGCCGTTGTGATCCTTCTCATCGTCTCCCCCTTGGGCCTCGTACGCGCCGGGACCCGGCGAGGGGCGTGTCAGCACACCCCGCCCGGCACAACGGTGACGGTAGGAGGGAAACTTCTCGGTCTTCCTGCGGCTTTGTAACAGCCCTTCATCGAGAGGTTCACCGTGGAGGGCCGTCGCGTGGCGTGTCCGTTTTCCGGTCCTCCGGCAGGACGAAGCAACCGGTCTGTTCTTCCATGAGGCCGGGAAGCCGATGGGAGAGGAGAAACCAGGGTGGATGGGACGGTGTTTTCCGGGCAGGGGGCCGACGGCAGGGATCACCTGGGCGCCGGGAGGAGGGCAGCATGGCGAACGACATCCCGATCGTCGTGGTCGGCCTGATGGGGGCGGGAAAGACCAGCGTTTCGCGACTGCTCGGCGAGAGTCTCGGCAGGCCCGTGCGCGACAGCGACGAGTATCTCCGGGAACGCTACGGCGCCACGGCCGCGGAGATCGCCGAGCGTGAGGGGATGGAGGTCCTGCACGCCAGGGAGGTCGAGCACCTGCGGGCCTGCCTCGCGGAGCGGCCCGCTCCGGTCATCGCCGCCGCCTCCAGCGTGCTCGACGACCCCGGCGCCCGGGCCGAGATGAAGCCCGCCCTGGTCGTCTGGCTGGACGCCGCCCCCGAGTTCGTCGCCGAGAAGATCGCCGCCAAGCCGTACCGGCCGCGGTTCGGCATGGAGCCGCTGGTCCTGGCGACCGAGCTGCACGAGCGCAGGGCCGCCTTCTTCGAGGAGGTCGCCGACCTGCGCTTCCAGCGTCCCTCGACCTCCAAGCGCGAGGTGGCGCGAGCCGTCCTGGACCACCTGGAGCGACGGCGGTCCCGTCTGACGCCGTGATCCGGCTCGCGCGCCACCTCGTCGGCCCCGCAGGCCACCGTGCAGGCCACCGCGCAGGTCACCGCCACGGACTCAGCCTCGTCGCCTCCCCCGGCCCTCCCGAACCTCCCCCCGGCCCTCCCGACGAGGGGCGTTCCGGCACGCCCCCTCCCGGCACAACGGTGACAGCCCGCGGAAGACCTCCCGGTCTTCCCTCGGCCGCGACGACCCCCGCCGGGAGGTTCACAATGGGCATCACACGGCGCAGGCGTCCCCGGAACGGTAGGTGACCAGGCGGATCGCCGGGGCGGAGAGCACCTCGACGCGACCGCTGCCCGGCACCTCGACGTGTGCGAACCCCCCTTCGAAGGCGACGCGTGCCTCTCCCACGCGGGTGGTGGGTGCGCCGTCCTCGCCGGTCAGCAGATATCCCTCGACGAGCTCGACGGAGGCGGTGCGCCAGGTGAGGGTCATACGGTCACCTCGGGGAAGTCCAGGTCGGGCCGGGCCAGGTGGTTGAAGTGGTTGGACAGGGTGTTGAGCGCCACGTGCGCGACGATCTCGGCGAGCTCGGCGTCGGTCACCCCGGCCTTCCTGGCCAGGGCGAGTTCCTCGTCGTCCACCCTGCCTCCCGTCCTGACGACCTGCCTGGTGACGCGCAGCACCGCCTCGGTGTGCGGGTCGTCGTCACGGGCGTCGCGGGTGTGTTCGAGCCGCCGCCCGTCCATGCCCATCAGGCCGCCGCGCAGTGTGTGCGCGCTGACGCAGTAGACGCAGCGGTTCTCCTGGGCGACCAGCAGGGCGATCTGCTCGCGCAGCCTGGCCCTGAGCACTCCGCGGGACAGCGCGTCGCGCATGGCCAGATAGCCGCGGAGCGCGGCGGGGCCGTTGGCCAGCGCGGCGTACAGGTTGGGCACTCTGCCCAGTTGCCGTCGCGTCTCCTCAAGCAGGCCGTCGGGATCCTCGGTCAGCTGCGGCAGCCTCGGCATGGTGTCCTCCGGAATCAGAGCCAAAACGGTACCGATCGGTTCCGTTTGAGAAGACGGTACCGATCGGTTCCGTTTGCGTCAACGGCGGATAGAATCGACGACGTGCCGACCCGAGCCCGTGAACGCCTGCTGGACACCGCCGAGGAGCTCTTCTACGCCCAGGGGGTGCGCGCGGTCGGCGTCGAACAGATCCTGACCGTCTCCAAGGTCGGGCGCGCTTCCTTCTACCGCCACTTCCCCGGCAAGGACGACCTGGTCGTGGCCGTGCTCGAACGCCGCGACCGGCGGTGGCGCGAATGGCTGGCCGAACGGGTCGCCGCGCACGGCGGCGGGCCGCTGGCGGTCTTCGACGCGCTCGCCGAACGGTTCGCTCGCGCCGACTTCCGCGGCTGCGCGTTCATCAACACGATGGTGGAGGCGGCCGACCCCGCGGGTGCCGCGCACCGGGTCGCGGCCGGCCACAAGGACCGGGTGACCGGCTACGTCGAGTCGTTGCTCACCGCCGCCGGGCATCCCCGGGCCGCCGCGCTCGCGCCGCAGCTCGTCATGCTCATGGACGGCGCCATCGTCACCGCGCTGCGTGAGCGCTCCGCCGTTCCCGCCCTACGGGCCCGGGCCATCGCGGAGACGCTCGTGGGGGCGACCGGCGAGCCGGCCGCCCCCTGAGGATCGGTGCCCTACCGGCCGGTGGGCACGGCCTGCCTGCGGGATTCCGCCGGGGCGTCCGCCCTGCCGGGACGCGGCCCGACCGGTATCACGAGGTGGGTCGGCGGCGGAGCCGTGTCGTCGATGGAGGCGGTGAACTCCTTGCCGTCGTCACGGCAGACGAACTGCATGACGTGCCTGCCCGCCGCGGCGGCGCGGATCAGGCCGCCGGTGGTGGCCCACACGCCCGACTGGTAGAAGTTCTCCAGCCCGGGCAGGCCGGGCCCGTGCTTCTTGACGAGTTCCTCCAGGGTCTCGCCGCTCTCCACGAACGGCTGCCAGCCCAGGACGGTCCCGTCGTAGTTGCCGGTGTAACGGACCTGGGTGAGCGGCGTCGACACGTCGCGCACGGCCACCGCGTCCGTGATGCCGGGGAAGCGCCGTTCGAGGAACTCCATGAGCGCCAGCCGTGCCCGGCGCTTGGCCGCGGAGTACTCGCGGCCGCGCCGTACCGGCATGGTGTGGATCTCCTCTCCCTTGTGCTTGCGGCTGGACTGCTCCGGCCCCTCGGCCAGGGCGCGCCAGGGGGCGATGTCGCAGAAGTAGGTCGCGTAGACCACGGTGCTGTCCCCCGGCGACAGCTCGGGGTAGTGCATGCTGCGGAACTGCACGTTGATGCTCGGGTGGCGGATGCCGGTCAGGTCGGCGGCCTCCTCCTCCGTGAGCAGGTAGGTCGTGCAGGGGTCCCCCTCGGGGAAGGGCCGCCGCAGGCCGAGGAACAGGCAGAAGTAGCCGGGGAAGACCATGCCCGGCTCCTTGATGGTCGTGGTGTACAGCTTCCGGTAGGCCTCGTTGAGGTAGCGCCCCTTGAGGAACTTCGTCATCGTGGTGTGGCCGTCGCATGCGGAGACCACGATGTCGGCGCGGTGTTCGCTGCCGTCGCTGAGCCGTACGCCGACCGCGCGGTCGTCCTCGACCAGCACCTCCTCGACCTTGGCGTTGTAGGTCACCTTGCCGCCGAGCCGCAGGTAGCGCTGCTCGATCGACGTGGACAGGCCGAGCGAGCCGCCCTCGGGAACGCCCGCCGACAGGTTGGCGTGCGAGGCCAGCTGGAAGTAGAACGGCAGCACCGGGAAGGCCGCGTGCTTCTCGTAGAGAATGAAGTTGAACGCCTCCCGCAGCAGCGGGTCCTTGAACCTCGCCGAGTACTCCGTCATCAGCACCGCCATCGACTTGCGGATGACGTTGAAGTAGGGGACGAAGGAGGCCAACATCCGCAGCCGTTCGACCCGGCCCATCAGGCCGACCGGCTTCAGGAAGGGGTAGACGGCCAGGCACTTCCTGAACGCCCGCAGCCCCGCGCAGAAGTCCTTGATCAGCTTGGCGTCGGCCGGCGAGAGGTCGAGCAGGTGCGCCTGGAGCCGGTCGGGGTCGGAGTAGAAGTACACCGCCCTGCCGTCGCGTCCCCGCACGATGTTGAACACGTCGAAGTGACGCATCTGCTTGCCTTGGAGCGCGCCGAGTTCGAGCCAGATCTGGTGCATCTGGTTGCCCGGCCCGTTGCCGAGCAGCCAGCTGATGCAGCAGTCGAGGGTGAAGTCACCCCGCTCCCACGCCGTACAGCAGCCGCCGGGGATCTCGTGCATCTCGAAGATCTGGGTCCTGTACCCGTTCATCTGCGCGTAGCAGCCGGTGGACAGACCACCGAGACCGGCGCCGATGATGATCATCGTCTCTCTGTTCTGACCGGGCCGTGACACGTCCCTGTTCTCCTTGGTGATCACTGTCGCCACCTATCGCACGAGCCGCTTGTCGAGCTGTGGCATGTGGCCGAACTTCCCCGGGTGCCAGGCCTCGTCGTTGTCGCTCTCCCAGGCTTTGAACTCCAGCCCCAGTTCCTCGCACAGGTACTGCACGACGAAACGCCCGGTCGAGGCGGCGCGGATCAGGCCGCCCATGCCGACCCACTGACCGGCCATGGAGAAGCCGCGCAGCCCCGGCAGCCGCATACGGTCCTCGTTGACCAGCTTGGTCGCGAGGTCGTCGGCGTCGGAGAAGGCCTTCCAGGCGAGGATGCTTCCGTTGAAGTTGCCGGTGTAGCGCCTGGTCGTCGCGGGCGAGGCCACGTCGACCAGGTCGATGCGCTCACCGAGCCCCGGATAGCGCCGCTCCAGGAAGTCCCGGACGAAGTCGGCGACCTGCCGCTTGCGCGCCCAGTACTCCTTGCGGTTCTCCGTGCGCAGCGTCCTCCAGTAGCCGAAGTCACTGAAGTAGGTGCAGTGGATCACCGACTTGCCCTGCGGCGCGAACCCGTCGGAGTAGCGCGAGCGCAGTTGCACGACCAGGCTGCTCTGCAACGCGCCGGGCAGCCTGGCCCCTTCCTCCTCGGGCAGGAGGTAGGTGGTGCTGTGCGCGTCGCCGGGTTCGAAGTCTCCGTCGATGCCGACGAAGGCCGAGACCACCGCGGGGAACAGGATGCCGGGGCGGTTCAGCATCTCGTCGTAGAGCTTCTCGATCCGCGGGCTGGTGTACTTGCCCTCCAGCAGGCCGTACACGGTGGTGTGGCCGTCACAGGCCGAGACGACGTGGTCGGCGTAGTACCGCTTGCCGCCCCGCATCTCGACCCCGACCGCGCGCCCGTCCTCGACCAGGATCCTGTCCACCCTCGCCCGGTAGCTGATCGTGCCGCCCAGTGAGGTGTAGCGCTCCTCGATGGAGCGGGCCAGCCCCAGCGATCCCCCCTGCGGGAAGCCTGCGTTGCCGTTGTGGGCGCTGGCCATGTTGAACAGGTACGGCAGCACCGGGAAGCTCTCCGGGTCCTGGAAGAAGATGTTGCGGAAGGCCCGGCGCAGCAGGGGGTCCTGGAACCTGTCGGCGAAGGTGTGCATCTGCGTCGCCGCGGTGCGCCAGAACAGCCGGAAGGCGGGCAGGACCGTCCGCAGCGTGCCGAGCTTCTCCCGCGCCGTCTGCAGCGGCGGCGGCTTCAGGAACGGGTACAGGTCGATGTTCACGAAACGCCGCAGGTCGCGGCAGAACGACCGGATCAGGGCGGCGTCCGCGGGAGAGACCTCCAGCAGGTGCCGCTCCAGGCGGTCCGGGTCGTTGTAGAACGTCACCGACCTGCCGGTCTCGTCGGTGACCTTGTTGAACATCTCGAAGTTGGTGATCGTCTTGCCGTCGAGCGCGCCGAGCTCCCGCCACACCTGGTTGGCGTTGTTGCCCGGGGCGGTGCCGATCAGCCATTCGATGCAGTAGTCGAAGACGTAACCGTCACGCGCCCAGGCGGTGCAGCAGCCCCCCGGCAGGACATGCCTTTCGAGGACGCGGGTCTCCATCCCGCTCATCTGCGCGTAGCAGCCGGTGGCCATGCCCGCGACACCCCCGCCGATGACGAGGACCCGGGGCCTGCCTCCTGGGGGTCGTTCGCGGACGCTCCAGTCCTGTTCGGTCTCAGCCGGCATAGGTGGCGCCTCCCGCGAGGATCTCGCGGACCAGGTCCGCGTTGCGTGCGATGTGGTCCTGGCCGAGCATCTCGGCGTGCGTGCCCGAGCCGCGGAAGACCTCGGTGCGGGCCTCGGAGCTGCCGTGCCAGGTGCCGCTCTCGGCGGCGGCGTAGAAGGAGACCTTCTCCTCGTCGGAGATCACGCTGACCGCGGCGGAGACCACCCCGAGGTTCGGCGTGCGGCTGGAGAAGTCGATGTACTCCCTGGCCTGACCGAGCGTCTCCTCGGCCACGATCTCCGAGCCGGTGTGCCTGAGCAGGTGCTCGCTCAGCTCACGCTCGAAGATCGCGAGGTGCTCCTCCCCGAGCTCGAAGGACTCGGAGATGCGGTAGGAGTCCATGATGACCACGTTCGGCACCTCGCGCCCCCGGCTCTGGAGCACCTTGGCCACCTCGAAGGCGAGGTTGCCGCCGAGCGAGTAGCCGAACAGGTCGCAGGGGCCCTCGGGCCTCAGGGACTCGATCAGGTCGGCGTAGTGGGTGACCTTGTCGTCTCCCGCCACGTAGTTGAACGCGACGAACCGGTACTCGGGCAGGTGCGCCGCCAGCTGCCGGTAGACCAGGCCGTGGCCGCCGGCGGGCGGGAAGCAGAAGATCGTCCGGTCCTGGTCGGGGTTGAACCACAGGTACGGCTGCGCGCCGCCCAGCCTGCCGGTGATGATGTGCTCGACCGTCTTGGCCATGCCGTGCAGGGTCGTGACCTTGAACAGGTGGCTGACCGGGATCGTGATGTTGAACTCGCCCTGGAGCCGGTAGATGAGCTCGATCAGCTTGATCGAGCTGCCGCCGACCTCGAAGAAGTCGTGCTGCAGGCCGACCTGCTCAAGGCCGAGGAGCGCCTTCCAGTGCTCGGCCATGCGCATCTCGTACAGCGTCACCGGCGCCTCGTAGGCCCGCTCCCCGGCGTCCGCCTCGGGCGCGGGCAGCGCCGCGACGTCGACCTTGCCGTTCGGCGTCAGCGGCAGCTCGGGCAGCTCGACGAAGTAGGACGGGACCATGAAGGTCGGGAGGTACCCGGCCAGGTGCCTGCGCAGCTCGCGCCAGTCCAGGGACTCTCCCTGGGCGGGCACGCAGTAGGCGCACAGCGCGCTCTCGCCGCGCGCGTCCGCGACGACCGTGACCACCGCCTGCGCCAGCGTCGGCCAGGCGGCGAGCCGCGTCTCGATCTCGCCGATCTCGATGCGGTGGCCGCGCACCTTGATCTGCGCGTCGACGCGCCCGAGGAGCCGCACGTCGCCGTGGGCGTCCCAGCTCGCCAGGTCGCCGGTGCGGTAGAGCCGTAATGGCTCGGCCCCGTCCCCGCGGCCGAGGGTCACGGTGACGAAGCGCTGCGCGGTCTGCTCGGGGTCGCCGAGGTAGCCGGTCGCGACGCCGTCGCCGCCGACCCACAGTTCACCGGGGACGCCGGGCGGCACCGGCTCGCCGTGCTCGTCGAGGATGTACAGCGCGCTGTTGGAGAAGGGCCGCCCGATCGGCACCATCTGGCTGGGATCGAGTTCGTCGGCCGGGCCCTCGAAGTAGGCGCTGTCGATGGTGGCCTCGCTGAGGCCGTAGGAGTTGACCAGACGGGTCCGTGACCCGCACAGGGCGCGCAGGCGCTGGTACTCCTCGACCTTCCAGGCGTCGGAGCCGACGATCAGCAGGCGCATGAAGTCCAGGCGCTCGCCCTCCCGCTCGCAGTAGGCCGTCAGGCCGCGGACGATCGCGGGCACGAACTCGCCGCAGTCGACCTTCTCCTCCAGCATCGTCCGGTACAGCCGCGCGGTGTCGAACAGCAGCTCACGGCGGACAAGGACCAGGTTGCCGCCGGAGCACAGCGCGCGGACCAGGTCACCGGTGAAGACGTCGAAGGAGAAGCTCGCCATCTGCAGGTGCACCCGGACGTCCTCGTCCAGGCGGTAGGCCTCCCGCCAGGCGGCGTTGACGGAGGCCAGGTTGCGGTGGGTGACCTGCACGGCCTTCGGCCTGCCGGTCGATCCCGAGGTGTAGATGACATAGGCGAGGTCGTCGAGCCCGACCTCGGGCTCCGGTTCGCCGCCGTCCCGCGTCTCCCCGGTGTCCCGGTGCAGTTCCTCCAGGGTCAGCGTCATCCCGGCCGCCCCGGCCAGGCTCTCCCTGCCGGACTCGTCGACGACGGCGAGCGCGGCGCCCGCGTTGCGCACCATGTAGGCCAGGCGCTCGGCGGGGTAGTCGGGGTCGAGCGGCAGGTAGGCGCCGCCGGCCCGCAGCACCGCCAGCAGGGTGACGATCAGGTCGGGGGACTTGTCCAGGCACAGCGCGACCACCGCGCCGTCACGCACACCCAGGCCGCGCAGCCTGCCCGCCAGCGTCCTGGACCGCTCCTCAAGCTCGGCGTAGGTCAGCCGGACGGTCTCGCCCGTCTCCGAGGGGGCCGTGACCGCGACCGCGCCGGGGTTCCTGGCGGCGGCCCTGCTGATCAGCTCGTGCACGGGGGTCTCGTGCAGCGTCCTGCGCCTGGCGCCGCTCCAGGTCTCCAGGACCCGCTCGCGCTCGTCGGCGGCGAGCAGTTCGAGGCGGGTGGCGGGCTGCGCCGAGGAGGCGCGGGTCAGCGCGTCGAGCAGGTTGACGTAGTGCGAGGCCAGGCGCCGCGCCGTCTCGGGCAGGAACAGGTCGGTGTTGTACTTGAACACGCAGTGGAAGCGCTGCTCGGCCTCGTCCTCGTAGGCCGAGAGCGTCAGGTCGAACTGCCCCTCCTCCTCGGGCAGCTCGATGTACTCCAGGCGATAGCCGTACTTCTCGGTGGCGACCTTGTGGGCGAGCAGGATGAACATCGCCTGGAACACCGCGGAGCGGCTGGGGTCGTGCTGCAGGCCGAGCTTGTCCACCAGCAGCACGAACGGGTACTCCTGGTTGTCCAGGCCGTTGAGCACCGTGGCGTGGACCTGCGCCAGCAGCTCGGAGACCGACGGCTCACCGGCGAGGCTGACGTGCAGCGGCAGCGGGTTGACGAAGTAGCCGTACAGGGAGGCGAACTCCTCCTGGGTGCGGCCCGTCACCGGGCTGCCGACGATGATGTCGTCCTGTCCCGAGTAGCGGTGCAGCAGCAGGTAGTAGGCGCTCAGCAGCACCATGAACACGGTCATCTTGTTCTCACGGGCCAGCGCGTGGACGCGGGCGCTGAGATCGGCGTCGAGCACGAAGAACTCGGAGGCGCCGTTGTTGGTCTGCACGGCCGGGCGGGGCTTGTCGACGGGCAGGCTGAGCAGCGGCACCTCGGCCGGCAGGTGGCCGCGCCAGTAGTCGAGCATCCGCCGCGCGTCGGGGCTGGCCAGGAAGCGGTTCTGCCAGTTGAGGAAGTCGAGGTAGGTGGCCGTCAGCGGCGGCAGCTCGACCTGCTCGCCCCGGCGCAGCCCCTCGTAGATGGCCAGCAGTTCCTCGATGAAGGTGAAGGTCGAGATGGCGTCGGAGATGATGTGGTGGACCGCCTTCATGATCACCCAGCGGTCCTCACCCCGCTTGAACAGACGGAAGCGGACGAGCGGGTCCCGTTCCAGGTCGTACGGCCTGCGGTACTCACGGATGATCATCTGATAGATGTCGTCCCACTCCTCCTCCTGCACGTCGAACAGGGCGAGGTCCTCCCTGGCCTCGGCGGAGATCCGCTGCAGCGCCTGCCCGTCCTGCAGGACGAAGTTGCCGCGCAGGATGGGGTGGCGCCGGATCAGCGCGCGGACGGCGTCGAACATCAGCTCGGGGTCGAGCTCGACCCGCACCTCGACCGCGCCGCCGATGTTGTAGGCGAAGCCGTCGGGGTTGAGCTGCTTGAGGAACCACAGCGCCTTCTGGTTCTGGGTCAGGGGGTACTGGTTCTCGTCCAGGTACACCTCGACCGCGGCGTCGGCGCCGTCGTCGTCCGCGTCCGCGGCGACCAGGGCGGCCAGGCCGTCGTGCAGCTGGGTGACCAGGTCTCCGACGGAGGTGCCGCTGAGCAGGGCGACCACCGGCAGCGCGACCTTGAGGTCGGCCTGGACCCGGGCCCGCACCTCCATCGCGAGCAGGGAGTCCAGTCCCAGGGTGTTGAGGCTGACCTCGGGCTCGACCTGCTCGGCCCGCACCCGCAGCACGCCCGCGACCAGCGCGGTGAACCGCTCGGTCACCAGGAGCCTGCGCTTGTCCTCGTCGGCCTCGCGGAAGGTATCGAGGAAGCCTCCGCTCTCCGCGGGCGAGGAGGTGTCCGCGGTCGCGGCCAGCTCGGTCACCAGCAGCGGCGGCGAGTCGTACCAGGCCATGAAGACCGGCCAGTCGACGACGGTCGCGACCAGCAACTGGGCCTTGTCCTGGCCGATGACGCGTTCGAGCACCGCCATGCCCGCGTCGGGCGGCAGCGAGCTCATTCCCCGGCTGTTGCGGTAGTGGTCGATCAGGCCGAGTTCCTCGATCATGCCGGTGGCCCAGGGACCCCAGTCGAGGCTCAGCGCGGGCAGCCCCTTGGCGCGCCTGTGGTGCGCCAGCGCGTCCAGGAAGGCGTTGCCCGCCGCGTAGTTGGTCTGGCCCGCGGTCGTCAGCAGCGAGGCGATCGAGGCGAACAGCACGAAGTGCTCAAGCGGTTCGTCCCGCAGGTGGCGGTGGAGCAGGTAGGCGCCCGCGACCTTGGGGCCGTGGACGGCGTCGAAGACCTGCCGGTCCATCTCGGGGACGAGCGTGTCGCGGACGTGGCCCGCGAGGTGGAACACGCCGCGGATGGGCGGGGAGTCGTTGCGCCGGTAGTCGTCGAGCCAGGCGGTCAGGGCCGCCTCGTCGGTGATGTCGAGCGGCGCCAGGATCACCTGGGCGCCGAGCGCCTCAAGCTCCTTGACGAAGCGCACGTTGCGGCCCGCGGTGGTGTCCGGGTCCGTTTCGCGCCATCGGTCTCGTTCCGGCAGCCGGGTGCGGCCGACGAGGATCAGCCTGCGGGCGCCCCGCGCGACGAGCGTGCGGCACAGCAGCCTGCCGAGCGCGCCGAACGCGCCGGTCACCAGGTAACCGCCGTCGGCGCGCAGCCGCAGCGGGAGCGGGCTGGTCAGGTCCGCGGCCTGCGCGAGCCTGCTGGTGTGGCGTTCGCCGCCGCGCAGGGCGATCTCGTCCTCGTCGTCGGTCAGCAGCTCACGCAGCAACGCCTCGGCCTCGGCCTTGACGTCCCCGCCCGCGGGGTCGAGGTCGACGAGCTTGCCGCGCCAGGCGGTCAGCTCCTGGTGGCGCAGCACCCGGGTGACGCCCCACGCGGGAGCGCCGAGCGGCTCGGCCGCCTCGTCCGCGGTGACGGCCTGGGCGCCCCTGGTGACGACGTGCAGCCTGCTGTCGTCCCGCCCTGCGGGGAGCGTCTGGGCCAGTGCGACCAGCGAGTAGGCGCCGAGGCCGTTGTGCCCGGCGAGTGAGTCGCGGTCGGTCTCCTCGATCGGCGGCAGGTCGAGGTTCCACAGGTGCGCGACGGTGCCGAACGAGGTGCCGCTCGCCTCCAGTCCGTCGAACAGAAGGGCGAGGTCGTCGGCGGAGCCGGGGACGACCGCGGACTCGCCGTCGGCGTCCTCGAGACGGTAGGCGTCCGAGGGGCGGACCAGGTGGCAGCGGGTGCCCCGGGCGCGCAGCAGGCCCGCGAGCTCGTCGGCGACCCCCCGCGAGTCGGCGAGGATCAGCCAGTCCCGCGTGGTCTCACCGGCGTTCTCCGCCGCGCCCTCGCCGCTCTCCTCCGCGGGCTCGCCGTACGGCCTGCGGACCCAGGTCACCTCGGCCAGCCAGCCGTCGATGGTGCTCCTGCCGACCGCCGTCGAGGCCTTCTCGATGTCGGCGGCGCGGAAGCCGCTGATCCGGCCGAGCGAGGCGCCGCGGGCGTCGTGGACGGCGATGTCGCCGACCAGTTCGTCGCCGCCGCGCCGTACGACGGTCGCGTGCACCCACAGCGGCCGGTCGCCGACGGGGCGGACGCGCACCTCCTCGATCGACAGCGGCAGGCGGATGCCGGTCCCCTCGGTGTGGCTGAGGACCAGCGGAGTCAGCAGGGTCTGGAAGCAGGCGTCGAGCAGCGCCGGGTGGAAGTGCGCGTTGGCCGCGTCACCGCCGAGGGCCTCGGGCGGGCGGATGCGGGCGAGCGCCTCGTCTCCGCCGATCCAGACCTCCTCGATCCCCTGGAAGGCGGGGCCGTAGTGGTAACCCATGTCCGCCAGCGCCGCGTAGCAGCCCTCTCCCTGGAGGTGGCGTTCGCTGCGCGCCTTGATCCCCTCGACGTCGAGTGCCGGGTTGAGCCTGCGGTGCTGACCCGCGCGCACGACGCCGCCCGCGTGCACGACCCGGTCGCCCGCGCCGTCGGGCACCGTGGCCACGGTGAAGGACGCCCCCTCCGAGGAGAAGGACAGCTGGACCGTCCTGACCTCGCCCTCGGGCAGGAACAGCGCCTTGCGCAGCTCGACGTCGGCCAGGGTCGCCTCGGTGCCGCCGGTCATCGCCAGCACCGCCTGGGTCGCCATCTCCAGGTAACCCGCCGCGGGGAACAGCGCGTTGCCCTGGATGCGGTGGTCGTCGAGGTACGGCAGCGCCTCGGTGTCGAGCTTGACCTCCCAGGTGGGCTCGGTCATGGCCAGGCGGCGGCCGAGCAGCGGGTGGTCGAGCCTGCCGAGCCGTACCTGCCTGACCTGCTCGGGCTCTGTCCAGTAGCGGTCGCGCCGCCACGGGTAGCGCGGCAGCGTCACCGTCTCGCCCGAGGGGTAGAGCCTGTCCCAGGCGATGTCGACGCCCAGGTTGTGCAGGGCGGCCAGCGACATGGTGAAGCGCGCGTTCTCGTCCTCCTGGCGGCGGATGGAGGGCAGCGTCCTGCCCTCGACGTCCTTGGCCTCCAGGCACTCCTTGATCGAGTGGCCCAGCACCGGGTGCGGCCCGATCTCAAGGAACAGGCCGTAGCCGTCGTCGGCGAGGCGGTCGACGGCGGCGCGGAAGCGGACGCTGTCGCGGACGTTGTGCCACCAGTACTCCGCGTCCAGCTCGGGGCCGCGCGCGAGGCCCTCCTTGCCCGTCAGGTAGAGCGGGACCCGCGCGGGGCGTCCTTCGAGGCCGGCCAGCGAGGACAGCAGCTCGTCCTTGATCAGGTCCATCTGCGCGCTGTGGTAGGGCACCCGCACGGTGAGGAACTTGGCGAAGATCTGCTCGGCCTGCAGTTCGGCCTGCAGCCTGCCGAGCGCCTCCTCCTCGCCCGCCAGCGTGATCGCGGTCGGGCTGTTGACCGCGGCGACCGAGATCAGGTCACCGTAGGGGGCGACGCGGTTCCGCGCCTCGTCCTCAGGCAGGCTCACGGCGAGCATGGTGCCGGTGCCGACCAGCTTCTGCTGCAGGCGGCTGCGGTGCAGCACGACCCTGACCGCCTCGCGCAGGTCGTAGACGCCCGCCTCGTGGAAGGCCGCGACCTCGCCGGTGCTGTGCCCGACGATGGCGTCGGGGTACACGCCGTAGGAGCGCCACAGCGCCGCCAGGCCGATCTGCACGGCGAAGTTGGCGGGCTGCGCCAGCCAGGTCTCCGCCATGTTGGAGTCGGCCTCGGCCGCGCCCATCTCCTCGATCAGCGACCAGCCCGCCTGCTCACGGATCTCACGGTCGCAGTCTTCGATCACCTCGCGGTAGACCGGCTCGCTCTCAAGGAGCTGGCGGCCCATGGCCCACCACTGGGGGCCCATGCCGGTGAAGACCCACACCAGCTCGGGCCGCGGCCCCTCGCGCCGCTGGTCCTGCAGCACGTACGGCCCCTGCTCACCGCGCAGGAAGTCGGCCAGGCGCTCGTCGAGCGACTCGGGCGAGGAGTAGACCACGGAGAGCCGTGATTCGAGGTGCTGACGGCGGCGGGCCAGCGTGTAGCCGAGGTCACCGGGCGAGACGCCCGCCGCGAGCTCCTGCCTGACGCCCCTGACCAGCTCGGGCAGGGCCTGCGGGTCGCGCGCGGTCAGCGGCAGGATGGCGTGTCCCGTGTCGCGCCCGTGGGGGGCGGGGGCGGGCTCGGCCGGGCGTGACGGAGCCTCCTCGAGCAGGACGTGCGCGTTCGTGCCGCCGAAACCGAAGGAGTTCACGCCGGCGCGCGCCGGTCCCTCGTGCTCGGGCCAGTCGGTCGGCTCCGCCGGGATCTCGTACGGCATCGACTCCAGGTCGATGGCCGGGTTGACCTGTTCGAGGTTGATGTGCGGGGGGATCTTCCTGTGCTTGAGGGCCAGGGTGGTCTTGATCAGACCGGCGATCCCCGCGGCCGACTCGGTGTGCCCGATGTTCGTCTTGACCGAGCCGACGTAGCACTTGGCGCCGGGTTTGCGGCCGATGGACAGCGCGCGGCCGAGCGCGCCCGCCTCGATCGGGTCGCCGACCGGTGTCGATGTGCCGTGCGCCTCCATGTACTGCAGGCTGCCGGGTTCGACGCCCGCCTCGGCGCAGACACGCTCGATCAGCCTGACCTGGGCGTCGGGGTTGGGCACCGTGATGCCGTTGGTGCGGCCGTCCTGGTTGACCCCGCTGCCCACGATCACCGCGTGGATCGGGTCGCCGTCGCGCAGGCTGTCCTCAAGGCGTTTGAGGGCGACCACGGCGACGCCCTCGGCGCGCACGTAGCCGTTGGCCGAGGCGTCGAAGGTGCGCGAGCGCCCCTCGGTTGACAGGAAGCCGCCCTTGGTCTCGGCGACGGTGTACTGCGGCGTCATGTGCAGCAGGGTGCCTCCGGCGAGCGCGAGGCTGGTCTCACCCCTGCTCAGGCTCTGGCACGCCAGGTGCACGGCCACCAGCGACGAGCTGCAGGCCGTGTCGAGCGAGACGCTGGGGCCGCGGAAGTCGAAGCAGTAGGAGATGCGGTTGGAGACCATCGTCATCATGGTCCCGGTGGCGGTGTGCGCCGCCAGGGTCTCGAAGCTCAGGTCGGCGAACTGCAGGATCTTGTAGTCCAGGGTGAAGGCCCCGACGAACACTCCGACGTCGGTCCCGGCCAGTTCACCGGGTTTCTGGCCGCCGTCCTCGAGAGCCTCCCAGGCCACCTCGAGCAGCTTGCGCTGCTGCGGGTCCATGTGGTCGGCCTCGCGGGGACTGATGCCGAAGAAGGCGGGGTCGAACTCGTCGAAGCCGTCGATGTAACCGCCCCTGCCGCCGACGAGCCTTCCCGGCTTCGTCTTGTCCCGGCTGCCGAGCGTCGCGACGTCGTAGCGGTCGGCGGGTGTCGGCGTGATGCAGTCCTTGCCCTCGATCAGGTTCTGCCAGAACGTGCGGTGGTCGGAGGCTCCTCCGGGGAATCTACACCCGATACCGATAATGGCGATCTTGTCACGGAGAGTAGCATTACTGAGGTCCGTCACGATTGATCCTTGTGTGATGGCGCTGTGCGCGAGCATGAGGGGAAAGCGGACAACAGTGGACGCGCCCGTACGGCGCGCGTTCCCGGCCTGGTCAGACGGCCGGGCCACCGGCCTCGGGCGACGACACCGCGGGGCGTCGGCGCCAGGGGTGGGAGAAGGTGGCAAGGACTGCGTCCGTCCTGGGGAAGGACGCGGGGTCCGTCAGCCCTACGGCGACCGGTGTGCGGCCGGAACGCCATGTGAAGCTGCCGAACATGAGATCCCAGATCGACAGGTCGGAGCCGTAGTGACCGGCTTCCGACAGGTCGGCGCTGTGATGGAGACGGTGCTGCTCTGGACTCGCGAAGACGTAGTTGAGCGGGCCGATGCGGATGTCGGCGTTGACGTGTACGAAGTAGCCCTGCGCGGCGACGAACAGGCCGACCGCGAAGACCGCCTCCTGGGAGAAGCCGGCCAGCGCCAGCGACAGCTGAACGATTCCTTGCTCGAACAGGACGTCGAAGACGTGGTTGACGCCGTTGTTGGCGACGTTGACCTTCTCGGGGACGTGGTGGACACCGTGCAGGCGCCACAACAGGGGGCGGGTGTGCGCGAGCCGGTGGACCACGTAGCTGGCCAGCGAGCCGACGAGAAGGGCTGCGGGGATCTCCACCCACAGGGGGAGCATCGGGACCCGGACCGCCAGGACGCCGACGAGGGTCGTCACCAGGAACTGCGCCACGCTGCTGGTGGCGAGCGTCAGCACGAGGTAGAGACCGTACCAGCCCCATTCGCGGCGGTCGGGATGCCAGCCACGCTCGTAGGGGACCACCCGTTCGAGCAGTGCGAGGTATGCGATCGTGCCGGCCAGGAAAAGAGCGCTGACCTGACCGAGATCCAGGTGGCGGCCTATGGCCACCACGGCTGTCGAAACGACGGCGACGAGAAGGACGGGGTAGGCGCAACGGCGCACGAGACGGCGCGCCGGAAACGTGAAACTGTTTAATCTTCGCCGCCGTTGCGACACTTGTTCGAACATAATACCCATGCCACGCATCCACCTAAAAAGACTCGAACGACCGCAAATCGGTCAAGGGAACGGCGGATACGGAAATCACGGCGGCGACCTCCGGTGGAACGGGAGAGCTCCCCCGAAGCCCGTCATCTTCACCCCCCCTCCCCCGAAGACGCTCTCGCGCATGACATCCCTCTATCAAGAGTCCGGACAACGTCACAGTACTCCAAAATGGCTTTGACCTGGGCAGATTTGGGCTGGCGACAATTTTCCCATGTGCGGACAATGCGGTAATTCACCCCCCATCGTTCGACATTCAGACGTAACCACAGGCACCAACTGGAATCAATATGACGCGGACCAGATTTTTTGCAGGCCACCCTCAACCTATAGATGCAATGACAGAAACCCGGGTTTGAGGGCACGGTTAATAATCTATTATTTCAGCCCCAAATCAGGTTTACGGACAACCCTTTCTAGTTTTACATGAGCAAGTAATGTACATAAGGTACATGCAGCGCAAACCATGTAAATGATTGGTTAAATTAGTATTTCGCGCCAACCTTTGAGGCATATTCGTGGTGGCGGATAACCTCGTCTCGGATTTCCGAAAAAGTTTCGGCCGCGACACCCTCCGTTCCCCTCCCGTGCCGCGCCGCTCCGCGCGTGGAGCGGCGCGGCACGGCGCGGGCGGAGGGAAAACCGTGAGGAACAGCACGGACTCCGGGAGGCCAAAGTGAATCTGACCATGGGGCAACGCTCGAATGACCGTTCGTGGGGCACAGCGAGAAGATGAGCAGCGGACGGCCGGGTCCTGGCACGACGGCGGACGCCCGGGGCGCCCCGCGCACCAGACCGTCCCTTCCTGACGCGACGGGCGGGATCCTGCTGACCGCCATGGTCGCGGCGCAGGTCGTGTCCGGGCTCGACTCCCGGCCCGCCCGGCTGACCGGTCTGATCGTGCTGTTGCTCACGGTCTGCGCCCTGGCCTTCGCCGCCGGGACGTACGGTCCGTTCAGGGCTTCCGCGGCCCTCTGCGCCGCAGCCGCGGCGGGGTACGCCGCCGAGTGGGTCGGCGTCAGAACAGGGCTTCCGTTCGGCGACTACGACTACACCGACGTCCTTTGGCCGCGGCCAGGCGGGGTTCCCGTGATCGTGGCGCTCGCCTGGGGCGGCATGGGACTGGCCGCGCACGCTACGGCACTGGCCGCCACGACGGTTTCACGGGGCGGCCGGGCCACCCGGATCGTGCTCGGCGCCTGCGCGCTCACCGCCTGGGACCTGTTCCTCGACCCGCAGATGACGCGGCTCGGCCTGTGGACCTGGCATGTCCCCGGGCCCTACCGCGGTGTCCCGCTGAGCAACTTCGTCGGCTGGCTGCTGGTCTCGCTGCTGGTCATGGTCCTGATCGACGGAATCACCGCGGGAGGCACCACGACGAGCGCGGGGCTCGTGGGTCTCTACACCGTGATGGCCCTGATGGAGACGGTCGGCTTCGCGGTGGTCTTCACCCCGCCCGACCTCCTGGTGGCCGTCCTGGGAGGGGTCTGCATGGGGTGCTTCGCCGTGGCCGCCTGGTCGGGCATCAGAAGAAGGAGTCGCGCGTGGCAGACGTGATCGTGGTGGGAGGCGGCGTCGGCGGGATGGTCTCCGCCCTTCTGCTGGCCGGACGGGGCCACCGGGTGCGCCTGTACGAGCGGCTTGACCGCCTCGGCGGCAAGCTGGCCGAGCACCGGCGCGACGGCTTCGTCTTCTCCCTCGGCCCATCGCTGCTGACCATGCCGCATCTGTTCGCCGGGCTCGGCCTCGACCTCGTCGAACCCCGGGAGCTGTGCCGCTACCGCTTCGCCGACGGCTCGGTGCTGACGGCCCGCCGGGATCCCGGCGCCATGGCCGCGGAGGTCGACCGGCTCGCGCCCGGGGAGGGCCGAAACTGGCTGGCTTTCCACCGCTGGGGGCAGACCTGTCTTGAGGCGTCGCACCGCACGTTCTTCGCGGGTCCGATCGACCGGCCGCCCGCGGAAGCACGACCGTCCGACCTGTTCGCGGTCGCGCCAGGCCGTACGCTCGACGGTCTGGCCAGGCGTTTCTTCACCGATCCCCGCCTGCGGCAGTACACGGGACGGTACGCGACCTACGCGGGGGCGAACCCCTACCGGGCTCCTGCGGCGCTGGGGTGCGTCCCCGCCCTCGAGCACGGACAGGGCGGCTGGTACGTGCGTGGCGGCCTGCCCCGTCTGGCGGACGCCCTGCGGGCACGGCTTGAGGAGGCCGGGGTCGAGGTGGCACTGTGCACCGAGGTCACCGACGTGCTCGCCGACTCGGAGCGTGTCCTGGGGGTACGGCTCGCCTCGGGAGAACGCGAGCGGGCCGACGTGGTGATCGCCAACGTCGACGCGGCGGCGCTGTACGGGCGGCTCCTGCCTGACCGGCGGCGGCTGCGTCGGATCGCCAGGCTCGGCAGGTCGTCCTCGGCGTTCCTGCTGCTGGCCGGCGTCGAGGGCAGGACCGAAGGGCTGGCGCACCACTCGGTGGTTTTCTCAGCCGACTACCGGCGGGAGTTCGCCGACATCTTCGAGCGGCACAGGCCTCCGGAGGATCCGACCGTCTACGTCGGCTGCTCGGCCGTCGACGACTCGTCGCAGGCACCGGACGGCGCGGAGAACTGGGTGATGCTGGTCAACGTCCCCGCCCGTGATCCGCTGCGATGGCCGATGTCGCCGCCCGCCTACCGGGACCTGGTTCTGGAACGCCTGGCCGCGCGTGGTCACGACCTGTCGGGAAGGCTGCGTTTCGTCGACCTGTTCACCCCCGCCGATCTGCGGGACCGTTACGGCGCATGGGGTGGGGCGATCTACGGCGGCGCCTACGACGGCCCGCTGGCGCCCTTCAGGCGTCCGGGCAACAGAGGGCCCAGACGTGGCCTCTACCTGGTCGGCGGTTCCGCGCATCCCGGCGGCGGGCTGCCGCTGGTGACGCTGGGCGGTCGCATCGTGGCCTCACTCGTGGAGGAGGACCTCTCCCTGAAGGAGGACGTCCGCCGTCCGCGTATCCGGGCACGCCGACGAGGACTCCGATGAGGGCACTGACCGTGCTCCAGGCGGCGGCCGCGGTCACCGCCGCGGTGCGACTCGCCCGCGGCCGTGACCGCCTGCCTCCGCTGAATCCCACGGCGGCGGCGGACGCGCCGGTCTCCGTGGTCGTACCGGCCCGCGACGAGGAGGAGCGCATCGGTCCCTGCCTGAAGGCGCTCCTGGCCGATCCCGCGGTGGCCGAGGTCGTCGTCGTGGACGACGAGTCACGGGACGGCACCGCCGCCCTGGCGGCCGGGCTCGGCGCCAGGGTCGTCGCGGGCACGCCGCCGCCCCGTGGCTGGGTCGGCAAGCAGTGGGCGCTGCGGCAGGGGGTCACGGCCGCGGTCAACGACGTCGTGGTGACCCTCGACGCGGACACCAGGCCCGCCCCCGGCCTGGTCGGGGCGCTCACCGCCGCCCTGGCGCACCACGACCTGGTCAGCGCGGGTCCGCGCTTCGTCTGCGACGGGGTCGCCGAGCAGGCACTGCACGCCTCCTTCCTGGCGACGCTGGTCTACCGGTTCGGCCCGATCGGGCCGTCCACGCCACCGCCTCCCCACCGGGTCGTGGCCAACGGCCAGTGCATGGCTTTCCGCCGTACGGCGATGCTGGAGGCGGACGGGTTCGGCAGGGTGCGCGGGCACATGACCGACGACGTGGCGCTGGCCAGGCTCCTCGCGGCGGACGGCTGGGCGGTCACCCTCCTGGACGCGGGCGGGCTGCTGGAGGTGGACATGCACGAGTCCGCCGCCGGGGTGTGGCGTGAGTGGGGCAGGTCGCTGCCGTTGCGCGACGTCACCGGGCCCGGCTGGCAGGCCGCCGACCTGGCGGTCGTCTGGCTGACGACCGCCCTGCCCGTCCTGCGGCTGCTCTCCGGCAGGCCGACCCGTCTCGATCTGGGACTGCTGGCCGCGCGGACACTGCTGGCCCGCGCGTTGCGCGGCAGCTACGCCGTACCGGGGCCCGGCGTGCTGCTTTCTCCGCTGCTGGATCCGCTGACGGCCGTACGGCTGACGCAGGCGACGCTGCGCCCCGTGCGCTCGTGGCGTGGCCGCCGCTACCCCGCGGCGGAGACGGGCGGTCTCACGTACCGTCCGCCGCCCGGCCCGCGTGGGAGGACCGGGCGGCCTGCCCGAAGCGAAGGCCGATGAGACACATCAGCGCCCCGGTCGCGGCCACCTGCCCGATCGGGGTGAAGAACAGCTGGAGCAGCGGCAGGCCGAAAACCGCGACCCTGGCCCCGGCCGCGAAGGAACGCGCGGGCAGAGCGGTCAGGACCAGGGCCGCGACGCCCAGCAGGAAGGCCGGGGGGCAGATCACGGCGAAGCCGCCGACGAAGGCGAGGACGGACCGGCCGCCCCTGAATCCGGCGAACACCGGCCATGCGTGCCCGGCCATCGCGGCGGCCACCGCCAGGTACACCGGCACGACGCTGCCGCCGGCGACCACACCGGTCCCCGTGGTGTGCGCGCCGCTCACCGCCAGGGCCAGCCCTCCGGCGAGCGTGCCCTTGAGGGTGTCGCCCGCGAAGACGGGTACGGCGGCCCGCCAGCCGAGACTCCGCATGACGTTCCAGAAGCCGGGGTTGCGGTCCCCCGTCTCACGGGGATCGAAGCCGTGGGTCCGCCCGACCAGTACGGCGACCGGCACGGATCCCAGGAGGTAGCCGCCGATGAGAGTCACCAGCGCGCAGAGCGGTCCGGGAGTCATCGCCTCATTCCATCTCGTCAGATATGCGGATCTGGGGGCTGTCGGTCACATGGCCTTCGACCGGCCTTCACTCACGGGCACCGACGGGCTGGTGTTCTGGCGGCTGCTCGGCACCGGCCGTGGCGCGTCGATGAGCCTGGGCGCGGACCTGCGCCGCTGGGCGCTGTTCGCGGTCTGGCGGCACGAGGCCGCCCTCGACGGCTTCCTCGCGACCTCCCCGATCGTGGCGCGCTGGCGCGGGCGGGCCGTGGAGGCATGGCAGGTGCGGCTGAGACCGCTGGCCTCGCGCGGGAGGTGGGGCGGCGTCGAGCCGTTCGGCTCCGGCATACCGGAGGCGGGCGGAGACGACGCGGCGGGCGGCGGGCCGGTGGCCGTACTCACCCGGGCGTCGATCCGGCCGTCCCGGCTGGTGGCGTTCTACCGGTCCGTTCCCCGCGTCGACCGTCTCCTGCTGGGCCAGGACGGCTGTCTGGCCTGCGTCGGCGTCGGCGAGTGGCCGCTGGCCAGACAGGCGACGTTCTCGCTGTGGCGCGACACGGGCGCGGTACGGGACTTCGCCTACCGGGGACGGGCGCATCGGGAGGTGATCGAGCGAACCAGGGCACAGCGGTGGTACTCCGAGGAGTTGTTCGCCCGGTTCGCGCCGTACGCCAGTGAGGGGACCTGGAACGGCGCCGACCCCATCGCCTGAGGGGAGCGCCCGGCTCATCGAACGGACTCGGCGGCGGACCGGTCCTCGGGACGGCCGATGACGCCGCCGTCCGCCAGGGCACGGGCGACCACGCAGGCCCGTGCGATCGTCGCAGCCCCGGACGCGCCGTGCGCGACGACGACGGTGCCGCGCAGACCCAGCAGCGCCGCCCCGCCGTGGGTTTCGGGGTCATAGCGGCGGGTGACCTCACGCAACGCCTCGGAGGTGGCGATTCCCCCCTCCGCGACCAGGGTGAGCGCCGCGCGCACCGTCCCTTCGACGTTCTTGAGCACGATGTTGCCGGTGAACCCGTCGGTGACGATCACGTCCACGGTCCCGGCCAGCACATCGTGTCCCTCGACGTTGCCGTGGAAGCGCAGGGGCAGGCCGGACAGCAGCTCCCCCGCCCCACGGGTCACCCGGTTCCCCTTCCCGGGTTCCGAGCCGATCGACAGCAGGCCGACGGACGGGTCCGGCACGCCGAGGACCAGCCGGGCGTAGGAGGTGCCGAGCACCGCGAACTGGGCGACCATCTCCGGCACCGGATCGGCGGTCGCCCCGGCGTCGATCAACACGGTCGCGCCACCGGTCACCGAGGGCAGGGCGACGGCCAGGGCGGGCCTGAGCACGCCCGGCGCCCTGCCGATGCCGCGGACGGCACACGCCACGACGGCCCCGGTCGGACCCGAGGACACGAACGCCGAGGCGTCGCCCCGCCCGACCAGTTCACAGCCGATCCTCAGGCTTGAGGCGGCCTCGGTGGCCGCCGCGCCCGGCTCGTCCATCGGGATCACCTCCTCCGCGTGCACCACGCCGATCTCCCCGAGGGCGCCGTGGCGCGCCAGGTGCCGGCGGATCTCCCCGGCTCTGCCGACGAGCACGACGGGGACGCCGTACTCGCGGCTGGCCACGACCGCGCCGCCGACCGTCTCGGCTGGGCCGTGGTCTCCGCCCATGGCGTCGACGGCCACCGGATCAGGCATCGCGCCCTCCTTGGGGACTCCGGGTGCTCACCCGGCGTTCGGCCCTGTCCGCCACGCAGGCCGCGTACAGGTGCCGGGTGAAGACGGCCAGTCTGCGGCCCAGCGGCACGACCGCCCTGGTTCCGAGGACGTCGTGGCGGGCCGCCTCAATACGGCTGAGGATCTCGCCGTACAGCTCGTGGGCGGCGCGGACGCACGGTTGGGAGGAGGGGATCAGCAGGTCGATCCCCCCGGCCGCGCGTCTGTAGTGCTCACGGGCCCGCTCGGTCTCGAAGGCCAGCAGCTCGCGCAGGGCGCGGGTCGGGGTGGGCCGCCCCAGGTCTGCGACCCGTACCCCGAACCTCTCCAGATCCTCCAGCGGCAGGTAGACCCGGCCGCGTCGCAGGTCCTCGGACACGTCACGCAGGAAGTTCGTCAGCTGGAAGGCGAACCCGAGCTGCCTGGCGGGTTCGCGGGCCCGTTCCCCCATACCGGGCAGCGCCTCCAGAACCGGCAGCATCATGGTGCCGACGACCGCCGCCGACCCCTCCATATAGCCGAGCAGGTCGTCGTAGGTGGTGTAGCGGCTGACGGTCAGGTCGGCCCGCATCGAGGCGAGGAACGCCTCGATGTCGCCGTGGTCGATGCCGAACGAGCGCACGGTCTGCGCGAACGCCGGAAGCACCGGATCGTCCTGGGGGACACCCGTGAGGGCGTGGGCCGTACGTACGGCGAAACCGTCCAGCGCGGCCGCCCGGTCCCCGGTCACCGCGAAAGAGTCCACGATCTCGTCGGCACGGCGCGCGAAACCGTACAGGGCGTGCACGTGGGGACGTTTCCAGGCAGGCAGCAGCCGGGTCGCCAGGTAGTAGGAGCGGCCGTGGCGGGCGTTGAGTCTGCGGCAGAGTTCGTAGCTGGTGGTCAGCGTCACCGGAGGCGCCAGGGTCATCGGGGTGTCCTCAGGATGCGTTCCGCGGCCAGCCTCCCGGAGATCAGCACCGGTGGCACGCCGACGCCGGGGGCGGTGTGCATTCCAGCGAAGTGCAGGCCGGGGACACGGCCGGCCGCGCCCGCCGGCCTGAACCAGGCCGTCTGTGTGAAGCGGTGGTCCAGGGCGAAAGGGGTGCCCGCCGAGTGGCCGAGCCCGGCCCAGGCGGGCGGGTCGAAGGTCAGCCGGGAGGTCTGCGAAAGGTCGCCGTAGCCGAGGTCGGCCAGTCTGCCGAGCAGACGTTCGCGCAGGTACGGGGTCAGACGGGTCCAGTCTCCGTCGCCACGCAGGTTCGCGGTCGGTTCCAGCACGGTGAGCGTCGCGTGGCCCTCGGGGGCGGCGGAGGAGTCGGACTCGGGGTAGGTGACCAGCAGGCTGGGGTCGGGCTGTGGCCTGCCCGCGCGCAGGGCGGAGAAGCCGGAGTCCCAGTCGTGGCCGAAGTGCAGCGTGTGGTGAGCCTGGTCGGCCAGCCTCCGGTCGAGGCCGAAGTGCATGACCAGGCACGAGGGCGAGAAACGGGGGCGGCGCAGGCGCCAGTCCTTCGCCTCGGGCGGCAGCAGTCCCTGATGGGCGCCGGGCAGGTCGCAGGCGACCACGACGTGCCGGGCGGGCAGGCGTTCGCCGGTGTCGAGCCGTACCGCGCGGACCCCGTCGTGGCCGGTCTCGACCTTGACGGCCCGCGTGCCGTACCTGATGCGCGCCCCGGCCTTCCGCGCCACGTCGGCCAGTGCCTGCGGGATGGCGTGCATGCCGCCGTCGGCGGGGAAGAAGACACCGCCGACGGTGTCCATGTGCGCGATCACGGCGTAGATGCCGAGGGCCTGACGAGGGGACAACCCCACGTACAGAGACTGGAAGGTGTGCGCCCTGATCAGCCTGGGGTCGGTGAGGTGGGCCTTGACGAGCCGGTCGAGGCGTCGCAGTCCCCCCAGAGAGGCCAGCCTCGCCAGGGCGAGAGGGCGCAGCAGGCTCCGCAACCGTGTCACGTCACGGTCGATGAAGTCGTGCCACTCCGCGGTGAAGAGCTCGCCGAGCCTCGCCCTGAAACGGAGATACCTGTCGGCCTCGGCCGCTCCGCACAGCTCGCGTACCCGTTCGGCCATGGCATCCCGGCCGGCGACCACGTCCAGGTGGGAACCGTCGTGGAAACGCAGCCGGTAGTAGGGGTCCAGACGCCGCAGCGGCAGCAGGCCCTCCATGTCGTGCCCTGCCGCGGCGAAGACGTCGGCCAGCACCTGCGGCATGGTCAGCACGGAGGGGCCGGTGTCGAAGCGGTAGCCGTCCAGGCTCACGGAGCCGCAGCAGCCTCCGGGCACGTCCCTGGCCTCGACGAGCGTGACGTCCCTGCCCGCCGCGGCCAGCCTGACCGTCGCCGCCAGGCCGCCGAGCCCGGCGCCGACGACCACGACCGGGCTCATGCCCGCCTCCGCGTCGCCAGGTCGGCCAGTTCGCCGAGCCCGCGCACGACCTCCGTCGGCAGGTCCGCCCCGTCCAGGGCCGTCCTGGCCAGGGAGACCAGGTCCGTGATGCGTTCCTCGGCCGTCTCCAGGGCTCCCGTGGTGACGATCAGCCGTCGGGCCGCCGCGACGTCCGCCTCGTCGTGGACGTCGTCGAGCAGCGCGGCGTCGTACCGGCCCGCCCGCTCCCTGGCCGTCGCGGTGAGCCAGGTGTGTTTGCCCTGGCGCAGGTCGGCGCCGACGGGTTTGCCGGTGACCTCCGGGTCGCCGAAGACACCGAGCACGTCGTCGCGCAGCTGGAACGCCTCCCCGAGCGGCAGGGCGTAGGCGCTGAGCGGGGCGCGCAGCCTCGGGTCGCCACCCGCGACGGCGTGGCCGAGGTGCAGGGGGCGCTCGATGGTGTACTTGGCCGACTTGTAGGTCGCGACCCGAGCGGCCTCGACCGGGCTGCTCGCTCCCCCGGCCGCGTAGGCGAGGTCGAGATACTGACCGCCGACGACCTCGGTCCTCATCCGGGTGAAGACCTCGAACGCGTCGGTGAGGTGGGGCCCTGCGCGCAGCAGCGCCGCGTCGGCCCAGGTGTAGGCGAGCATGCCGAACAGGGTCGCGGCCGACTCCCCGAAACGCCGCCCGTCCCCCCGCCAGCCCCGTTCGCCGTGGTGCTCGGCGAGCGCGAGATGCACGGCGGCCCTCCCCCGCCGGGTCTCCGCCTCGTCCATCACGTCGTCGAGGATCAGCGCGCACGCGTGCACGAGCTCGACCGCGCAGCCCGCGGCGAGCACGGCCTCGTCCCCTGGTTCGCCTCCCGCCGCCCGGTGCCCCCAGTGGACGAAGGCGGGCCTGAGGCGTTTGCCGCCCTGGCGGACGAAACCGAGCAGGGTGCGCCGTAGTAAGTCGAGGTCCTCGCCCAGGAAGGTCATCTCCGCTGTCTCCCGCTCCAGGAACTCGTCCAGGTAGCGGCTCATCCGCTCGCGAAGATGATCGATTTCGCGGGTGACGGTGACCATGGGCGTCGCTCCTCTGTCTTGTTGGGGGTAACTTCGCAGCCGCAACCGCATTCGGATGCGCCTACCGGAGAGCGAGCCGGAATGGGCCATGATCGTCGCATTCTCTGACGATCCATCCCCGGGCTCCGTGTTAATAAATCACCCCATCACGCAAGAAGTCGCAAAAAAGGCCATAAAACACCCTGGTGCGATCAACCGTGCTCCGGCACGTCCGCAGGCCCGGCGACCTGGGCGGACTCCAGGAACTGGACGGAATCGAGGAAGAGGTCGTCGCCGCCCACGGTCTCGACGTCGGTGCCGTCGCACTCGACGCAGACAGCGCGCGGGACGAACGCGGCCGCGGTCTGGCCGCACCTGCGGCAGATGAGCTGGGCGGGGACGATGAGCAGCTCCACCTTCGCCCCCTCGGCCAGCGAGCCCTCCGCGACCTTGGCGAAGGCGTGGTTGATCTCCGGCTCCGTCACCCGGAGGAAGGCGCCCGCGTGCACTCTGGCCCGGCCCACCCTCCGGCCCTCCGCGCGTTCCTCGACCGCGATGAGGATCGCCTCCGCGACCCCGAACTCGTGCATGCCCGATTCCCTCGTTCCCGATTCGTCCTGTTCCTCAGCGGCTTCCCTCTGCGCGGAGTGTCACATCCCGCCGTTCTCCGGGCCGCCTCGGCGTCCGAGACGAGGCAGGACCCGGTAGACCACCCAGCCGGTCCCCGTCACCAGCGCCCTCGTCACCGCTGTCGTCACCGCCGTCGTCACCGTGGTCAGCGGACGTCGCGGCAGTCCTCCTCCCGTGGCGAAGCTCCTCACGCGATGGCCTCCTCATCCCCCGCCTGCGCGGGGTCGTCCGGGTGGTCGGGCAGGACCACGGGCGAAGAGAGCACCGCGTCACGGTGCCCCGGCTCACCGACCAGCGCGGGCCAGGTGTGCTCGTTACGGCAGGCGCGGGCGAACGGCCCGGCCCATTCGGGGGGATCGGCGAGCGAGACGAAGCCCCCGCCGTCGGTCTCGACGATCAGATGCGCCGAAAGCAGCGACCGCCGCAGCGCGTACTCGCCCGAGACCCCCCGCCCGATCAGGAGCGCGGTGTTGCGCGCCACGACACGCAGCCGGATGAGCCCGCACGGCCCGGCCAGGCGTTCGGCACTCGTCGTGAGGGCCGCGTTCAACGGCAGGTGCTCGCAGACCACACGCCCCTCCGGTCCGCCGCGGGGACCGCGGATCTGCTCGGCGAAACGGTCCCCGGGAACGTTCACCTCCGTCGTCCGCTCCCCGCCGAGCAGTACGGCCAGCGGGAAGGACACTCCGATCTCGCGCTCGGTCGCCTCGTCGTAGGACAGGAAGGTCCCCTCCCCGGGTTCCGGCCGGGTGCGCTCGACACCGCACCTCCTGAGGTGCAGGAAGCGCAGGCACAGGTGGACCGAGGCGTCCTGCGCCCGTTCGAGCAGGCACTCGGTCACGCTCCACGAGGTGCCCTCCTCCTCGGGACGTCCCGGCGGCACCAGCGTTCCCGGCCGCTCCCCCGGCGCCGCGGGCGATCGGTCCCGGTACAGCACGGCGTCGGCGACCCTGCGGGCGATCCGCGCGGGCACGCCGGAGGGGGTCCCGTCCTGTCCAGTCCGCGCCGTCATGCCGCCTCCCGCCACCTCGCGCCCGTCGCCCGCCGATACCCCGTCGCCGCTCTGTCGCCGCTCTGTCGCCGCCCGCCCTCAGCCCGTGCCCGGCGGGTTCACCCCGAGCGCTCGCTGGGTGAGCTCCCACAGCACGTGGTAGACCGTCGCCTGGGCCTCCTGGACTCGGTGCGCCGACGACGACGGGATGACGAAGAGATAGTCGAGCAGGCCGAGCCCGGCCATCCTGCCGCCCTGGTCCCCGGCCAGGCCGATGGTGAGCATGCCCTGGTGCGCGGCCTCCTCCAGGGCCCGGAGGACGTTGAAGGAGCCGCCGCTCGTGGACAGGCCGAGGGCGATGTCGCCGCGCCGCCCGAGCGTGGCCAGCTGACGCGCGAAAACGGCCTCGAATCCCACGTCGTTCGAGATAGCGGTGACCACGGCGACGTCGCCGGTCAGGCTGAGGGCGGGCAGCGACAGGCCGTAGGCCGGGTGCAGGAAGGCGGTCGCGACCTGCTGGGCGTCGGTGCTGCCGCCGCCGTTGCCGAAGGCGAACAGCCTGCCTCCCGCGGCGAACCTGATGGCCATCTCCTGGGCGCACTCGGCCAGTTCGTCGCCCGCGACCTCGGCGACCTGCCAGCGCAGCCGTACGATCTCGGCCGCCTTCTCCTCGGCCGACCTGCGGGCCTCCGCCAGCGCCGCGCCGGAGTCGGATCGCGCGGAGGCGGCGATCCGCCGTGCCGGGACGGGGAGGGGGTAGAGGGCGGGCACCGCCCCGGCGGCGGGCTCCTCAAGCGTGCTCATCGCGCCCCCTCGCCCACGGGTCCCGCCTTCTCGAAGAACACGTGGACCAGTTCCCACAGCAGGTGGCAGAGGGTCACGTGGACCTCCTTGACCACGGCGGGGTCGTCGGAGTCGACGGTCAGCAGGTGGTCGGCCGCGCCTCGCCCGGCCACGGCCCCGCCGTCGCCCCCGGTGAGCGCGACGGTCAGCAGGCCCAGTTCCCCCGCCGTCTCCAGACCTCGCAGCACGTTCTCGCAGCGGCCGTCGCGGGAGATCCCCAGCGCCATGTCGGCCGGATCCGCCCAGCGGCGCACCTGGTGGGCGAAGGCCTCGGCGAGGCCCTCCCTTCCGCTCACCCCGGTGACGGTCGCGCAGTCGTTGCTCAGCGCCAGCGCGGGAAGCGTCCGTCTGCCGACGATGACCGGGTGCATGAACTCGGCGGTGATGTGGGCCGCGTCCGTGCCGCAGCCGCCGTTGCCGAAGACGATCAGTTTTCCGCCCCTGCGGAACCGCGACGCCATCTCACGGCAGGCCAGGGCGACGCGTTCCGCGTCCGCGGCGAGTGCCCGGCCCGCACGGTCACGTCTGAGAAAGGCCGCGCCGACAGCCGGATGCATGGTCGATGTCACTGGCATGGGTGAACGCTCCGTTGTCCGCGGTAGTCGTCAGGCTACGACGCGTGTCCGAGACGCCGACACCTCCGGCGCTGCAAACCGGGGTAAAGGTCTGATCATGGGCATGCCGCCACCGGTCTCCCGCGCCCGAGGCCGCACACCGCAGAGATACCCTGTAAATCGGTAGGTAATATTGACATTATGGAGCCGGTCTGGTCGGGTGATGGCGTGGCGGGCGATAAGTCGGCGGTCCAGCGGAAGCGGGTCCGCACCACGCGTGAGAGAAGCACATGCGAGAGAACCGCGCACGGAAGACGGGCGCGGCCACGGTCGGGCTCGCCCCCCGAGGGGACGGGCCGGAGCACCGCCGCGAGACCCACGCGTACGGAGCACGAGCACCTGACGGCCCTGGGCGAGGCCGCCGTGGCGGTCATGGAGTCGGCTCCGGGGGTCGCCGCCTGCTGGCTGCGGGCCGCGCTGAACGCCTTCCCCCCGGAGCACCGCGGCGGCCGGGAGCACGCCCGGCTGCTCGGCCTGCTGGAACGCGCGCTCACCCTCTCCGGGGACCGGCGCCCGCCCTGACCCGCCCGTGCCGTACGGCCGTGGCTCCCCGAACCCACCCTCTTGGTGATCGCGGAGGTTCCGGATATCTTCCTGGCATCGGGGCGGACGGGGACGGAGGCGGCGACGCCGTACGGCGCGGCCGCGTGGGCCCGCCCCGGCGGACGACCCCGGAGCCGCCGTGGCCCGGGAGACCTCTGAACCACCGAGGGCGGTGCAAGCATGACCTCGCTGCTGGCCATCAGCGACCTGCACATCGGATACCAGGAGAACCGGAGGATCGTCGAGGGGCTGCGACCGGACTCCCCCTCCGACTGGCTGCTGGTCGCCGGGGACGTCTCCGAGGCGGTCGCCGACGTCGAGTGGGCACTGCGCCTGCTCTCCGAGCGCTTCGCGAAGGTCGTGTGGGCGCCGGGCAACCACGAGCTGTGGACCCATCCCAGCGACCCCGTCCAGCTGCGCGGCGAGGAGCGCTACCGGCATCTGGTGAAGGTCTGCCGGAACCTGGGGGTGGTGACCCCCGAGGACCCCTATCCGGTGTGGGACGGGCCCGGCGGGCCGGTGGCCGTCGCCCCGCTGTTCGTGCTCTACGACTACACCTTCCGGGTGCCCGGCGCGGCGACCGAGGAGGAGGCACTGGCCCTGGCGTACGAGAAGGGGGTGGTGTGCACCGACGAGATGTTCCTGCACCCCGACCCGTACCCCTCCCGCGCCGCCTGGTGCCGGGCCAGGATCGCCGAGACCGAACGCAGGCTCGCCGAACGCCCCGCGGGCGTGCCCACCGTGCTCGTCAACCACTATCCACTGGTCCGTGAGCCGACCAGGATCCTGCGGCACCAGGAGTTCGCGATCTGGTGCGGCACCGAGCTGACCGCCGACTGGCACCTGCGTTTCGACGCCGCCGCGGTCGTCTACGGCCATCTGCACATCCCCAGGACGACCTGGCACGACGGCGTGCGCTTCGAGGAGGTCTCCCTCGGCTATCCCCGTGAGTGGCGGCCCCGGCCGACCCCGCCCGGCAGGCCGCGCCTGATCCTGTCCTCCCCCGGGGCGGCCTCGTGATCGACAGGATTCTGCCGTCCTGGGTGGCGAGCGCCGAGGCCTTCGACGACCCGCCCGAGGCCACGCTGTTCCCCGAGGAGGAGGCCGTCATCGCCCGCGCGGTCGGCAAGCGGCGGGTCGAGTTCACCACCGCGCGCCACTGCGCCAGGCGGGCGCTGGCCGGTCTCGGGCTGCCGCCCGTGCCGATCCTGCCCGGCGAGCGGGGGGCGCCCACGTGGCCCGGCGGGGTGACGGGCGCCATCACTCACTGCGCGGGCTACCGCGCCGCCGCCGTCTCGCTTGAGGCCCTGACCGTCGGCATCGACGCCGAGCCCCACGAGCCGCTCCCCGAGGACGTGCTCGGGGCCGTCTCCTCGGAGGGCGAGCGCAAGGAGCTCGAGCTGCTCGGCGGGGACGTGCACTGGGACCGGCTGCTGTTCAGCGCCAAGGAGAGCGTCTACAAGGCCTGGTATCCCCTGGCCCGGCGCTGGCTCGGCTTCGAGGAGGCCCACGTCACCTTCGACCCTTCGGGCGTCTTCAGCGCCCGCATCCTCGTCGAGGGCCCGCTGGTCGAGGGGCGCCCGCTGACGGGGTTCGACGGCCGTTGGCTGGTGTCCGGCGGCCTGCTGATGACGGCCATCGCGCGCCCCCGTGCGGCATGAGCCGTCTTTCCTGATTTCTCTGGATTACGGTGCTGTCCCGTCGCCACGCCGGCGTCGTCGGCGTGGTCGCCCCGCCCTTCCAGGACGGGGTTCGTTCAGGGCTGGAAGCGGTAGCCCATGCCGGGTTCGGTGAGCAGGTGGACCGGGCGGGCCGGGTCGGGCTCCAGCTTCCTGCGGATCTGGGCCATGTACTGGCGCAGGTAGTGGGTCTCCCTGACGTAGGCGGCGCCCCAGACCTCGGTCAGCAGCTGGCGCTGGCTGATGAGCTTGCCCGGGTTGCGCAGCAGGATCTCCAGCAGGTGCCACTCGGTCGGCGTCAGCCGTACCCCTCCGGAGATCGTCTTGCCCGCCAGGTCGACCACGTGCGCGCCGACCTGGACGTGGGCGAGCTCGGCCTCGTGAACGGCGGTCCTGCGGGTGACGGCCCTGATGCGGGCCAGCAGTTCGTCGATGTTGAACGGCTTGGTGACGTAGTCGTCCGCCCCGGCGTCCAGGGCCTCGACCTTGTCCTGGTTGCCCGCCCGCCCGGACAGCACGATGATCGGCACCTTGGTCCAGCCGCGCAGCCCGTGGATGACGTCGATCCCGTCGATGTCCGGCAGCCCGAGGTCCAGGACGACGAGGTCGGGGCGCCAGTCGGCGGCCTCGCGCAGGGCGGCGCCGCCACCGTCGGCGACCGCGACCTCGAAGTGCCTGGCCAGAAGGTTGATGCGCAGCGCGCGCAGGATCTGCGGTTCGTCGTCGACGACGAGGACGCGGGTCATGTCCGCCCCTCGGGGGCGATGGGCAGTTTCAGGATCATGGTGAGACCTCCCCCTGGTGTCTCCTCCGGCGTGAGCGTCCCGCCCATCGCCTCGGCCAGCCCTCTGGAGAGGGCGAGGCCGAGGCCGACACCGGTGTGGTTGTCGCGGTCGCCCAGGCGCTGGAAGGGCATGAAGATCCGGTCGTGCGCCTCCCTCGGCACGCCGGGGCCCCGGTCGATGACGCGGACCTCGACGCTGTCGCCGTAGGAGCTGGCGGTGACCAGGACCCTGTGGCCTCCGGGGGTGTGGCGCACCGCGTTGGACATCACGTTGACCAGGATCCGCTCGACCAGGGCCGGGTCGGCGACGACCTCGGGCAGGCCGGGCGGGATGTCGCCCTCGACACGGTCGCCGAGCGGCCCGAGGTCGTCGACGGAGCGCGGGACGACCTCCCCTACCGCGACGGGTTCGAGGGCCAGTCCGAGCACCCCCGCCTGCAGGCGGCTCATGTCGAGCAGGTTGGCGACCAGCCGGTCGAGCTTGACCAGCGACTCGTCCGCGGTGGCCAGCAGTTCCCGCCGGTCCGACTCGCTCCAGTCGATCTCGGTGCTGCGCAGGCTGTCGACCGCGATCCTGGCCGAGGCCAGCGGGGTGCGCAGGTCGTGGCTGACGGCGGCGAGCAGCGCGGTGCGCATCCTGTCGGCCTCGGCCAGCGGCCCGGCCAGGTCCGCCTCACGCCGCAGCCGCTCCTGGCGCAGGGCGACCGCCGCCTCCGCCGCGAAGGCCTCCAGGACCCTGCGGTCGGCCGCGTCGAGCAGCCTGCCGCGCGCGGCGAGCACCAGGTCGCGGTCGATCACCACGTCGGTGTCGGCGGTGCCGGGGGTGGCGCAGGGCGGGCCTCCCGAGGTGGCCGCGATCCGCCACGCCGCGGGCTCTGAGCGGTCGTCGGGAGCGGGCTCACCGGTGCGTTCGAGCAGCGTGACGGAGGTCAGCCCGAAGGTCTCGCGCAGCCTCGCCAGCAGGGACGCCAGCGCCGCCTCCCCTCTGAGCACGTGTCCCGCCAGGGTGGACAGCACCTCGGCGTCCGCGCTCGCCCTGGCCGCCTCCCTGGTCCGTCTGGCGGCCAGGTCGACCACCGCGCTGACCATGACGGCGACCAGCACGTAGACGCTGAGCGCGAAGAGGTTCTCCGGGTCGGCGATGGTGAACCGGTCGACCGGAGGGGTGAAGTAGTAGTTGAGCAGCATGAACCCGGCGACGGCCGCGGTGACCGCGGGCCACATCCCCCCGGCGAGGGCGACGCAGACCACCATGAGCAGGAACATCAGGATCGCGCTCGACAGCTTCAGGCCGTCCCTGAGCGGGACCAGCAGCGCGGTGATCGCCGGGATGCCCAGCAGGGCCATGGCCCAGCCCGCGATCCTGCGGCCGAGGGTGAGCGCCGCCCTCGGCCGGTCGCGCCCGGCTCCCCGGCCCACCTCGCCGTGCGTGATCATGTGGACGTCGATGGAGCCGGACAGCGCGGTCGTCGTGACCCCGACCCCCCGGGAGAACAGCTGCGCGAAACGTCCCCTGCGGGAGGCGCCGAGCACGAGCTGGGTGGCGTTGACCCCGCCCGCGAAGTCGAGCAGCGCGCGCGGGACGCTGTCGCCGACCACCTGGTGGTAGGTGCCGCCCAGGCTCTCCACCAGGGCGCGCTGGCGGGCCAGATGCGCCGGGTCGGTGCCGTTCAGCCCGTCGGAGCGGGTGACGTGGACGGCCATCAGGTCGGCGCCCTTGGTCCTGGCGGCGATCCTGGCGGCCCGCCGTACCAGCGTGTCGCCCTCGGGGCCGCCGGTCAGCGCGACCACGACGCGTTCACGCGCCTCCCAGGTCCCGGCGATGCCGTGCTCGGCGCGGTAGCGGTCGAGCTGGTCGTCGACCTTGCCCGCGACCCACAGCAGCGCCAGCTCCCGCAGCGCGGTGAGGTTGCCGACCCTGAAGTAGTTCGACAGGGCGGCGTCCACCTTCTCCGGCAGGTAGATGTTGCCGTGGGCCATCCTGCGGCGCAGCGCGTCCGGCGCCATGTCCACCAGCTGTACGGCGTCGGCCTGCCGTACCGCCTCGTCGGGGACGGTCTCGCGCTGCGGGACGCCGGTGATCTCCTGGACGACGTCGTTGAGCGACTCCAGGTGCTGGATGTTGACGGTGGAGATGACGTCGATCCCCGCGTCCAGGATCTCCTCCACGTCCTGCCAGCGCTTGGCGTTGCGTGAGCCGGGCACGTTGGTGTGCGCCAGCTCGTCGATCAGCGCCAGTTTCGGCCTGCGGGCGATGACGGCGTCCACGTCCAGCTCGGTGAAGCTCGCCCCCCGGTGGACCAGGGTCGCGCGGGGGACGACCTCCAGGCCTTCGAGCAGCGCGGCGGTGCGGGGCCGGTCGTGGGTCTCGACGAGCCCCACGACCACGTCCGTGCCGCGCCCCAGGCGCCGGTGCCCCTCGTCGAGCATCGCGTAGGTCTTGCCGACGCCGGGGGCAGCGCCCAGGTAGATCCGCAGTTTCCCGCGCGCCCCGCTCATCGCCCGCTCACCTCCTTCTCCCGTCCTCCTACGATCATCCCCTGTCGAGGGCGAGGTTGAGTTCCAGGACGTCGACCGCCGCCTCTCCCATGAAGCCCAGGGACCTGCCGGTCGTGTGCTCCCTGATCAGCTCCCTGACCCTCGTCACGCCGAGGCCGCGTTCCCCGGCCACCCGGGGGGCCTGCAGTTCGGCGTAGGCGACGGAGATGTGCGGGTCGAGGCCGGAGCCGCTCGCGGTGACCGCGTCGGCGGGCACGACCGCGACCGCCGTGCCGCGGACCGGAACCGTACGGCCCGCCGACAGGTCCTCCCCCGGCCTGGCGCAGGTGACGCCGACGCCCCGGTAGACGGCGAGGAAGGGCACTGCGGGGCAGGCCTGGTTGGCGCTGACCACCCGCCGCGGGGCGCCGGTCGCGGGGAAGACCTTCAGCACCGCGCCGACCCCGTCCTGCGTGCAGTACGGCCTGCCACCGCTGACGCCCTCCAGCTCCCCGACCGCCCTGGAGCGGGCGCAGACCTGGGTCAGCAGGGACCGTCTGCCGGCGTCCTCGGCGCCCGGCACGGGAAGGACGTCCAGGACGTCCTCGGGCCCCAGGTTGCTCGCGCCGCTGGCCAGCGGGTCGTAGCCGTCGCCCGCGGCGGAGGGGCGGCTCTGGAAGTACCTCCTGACGGGGACCCCGTCCGCGTCGGTGAAGCTCTGGCCGATCAGCTCGCTGCCGACGTCGTGGCCGTCCTTCCGCAGGAGGGATCCGTCGGCCCGGTGGCCGAACACGGCCTGGGCGGCCCCGGTGACGGCCAGGGGGTAGGCCAGCCCGAGGAGCAGGGTCAGGACGAGCAGCGCGCGCAGGGCGGCGAGGTGGCGGCTGAGCCAGCCGGGCAGGCGTTCCATTTAAGACATCCCCGGAAGGAACTGGATGAGCAGGTCGATGACTTTGATCCCGGCGAACGGCGCGACGACGCCGCCCAGGCCGTAGACGTACAGGTTGCGGCTGAGCAGCCTGGAGGCGCTTGCCGGGCGGTAGCGCACCCCGCGCAGGGCCAGGGGGATGAGCGCGACGATGACGATCGCGTTGAACACCACCGCCGACAGGATCGCCGACTGCGGGCTGGCCAGCCGCATGACGTTGAGCGCGTCCAGGCCCGGGTAGACGGCGGCGAACATCGCCGGGATGATCGCGAAGTACTTGGCGACGTCGTTGGCGATGGAGAAGGTGGTCAGCGCGCCCCGGGTGATGAGCAGTTGCTTGCCGATCTCCACGATCTCGATGAGCTTGGTGGGGTTGGAGTCCAGGTCGACCATGTTCCCGGCCTCCTTGGCGGCGGAGGTGCCGGTGTTCATGGCCACCCCGACGTCGGCCTGGGCGAGGGCGGGGGCGTCGTTGGTGCCGTCGCCGGTCATCGCGACCAGCCGCCCGCCCTGCTGTTCCCTGCGGATCAGCGCGAGTTTGTCCTCCGGGGTGGCCTCGGCCAGGAAGTCGTCGACCCCGGCCTCGTCGGCGATGGCCCTGGCGGTCAGCGGGTTGTCGCCGGTGATCATGACGGTGCGGATGCCCATCCTGCGCATCTCGTCGAACCGTTCGCGCATGCCCTGTTTGACGACGTCCTTGAGGTGGATCACGCCGAGCACCCTGGCGGTGCCACCGGGGCCGCCCGTGATCTCGCCGACGACCAGCGGGGTGCCTCCCGAGGCGGAGACGGCGTCCACGATGGCGCCGACCTCGCCGGTCGGGTGGCCGCCGTGGTCGCGCACCCACTTCATCACCGCGGTCGCCGCGCCCTTGCGGACCTGGCGGCCGTCCACCCCGACCCCGGACATGCGGGTCTGGGCCGTGAAGGGCACCCACTCGGCGTGGGCCAGCTCACCGGGGGCGCGTTCGCGCAGGCCGTAGGCCTGTTTGGCGAACACGACGATGGAGCGGCCCTCCGGGGTCTCGTCGGCGAGGCTGGACAGCTGGGCCGCCTCGGCCAGTTCCCCGGCGGAGACGCCGGGCGCCGGGACGAACTCGGCGGCCTGCCGGTTACCGAGCGTGATGGTGCCGGTCTTGTCCAGCAGCAGTGTGGAGACGTCCCCCGCGGCCTCGACCGCGCGGCCGCTCATGGCCAGCACGTTGCGCTGCACGAGCCGGTCCATGCCCGCGATGCCGATCGCCGACAGCAGGGCGCCGATCGTGGTGGGGATGAGGCAGACCAGCAGGGCCGCGAGCACGATCCCGCTGACGCCGTCGGCGGTCAGCGCGAGTGAGTCGGGGACCCCGGGGTTGACGGCCTTGGAGTAGACGGCCAGGGGCTGCATGGTGACGGTCGCGGTCAGGAAGATGACGGTCAGCGCGGCCAGCAGGATGTTGAGGGCGATCTCGTTGGGGGTCTTCTGCCGGTCGGCGCCCTCGACCAGGGCGATCATCCGGTCGATGAAGCTCTCCCCCGGTCTCTGGGTGATCCGTACGACGATCCGGTCGGAGAGCACCTTGGTGCCGCCGGTGACGGCGGAGCGGTCGCCGCCGGACTCGCGGATGACGGGCGCGGACTCGCCGGTGATGGCCGACTCGTCCACGCTGGCGATGCCCTCGACCACGTCGCCGTCGCCGGGGATGATCTCCCCCGCCTCGACGACCACGTGGTCGCCCTGCCGCAGTTCGGGCGCGCCGACCCGGTCGTAGGGGGTCTCCTCGGCGCCGGGCCGCCAGTCCTTGAGCCTGCGGGCGACGGTGTCGCGCTTGGCGGCGCGCAGGGTGGCGGCCTGCGCCTTGCCCCGGCCCTCGGCCACGGCCTCGGCGAGGTTGGCGAAGAGCACGGTCAGCCAGAGCCAGACCACGACGGCCCAGGCGAAGAACGAGGGGTCGAGGATCGCGAGGGCGGTGGTGAAGACCGCGCCGACCTCGACGACGAACATGACGGGGTTGCGCCACAGCGTGGCCGGGTTGAGCTTCGTGAACGCGGCGGGAAGGGAGGTGATCAGTTGTGCGGGGTCGAGCAGGCCGCCGCCGACCCGGCTCTCCTTGCGTGGGTTGCCCGGGGCCGGGGCCTGGAGCGTTGGGGTGGACACGTCTACCGGATTCCTTCTGCGAGCGGGCCGAGCGCCAGGGCGGGGAGGAAGGTCAGCGCGACCAGGACGACCGTCACGCCGACGACCATGCCGACGAACTGCGGCCGGTGGGTCGGCAGCGTGCCCGCCGAGACCGGGACCGGGTCCTGGCGGGCCAGGGAGCCGGCCAGGGCCAGGACGAACACGATCGGCAGGAAGCGGCCCAGGGCCATGCACAGCCCGAGCGCGACGTCGTACCACGGGGTGCCCGCCGACAGGCCGCCGAAGGCCGAGCCGTTGTTGTTGGAGGCGCTGGTGAAGGCGTAGAGCACCTCCGACAGGCCGTGCGGCCCGCCGTTGAGCATGCTCGCGCGTTGTTCGGGCGAGCCCATCGCCAGCGCGGTGCCGACGAGCACCAGGACCGGGGTGACCAGGAAGTACATCGAGGCGAGCTTGATCTCGCGGGCGCCGATCCGCTTGCCCAGGTACTCGGGGGTGCGGCCGACCATCAGCCCGGCGACGAACACCGTGATCACCGCCAGCACCAGCATGCCGTACAGGCCGGAGCCGACGCCGCCGGGCGCGACCTCGCCCAGCATCATGTCGACCATCGTGACCATGCCGCCGAGCGCGGTGTAGGAGTCGTGGAAGGAGTTGACGGCGCCGGTCGAGGTCAGCGTGGTGGCCGCGGCGAAGGTCGCGGAGTTCGCGACGCCGAAACGCACCTCCTTGCCCTCGGTCGCGGCTCCCACTGCCTGCGGGACGGTGCCGCCGTGGGCCAGTTCCAGTCCGGTCAGCACCGCGACGCCGACGACGGCGATGGTGGCCATGATCGCGACGATCGCGTATCCCTGCCGCCGGTCGCCGACCAGGCGGCCGAAGGTGCGCGGCAGCGCGAACGGGATCAGCAGGATCGCGAAGATCTCCACCCAGTTCGTCCAGCCGGTGGCGTTCTCGAACGGGTGGGCGGAGTTGGCGTTGTAGAAGCCGCCGCCGTTGGTGCCGAGTTCCTTGATGATCTCCTGGCTGGCCACCGGACCGCCGGTGATCGCCTGGGTGCCGCCGGTCAGGGTGGTCACCTCGTACGGCGCGGCGAGGTTCTGCACCAGGCCGCCCGCCACCAGCACGAGCGCCCCGGTGAAGGCGATCGGTAGCAGGATCCGGACCGAGCCGCGTACCAGGTCGACCCAGAAGTTGCCCAGTTCCTCGCTCCCGCCGCGGGCGAAGCCGCGTACCAGGGCGATCGCCACGGCCATGCCGACCGCGGCCGAGACGAAGTTCTGCACCGCGAGCCCGGCCATCTGCACCAGGTGCCCCATGGTCGACTCGCCGGAGTAGGCCTGCCAGTTGGTGTTGGTGACGAAGCTGACCGCGGTGTTCCAGGCGACGTGGCCGGTGACCGGGGGCATGCCCAGGCTCAGCGGCAGCCGGTCCTGCAGGCGTTGCAGGCCGTACAGCAGCAGGACCGAGACCGCGGAGAAGGCGAGCACGGCGCGGGCGTAGGCGCTCCAGCGCTGCCCGGCCGCGGGGCGGACCCCGGCCAGCCGGTAGATCACCCGTTCCGCGGCCAGGTGCCCGGGGGCGGTGTAGACGCGGTACATGTAGTCGCCGAGCGGGCGGTGGACCACCGCAAGCGCGACGATCAGGGAGGCGATGAACACGATCCCCGACAGGGCCGGTGACATCAGAAGCGCTCCGGGAACAACAGGGCGGCGACCATGAGGGCCGCCAGCACGACGGCCACGGCCAGGCCGATGGCGTTGACGGCGCTCACAGCCGTTCCACCGCCTTGACGGTGAGCCCGAGGACCGCGAAGACCGCGATCGTCAGGGCGACGAAGATGACGTCGGCCATCCTCACTCCTTGTTGGCGCATACGTTCCCGGCCGCCGTTTGGCGGCCATGCAACAAGGAAATCGCGGGATTTATGGATTTTTGCGCGCCTTGATGGGTTCCATACGCCTTCGCACCGTTTATTGACGCGTTCCCTACGCCCCGCCGGTCTCCGGCTCCGCCAGGCCGACGCGGTAGGCGTAGGTGACGGCGTGGACCCGGTCGCGCAGCCGGGCCTTGGCGAACAGGTTGTTGATGTGCGTCTTGACGGTGGCCTCGCCGATGAACAGGACCGCGGCGATCTCGGCGTTCGACAGTCCCCTGGCGATGAGGCGCAGCACCTCCGCCTCACGCGGGGTCAGCCCGTCGGGCAGCGGCCCCGGCTCCCGCCGCGCCCGTTGCTCCTGTGTCCTGGGCCGGGTACGGCCCGGCGGCGCGGCGGGCTCCCCGGCGCCGTCTCCCATCACGGCGGTGAGCAGGCGGCGCTGCACGCCGGGGTCGAGCTGGGCGTCGCCGTTGACGACCGCCGCGACGGCCCTGCCGATCTCCTCCGCGCCCGCGCTCTTGGTGAGGAAGCCGCGCGCCCCTGCGCGCAGCGCCGCGAAGACCGACTCGTCGTCCGAGTAGGTGGTCAGCACCACGACCTGGGTCGCGGGGAAGGCGGCACGGATCTCCCGGGTCGCCTCGACCCCGTCCATCCTCGGCATCCGCAGGTCCATCAGCACCACGTCGGGACGCAGTTCCGCGACCAGCCGCAGCGCCTCAAGCCCGTCCCCGGCCGAGCCGACCACCTCGATGTCCGGCAGCAGGCCGAGCAGCAGGACCAGCCCCTCGCGGACCACGGCCTGGTCGTCGGCCACCAGCACCCGGGCCCTCACGCGGGCACCCGCAGCCGGACCAGGAAGATCTCCTCACGCTCCCCCGACTCCAGCGTCCCGCCGAGAAGCTCGGCCCGTTCCCGCATGCCCACGATCCCGTATCCTCCCCCGGGTGTCCCCGGGGAGTCCGCCAGAGGGTTGGTGACCTCCAGCTCGCACGAGCCGCCGTGGAAGCCGAGCCGTACGGTCGCCGGGGAGCCGGGCGCGTGACGGCGCACGTTGGTGACGGCCTCCTGGGCGGTGCGGATCACCGCCAGCTCGGTCTCCGGTGGCAGCCGCCGTTCCCTGCCGGACGTCAGCAGGGTGCACTCCTGCCCGGTCGCGGCGTGGAACTCCTCGGCCAGCCTCCGCAGCGCCTCGGGCAGCGGCGGCTGGTTCTCCCGCAGCGCGGACACGGCCCTTCGTGCCTCCTCAAGCCCGTTCCTGGCCAGGTCGCCGGCGCGCTCGACCCGTTCCAGGGCCTCTCCCGCCCGGTCGGCGCGCAGCAGCATCCTGGCCCCCTCCAGATGCACGATCTGCGCCGACAGGCTGTGGGCGAGGATGTCGTGTATCTCCCTGGCGATGCGGGCGCGCTCGGCGAGCACCGCCTCCCGATCCTGCGCGGTCCTGGCGGCCCTGCGCTCCCTGATCGAGTAGGCGATCATGAAGACCATACAGAGGCTGAAGGCCAGGCTGAGATCCCGCTCCAGGGCACCGGCCGCCGCCCCGGCCGTCAGCAGCCCGCCCAGCCCGAGCCCTCCGATCGGCAGCGAACGGGCGAGGGGATGCCTGACCGCGGCGGTACCCACGCCGAAGAGCAGGACCGCGACGGCCGGTCCGTCGACGGCCACCGCGTCCAGCCAGACCGCGAGCAACACCGTCAGGCCGAGGGCCGCGACCTTGACGGGCACCCCGAGGAGCGGCAGGCGCGGCGAGGGTCCGGTCGCCGACGGCAGGATCGCCACGGCGAGGGACCCGGCGACGGCGAAGGCCAGGAGCGTGACCGCGAGCCTCTCCCCCGCCAGGCCGAACCCGGCCCCGGAACCCGCCTGCGCGATCAGGAACAACACGATCACCCCGGCCCGCAGGACAACGGGGGCGATCGTGGTGTCCCTGAGTCGCGTCGTCACGCCACGGACGTTACCGATCCCGTCCGGCAGGCTGCGAGGCGGGCACCCACGCCGGTACGGCCTCACCGAGCGTCCGCCCCCTCCTGGCGACCAGAACGGCCTGGGCCGCGACGGTCAGGCCCGCGAAGACGAGGGCGGCGGCAGGCCGGTAGGTGAGGCCGAGCGCGCCGCCCGCGGCGAACAGGGCCAGGCGGGCGGCGAAGGAGACCACCCAGGCCGCCAGGGTCCATTTGGTGCCCTTCGCCCAGGCGACCCCGTCGGCCTCCCGCCACACCCGCACGGTCCAGGCGCGCAGGGCGCCGAAGGCGACGGCCAGGACCGCCTCGACGGCGATCACGACGACACCGAGGACGGACGGTCCCTCCTCGAGGAGGCCGCCGCCGTACACCCCGGCCACCGTCAGGATGAGGCCGAAGACCAGCAGGCCGCGTCCCTCGGCGGGCCGGGTCCGCATCTGGCGGTAGACGACGAGGGCGAGGACGGCGAGGGAGAAGACGGCGATCTGCAGCGAATCCATGTCACCGACGGTAGGGACGGCGGCCGTGGCGCGGATCGGAGCACGGGTGGAGACCGGAGAACTCCACCCGTGGGTGGAGACGCGGGTCGTGTGGCCCCGATGTCAGGGGAGGCCCACTTTCAGGACAGTTGTCGGCGTCTGAACCGTTGCGGACACTCTGATGGTCGCCGCACGCCGGACGGGGGGACCGATCCGGCGTGCGTTCACCGGGGTCCGTGACGCGGAAAACCGTTTGACGGGGGTTTTAGCTTTTACGGGCCCTTCTGCGAGGACGGTGCTGAACCCAGTAAGGAGTGTGCTGCCTGCTGATGCCCCCCGATACCGTCGCCCCAGCGCGAGAATCCGGTACCACCCGTTCCCCTCTCCCCCAACCCCACCCCCGCCGCCACCGTGCCAGGATCTCGTCGCTGTGGCGGTTGCGGCCCTACCTCCGTCCCTACACGACCCGGCTGATCGTCATCTGGCTGGCCGCCCTGGCCGGGGTCGGGATCGGCATCGTCATCCCGCTGATCGGCAGGGAGGTCATCGACGGCCCCGTCGCCAGCGGTGAGACCGGCGCGCTGCTCCCGCTGTTCCTGCTCGCGCTGGCCCTCGGCACGGGTGAGGCGCTACTGGTCCTGCTGCGCAGATGGATGCTCGGCGAGGCCGTCCTCGGTGTGGAGACCAGCATCCGCGACGACCTCTACGCCCACCTCCAGCGGCTGCCGATGGGCTTCCACGGCTCCTGGCAGTCCGGGCAGCTGTTGTCCCGCGCGACGACCGACCTGTCGGCGATCCGGCGCTTCCTGGGCTTCGGCATGCTCTTCCTCGTCCTGATCAGCGTCCAGATCGTGACGGTCACGGGCCTGCTGCTGAACATGTACTGGCCGCTCGGCCTGCTGGTCGCCGCCTCGGCGTTGCCGATCGCCCTCATCTCGCTGCGTTTCGAGCGGGGGTACGTCGACGCCTCACGCCGGGTCCAGGACCAGCAGGGCGACCTGGCCACCGTGGTCGAGGAGTCCGCGGCGGGCATCCGCACGATCAAGGCCTTCGGGCGGGGGCCGTACGTCGGCGGCGTCTTCGGCGACATGGCTCTGAAGATCTACCGCACCGCGATGGAGAAGGTGGGCCTGTCCTCCCGCTTCTTCACCTTCCTTGAGGTCGTCCCCAACGTCACCCTCGCCGTGGTGCTGCTGACCGGCGCGCTCGCGGTCGGCACGGGAGCGCTGACCCTGGGCACGATGGTGGCCTTCACCACGCTGATGCTGCAGTTGGTGTGGCCCATCTCCGCGCTCGGCTTCATCCTGGTGATGGGCCAGGAGGCCATGACCGCGGCCGACCGGGTGATGGAGGTCCTGGACACCGAGCCCGCCATCGTCGGCGGCACGGACGTGGTCGAACGGCCCCGCGGGCACCTGCGCTTCGAGGGGGTCGGCTTCACCTTCCCCGGCGCGGACAGGCCGGTGCTGCGCGACGTCTGGCTGGACGTCCGTCCGGGGGAGACGGTGGCGGTCGTCGGCGCGACGGGGTCGGGCAAGACCACGCTGACCTCGCTGGTGCCCCGCCTGCACGACGTCACCGAGGGCCGGGTCACCCTCGACGGCCACGACGTGCGGGACCTGTCCCTGACCGCGCTCCGCACCATGGTCGCCACCGCCTTCGAGGAGCCGACGCTGTTCTCGATGAGCGTCAGGGAGAACCTCACGCTGGGACGGCACGACGCCACCGAGGAGGAGATGGCGGCGGCCGTCGAGATCGCCCAGGCCGGGTTCGTCCACGACCTGCCGTGGGGGCTGGAGACCAGGATCGGCGAGCAGGGCATGTCGCTGTCCGGTGGCCAGCGCCAGCGTCTGGCCCTGGCCCGCGCCGTGCTGGCCAGGCCGAAGGTCCTCGTCCTCGACGACACCCTCTCCGCCCTGGACGTCGAGACCGAGGCGCTGGTCGAGGAGGCGCTCAGGCGGGTGCTGCGGGACGCGACCGGGATCGTCGTCGCGCACCGCGCCTCGACGGTGCTGCTCGCCGACCGGGTCGCCCTGCTGCTCGACGGCACGATCACCCACGTCGGCCCGCACCACGAGCTGATGGCGACCGTGCCCGAGTACCGCGAGCTGCTGTCGGCGGCCCTCGACGAGCCGCTGGACGAACAGGAGGCGCTGCTGTGAGCGGGACCACGAAGGAGAACCAGAAGACGGACAGGACGACGACCGGCGAGAGCCCGGGCTGGCGGGGCGTCGCCGCGGAGAACCAGGATGAGCTGTCCGAGCGGGCCTCCTTCCTGCTGCGCGCCCGGTCGCGGCGGCTGCTGGCCGAGCTGCTGCGGCCGTACCGGCGGGAGATCGCGGTGCTCGTCGCGGTCATCGTGGTCTGCAACGGGGCCTCGCTGGCCATCCCGTTCCTCGTCAAGGTGGGCATCGACTCGGGCATCCCGCCGATGACCTCGGGGCGGGGGCCGGGCACGCTCGTCGCGGTGGTCGTGGCGGTGCTGGTGGCCGCGGCCCTCCAGGCGGCGACCCGGCAGGTGTTCCTCAGGCGCTCCGGCCGCATCGGCCAGGACGTCCTGCTCGAACTGCGGCGGCGGGTCTTCGCCCACTTCCAGCGGCTGTCGCTGTCCTTCCACGAGGACTACACCTCCGGCCGGGTCGTCTCCCGGCTCACCTCCGACATCGACGCCATCTACGAGATGCTCGAATCCGGCTTCGACGGGCTCGTCACCGCGGTGCTGACGCTGACCGGGACCGCCGTCCTGCTGCTCGTCCTCGACGTACGGCTCGGCCTGGTCGCCCTGCTCCCGCTGCCGGTGCTGCTGCTGTTCACCCGCTGGTTCCGGCGGCAGTCGAGCATCGCCTACCGCAGGACACGGGAGACGGTCGCGCTGCTGATCGTCCACTTCGTGGAGTCGATGGCCGGTGTCAGGGCGGTCCAGGCCTTCCGCAGGGAGCCGCGCAACCAGGAGATCTTCGGGCGGCTCAACGTCGACTACCGCGACGCCAACATCCGGGGCATGCGCCTGATCTCGATCTTCGCACCGGTCGTCAAACTGATCGGGAACGTCACGATCGCCGTGATCCTGCTCTACGGCGGGTGGCTGGCGCTCGGCGGCGACGTCACGGTCGGCGTGCTGGCCGCCTTCCTGCTCTACCTGCGTCAGTTCTACGAGCCGATGCAGGAGATCTCGCAGTTCTACAACGCCTTCCAGTCGGCGGGCGCGGCGCTGGAGAAGCTCTCCGGCGTGCTGGAGGAGAAACCCGACGTCGCCGAGCCGCGTGAACCCGTGCCGCTGGTACGGCCACGCGGCGGCGTCCGGTTCGAGGCGGTCGAGTTCTCCTACCTGGACGGGACCCCCGTGCTGCCCAGGATGGACCTGACGATTCCCTCCGGGCAGAGTGTGGCGCTGGTCGGCACGACGGGGGCGGGCAAGACCACCCTGGCCAAGCTCGTGGCCAGGTTCTACGACCCCGTCGCCGGGCGCGTGCTGCTGGACGGGGTCGATCTGCGCGACCTGGACGACGAGACGCTGCGCACGGCGGTGGTCCTGGTGACACAGGAGAACTTCCTGTTCACCGGGTCGGTCGCGGACAACATCAGGTTCGGCAGGCCGGAGGCGACCACGGCCGAGGTCGTCGAGGCCGCCAAGGCGGTCGGCGCCCACGGGTTCGTCTCCGCGCTCGCCGACGGCTACGACACGCAGGTCGGCAAGCACGGCGGACGGCTCTCCGCGGGACAGCGGCAACTCGTCGCCTTCGCCAGGGCCTTCCTCGCCGACCCGGCGGTGCTGATCCTCGACGAGGCGACCTCAAGCCTCGACGTGCCGGGGGAACGGCTGGTGCAGCGGGCGATGCGCACGATCCTCGCCGACCGGACCGCCCTGATCATCGCGCACCGCCTCTCGACCGTCGAGATCGCCGACCGGGTCCTGGTCATGGAGGGCGGCGAGATCGTCGAGGACGGGCCGCCCGATCGGCTCGTCCGGGACGCGGGCCGGTTCGCGGATCTGCACCGGGCCTGGCTGGAGAGCGTCTCCGACCTGCCGGGGAGGCCTCCCGGATAACGGCGGGGGCGGGGGGGGGGGCCCCCCCCCCGGGGGGGGCCCCCCCGGGGGGGGGGCGGGGGGGTGGGTGGGGGGGTGCCCCGGGAAGAGGTGGGTAAAGGTGTTTATGAAAACCGGTTTGACAGGGAAGATTTGG
>NZ_JBIAVG010000032.1:0-48104 GCF_042893955.1 Streptosporangium sp. NPDC001559
TCGACCACGTCGGCCTCGGCCCCGACTTCGTCCGCGAAGTCATCCACGACACCACCCCACCCTGCTGCGAGGACACCGCCCCCGACGGACTCGACATCACCGCCGCCATCCCCGGCCTGGCGGGACCCTCCGGTTTGCCTCTGGTGACAGAAACCCTGCTCAAACATGGATTCTCGGACGAAGAGATCGTCAAGATCCTCGGCGACAATGTCCTGCGGTTGTTCCGATCCGAACTGGGAAGGCCCGCATGAACCTCGATCTGATGCTCGACGACCTGGAGGAACTCGTCGTCTGCGAATCCTTCTCCGCCGACCACGAGGCGCTGGCCCGCAGTGCCGCCGTGGTCGCGGACCAGGGGTTCAGAAGGCTCGGCGCGCGCCCCGAGACGATCGTGATCGGCGGTGTCCCCCACCTGCGCTGGACCTTCGGCACGCCCAGGGTCCTGCTGGTCGGCCACCACGACACCGTCTGGCCGATCGGCACGCTGCGTGAGCACCCGTGGTCGCTCGACGACGGGATCGCCCGGGGTCCGGGTGTCTTCGACATGAAGGCCGGACTGGTGCAGACCTTCCACGCCCTGGCCTCCCTGCCCTCACCCGAGGGGGTGTGCGTGCTGGTGACCGGGGACGAGGAGGTCGGTTCGCAGACCTCGCGCGAACTGATCGAGGAGTCGGCGCGCGGGTGCGCCGCGGCCTTCGTCCTTGAGGCGAGCGCGGACGGCGGCGCGCTCAAGACCGCGCGTAAGGGCACCTCCGACTACCGGATCACCGTGCACGGCAGGGCCGCCCACGCGGGTCTCGAACCGGAGAAGGGGGTCAACGCCGGACTTGAGCTGGCTCATCAGATCCTGGCGCTCGGCACGATGGGCGATGGGCCGACGACGGTGACCCCGACCATGCTGTCCGGCGGGACCACGGTCAACACGGTGCCCGCGACCGCGGGGGTCTCCGTGGACGTACGGGTGCCGAGCATCGCCGAGCAGGAACGCGTCGACCGGCTGGTCCGTGAGCTGCTCCCCCGGGTTCCCGGGGCGCGGATCGAGGTGAGCGGGGGGCCGAACCGTCCTCCGCTTGAGGAGACGTCCTCGGCGCGGCTGTTCGAGCTGGCCTGCGCGATCGCCGCGGATCTCGGCATGGAGCCGCTGCGCGGGGCCGCGGTCGGCGGCGCCTCGGACGGCAACTTCACCGCCGGGGTCGGCTGCCCGACGCTCGACGGGCTCGGCGCGGTCGGCGGCGGCGCGCACGCGCCGCACGAGCACGTGATCGTCGGGGAGATGCCCGCGCGGACGAGACTGCTGGCCGGGCTGATCACCTCCGTGCTGAAGAACGAGACCGCCTGACGGACCGGCCGCCCCCGAGCCCCTAGCCGCCGCGCCGGGCCGTCCCCCACGGCCCTCCGCGCGGATCAACACTCCGCAATGGAAGGGGTTCGGAACTTTGCCCCTCCTTGGCCATGAATAGCCAGGAAATGGCAATTAGTCCGCCTAGGAAGATCGTCGGACCTCGGGGGAAGCTGGCGTGGTCACCAAGGGCTCCTGGTCGGTGCGGACCCGGTTGACGCTGATCGCCGTCACCGTGGCCGCCCTGTCCGGACTCGCCCTCGCCCTGGTCGCCACCTTCTCCCTGTACGGCCTGGCCGGCAGTTTCCGAGCCCAGGAGATCACCAACGCCGCCCTGGAGACCATCAATCTGACCGTCCGGGAGCAGCTGCCCGCCGGGCTGCCCCAGGGGGCTCTGGACGGCGTCCAGGTGCTCGATCCGTCGGGCCAGGTCCTGTCCTCGACGCCCAACCTGCGCGGAAAGCCGCGGATGGCGGACTTCGTCCCCCCGCCGGGAGAGGTCAGCGCGGACAGGCAGGTGTGCGACAGCCCCGAATTTCCCGGCAGGTGCATGGTCGTCGTGGCCTTCCGGGTCCACCAGGCGGGCGGCGACTGGATCATTTACGCCGCCGACGACGTCGTTCCCTGGTACGTCCATCCCGGCCTGTTCGCCGGCATCGTCGGGGTCAGCGTGACGCTGGTGCTGCTGGCCGGGGTCGGCGCCTACCAGACGGTCAACAGGGCGCTGGCGCCGGTGGACTCGATCAGAGGCGAGCTGGCGGAGATCACCGCGACCGACCTCGGCCGCCGGGTGCCCGTCCCGTCCGACTCGGGGGAGATCAAACAGCTGGCCATCACGATCAACCAGACGCTCGACCGGCTTGAGGCCGCGGCCGAACAGCAGCGCAGGTTCGCCTCGGACGCCTCGCACGACCTGCGCAGCCCGTTGACCGCGATGCGGGCGCAGGTGGAGGAGGCGCTGCACTACCCGGAGGACACCGACTGGAAGGCGAAGGCCGGGGAGATGCTCGCCAGCCTGGACCGGCTCCAGGCCATCGTCTCCGACCTGCTGATGCTGGCCAGGCTCGACTCCGGCGCGCCCATGGCCCGCCAGTCGATCGACCTGGGCGAGCTGTGCCGGGAGGAGATGGCCCACCGCAGGCGCGGCGTCGAGATGACCTGCCACGCGGAGTCCGGCGTCGTGGTGCAGGGCAGCCGCCTGCGGCTGGTGCGGCTGCTGACGAACCTGCTGGACAACGCGGAACGGCACGCGGCCTCGCAGGTCACGGTGACCGTGGCCGCCCGGGGGGACACGGCCGTGCTGGAGGTCCTCGACGACGGCGCGGGGATCGCCCGCGACCAGTGGGAGGTGGTCTTCCGCCGCTTCGCCCGGCTCGACGCCTCACGCAACAGGGACGCCGGGGGCACCGGGCTGGGGCTGCCCATCGCCAGGGAGGTCGCCGAGGCGCACGGCGGGACCCTGGTGATCGAGGAGAGCGAGCGGGGCGCCCGTTTCGTCCTACGCCTTCCCCTCAGCCGTTAACGGGCCCGGCGGGGCACCAGGACCAGGAGCATGGCCAGGGCGATCAGGCCTCCGCCGACCAGGACGGTCCAGGTGAGGCGTTCGCCGTACAGGGTGATGGCCAGGGCGGTGACCCAGAGGGGCTGGGCGGACAGGATCACCGCGGCGGGCGCGGCGGGCACGTGGACCTGGCCGAAAGAGCGCGCCAGGAACCCCAGGGCACAGGCCACGACCGACAGGTGGGCCATGGCGGCCCAATCGGCGGCGGTCCGGGGCAGGGTGAGGCCGTCGGGTACGGCCAGCACCCCGGTCATGAGCGCGATGACGCCGAGCTGGATCACCGCGAGGGCGTAGGCGTCGCGCCCGGCGCCCTCGAAGTCGCCGAGCACGAGGGTGTGTCCCGCGTACAGCACGGCCGACAGCAGCGTGACGGCCAGGGCGAGCAGCGGTACCGACCCGCCCTCCGTCCCCCTGAGCAGGGTGAAGATCGTCATCGCGGCGGTGGCCAGCGCGACCGCGACCCAGGTACGGAAGGGGACCTCCGCGCCGAGCAGGATCAGCCCGAGGACCGGGGTGATCACCACGTAGGAGCCGACGGTGAATCCGGAGACCGACGAGGGCAGGTCGTGCAGCGCGATGGCCTGCGCCGTCTGGCCCACGCCGAACATCAGACCGAGCAGGACGCCGGTCAGCCAGGTCCTCTCCGACAGGCCGCGCAGACAGCGTGGCCGCAGGGCGAGCAGGGCGATCGCGGCGACGGCGTAACGCTCGGTGAGCAGGTCCGCGACGGGTACGCGGGCCATGAGGTCCTTCATCAGCGGGAAGGCCGACCCCCAGGCGGCGCTGACGAACAACAGAAGCACGGCTCCCATGAGGGGGCGGGGAGCGGAGACCGCTGCCATGCCAGCAGCATTCCATTACGCCCAGCTACCGGAGGGACGCGTAGTCCGTGGTGGAGTGGCCCGAATACCACGTTGAGTGAATGACCTCACCCCGCAGTAAGGGTCCTGTCACCCTCGACCCCCGGCCGCCCCTCGGCCGCCTCTCGGCGCGGAGAACGTTGAACGCGGCCCGTCCGGTCACGGGGGTACCGAGCCGGAGGGCCGCCGGAGTCGCCGGGGGTTTCCCGGAACGCGAATCCACTGGACACGGGCACGGGCCGTCCCGGCGCTCCACACGGGTCCGGGGTCGTTGGACGGCGCGGTCACGGGGGACAGGCCGTGGCCCGTCGTGGCCCAGCAGAGCCACCCCCAACTAACTATCAGGAAACTTTCTTAAAAGAAAGCATTGACGGACCTGGTGGGAGCGCATAGTTTCCAAAATCAACAACCCGTGGGGGGTCTCGGGGTTGGGGTAACTGCTGTGTTTCCTCATTCGGAGGTAGCTCTCCCATGTCCTCACGCTTACGCGCGGGCCTCGCGGCGGCCGGTGCGTCGTTCGCCCTGATCGCCTGCGCGCTCGCAGGCACGGCCACCGCCGCGGCCGACGACACGTCGTGCCGCCCCGACGGTCTCTACACCACCCCGGGCCTCGACGTGCCCTACTGCCAGGTCTACGACGAGTCGGGCCGGGAGAAGATGGGCGCGGACCACCCGCGCCGCATCATCGGCTACTTCACGAGCTGGCGGACCGGCAAGAACGGCCAGCCGTCCTACCTGGCCAAGAACATCCCCTGGGACAAGGTCACCCACATCAACTACGCGTTCGCGCACGTGGGCGCGGACAACAAGATCTCGGTCGGCGGTGACGGGGCCGACAACCCCTCCATCGGCATGGAGTGGCCGGGGATCGACACCATGGACCCGGCGCTGCCCTACAAGGGGCACTTCAACCTGCTGAACAAGTACAAGAAGGCCAACCCGAACGTCAAAACGCTGATCAGCGTCGGCGGCTGGGCGGAGACCGGCGGATACATCGACGACACGGGCGAGCGCAAGCCGTCGGGTGGCTTCTACACGATGACCACCAACGCCGACGGCTCGGCCAACACGGCCGGGATCAACGCCTTCGCCGACTCCTCGGTCGCCTTCATCAGGAAGTACGGCTTCAACGGCGTCGACATCGACTACGAGTACCCGACGTCGATGAAGGACGCGGGCAACCCGCTCGACTGGCAGGTCGGCAACGCCCGCCGCGCCTCGCTGATGAAGAACTACGCGGTGCTGATGAAGACGCTGCGTGACAAGCTCAACGCGGCCTCGGCCGCCGACGGCAAGTACTACCTGCTCTCGGTCGCCGCGCCCTCCTCCGGCTACCTACTGCGCGGCATGGAGACCTTCCAGGTCACCCAGTACCTGGACTACGTCAACATCATGTCCTACGACCTGCACGGCGCCTGGAACGAGTTCGTCGGCCCGAACGCGGCCCTCTACGACGACGGCAAGGACGCCGAGCTGGCCAAGTGGAACGTCTACAACACCGAGGCGTACGGCGGCATCGGCTACCTCAACACCGACTGGGCCTACCACTACTTCCGCGGTGCGATGCAGGCGGGCCGGATCAACATCGGCGTGCCGTACTACACCCGGGGATGGCGCAACGTCACCGGTGGCACCAACGGCCTGTGGGGCATCTCCAAGAGCACCAGCGGCTGCCCGACCGGCCTGACCACCTGTGGTGACGGCGCGCGCGGCATCGACAACCTCTGGCACGACCTGGAGAACAACAGCGAGGTCGGCGGCGGCGGCAACCCGCTCTGGCACGCCAAGAACCTGCTGGACGGCCGCGCCGGATCGTACGGCCCCGCCTACGGTCTCGACCCCAACAAGGCCGACGACAAGCTGACCGGCACCTACACCCGCAACTACAACCCGACCCTGGTCGCGCCCTGGCTGTGGAACGACAGCAAGAAGGTCTTCCTGTCCATGGAGGACGACCAGTCCATCGGCGTCAAGGCCAACTACGTCAAGGACAAGGGCATCGGCGGCCTGATGATCTGGGAGCTGGCCGGCGACTACGCCTGGGACTCCGCCAAGAGCGAGTGGTTCATGGGCAACACGCTCACCAACCAGGTCTACGACACCTTCAAGACCGCCACGCCGTACGGCGCGACCCGGGCGAAGGTCAGCATCCCCAACGAGAAGCTCGACGTGAGCGTGGACATCAGCGGGTTCCCCTCCGGCGACAGCAACTACCCGATCACCGGCAAGCTGAAGGTCACCAACAACTCCAAGACCACGATTCCCGGCGGCGCCGAGTTCCAGTGGGACTACGCCAGCTCCGCTCCGAAGACGGCCAAGGACCAGTCCGGCTACGGCCTGACCGTGATCAGCAGCGAGCACGGCGGCGGCAACAACATCGGCGGCCTGAAGGGCGACTTCAACCGGATCTCCTTCAAGCTGAAGGCCAACGAGTCGCTGGCGCCCGGCGCGTCGCTGAGCATGGACTACGTCTACTACCTGCCCGCCCCGGCCCCGGCCAACTTCACCGTGAGCTTCGGCGGCAAGACCTACGGCCTGACCGGTGATTACGCCCGCGGCGGTGTGGTGGTCAACCCGACGCCGACGCCGACCGGCACCGGCGGCCCCGGCGGCGACTGCTCCGCTCCCCCGTGGTCGGCCGGTGAGGTCTACAACGGCGGCGCCAAGGTCTCGCACAAGGGTCACCTGTGGCAGGCCAAGTGGTGGACCCAGAACAACGAGCCCGGCACCAACTCCGTCTGGACCGACCTCGGCGTCTGCGCGACCCCCACTCCGACCGTCACGCCCACGGTGACCCCGACCGTCACCCCGACGGTCACGCCCACGGTGACGCCGACCGTGACCCCGACGGTCACCCCGACCGTGACGCCGACGGTGACCCCGACCGTCACGCCCACCGTGACGCCCACTGTCACCCCGACCGTCACCCCGACCGGGAACTACCCGGCCTGGAAGGCGGGGACGTCCTACAGCTCCGGCACCCGGGTCACCTTCTCGGGCGTCAGCTACGAGTGCCGCCAGGCGCACACCTCCGCCGTGGGATGGGAGCCCACGAACGTGCCCGCGCTCTGGCAGCGCCTGAACTAGCCACCTCTCCCATCGGCGCCCGGCGATCCATTCCTGCCACGGATCGCCGGGCGCCCCCGTCTTTTCCGCCGCCTGCGGCTGTTCCGTGGCCGATTCCCGCCCCCGCCCACCAAGATGGGAGCATTACCGGAACACGACGAACCCACAGGAAGGCCACGATCGGTGAGGCGGCTACTGACTGTCCTGCTGCTCACGGGCACCGTGCTCCTGAGCGTGGTCACCCCGGCGCGGGCCCACAACATATTGGTCGGCAGCGACCCCGAGGACGGCGCCTCGCTGGCCACAGCCCCCGGGCGGATCACCCTGACCTTCGACCAGCCGGTACGGCAGGGCTTCGCGCAGATCAGCGTGACCGGCCCCGGCGAGACCCGCTGGGAGGAGGGCAAGACCGCCGTCTCCGGCGCGAAGGTGAGCGTCGGGGTCAGGCCGCTCGGCCCCGCCGGGCAGTACGTGGTGGGCTACCGCATCCTGTCCTCCGACGGCCACCCGGTCTCGGACAAGGTGACCTTCACCCTGACCGCGGCCGGCACCGGCTCCCCCGCGCAGGCCGCCCCAGGCGCCCCTGAGGCCTCCGGCGCCCCGGCCCAGGAGCTCGACCTGAGCGCCCAGGCCGCCGAGGCCGCGCAGAACGGCGGCGCCGGGATGGCCGTGCTGTGGATCGTGGCCGCCCTCGTCCTGCTCGGCGGTGCGACCGTCGTCGCGATGCGCCGCAGCGGAGGACGGGAGGAGACCCGGTGACCGTGACGCTGGAGCGCCCCTCGGAGACCGGATCGGTCAGGAGGCTGGTGGCCGGTGGCCTCGTCTCCGGCGCGCTGCTGGCCGTACTGGCGGCGACGACGCTGACCGCGGAGAAGGCCGTGCCGGGCATCGCCGTGCCCGGCCCGGTCGTCGAGTACGGCCTGCCCGTGCTGCGGGTGCTGCTCGACCTGGCGGCGGTGGCGGTCGTCGGGCTCAGCGTGCTGCCGAGGATCCTCGGTTTCGACGACCCCGAGCGCACCGAGCCGGTGATGCGCAGGGCCAGACCGGCCGCCGTGACGTTCGCCTGGGCGTGGGCGGTGCTGGCGCTGGTCGTCATCGTCTTCCAGACGGCCCAGCTCAACCCGGGGGCCGTCCCCACCCCGGAGATGGTCGCCGCGTACGTCGGCGATTTCGGCGCGGGCCAGGGGATGCTCTTCAGCGCCGCCTGCGCCCTCGCCTACGCGGGCATCGGGCTGCTGGCCGTACGGTTCGGGGAGAAGGTTCCCGCCGAGCTGCGGATCGTGATCGCCTTCTTCGGGCTACTGCCGATCCCCGTCACCGGGCACGCGGTGAACTCGATATGGCACGACCCGATCATGATCTCGATGGAGCTGCACGTGATGGGCTCCGCCGCGTGGACCGGCGGGCTGCTGGTCATCATGCTGCTGGTCGCGCGGGACCGTGAGCTGCTGGCCGGGGTCCTGCCCAAGTTCTCCAGGCTGGCGACGCTGGCCCTGGTGCTGGTGAGCGTCTCCGGGCTGGTCAACGGCCTGGGCTCGATGGCCCTGACCCAGGGGGTCGAGTTGCCCGGGGCACTGCTCGACGGGCCCTACGGGCTGCTGGTGATCGTCAAGGCCGTGTGCGTGGGGCTGCTGATCCCGTTCGCCGCCCACATCAGGTTCCGCCTGCTGCCGCGCATCGCCGCGCGGCAGGGGACGGCCGTCGTCGCGTGGGCGGCGGCGGAACTCACCGTGATGGGCCTGGCCTACGGGTTCGCGGTCGCCCTGACCACGGCCTCCATGTCCTGAGCCCGGAGCCTGAAGCGGGTCAGCGCCCACTCGGCGCCCAGCCAGAGCACCGCCAGCAGGACCCCGCCCGCCGCCAGGACCATCGGTGAGACCAGCGGCGGGGTGAGGTAGGCGGCGCTCTGCAGGCGCAGCGCCTGGCTCACCACGACGGTGACCGCGAGCGATCCGGCCAGCGCCCGCAGCACCGGGTTCCTGATCAGGAACGCCAGGTCGACCATGAGCGCCCCGGCGATCAGGAAGACGGGCACCGCGGAGCGCGGGAAGCCCGTCACGGCGAGCAGCGGCCAGATGACGGCGCGGTAGGCGACGTAGGAGGCGGCGACGGCGGTCGCGGTGAGGACGCGTCCCGTCATCGCGCGGGCGACGATCAGGACGATCATGGCCGCGGCCACCCCGTAGATCGGGTAGAGCTCGTCCGGCACCGGGAGCGAGAACTTGACCACCATGTCCCGGTCCACGCCGCGGCCCATCTGGTCGGCGGCGAACTGCAGCAGGATGGGTTCGGCCTCGGGCCGGCCCCGGTCCCAGGCGGCGATGCCGAACACGCCGTACTCCTGGTGCTGGGCCGGGAACCAGACGTTCTCCAGCAGGAAGACGCCCAGGGCGCCCAGGACCAGTGTGCGGGTGCGCCCGGGGGGCGCCCCCATGAACCATCCCCTGGTCACACCGGAGACCATCAGCAGCGTGCCGATGTAGAGCATCATGTGCGACGGGCTCCACGAGGTGATGTCGAGCCCGTTGATGCGGTGGTTGATCAGGTCCAGCGGGACGGCGATGAGGAAGACCGCGGTTCCCCAGCCGATGAGCCGCTGCGCGGTCCTGTCCACGCCGTAACCGGTGTAGAGGTGGATGATCGTGAGCGTGAGCGCGATGGCGGTGCCGACGCTGTTGAGCAGGTGCGGCGGCGCCAGGTCGTCACGGAGCCACTTGAAGTGCCAGGAGACGTCCCAGGAGGCACCGAGGACCTTGAAGGAGAAGGCGACCAGCCAGCCGAAATAGAGCACCCGAAACAGGTCCTCCGGGGTCTGCCTGCCCGCTTTTCCCCTGGTCCAGTAGGGCAGGGCCCACTGGATGGCCTGTGTGGCGCTTCGTTTTGGACTCACGACGAACTTCACGCGCGAAATGATGCCCGTCCTTTACCTTGGTCCGCAATCAGGAACATCCCTGAGAGATCGGCAGGGGTTAGTCCCATACGAAGATGCTTGCACCCTTCAGCGACTTTTGTCGCCACTTGTCCCCTATGTTCTCACTGTCGGACCGTCTCAGGTCGCTCTCAGGCTGTCCTCAGTAAGCTCGCCGCATGAAGCTCGCGGGCAAGCCTGTCGCCGGAATCACGCTGGTCACCGTACTGGTGGCCGCCGTGATCACCTGGATCCTGTGGCCGTCGGCCCAGGAGACACACCCCCGGGAACAGAGCGTCACGGTGCTCGACGGTCCCCGTGACGACCAACAGGTCACGCTGGACGCCACGTTCTTCCCGCCCGCCGGAGGCGGCAGGGCCCCCGCGGTGCTGCTGGCCCACGGTTTCGGCGGCAGCAAGGAGAGCGTGCGCGAGGCGGCCGTACGGCTGGCCGGGGAGGGCTACGCCGTACTGACCTGGTCCGCCCGCGGCTTCGGCCGCTCGACGGGGCAGATCGCGCTCAACTCCCCCGACTACGAGGTCAAGGACGTGCGGCAGCTCGTCGACTGGCTGGCCAGGCGGCCCGAGGTCAGTCTCGACGCGGCCGGAGACCCGAAGGTCGGCGTCGCGGGAGGCTCCTACGGCGGCGCCATCGCGCTGATGGCCGCCGCCTACGACGACCGGATCGACGCGATCGTCCCCCAGATCACCTGGCACGACCTGGCCGACGCGCTGTTCCCCGAGGCGGGTGGACGGGGCCCGCTGAACGGGGTGTTCAAGCGGATGTGGGCCGGACTGTTCTTCAGCAGGGGCGGCACCTCCCCCGCTCCCGGCCCGCTGCGGGGCGCCGCCCCCGTCGGCGAGGCGCCTCCGGCGAGCGCGCAGGAGGTCAGGTGCGGCCGGTTCCTGCCCGAGTTGTGCGACGTCTACCAGCGGATCGCCGAGACGGGCCGGGCGACGCCGGAGGCGATCGAGACCCTGCGCAGGTCGAGTCCCGTCTCCGTGCCCGGCAGGATCAAGATCCCCACGCTGTTGCTTCAGGGGACGCGTGACTCGCTCTTCCCCCTGGGCCAGGCCGACGCCAACGCCAGGGCCGTGGCCGCGACCGGCGCCCCGGTGGCCGTCGCCTGGTTCGACGGCGGCCACGACGGCGGCGACGGCGAGGCCGACTGGATCCACGAGCGGACCACCGCCTGGTTCGCCCGCCATCTGAAGGGGGATGCCGGACGGGCCACCGTCCCGTTCACCGTCACCCGCGACGGCGGGCGCGACCCGGGTACCCGCCGCCCCGTCCAGCTGCACGCCACCGCCCCCGCCTACCCCGGCCTGTACGGCGCCGCGACGACCCAGGTCGCGCTGACCGGGCCCGCCCAGCCGGTCGCCAACCCGCCGGGCGGCTCCCCCTCCTCGATCTCCTCCGTCCCCGGGTTCGGCGGCCTCGGCGGCTCGCCCGGGGTGAGCCTGTCCACCGATATGGCGGGCCAGAGCGCCCACTTCGACTCCGCCCCACTCGCCGCCCCGCTCCAGGTCACCGGCAGCTCGACGGTCCGGGTACGGGTGCGGGCCGAGGGCACCGGAGGCAAGGTCTCCGAGGAGGGCGTGACGCTGTTCGCCAAGCTCTACGACGCCGGCCCCGGTGGCCAGGCTCCGATCCTGCCCGACGGCCTGGTGGCCCCGGTGCGGGTCGCCCTCTCCCCGGACGGTACGGGCGAGGCCACCGTCACGCTGCCCGCCGTCGACCATCGCTTCGACGCCGGGCATCGGCTGCGGGTCGCCTTCACCACGACCGACCTCGGCTACAGCACCCCGGCCGCCCCGGCCGTCTACCAGGTGGAGCTGGCCGCGCCCACGCTGACCGTCCCGGTGGACGCCGCGCTGCGGACCCCGCAGAACGGCCCGACCTGGTGGACGTGGGCGCTGCCCGCCGCCGCCGTCGTGGCCGCCGCGGTCCTGCTGCTCACCGGGCGCAGGCGCCGCCGTACGGACCACGACCCGGCCCTGGCCGACGTCCCGCTGCGGATCGACGGCCTGACCAAGGCCTACCGCAACGGCGAACGGGCGGTCGACGACCTGTCCTTCACCGTGGAACGCGGCCAGGTGCTCGGCCTGCTCGGTCCCAACGGGGCGGGAAAGACAACGACCATGCGGATGATGATGGGCCTGATCCACCCCGACGCGGGCGAGATCAGGATCTTCGGCCACCGGATCTCCCCCGGCGCCGCCGTGCTGTCGCGGCTGGGGTCGTTCGTCGAGGGGCCCGGCTTCCTGCCGCACCTGACGGGACGGGCCAACCTGGAGCTCTACTGGAAGGCGACCGGCCGCCCGGAACACGACGCGCACTTCGCCGAGGCCCTGGAGATCGCCGGGCTCGGCGCCGCGCTGGACCGGGCGGTCCGGACCTACTCCCAGGGCATGCGCCAGCGCCTGGCCATCGCCCAGGCCATGCTCGGTCTGCCCGACCTGCTGGTGCTCGACGAACCGGCCAACGGCCTCGACCCGCCGCAGATCAGGGAGATGCGCGAGGTGCTGATCGCCTACGCGGCGCGGGGCCGTACGGTCATCGTCTCCAGCCACCTGCTGGCCGAGGTCGAGCAGACCTGCAGTCACGTGGTGGTCATGCGCCGGGGACGCCTGGTCACCGCGGGCCCGGTGCGCGACCTGCTGGGCGAGCACGCCTCTGGCGGCTCGAGCGGCGGCTCGGGCAGCCGCCTTGAGGACGTGTTCCTTGACCTGATCGGGGAGAAGGCATGAGCGAGATCCTGACGCGGACCGGTTCGCCGGTCGAGGAGGTCCCCGAGGGCCCCGGGCGGGGCGACGGCCAGGCGGCCGGTTACCTGCCCGGCCGTACGCTGCCGCTGTCGGTCGAGTTCGCCAGGCAGCTCAGGAGGCGCCGCACACTGGTGATGTTCGGCCTGCTGCTGGCGTTGCCGTGGATCCTGGTGGCCGCCTTCCAGCTCGGCGCCGGGTCCGGCCAGCCCTCCGGGGTGCCGCGCCTGTCCGACCTGGCGACCGAGGGCGGCCTGAACTTCGCGGCGTTCGCGCTGTCGGTCTCGGCGAGCTTCCTGCTGGCGGTGGCGGTCGCGCTGTTCTGCGGCGACACGGTGGCCAGTGAGGCGAGCTGGTCCTCGCTGCGTTACCTGCTGGCCGCCCCGGTCCCCCGCGACCGGCTGCTGCGGCAGAAGCTGGTGGTCGCCCTGACCTACTCGGCGGCGGCGGTCGTCTGCCTGCCGACGATGGCGTTGCTCGCCGGGACCCTGGTGTTCGGCTGGCACGACGTGCGGGTGCCGGGCACCGGTGAGACGGTCGCCGCCCTGGACGTGCTGCCCCGCTTCGGCGTCGTGGTCGGCTACGTGCTGATCAGCCAGTTCGTGGTCGCCGCGCTCGCCTTCCTGCTCTCGGTCGGCACGGACTCACCCCTGGGCGCCGTCGGCGGCGCGGTCGGCCTGGTGATCGTCAGCGGCATCCTGCAGGCGGTCGACGCCCTCGGCTCGCTGCGGGAGTTCCTGCCGACGTTCTGGAGCACGGCGTGGCTGGACGCCCTCGCGCCGCAACCCGACTACGGCGGCATGGTCAAGGGCGTGGCCGTCTCGGTCACCTACTCGGTGGTCCTGGTCGCCCTCGCCTTCCGCCGGTTCCGGCGCAAGGACGTGGTTTCGTGATCCTCGGCCGCCTTTACCAGTGGGGCGGCCGGTCCTCCAGAAGCCTGTCGTCGTCGCTGGGCTCACGCCAGGTGCCCCAGCCGATGTCGGTGTCGTCCCCTGTCTGGTCAGGCAGGATCGGCGGGCCGTCGTCGGAGAGATCGACGGGACGCAGATCGTCGGGATGCAGGTCGTCGGGCTCAAGCGAAGTCACGGGTCCATGCTAGCCAGCGTCGCGCCGACTCCTCCGCGCCACGAGCTGACGGATGGGGAAACTCCTGCCCGCTTCGCGGCCCCAGGGACAGCCGGCCGCCCGGACGGGTACGATTCGGATGGTCAGGTGTCAAGCTACCCCCCGTGAGGCGGCCATGGCAGCGCCATCAGGATGGCGGCGAGACGGCAATCTCCCGAACGAGCTCACCAGTTTCGTCGGGCGCACCAGACTCCTGACCATCCTGCGGCAACGGTTGCGCGAGCATCGCCTCGTCACCGTGACCGGCATCGGCGGGGTCGGCAAGTCGCGTACGGCGCTGCGCATCGCGCACCAGATGCGCGACCAGTTCAAGGACGGCGTCTGGTTCGCCGACATCGCCAGGCAGCGTGACCCGGGGATGCTCAGGCACACGATCAACTCGGCCCTGGGCATCGCCGACCAGTCGTCGCGCTCCGCCGAGGAGGCGCTGGTCGAGTGGCTGAACGACCGCGAGGTCCTGCTGGTCATCGACGCCTGCGAGCATGTCGACTCGGCCTGCGCCGAGCTCTTCGAGGAGCTGCTGACCCGCGCGAGCGGCCTGACCATCCTGGCGACCAGCCGCCACTCGCTCAACGCCAGGGGCGAGCACACGGTCACCGTCCCGCCGCTGACGGTGCCGGGCAGCGTGCCGGGCGAGAACGTCTTCACCAACGAGGCCCTGCTGCTGTTCGCCGCGCGGGCGAGCGCGGTGGTGCCCGGCTTCGAGCTCGACGAGCGCAATGTCGGCTCCGTCAGCGAGCTGTGCCGCCGCCTCGACGGCATCCCGCTGGCCATCGAGCTGGCGGCGGTGCGGCTGCGGGCGCTGTCCGTCGAGCAGATGCTCGACCTGCTGGCCGACCGGTTCAGCCTGCTGGCGGGCGCCAGCCGTACGGCGCTGCCCAGGCACCAGACGCTGCGGGCGGCGATCGGCTGGAGCCACGAGCTGTGCGAGCCCGCCGAACGACTGTTATGGGCGCGGCTTTCGGTGTTCGCGGGCGACTTCGAGCTGGACGCCGTCCACTACGTCTGCGCCGGGGACAACCTTCCCCACGAGACGATCGTGGACCTCATCAGCAGCCTGGTCGAGAAGTCGATCCTGCTGAGCGACGGCACCCCGTCCGGGCACCGCTACCGGCTGATCGACACGCTGCGCGACTACGGCGAGGAGTGGCTCAAGCACCTCGACGAGAGGGAGCGCATCAGGGAACGGCATCGTGACTACTACCTGCAGCTGGCCTACCGGAGCGAGGAGGCCTGGTCGGGTCCCCGCCAGGTCTACTGGTACGTCCGGATGCGTCACGAGCACGACAACATCAGGGTCGCCCTCGACTACTGCCTGAACACCCCGGGTCAGGTGCTCTCCGGGCTGAAGCTGCTGTCGTCGCTGTGGTTCATGTGGGTGGCCTGCGGGCTGGCGCGCGAGGGCAGGCTCTACCTTGAGAAGACCCTGGAGCTCTCGCCCGAGCCGAGTCCCGAGCGTTGTAAGGCGCTGTGGGTGCTCTCCTACATCCACAGTGCCCAGGGCGACATCACCGGCGCCATCGCGGCGGCCGAGCAGTGCAGCGCGGACGCGGTGCGCGTCGGCGACTCCGGCGCGGTGATCCTGGCCACCAAGATGCTCGGCACGGCCGCCTTCCTCCAGAACGACCTGCACAAGGCCAGCGCGCTGCTCGGCGTCGCCATCGAGTTCCACAAGAGCGGCCGGGAGCTGAACCCCGGTCTGCTGCCCTCGATCGTCGAGCTGTCGATGGTGCTGCTCATGCAGGGCGACCCCGGCGAGGCCGAGACGCTGCTGCGTGACTGCATCACCGTGTGCACCCAGCGCGGTGAGCTGTGGCTGCGTTCCTACGCCATCTACGCGCTGGCCAGCGTCCATCAGGCGATGGGCCAGACCACCGAGGCCATGACGAACGCGCGTGAGTCGCTGCGTCTCAAGCGTTACTTCCACGACGTCCTGGGCATCGGCCTGGCGATCGAGGTGGTCGCCAGACAGGCGCTCGAGGCCGGTCAGCCGGAGCTGGCCTCGCGTCTGATGGGCGGTGGCCAGGCGAACTGGCGCACATTCGGGATGCCCCAGCTCGGTTCGCCCTTCTTCAACGCCGAGCACGACCGCTGCGTCAAGGAGTGCAAGAGCCTGCTGGGCGAGCAGGCGCACGAGAAGGCCTTCGCCGCAGGCAAGAAGCTGGGCCTGGAGGAGCTGATCGAGCTCGCACTCGGAGAGCAGGAGAGCGACACCCGGCTCCCCCAGGACTGATCCGCTCGGCTCACTCCTCGGCGATCCGCTGTCGCCAGGCCAGCGTGTAGCGGGAGCTGGTCAGTGAGTAGTCGACGCTTCCGCTGATCCAGAACTCCAGGCCGCGCACGTACGCGTGCACCGCCTCCGAGCCGAGCGCCTCCAGCGTGGGGCGCCGCTCGATCATGTCGGTGATGGCCTTGTTGCGCATCATGCCGATCCGCTCCATCGCGGCCTGCCGGGAGACCCCTCCGTGTACGGCCAGCACGTTCACCAGGTTGTTCCTGGCGTTGCCGCCCTCGCTCTCCTTGGCGTAGGAGATGAGGTCGTTGTCCCACACGACGACGTCGTTGGCGCTCTCGGTGATCGCGCGCACGGCGGGGTGCCGCCACTCGGCGGGGGTCAGGCGATGGCCCGCGGCGATGTCGATCAGGGCGAAGACCGTGAGCATGGCACCGGTCCTGCGCCGCATGAACAGGTAGTCCTCGATGGAGGGGACCACCTCGTCCTCGCGGTTTGCCGCCTCCCAGACCTGCGCGAAGAGGTAGTCCTTCGTGACGGAGCACCAGCGGTCGAGCTGGTCGCCGTCGGCGTGCGCGGAGATCCTGTTCTTGATCTCCAGCAGCATCCTGGCGAACCTGTCGTCGACCTCGTATCCGCCGTCCAGTCCTTCGAGGACGGCGTAGAACTGGGGCAGCGCGCGGGCTATCTCGGCGGCTCTGCGGTCGGACTCGCAGAAGGCGTCGTCGAAGGCGAACAGCCACACGCACCAGTCGGTCACCAGCCGGAGCAGGTCGTGCTCCGCGTAGGGGTAGGTCCGGCCACCCAGCCAGCCGTACCTCGCCTGTCTGTAGCGCTCGACCGTTTCGGCGTCCTTGAGCATTCCCGAGGCGATGAGCCAATCCAGGGTCTCCCGGTCGACTCTCTCGACGTGGGGACTCACCTCACTCGGGAAGGGGCAGGGCAGCGGGGGGATGTGCAGACGCCGATCGGACTGAGGTGTAGTAGTAGTTCCCACCTGTCAAGGATCCCCGAACGCCACATGATTTCAATATGTCGCCATATAGGAGACATCACTAATCAGGGTAACGTTCGAACCATTTCAGATACTGCTCGTGGCCGAACATCCGGGCGGTCTCCCGCGCGGACGGGGTTCCCTGGTCCGGATCGGCTCCCGCGTCCAGAAGCGCCCTGACCACCTTGGGCTCCTTCTTGAAGACCGCTCCGGACAGCGGGGTCTGACCCCGGTCGTTCGCCCGGCCGGGATCGGCGCCGAGGGCGGTCAGCGCCCTGACGGTCTCGGCGTGGCCGTGGTAGGCGGCGAGCATCACCAGGGTGTCGCCCCTGTCGTTGGTCAGGTTGGCCGGCACCCCGGCCTCGACGTACGCGCGGAGTCTGTCGGTCTCACCAGCCCTGGCCAGGTCGAACAGGCGGGTGGCGAACTCCTCCAGCTCAGGGTCGGACTGCATGGGAACCATTCTGCCCCGGTAGGGTTCCCAGTGATCGCCGGGGTGCGTGGAATTCACCGGACGGCCCAGGGGTTCATGCTGTGGAGAGACGACCGACGAAAGGCTGGGAGACGGTGTTCGACCCGACGGATCTCTACCGGCTCAGCGGAGAGATCCCTGAACTGACCGATCCGGTGCTTCTCTACCACTTCGACGGGTTCGTAGACGCGGGCGGCGCCGGACGACTCGCCCTCGGTCACCTGCTGGGCGAGCTTGAGCACCGCGTCGTGGCCACGTTCGACGTGGACCGCCTGCTCGACTACCGGTCCCGGCGCCCGATCATGACCTTCGACACCGACCGCTGGGTGTCCGTGGAGAGCCACGAGCTCGCCCTGCATCTGGTCCACGACACGACGGGAACCCCGTTCCTGCTGCTCACCGGCCCCGAGCCGGATCGCGAGTGGGAGCTGTTCACCGAGGCCGTCGGCACGCTCGTCACCAGGCTCGGCATCGGCAGGCTGGTGACCCTGCACGGCATCCCGATGGCCGTGCCGCACACCCGCCCGCTCGGGATCACCGGCCACGCCAGCCGTCCCGAGCTGGTCTCCGGCCACAACAGCGCCTTCGGCAGGGTCCAGGTCCCCGGGAGCGCGGCCGCGCTGGTGGAGTTCCGGCTCGGCGCCCGGGGGCACGACACCCTGGGTTACGCCGTGCACGTCCCGCACTACCTCGCCCAGGCGGAGTACCCCGCGGCGGCCCTGACGGCGCTGGAGGCCGTCACCAGGAGCACCGGCCTGGTGTTCCCGCTGGACGGCCTGCGTGAGGCGGCGGCCAGGACCGACAGCGAGATCGCCGAGCAGATCAGCGCCTCCGAGGAGCTCTCGACGGCCATCACCGGCCTGGAGCAGCAGTACGACGCCTTCGCGGCGGGCGCGCAGCGCGAGAACCTGATGGCCGAGTCCTCCGAGATGCCGACCGGCGACGAGCTCGCCGCCCAGTTCGAGGCCTTCCTCGCCGAGCGTGACGAGCAGCGCGGTGACTGACCAGGCCCGGCGGGTGGCCGGCGATGGGTGAGACGGTGCCCGCCCTACGCGTCGGTCTCGCCGGGTACGGCGTCGCCGGGGCTCTCTTCCACGCCCCGCTGATCACCGCGACCCCCGGCCTGAGCCTGTCCGCCGTGGTGACGCGCTCTCCGGAACGGGCCGCCGAGGTCGCCAGGAGGTACGGCGCGCGGGCGGTCGGCGACGCCGAGGAGCTGTGGGGCGTCTCCGACCTGGTGGTGATCGCCTCCCCCAACCGCACCCACGTCCCGCTGGCCGAGGCGGCGCTGCGCGCGGGGGTGCCGGTCGTGGTCGACAAGCCTCTGGCGGCGACCGCGGCGCAGGCCCGGGGGCTGGCGGAGCTGGCGCGCGAGCGCGGTCTGATGCTGACCGTGTTCCAGAACCGTCGCTGGGACGGCGACTTCCTGACGATCCGGCGGCTGCTGTCGTCCGGGGAACTCGGCACGGTGAACCGCCTGGAGTCCCGGTTCGAGCGGTGGCGGCCCGTACCGAAGGGCGGCTGGCGTGAGTCGGGTGGCGCCGAGGAGGTGGGTGGCCTGCTGTACGACCTCGGCAGCCACCTGGTGGACCAGGCGCTGAGCCTGCTTGGCCCGGTGACGCACGTCTACGCCGAGTCCGACGCCCGGCGGCCCGGGGTCGCCGCCGACGACGACACCTTCGTCGCGCTGACGCACGTCTCGGGCGCCCGCTCCCATCTGTGGATGAGCGCGCTCTCGCCCATGCCCGGCCCGCGTTTCCTGGTCGCGGGCTCACGGGCCGGATATTCGAAGCACGGCCTCGACGTGCAGGAGGAACGGTTGCGTGCCGGGCTCTCCCCGAGCGTCCCCGGCTTCGGCGACGAGCCGCCGCAGCGGTGGGGCACGCTGGGGGCCGGTGAGGACCTTCATCCGGTCCGCACCGAACCCGGCGCCTACCTCGACTTCTACCGTGGTGTCGTGGCGAGCCTGCGCGAGGGGGCGCCCGCGCCGGTCGACCCCGAGGAGGCGGTCGAGACCCTCACCGTCCTTGAGGCCGCCCGCCGTTCCGCCACCGAGGGCCTGGTCGTCACGCTCTGACCCGCGGGTCGCGGGCGACCCCCGCCCGGGGCGGTCAGTAGGGGCGGCCGCCGGTCTCCGGCCAGAAGAGCGCGGAGCGGGCGCGGTCGATGTCCGCCTGACGGACGTGGAGGTCCAGCAACCGGTCGACCAGGTCGTCGGGGTGCCCCAGAGCCCTGTTCATCCGGCGGATCGTGTCGAGTTCCGTGGTGCGGACGGTGCCGTCCGCGGCGCACGCGCGGATCGCGTCACGAATGATGCAGCGGCTGGCGGCGACGATGATGTCGAAGCGGCTCACGACGTCCTCCACCCGCTCGTCGGCGGCGTAGTCGCGTAGCTCGGCGAGGTACTCCGCGGGGGTGCCCACGACGGCCGCGTACCCCAGGACCCAGTCGCGCTCCTGTTCGGCCAGCTCGCCGTCGCCGTTGACGCAGATCAGCAGCGCCTTGTAGTAGGTGATCATCTCGTCGGCGGAGGGGACGGCGTCGAAGCCGTACTCCTGTTTGAAGTACCACTCCTGGCCGCGTGAGTGCCAGTCCGGATCGGTGTTCGCGCTCATGCCGTCGGGAACCTCCCAGCGAGGCGGGTGCCGGGTGACCGGCCCATCGCTCAACGTAATCGCTGGGATGGAGGGCACAAGGGTGTGTTCGGCTATCCGGGATGTCTCATCGGGCTTCCCGCCGCGAAGGCACCGGCCTCCTGGCCGACGGCGGGAGACCCTTCGGCGAAGGGCCGTCGCGCGCCGCCGTCCGTCACGACCGGCCCGCCTGCCCTCAGTCCCGCAGGCGCGCGCGCAGGGCTCCGGTGTCGTCCTCGTTCCATCCCTGGGCGCCCAGCCAGGTCAGCGGGCCGCCGAACCGGTTGTCGAGCACGTCGAGGAACTGCTGGATGTACTCCGCGCGCGGCCGGTGGTCGGAGTTCGGGCGGGAGTCGAGGTCGGCACGGTAGGTGGGGCTGGAGCGCAGCCGCGCCAGGATGTGGTCGATGCGGTCGCCGGTGGCGACGTAGTCGGCGACGATCGCCTCCCGGGTCACCCCGGCGACCTCAAGGGCGAGGGCGCTGAGCACACCGGTGCGGTCCTTGCCCGCCGCGCAGTGCACGATGGCGGCGCCGTCGTCGTGGGCCAGGGCCCGCAGCGCGGCCACGACCGAGTCGGGGCGCTCGCGGAGGTAGCCGTAGTAGTAGCCGGTCACCCGCAGCTCGGCGAGGGTGTCCTCGTCCATCTCCTGCCAGGGAAGCACCCGGTCCGCGTTGATCCTGTCGGCGTCGACGTCGGTGTTCACGCCGCCCTCGGCGAAGAGGGTGAGATGGTGGATGCTCACCTCGGGGAAGCGGGTGAGCGGTCCAGGGCCCTCCAGGGTCACCTCGGCCATCGAACGCAGGTCGACGACGTGGCGGAGCCCGAGTTCGCCGACAAGCAGGCCGAGGTCGCGTTCCGTCAGCGCCTGCAGGTTGTCCGACCGGTACACCCGGCCGAAGCGTGTGGTCCCGCCGTCCTTCGTCGCGAGCCCGCCGAGGTCGCGCACGTTGACGGCACCTTCAAGATGAATCCATCGCGTCAGTTCGTTCATCACTGCTGAGCTTATACGTCAAGGTATGACCAAGCAGTGAACGTCCGGGGCAGATTGCCGCAAATGACACCCCCCATTGGGTGATGCCCTTTTCCGGGATACCGCCGCGCCGAATACCACCCTCAGGAGGTCGCCCGCCTCAGGCACTCCTGCGCCCTGCGGAGGAGTTCGAGCACCCGGCCCACGCCCCCCTGGTTGCCGAGGCTGCGGTAGATGTCCTGGGCCTGTTCGAGCAGGGGCAGAGCCGCCTCGCAGTCGTTCGCCTCCAGGTGTGCCTCGCCGAGGTAGCGCAGGCTCCTGGCCATCCACCAGCGGTCGCCCAGTTCCTCGAACTGCCGTACGGCCCGCGTCAGCGCCTGCTGCGCCTCCCCGGTACGGCCCAGCCTGCCGTGGGCGCGTCCCGCGGAAAGCTCGGCCCTGGCCACGCCCCAGGAGTCGCCGAGCGCGGTCAGCATCTCGGCGGCCCGCCGTACGTAGATCAGCTCGCGCAGTCCGTTGGCCGGGTTGCCCACCTCGCCGGCCGCGCGCAGGCACCTGGCCTCCTCCCACAGCTCTCCGCGCAGCCGGAACATCTCCGCGGCCCGGTCCAGGCTGAATCCGGCCCGGGTGAAGTTCTCCTCCGCGGCCTTGGCGTCTCCCTGGCTCTCCAGCGCCCGCGCGGTCGCGCCGAGCACCTCGCCGTAGACACGCAGGGTCTGCGCCTCCGAGTAGCGGTTACGGTCGTGCTGGAAGACCGCCAGGGCGTCCTCAAGCAGCTCTCCGGCCTCCTCCGGCCTGCGCTGGGCGAGCCTGAGCTCGGCCAGGTTGCGCTGGCTCCTGGCCGTCCACCAGCGGTCGTCCTCCGCCTTGAACGCGGCGATCGCCTCGTTCAGGTAGCCCTGGGCCCGGTCGAGGTTGCCGTCGTTGAACAGGGTCATGCCGACCGAGCGCATCGCCCGCGCCGCCCACCACGACTCTCCCAGCTCGGTGAAGATCTCCAGTGCCCTCTCGGCGTCCTGCCCGGCGCTGTCGCGGCCGCCCTGCCCTCCGGCGACCGCGGCCCGGTCCAGCAGCGCGATGCCCAGGGCTCTCCGGTCGTCCAGCCGGGTCGCGGCCTCGCAGACGATCTCGGCGACCGCCCGCCAGTCGGACCAGTAGGCCCGCAGCGAGTGGCACAGCGAGCAGAAGGCACGGCCCAGGCTCCAGGCCAGTTCCCACATCTCCAGGCTCTTCGCCTGGTGGATCATGGCGACCAGGGTGCGGCGCTCGGCGTTGAGCCAGTCGGCCGCCGAGACCTGGGTCAGCTCACCCGAGACGGCCAGGTCCGTCCGCCTGCCGCTGCGGCCCCAGTCCTGCGGCCACCGGGCCACCGCGGCCCCCTCGGCCCGGCGGCGGTAACCGGACAGCACCCGTTCGATGGCCGCCCTTCTCTGCACGTCGTCGTCGCGGGCGAAGGTCACCTCGCGGGCGAAGATCCGGACCAGGTCGTGCAGGCGGTAGCGCATCGCGCCGGAGAAGTCGACGCCGGCGGAGTCGGCGAGCTGGGCGTCGATGAGCGCCTCAAGCTGGTCGGCCCCCTCAAGCTCCGAGGCCGCCAGCAGCTCTCCGGGCACCCAGCCGGGCACGTCGGGGGCGGTGAGCAGGCTGAGCATGCGCAGCAGGCGGCGCTGGATGCCGGTGCAGTCGTCGTAACTGAGCTGGAGCGAGGCCCGCACGCTCCGGTCCTGCCCGCCGCGCAGTTCGAGCTGGTCCAGGCGGCGCCGTTCGTCCCTGAGGCGGTCGGCCAGCCGGCGCAGGGTCCAGTTCTCCCGGGTGGCCAGGCGCCCGCCGCAGATGCTGATGGCCAGCGGGAGGTGGTCGCACATCCGTACGATCTCGTCGGCCGCCTCCAGGTCGGCGGCGACCCGCTCGCCTCCGGCGAGTCTGGCCAGCAGTTCGACGCCCTGCGCCGAGCTGAACACCGACAGCTGTTTGTCGTAGGCGTTGAGCAGGAACAGCGGGTTCCTGGAGGTGACCATGACCACGCATCCGGGGTCGGCCGGGATCAGGTCCCTGACCTGGCTCGCCTCCTGGGCGTTGTCCAGGCCGATCAGGATGCGCTTGCCCTTGGTCCAGGTCAGCCAGAGCCTGCGCAGCTCGGTCAGGCCCCCGGGGTCGGTGGTCAGCCGCACGCCCAGCGCGCGCAGGAAGCCGATCAGCACCTCCTCCGGGCGGACCGGCGCCTCGATCGTGCCGCGCAGGTCGGCGTGGAGCCTCCCGTCGGGGAAGCGGTCGGCGATCTCCTGGCCGAACCTGGCGATGAGCGCGGACTTGCCCACGCCGCCTCTGCCGTACACCGAGATGACCAGCGGCGCGAGGGGCTCGGTGCGGGAGCGGTCGCGGTGGCGTTCGGTGAACACCTGGCGCAGCTCGGCCAGTGACTCCACGCGCCCGGTGAAGTGCGCCGGCCTCGGCGGCCACTGGTCGGGCGGACGCCAGAACGCCCCGTCGTCCGCGGCGGTCTCCTCCCGGCGCGGCCTTGAGGTCGCCCAGGCGATCGCCCCGGCCAGCATGCCGGAGACCATGACGATCGCGGTCTTCCACCACGGTGAGAGGGACACCACGTCCGGCAGCGCCGTCAGGACGCTGGCGCCGGTGGCGGCGATCGCCAGCGCCGCCGGGGCCGCCAGCGGTATCCGTCGCCTCGGCGAGGCGGTGTCACGACGAGCAGGCACCTTCGGCGGACCGGGCATTCACACCCTCCGGAGAGAAGCACACCACGGCGCGGCCCCCCGACTCAGCCGACGCGTCGTCTCTGCCTCGATTCAACCAGACACCCGGCGGACGGGGGCGCCCGTCGAGGCACTGATCATCCGATAGAGCGATATCTCGGAAAATTGATGATTTATCGCTGTACAGCAGGACACAGTGGCCTCCTCGCGAGAGCCCTCTCGCGAGGAGGCCGTGGAGTGTCAGGTCACAGGCCGACCACGTGACAGGTCGCCCTGGCGGTCTTTGACGGGTCGCTCTCCGAGGTCGCGGTCAGCGTGACCTTGGCCAGGCGCGAGCCGCCCGAGGCCCGCTGGGCGTTGACGGCCACGAGGGCCCGCTCGCCGAAGCCCGCGGTCGCGAGCTGGTTGGGCAGCGTGGCCGTCCAGCCCCTGCCCTCGACGCTCGCCGACAGACGGTAGACGTCCTCACCGAGGTAGGCGCTCACGTCCTCGGGGTGGCCCCCCTGGGCGGGAGCCTTCCTGCCGGTGTTGAACAGCGGGAAGCGGCAGGTGGACAGTCCCCGGTCCGTGGGCAGCCCGGCCGCGGGCAGCAGCCGTACCCCGCGCTTCTGGGGACCGGCGCCGTCCAGGGAGCGGATCGCCACCGTGTAGGACAGGATGCCCTTGCGGTCGCGCTCCACGTCGAGGACGTAGAAGTGGAGCCGGTTGGCCTGGTCCACGTACTCGAACTCGGAGCCCGAGTCGCTGCCCGCGTGGAACAGGGCGTCCGACAGCTGACGGTAGTCGCCGATCGTGATGGGTACGGCGGTGCCGTCCGGCAGGACGTAGTCGGTCATCCCGATGTCCTGCGGGTTGGCGTCCACGACCCACTCGAAGGGCGCGCTGTCCACGTTCTTGGTCTTGGCCAGCAGCACACCCGAGTCGGGGGTGAAGGAGTCGGCGCCCATCCGGTCGACGACCTCGACGGTGTAGTTGTCGTAGCCGCCTCCGTCGCAGAACGGGTCCTTCGTGACGTCGCAGGCGGGGCTCCGGTCACCGGTGCCGAAGGCGATGTTGACACCCGAAAGGTCACGCGGCCCGGGCTGTACGGCCCGCGCGGTCACCCTGGCCACGACGAGACCCGACTGGGCCAGGGCGTCGCGGGACAGGCGCAGCACGTTCCGCTCGTCGACCATCTCCAGCTTGATCTTGTTGCGGAGCATGTGCTGGGCGCCCATGGAGCCACCCGAGGTCGGCGGGATCAGCCAGCGGCTGTGCGGTCCGCCGGGGCCGTTGAAGCTGCCCCGGCTGAGCATCTCCCAGACACCGGTGTAGGCGCGGCGCGGCGGCACCCCGAACGGGTTGTTGTAGTTGTCGCCGATGCCGAGGATGTGGCTGAACTCGTGGGCGTAGACGCCCTGCCCCGAGCTCTCCGCCTGGGTCGAGGAGCCGCCTCCGGCGTTGGGCCAGATGGAGGAGGCCGACGCCCAGGAGGTCCAGTCCACGTAGCGGGTCCTCGCCCAGTTGGGCAGCGCGGCGTCGGGCGGGCCGAAGTCGTCGGTCACCGCCTCCTTGGTCGGGAACTTGATCGACCCGAACTCCTGCCAGGTGGCCGACTCGTCCTGACCGGCGCTCAGGTAGAAGACGAAGTCGAAGCCCGCGGGGACCTCCTGCCCCTCGGCCGAGGTCCAGGCGGCCCGCCCGTCGGTCCTGATGTTCTTGTTGCAGGTCGCCCCCGCCGGGCAGCCGGTGCCGCTCTGGAACTCCATGCCGTACTCGTACGACTTACCGGGCATCTCGTACGGGCCGAAGGCGGTCAGGTCGACGCCGTAGCGCCCACCGGAGTCCTCCATCCAGTATTCGTGGATGGTGTGTCCCCGGTTGAGCTGGTTCGGGGTGTTGAGGAAGTCCTTGTAGAACTGGGCGACCTTGTCACGAGGGATGTCGTGGGCCTCGGCGCTGGGGTTCCTGAAGACGGTCGAGCCCTTGGGCTGGGTGACCACGAACGGCTGGTTGGAGTAGTCGAGCAGGACGAGCGCGCCACGGAAGGTCCGCTTCGAGCCCTTGACCGAGGGGTCGGCCCACTTGGTCCCCGGCGGCTTGCGGTAGTCGGCCCACGTCATGTGGTCCGGGTTCTTCCAGTTCTGCGGGTCGATGGGCGGCGGTCCGGCGGGCCTGCCGCGCAGCGCGGCGGCACCGTCGGGTTCGTCCTGCTGCCACGGCTGGGTCTGGGGCCACTGGTCGAGGCGCCATGGGTGCTCGGGGTCGGCCGACGGATCGGCGGAGGCGGGGGCCGCGGCGAGTCCGATCGGGAGCAGCACGACGGCCGCGATCAACGCTTTCAGTAACCTGGGGGGACGAGTCACGACAAATGACGCTATAGATCGCTTTCGCGCCGATCAATCGACTTCTGTAGGAAGGTCGTCTGTCAGGTGTAGGAAGATAATCTCCCACGCTTCGTCGGCGCGGCCGTTTGAGATCATCAGGTCGCTAGACTTAATCTCTCTTAAAGGGACAAACACCCAGGAGTGCCTATGCCCACGCCCGCCGGCCATGTCGCCGGTGCGCGTGCGCTTCCGGCGGTCGCCATCCACACCGCGCCGCTCGTCCTGCCGCTCTGCCGACCCCCCGTGGAGGACGGCGCCGTCGTGGTCAGGGGAAACCGCGTGCTGCGGGCCGGGCCGCGCGGAGAGATCGAGAGCGCCTTCCCCGGCGTCGTCCCCACCCGCTGGCCGGGCATGATCGTCCCCGGTCTGGTCGACGCCCATCTCCGGCTCGACCGCGCCTACGGCCCCGCCTTCGCCCACGGCGTCACCGCCGTCGCCGGTGTCGCGAACGACCTGGACTCCGCCTCCGCCTTCGGCGCGACCGGCATGGGCGGCATCACCTACCTGGAGACGCACTGCCCGGACGAGGGCACCTGGGAGCGTGAGGGGCGCGACCGGCTGATCACCGCCATCCGCGAGGTCGACCACCCGGGGACCGTCGGCATCGCCGCCCACTCCCCCGACCCGGTCGTCATGGAGGACCTGGCCATCCTGTCGCGGACGTTCGGCCTGCGCCTGCACATCGAACTCGGCCGCCATCCGCTGATCTTCCTCGACGAGGTGGGGGCGCTGGGGCCCGGCTGCCATGTCGCGATCTCCATGCCGCTCGACGAGGCCGACCGCAAACTCCTGAGGGTCAGGGGTACGGCGGTGGCCATCTCCTCCCCCTTCGCCGCCGAGGGACTGCTCGGCGGCGACGAGGCGATCGCCTTCGGCACCAGGACCGGCGGCGACCCGCTGACCCCGGCCAGGACGCTGCTGCGCGAGGCCCCCATGTCCCGCCGGGAGGAGCTGGCCCGGATCCTCGTCGAGGCGGCGACCACGGGCGGGGCCAGGGCGCTCGGCATGGCCAACGGCCCGCACCGCATCGGCTGCCTCGACCAGGGGAGCCGCGCCGACTTCTCGGTCTTCGCGGTCGAGGCGAGCGCCCGTACGGCCTACACCGCCCTGCTCGGCCAGGGAGCGGGCCGCTGTGTGGCCGCCTTCGTCGGCGGCCGCCCTCGCTGGCGTCTCACCGAGGGTACGGAAGGCGCGGAGACCACGAGACGTCTGGCCTGATCCCGGGTTCGGGGCGTGCGCCCGCGTAGGGTTCCCCGTGTCAGGTTCCTCTTCCCCTACCGGGAGCGATCAACGTGCACCAGAACGGGCAGCGCTTCGACGACATGCTGGCTGAGGGCATCCGGTCCCTCTCCCTGCTGGAAGGCCTGGGAGACCCGGCGGAGAACACGCTTCAGGGCAGCGGCCAGGCGGCGGACGGCCAGGTGAGCGTCCTGGTCGGGCCGGACGGGCGGCTGGCCGCGCTGAATCTCAACCCGCGGGTCATGCGGATGGCGTCCGAGGACCTCGCGCGGGAGATCCTCACCGCGGTGAACGCGGCCCTCGACGACCTCCGCGCGAGCATTCCCGGCCTGGACCCCGCGGCGATCCCGGACCCCGGCAGGCTCGCGGAGAGCCTTGAGGGCGTCCACGCCGATGTGACGCGCCGCCTGGACGAGTTCGCCTCGGGGATCGAGTTCACCGTACGGCGCCTGGAGGAGCGATGACCGCGGACCACGGGGTGGACGTCTCGCACGCGGACCTCCGGAGCACGGGCACGGGGCTCTCCGGAACCGGCACGAGCCAGTTGGAGGAGGTCCGGGCCCTGCGGGCCTACCTTGAGGGAGAGGGCGACCCCTGGGGGGAGGACATGATGGGCAGCATGGTCGGCGCGGCCTATCACGCGGTGACCCGGCACGCGCTGGAGGTCTACGAGTCACTGGCGGAGCGTCACGTGACGACGGGTGACGGCGCCGAGTTCATGGCCGCGAGCTACCGGTCGGCGGAGCAGCGGAGCGCGGAGGAGGTCGACCGGATCACGCGGGCCGTCTGAACGCCTCGTGAACGCCGCGGCCGCCAGGCCGGGAGGGCGTCAACGACGCAGGTCGGCGGGGGGAAGTATCACTCCGGCAGGCCCCGAGGGATTGATCGCGACACCGACGTCCACCGGCAGCGACGCGACCAGGTCGCCGCCGCGGATCGGCTGCCAGCCCGTCGCGCCCTCCGGGAACTCACCGGGCAGGTGGGTGTGGGCCGTGTAGGCGAACACCGCCCGGCCCTCCCCCGTGTCGAACACCGGAATGCCTCCGTCGGGACCGGCGGCCACGATCACCTCGGCCTCCCGGAGCAGGGGGACGATCCTCTCCCCCGTCTCGTAGCCGGTCGCGCCGAGCTGGACGGCCGCGTCCAGGGGGTCGGACGGCTCGGGATAGCCGAGCGCCACCGGCGAGGGCCGGTAGTTCGGATTGCGGCGGAACTCCCCGGTGATCTCGCCGCGCTCGTCGGCCCGCCACGCGCCGACGACACCGTACGGTGGCACCTCGCCGCCGGGGTCGAAGAAGGGGTCGACCGCGTACAGCCACGTCCCGGGACTGCGCCGCGCCTGGGCCCTCAGCTCGTCGGTGAGCGGCGGGGGCGGCGGGACATCGTTCACTCAAATCCTCCTGATCATGCCTGAGAGTAGCCGGGATAGGGATCGAAGTGCGGATTGGGGATGAAGTTCTCCGGCGTCTTCGGCACCCCCTCCGGCCAGGCGCCGGAGACGTAGCGCCGGTGCACGCCGCCGGGAAAGGCGATCTCCTGCTCATGGTGCAGACGGGCGCTGCCCGTGGAGAAGGTGCGGTTGGCGTCGATCCCGCCGGGGGCGTCCACCTCGTAGGTGTAGCGGCGGGGCAGGACGTTGTCGATGTCCCGGCGCGTGCTGGTCCCCACGAAGGCGGAGTCGGCTCCTCTGTGCACGTAGCCGTCCAGGTCGGTCATGGACGGGTCCCGGGGGTGGAACCCCTGCTCGAACACCTCCTCCGGTGACCTGTTGTCGGCCCGGTAGAGCGGCTCGCGATCCCTGCGCCATATCGGATAGGGGGTGATCTTCTTGACGTCGACGCTCTTGTCGGCGGCGGCCTCCAGGTAGTTGTCCGGACCACGCGGAGGCGTGGGCGGGCGCTGCGGGTGCTTCGGCGGCAGAGGCGGCATGGCCCCTGCCCGCCCGGCGGGTTTCCGCAGGAGCGTGGAGGCCCGTTTGAAGAGGCGGAGCGCGCTCCGTTCAAGCAGTTCGACCACTTTACGAATGATCTGCCGTGCAACTTGGCGGGCGCCGCCCACGAGGGCGGGGACGGCCGTCAGGGAGACTCCGGCCGTGGGCCCTGAGGCCGCGGCGAGCCGGTACAGGTTCTGCGCGAGCCGTACGGCGACGGCGATCAGCGACACCTTCGTGGCGAGCACGGCCATGGCCGAGATCTGCTGGGCGGAGCCGATGAGCATGGCGGCGGCGATCGCGTCACCGGACCGGTCCGAGGTGTCCCGCCAGTCCTGGTCGAACGCCTCGATGTCGTCGCCGTCGTTGCGGAACGTGGTCCGGGCGACGTGCGCGTCGGCGGCCGACGAGTTACGGCTCGTCGTCGTCGCGAACGTGATCCACCGCTGTCCGGACGCGTAGAGCCTGTCCTCGTCGGCCACCGGCCAGGACCCGACAAGGTTGAGGACGGCGGCGAGTTCGGGCGGCGGTTGCAGTGCCACGGTGACCTACGAAACCGGCGACCGGCACACGTCGCTGACATGCCGCATGAGACCGGCCTCCTCGCCGAACGCCTTTTCTTGACCCCACCGATCCGGCGACGGGGTTTCCGGGCCGCGGGGCGGACGACTTCCTTGATCATATCCGGTGACGGCACCGGGCCACGGCCTCAGGCCGGACGGCTCTCCACCAGGCTCAGCAGCTCTCTGAGCTGCTCCTGCTGCTCAGGGGTGAGGACCGAGAACAACTCCTCCGCCGCCTGCCTGCGCGCCTCGCGGACCTGCTCGTGACGGGTTCTGCCCTCCGGCGTGAGCGTCAGGAGAGTCGATCTGCGGTTGGCCGGATCGACCTCGCGGCGCACCAGGCCCATCTCCTCGAGCGCGTCCACGACCGGGGTCACCGAGCGCGGCACGATCTTGAGTGTGTCGGCGAGCTGAACCATCCTGAGCGGCGGCTCGGCCTCGGCGATCACCCACAGCGCCCGCACCTGTCCCGGCGTCAGGCCCAGCGGGCCGAACCGCGCGCCGTACCCCCGGCGCAGCCGACGGCCGACTCCTCGCAGCAGCTCGGCCAGTTCCGTCTCCACCCCATGAACTTATCTCATTGTCCCCGATGGTGAATATGAGCTAACCTCTGTTTGAGCTAACATCAGAAAGAGGTTGCATGGCAGAACGAACCGGAACCCCCCTCGCCACCGAAGAATCCGACATGGCCGACGAACCCCGCGCGCCGCTGCGGCGCATCGTCACCCTGTTCCGCCCCTACCGGGGCCGCCTGGCCGTGGTCGGCGCCCTCATCGGCCTGTCCTCGGTCGTCTCGCTCGCCTCGCCGTTCATGCTGCGCGAGGTGCTCGACGACGCCATCCCCAACCACAGGACCGGCCTGCTGGCGCTGCTGGTGATCGGCATGATCACGGTCGCCGTCGTCACCAGCGTCCTCGACGTCGTGCAGACCCTGATGTCGAACACCGTCGGCCAGCGCGTCATGCACGACCTGCGCACCGGCGTCTACGCGCACCTGCAGCGCATGTCCCTGGCCTTCTTCACCAGGACCCGCACCGGCGAGGTGCAGTCGCGCATCGCCAACGACATCGGCGGCATGCAGTCGGTGGTCACCTCGACCACCGCCTCGATCGTCTCCAACCTGACCACCGTGATCGCGACGATCATCGCCATGGTCGCGCTCGACTGGCGGCTGACCCTCGTCTCGCTCCTGCTGATGCCGGTCTTCGTGTGGATCAGCCGCAAGGTCGGCCGGGAGCGCAGGAAGATCTCCTCGGAGCGGCAGCGCAAACTGGCCGCCCTCTCCTCGATGGTCCAGGAGTCGCTGTCGGTCAGCGGCATCCTGCTCGGCCGCACGATGGGCCAGTCCCCCGAGCTGACCGGCCGGTTCGCCACCGCCTCCGACGAACTGGCCACCCTGGGGGTCCGGTCCAGCATGGCCGGGCGCTGGCGGCAGTCGACCATCCAGATCGTCCTGTCGGCGATGCCCGCGGTGATCTACCTGGCGGCCGGGCTGGCCTCGACGGTCTCCATCGGCACGGTCGTCGCCTTCACCACCCTGCAGATGAGCCTGTTCCGGCCTGCCGTGTCACTGTTGCGGCTCGGCGTTGACGTGCAGAGCTCCCTGGCGCTGTTCGGCCGTGTCTTCGAGTATCTCGACCTGCCCGTGGACATCACCCCCGGGAGCGGGACGCTGAAGGACGTGCGCGGCGAGGTGCGCTTCGAGCACGTGGACTTCTCCTACGCCGCCCCCGACTCCGGCACCGGGACTGCGACCGGGGCCGCTCCGACGTTGTCGGACGTGGACCTCACCGTGCCCGCGGGCACGACCCTGGCCGTGGTCGGCGAGACCGGCTCGGGCAAGACGACGCTGAGCTACCTGCTGCCCCGGCTGTACGACGTGACCGGCGGCCGGGTGACCGTGGACGGCGTTGACGTGCGGGAACTGAGCTTCGAGACTCTGGCCGAGGTCGTCGGAGTGGTCTCCCAGGAGACCTATCTCTTCCACTCCTCGATCGCCGACAACCTCCGCTTCGCCAAGCCGTCGGCGACCGACGAGGAACTGGCCGAGGCGGCGCGCGCCGCCCGCATCCACGACCACATCATGTCGCTGCCCGACGGCTACGAGACGGTGGTCGGCGAGCGCGGTTACCGCTTCTCCGGAGGCGAGAAGCAGCGCCTGGCCATCGCCCGCACGCTGCTGCGCGACCCGCCCGTGCTGATCCTCGACGAGGCGACCAGCGCCCTGGACACCCGCACCGAGCGCGCCGTCCAGGAGGCCCTGGACACCCTGTCGCGGGGCCGTACGACGATCACCATCGCCCACCGCCTGTCGACCGTCCGCGACGCGGACCAGATCGTGGTTCTCGACCACGGACGCGTCGCCGAGCGGGGCACCCACGAGGAACTGCTGGCCGCCGGCGGCCGCTACGCCGCCCTCGTACGGCGTGACGCCGCCCTGACGCCCGCCTGATCGGTCTGTCGGCCCGATCGGAAAACGCTCTCCGAGCCCGTTTATCCCGGTCATCGCGGGTAGCCCTGTCTCCTGCGCAATTCATGATCGGCGAGGAGGGCGGACATGACCGTCGAGAGCCTGTGGACCTACCGTGCCGGTGTCTTCGAGGACGAGAGCCTGAGTGTGATCGGCTTCGACGTCGAGGCCGCCGACGGGGTGATCGGCACGGTCGACGAGGAGAGCAATGTGGCCGGTGACAGCTTCGTGGTCGTGGACGTCGGCTTCTGGAGCTTCGGCGAGAGGGTCCTGCTGCCCGCCGCCGCCGTCACCCGGATCGACCCGCACACCCGCAGCGTCCACCTCGCCCTCACCAAGGAGGAGATCGAGGGGGCGCCGGAGTTCGACGAGAACACCTACCGGGCGCCCGCGTACCGCACCCGTCTCGACGACCACTACGGCCGCCTGCCCGTCGCCTGAACCGCCACGAGAGGGCCGTCCCAGGCGGGACGGCCCGTCTTCGTCCTAGGCGGGGAAGTCGAACTCGCCGTCCTTGACGCCGCCGATGAACGCCTCCCCCTCACCCTGGCCCGCAGACAGGGCGCTCTCCCGGGGGCCGCCGTAGGACAGGCGGCGGTACCACTCGTTGTTCAGGCCGAGCGCCAGCATGTCGTCAGGCAGGGACAGGAGCATGGTCAGCGACCCGCCCCGCTTGACCTCGGAGTCATGCGCGTGCATGGCCGCCAGCTTGCGTTCGGCCCACGGCCCGACGTCGAGACGGGTGGTGATCTCCTCGTCGGGGACTCCCGGCAACGTCTGGCCCGGCTCGGGGGGCGCGCCGAACACCGCCTGCCACTGCGCGAGCACGACGGAGCGCGGGAGGGTCGCCAGGTAGAGGGCGCGGGGCCGCCACGGCGTACCCGCGTCCCGGTAGAGCTGGTCGTACCCCGCCGCCTCGACCGCGGCCACGGTCACCCGGTGCGCGTGGACGTGCTCGGGGTGACCGTAGGCGCCGTATCCGTCGTAGGTGATCACGATGTCGGGCCTGAACTCCCTGATGTGCTCGACGACCCGCCCCACGGCCTCGTCGAACGGCGCCTCCCGGAAACGCGGGGCGCCGGTCGACAGGCCCGCGTAGCCCAGCAGTCTCGGCTTTCCCGCGCCGAGGATCTCCAGGGAGCGTTCGAGCTCCTCGACCCTCTGGGGCGTGTCCGCCCCGGTGCACGTGACGACGGCGGTCGTGGCGCCTTCGTCGGCGTATCTCGCCAGGGTCCCCCCGGTCCAGATCGCCTCGTCGTCCGGATGAGCGTGCACGCACAACAACCTGAGCCCCACCGAGACCCCCCTCGTGAACGATCAGTGGCCGCCCATCGTAACGGGGAGCTTTCGGACCAGAGGGTTATAACGGATATTTCACTGCGGGGGTGCGTAGAAGGCGGTGGTACGGCTCTCGGCCGCCCGTGCCTCGGTCTCGTCGGTGCCCGCCGCGACGCTCGCCTCGCGCCACCCCTGGCTGCTGAGCTCGATGAACCGCCTGCCCTCCTCGGAGAGCGTCCACGCCACACCCTCCCCCGGGTCGACGGCCCGCCCGGACGACAGGTGCAGGGCCAGGCCGACGAACGCCAGGTCCCAGCCGACACCGACCGCCCCGGGGCCGAACTCGGCCCAGCGCTCGTCGTCGACGTGCGCGATGTGCTCCAGGGTGAAGCGCGTCCGGCCGTCGGGCTCGGCGTCGAGACCGACCTCGATCCAGCTCATCCCCCCGCCGAACTCCCAGGTCGCGGTGAAGCCATTGGGCGGGTCGCACGTCTCGATCACGCCGCCCGCGTTGCCTTCGAGCTGGTAGCGGCCCTTCAGCCGCAGGTCGCCCGAGACGGGCATGAACCACCGGGGGATGCGCTCGGGGTTGGTGCAGGCGTCCCAGACGTCCTCGACGGAGGCGTCGTAGGTCTGGCTGATGACGGTGACCCGGGCCTCGCCCTCGTCGAGCACCCGGGTGCCGACGCGACGCCGTACGGCGTTGATCTGGTGGGTCGTCTCGATCATGAACTGCTCCTGTCGTCGGGAGCCGGGGACTCCGGCTCCGCCGGGTTCGCGGGAGGTGCCTGTCCGGCCAGGCGCCGCTCGCGCCTGCCCCGGGCCAGTTCGGTGGCCAGGGCGTCCAGGCGTGGAGCCCAGAAGGCGCGGAAACGGCCGAGCCAGGCGTCCAGGTCCCGCAGGGGTTCGTGCCGCACGGTGTAGAAGCGGCGGGTCCCCTCGGGACGCACGTCCGCGAAGCCGCTGTCCCGCAGCACCCTGAGGTGCTGGGAGACGGCGGGCTGTGAGATCTCGAATTCCCGCTGGATGACCGCGCACACCGCGCCCGAGGTCATCTCGCCGTCGGCGAGCAGCTCCAGGATCCTGCGGCGCACCGGGTCACCCAGCACATCGAACGCGTGCACGAGAAAAAAGTATCGGCAGTCGCTTATATAAGTCAACCTCGATATATAGGGTCCGCCGGCCTGACGAGCCGGACGATCGCGGGCAGCGGGAACAGCAGCAGATAGAGGTTGGGGATCCACCAGGCGAGGGAGAAGTCCCCGCGCAGCGTCCAGAAGGCGACGGCCATGAGCCCCGAGGCCGAGGTCAGGACCAGGGAGACGAGCATCAGCCGTTCCGCCTCGGACGCCCCCCGGCGCAGCAGGTGGAGGCTGAGCAGGCCGGTCACGCTCGCGAGCAGGTCGATCCAGAGGAACGACCAGTTCCAGGAGACCATCAGCGGCTCGGTGTAGTCGGCGAAGGCCCAGGCCGCCGGGATGAGCCCCAGACCCGTGACCGAGAAGTAGACCAGGAAGCCCACGTCGGTGAGCAGCATCAGCCTCTTGGTCACGGCGAAACCCTTACCGGCCACTGTCGATCACCTCGTCGATCATCTCCATGAGGTGCCCGCGGACCCGCTCGTGCAGCCCCGCCTCAGGTACGGCCAAGCCGAGCAGCCGGGCCGCCCACCAGCCGTCGACGGCCAGGCGGACGAGGGTGGCGACGGCGGGATCGACCCCGTCCTCGACGAGCCTGCGCTGCCAGGCCGCGTAGCGCTCGCGCAGCGGCGCCAGGCCCGCCGGATCGACGAGCACCCCGGCGAGCAGGGCGGCGGTGACCCGGTCGGCGGGCAGGCCCGCGGCGGGCTCCGGGGTCTCCGGGATCGTCGCGGTGACGTAGGCGCGCAGGGCGTCGCCGGGGCGCCCTCCCGCGTCGGCCAGCGCCGCGTCGAAGGCGCCGACCAGGCGCTCGACCATCCCGGCCACCAGGGCCTGTTTGGTGGGGAAGTGGTAGAACAACCCGCCCTTGGAGACCCCGGCGCGGCGCGCGACGGCCTCCAGGGTCAGTGACTCGGCCCCCTCGGTGAGCAACACCTCGGCTGCGGCGTCGAGCAGCCGTTCCTTCGAACTCGGTCGTGGCATGCCTGAAACCATACCGGCCGACCGGTACAGTTTCAGGCATGCGACATTCGGGGTTTCGCCTCCCAAAACGGGTAGGGCGGGAGTATGAGTGAGATGCCTCCGGACCGTGAAGGTCTGAGCGACGAGCAGGCCAACGAGGTCGAGGAGTGGACCGACGACCTCGGCTTCGAGCACGAGATCACCCCGGACGACCCCGAGCACCGGGACACCCTCGACGAGCGGCTCTGGCGTGAGGCGCCCGACCGTCAGCACGTCCCGCGCCCCGAGGACCGCCTCGTGGCGCCGAACGAGGGAATCGGTCCCGACGAGACCTCGGAGGAGTACGCCACGGACGTCGGCCCCGACAGCGGCGACCTGTCAGCCGAGGAACGCGCGATCCACATCGAGCCGGACTGACCCGGCCCAGGCCCCGGGAGAAGAGCCCGGACTCAGGAGAGGGCTTCGACCAGTTCGGGGAAGCCGTTGACCACGTGGTCGGCCAGGGCCGCCTCGGGACGCAGCGCGTGCAGGTGGCCCCACGGGCCCCGGCGGATCAGCGCCGTGCGCATGCCCGCCGTACGGGCGGGCAGGACGTCGTTGTCGAGCCGGTCGCCCACGTAGAGGATCTCGTCCGGCTCACACCCGCAGACCTCCCCCACCCTGGCGAAGAACGCCGGCTCCGGCTTGGCCACCCCCCAGCCGTCTGAGGTGTGGATGGAGTCGACGGGAAGACCCATCGCGACCAGCGCGTCGTAGGCCTGCGGCGGCTGGTTGCCCGCGACGACCAGCTCGTAGCCGAGGTCGCGCAGCGCGGCCAGGCCGGGCCGTACGTCCGGGTAGAGGTCGTCGGCGTCGAAGTTGACCCGCAGCCCGTCCGGGTCGTCCCGCCGCCAGGCCTCCTGCTCCGCCTCGACGTCGAAGCCGGGTCTCAGGAGCTGGAAGGCGTCCTCGAAGGACCTGCCGAGCGCGGCCATCCCGCCCAGCACGCCGAGCATGGTGAAGCGGGTGACACCCAGCCGGTCGGCCCAGCGCGACCAGATCCGCGTCTCGTCGATGAGGGTCTCCCCCACGTCGAACACCAGCGCCTTGACCACGGCACTCCCCCTTCGATCGGCCCCGATCCTACTTTCCCTTCCGGGAACGGGCCCCGGCGCCCCGCACGCCGTACGCCCGCCCCGGATCAGGACTCGCCGATCAACGGTGGCAGGGGTACTGCATCAGCAGGCTGCCTTCCTTCTCCAGTCCGTTGTAGAAGTCCAGGGACCCGCACTTGGCGGTCTTCTTGTTCCTGAGGAAGAAGGCGGGCTGCCCCTCGTAGTAGGGCGGCATCCCGGCCGTGACGGACTCGGTCAGCCAGCTCTGCACCGGTGCCGTGGGCACACAGGTGTACAGCTCCAGGGGCAGGCCGTCCGCCTGCTCGTTCCCGCTGACGTCGAGGCACTTCTTGGTCTTGGAGTTCTTGTACATGACGTAGGGGACCGGGCCGTCGGGGCGCTTCACGGTCTCCCAGAGCTGCTCCTTGGGCCGGTCGGGCTTGCAGTCGTTCTGCACGATCCTGGTCCCGTCGGCGGAGGCGCCGTTGTGCACGGTCATGCACTTGGAGCTGTAGGTGCTGAGCAGACGGCCCTGGCTCTTGACCCAGAAACGGAAGTCGGGGCCGTAGCCGCCGGCCAGCGCCGAAACCTCGCCGTCCGGCGCGGCGATCGAGGCCTCGGACGCGACGGCGGGGGCCGGGGCAGGGGTGAACTTGAGCCCGGTCCCGGTGGCGAGACCGTTGCCGCAGCGGTTCTTGATCTCCCAGTCGGTCAGCGGGCGGCTGCGCAGCACCCAGCGGTTGTCGTTGTTCGGGTCCGGAGCGTAGATGACCTGGTTCCTGGCCGTCTCGGCGAAGCCGCGGCCGTCGTCGTAGTCGGCCTTGATGTTCACGGTCAGCTTGCGCACGGCGTCCCTGCTCTCGATCCAGCCGACGGACCAGCCGGGAATGCGCACACTGACGGCCCAGCCTCGGCTCTGGGACCAGCTCCAGGTCCAGCCGAGCTTGGCGCCGACCTGCCCTTCAAGGTCACCGAACTTGCGCTTGGCGCCGATGTCGAGGCCGAAGGAGAAGGAGGTCGAGGTGCTGCTGGAGGCGTTGACGGTCGAACTCCCGCCGCTGGAGTTGCAGGCGAGGGCCACCTGTCCCACGACCTTGGGGGCGGCGAACGTCTCCGTGCCGGAGACCACCTCGACCCTGCAGTCGGGCACCCAGTACATGTAGTCGCCCTCCATCGCGGGTCTCGCGTTGGCGCAGTCCTCGGCGATCCGCTCCGGTGAGCGGGCCGCCGAGGCGGGCGCGGCCGGGACCACGACGTCGGCGCTCACGACCGCCGGCACGGCAAGCAGGATCGATAAGACCGCGCGCACAATCGGTTTCACAATGCTCCCCAGAAAAACGGCCGGACAATCCGGCCTTTCGGGGAGCAATGTAGAGCGCAAAGCGAGTACGACTCATGAAGCGATCATGAATGCACCACGAAACAAAGAAGATCAATCAGCTGCTCACAGCTTCTCCATCGCCTTGCGGATGCGCTTGTCGGAGATCGAGTACGGCGTGCCGAGAGTCTGGGCGAAGTAGCTGACCCTCAGCTCCTGGATCATCCACCGGATCTGCCGGACGTCGTCACCGGTACGGCGGGCGGGGGGAAGCTTCTCCACCAGCTCGTGGTACTCGTCCTCGATGTCGTGGACCCGGTGCATGCGCTCCTCGTCGCGGAAACGGTCGTCCGGCAGCTTCTCCAGGCGGCGCTGGGCCCCCTTGAGGTAACGCAGCAGGTCGGGCAGGCGCCGGTAGCCGGTCTCGGTGACGAAACCGTCGTGGACGAGGTCGTCCACCTGGTCCCGGATGTCCTCCACGGCCGGGGTCGAGGCGCCCTCTGGCAGCAGGGTGACGACCGTGTGCCAGACGGCGAGGATGTCCCTGACCCGGTCGACCACCTCTGCCGTGGTGTCGAACAGTTCGGCGCGGACCTTGTCGTGCAGGGCGGTGAAGGCCGGGCCGTCCCAGACGGGACCGCCGGACCTCGTCATCAGCTCGTCGACGGCGCAGGCGACGCAGTCGTCGAACAGCGCGACGGCGCCCGCGTGCGGGCTGCGGCTGAGCGCGAGCTTCGCCTGGTTGTCCAGGCGGCCGAGCACCCACTTGACCGGGGACGGGGTGTTGAGCAACAGCAGCTTGCGGGTGCCCTCCCACATGGCCCTGCGCTGCTCGACCTCGGTCTCGAACATCCGCACGGCCACGGTCGCGCCCTCGTCGGCCAGCGCGGGGTAGGCCTTCATCCTGCGCTGCTCGAACGTCTTGGGCAGCTCCCCCACGCTCCAGGCGGTCAGGCCCGAACGTTCCAGGCCGTCGGCCGCCTTCGAGAGGGTCTGACGGAGTTTGGGGGCGAGCCGCCGTTTCAGCTCGGCCAGGTCCTTGCTCTCGGCCAGCTTGTGCTTGCGGCCGTCGATCACCCGGAAGGTGATCTTCAGGTGCTCCGGGACCAGGTCGGGCTGCCATGCCTCCCCGGGCACCTGGATCCCGGTCAGGTTGAGCAGTTCCCTCTCCAGCACCGCCAGCAGCGGCTCCTGGGTCGGCCGGGCCCGCTGGAGCACCTGCTTGGCGTAGTTGGGGGCGGGCACGAAGTTGCGGCGGATGTGCTTCGGCAGGCTGCGGATCAGCGCGGTGAGCAGTTCCTCGCGCAGGCCGGGGATCTGCCAGTCGAAGCCCTCGACGTTGACCTGGTTGAGCAGCGAGAGCGGGATGTGCGCGGTGACGCCGTCGGCGTCGGTCCCGGGCTCGAACTGGTAGGTCAGCGGGAAGCGCAGGCCGCCCTGGCGCCACACGTCGGGATAGTCGCGCTGGCTGACCTCGCCCGCCGCCTCGCTGATCAGCATCGACTTCTCGAAGCTCAGCAGGTCGGGCTGGTCACCCCTGGTCTTCTTCCACCAGACGTCGAAGTGGCGCCCGGAGACGACGTCGGCGGGGACGCGCTGGTCGTAGAAGTCGAACAGCGTCTCGTCGTCCACGAGGATGTCGCGGCGACGGGCCCGCTCCTCAAGCTCCTCGACCTCCTCGAGGAGCTTGCGGTTCTCCTTGAAGAAGGCGTGGTGGGTCTCCCAGTCGCCCTCGACCAGGGCGTGCCTGATGAACAGCTCCCGGCTCAGCTCCGGGTCGATGCGGCCGTAGTTGATCTTGCGCTGCACCACGATCGGCACGCCGTACAGGGTGACCTTCTCGTAGGCCATCACCGCGCCCTGGTTCTTCTCCCAGTGCGGCTCGGAGTAGGTGCGCTTGATCAGGTGCGGGGCGAGCGGCTCGACCCACTCCGGCTCGATCTTGGCGTTGACCCTGGCCCAGAGCCTGGAGGTCTCGACCAGTTCGGCGGACATCACCCACAGCGGCTGCTTCTTGGCCAGCGCCGAACCGGGGAAGATCGCGAAGCGGGCGTTGCGCGCGCCGACGTACTCGGTGATGGGCCTGCGGGGACCGTCGTTGGTGGTCTTCCTGTCGATGTCCTTGACGCCGACGTGGGACAGCAGGCCGGACAGCAGCGAGACGTGGATCTTCTGCTCGTCGCCGGGGACGTCGTTCTGCGTGACGCCGAGCGACCTCGACATCTGGCGGAGCTGGCTGTAGACGTCCTGCCACTCGCGTACGCGCAGGTAGTTCAGGAAGTCGCTCTTGCACAACCGCCGGAAGGCGCTCGACGACAGCTCCCGCTGCTGTTCCTGCAGGTGGTTCCACAGGTTCAGGTAGGAGATGAAGTCCGACTCCTTGTCGGCGAAGCGGCGGTGCTTCTCGTCTGCCGCCTGCTGCTTGTCCGCGGGCCGTTCCCTGGGGTCCTGGATGGACAGCGCGGCGGCGATGACCATGACCTCGCGGACACAGCCGTTGCGGTCCGCCTCGATCACCATGCGCGCCAGGCGGGGGTCGACCGGCAGACCGGCGAGCTTGCGGCCCAGGGGGGTCATCTGCCTGGCCTGGTCGAAGGCGCCGAGTTCGAGCAGCAGGTCGTAGCCGTCCTTGACCTGGCGCTGGTCCGGCGGCTCGACGAACGGGAAGGCCGCGATGTCGCCCAGGCCGATGGAGGTCATCTGCAGGATGACGGAGGCGAGGTTGGTGCGCAGGATCTCCGGGTCGGTGAACTCCGGCCTGGTGAGGAAGTCGTCCTCCTCGTAGAGCCGGATGCACACGCCCTCCGAGACACGGCCGCAACGTCCCTTGCGCTGGTTGGCCGAGGCCTGGGAGATCGCCTCGATCGGCAGGCGCTGCACCTTGGTGCGGTGACTGTAGCGGGAGATGCGGGCGAAGCCGGGATCGACGACGTACTTGATGCCCGGCACGGTCAGCGAGGTCTCGGCCACGTTGGTCGCCAGCACGATCCGGCGCCCGGAGTGCCGCTGGAACACCCGGTGCTGCTCTGCCGCCGACAACCTGGCGTACAGCGGCAGCACCTCGGCGTCCTTGCGTTTGGACAGCGCGTCGGCGGTGTCGCGGATCTCACGCTCACCGCTCAGGAAGACCAGGATGTCTCCGGGCCCCTCGGCGCACAGCTCGTCCACGGCGTTGCCGATGGCCTGGATCTGGTCGTCGTCCTCGCCGAGGGGACGGTAGCGGACCTCGACGGGGTAGGTGCGCCCGGAGACCTCGATGATGGGCGCGCCGCCGAAGTGCTTGGAGAAGCGCTCGGGGTCGATGGTCGCGGAGGTGATGACGACCTTGAGGTCGGGGCGCCTGGGCAGCAGCTGCTTGAGGTAGCCCAGGATGAAGTCGATGTTGAGGCTGCGCTCGTGGGCCTCGTCGATGATCAGCGTGTCGTACTGGGCGAGGTCGCGGTCGGTCTGCAGCTCGGCCAGCAGGATGCCGTCGGTCATCACCTTGACGAGGGTGTCCTCGCCGACCTGGTCGGTGAAGCGCACCTTGTAGCCGACGGCCTCGCCGAGCTGCGTCTCCAGCTCCTCCGCGACGCGCTCGGCCACGGTCCTGGCGGCGATCCTGCGGGGCTGGGTGTGCCCGATGAGGCCCCTGACGCCCCGGCCGAGCTCAAGGCAGATCTTCGGCAGCTGGGTCGTCTTGCCGGAACCCGTCTCACCGGCCACGATCACGACCTGGTTGTCGCGGATCGCCGCCAGGATGTCGTCTCTGCGCTGGCTGACCGGAAGCGCCTCGGGGTAGGTGACCACGGGCACCGCGGCGCGGCGGTCGGCGACCCGGCGTTCCGCCCGCTCGATGTCGGAGGTGATCTCCGCGGCGATCTTCTGCTGCGCCGCGCGGTTCCTGACCCGGCGCGCGCCGTCGAGCCTGCGCCGTAGCCGTCGCTGGTCACGCAGCGTGAGCTCGGGCAGGCGTGCCTGGAGTTCGGCGAGTGGAGATGTCAACGGAGGCGTTCCCATACTGCGACCAGAATACGTTCGGCTCGTGGGTCACGGGCCAACGGCCCATCGTGCCCCAGGCCGCCTCCCGCCGCACTCCAATATCGCGCCCGCTCCCGCCGCGGTACGGCCTCAGCCCCGTCCGGCCGGACCGCGCCGCCGCAGCAGCGCCAGCGCCCCGGCGCCCGCGAGCACCACGGCCGCGCCCGTCTCCCAGCCCGGGGTGAACCCGGGCTCGCGGTGCCGGGGGGCCGTCTGCCAGCCCTCGACCGCCCGTGCCGCCCCCCTGGCCAGGGCCAGGCCGCCCACGGCGCGGGGGGCGTACCCGTCGACGACGTAGAACTCGCCGTAGAGGGTTCCGCCGTCACCCCGGCAGTCCACCTCGACGGTGTGCGGGCCGCTCTGGGCGCCGTAGTCGACCTGGGCCCAGCCCACGGCGACGCCCGAGTCGTCCTCCTCCAGTTCGGGCTCGTTCTGGAAGGCGTCCGAGTGGGCGTAGGCGGGCCCTTGACAGTCGTACGCCGTGATCCTGAGGTCCGCCCCCGGTCCGGATCGGTAGGGCGACAGCCGCACCTCCTCGCCGCCCTCCCCGTCCGCGACGGCCGTCCCCGCCGCTCCGGCGACAGCGAGAGCGGCCATCCCGGCGACCACCGCCCAGCGAGCCAGCACGCCAGTCGACTGCAACACGTCTCCCCCAGCAGATGCGATCTTGCCAACTCTCGCTACCTACCCAGGTCAGAGGGCGTGTCCGTCAAAGGAAGATCCAAATCTTCGCGGCCTTTCCGGCATATGACACAAGGGCCTTACGGCAAAGCCGCGGCCATGGCGGCCCCCACGATGCCCGCCTCGTTCTGCAGGGTCGCGGGAACGACGCGGGTTTTCAGCTTGACCAGCGGCAGGAACTTGTCGGCCTTCTTGCTGACCCCGCCTCCGATCACGATGAGCGAGGGCGAGAACAGCGCCTCGACGTGACGCAGGTACTCCTCGACCCGTCCCGCCCACTTGCTCCAGCTCAGCTCGTCCTCCTCCCTGGCGTGGTCGGAGGCCCGCTTCTCCGCCTCCTTGCCCTTGATCTCCAGGTGCCCGAGCTCGGTGTTCGGCACCAGGTGGCCGTCGACGAACAACGCGCTGCCGATGCCGGTGCCGAAGGTCAGCATCAGCACCACGCCGCCCTCTCCCCTGGCGGCGCCGACCGCCACCTCGGCCACGCCCGCGGCGTCGGCGTCGTTGAGCACCACCGTCGGCAGGCCCGTCATCCCGGCGAACAGCGCCCGCGCGTCCGTGCCGATCCACTCGTGGTCCACGTTCGCGGCGGTGCGCGCGACGCCGTCGATCACGACCCCGGGAAAGGTGACCCCCACCTGCCCGGTCCAGCCGAAGTGCGCGACGATCTCCGCGACCACCTCGGCGACCGCCTTCGGCTTGGACGGGACCGGGGTCGGGATCCGCAGCCGCTCCTGGGTCAGCTCGCCCCTGGCGACGTCCACCGGGGCACCCTTGATGCCCGATCCACCGATGTCGATTCCCAGCGTCTCCATGACGACCTCCTCCTGTCCCGGGCTCCTGCCCCGGGCACGTCCCTGATACTCGCTTGCAGCGGGCGGTCAACCGGTCTGAAAGCGACCCGGCGCAGACTACGGGCACCACCCCAGGAAAGGATCACCCCGATGACGATCGTCAGGACCGTCGCCGGTCTCGCCGCCGCCGCCCTCACCGCCACCGCCCTTCTCGCCGCCCCCGCCGCCGCGAACGCCGCACCCCTCTCCCAGAAGGCCTCCTCCCAGTGGGGCCCCTACGACTCCGCCGGGCACCGGGCGCGGGCCGCGGGCGCCCTGACGGTCTCCGGTGAGGACCACGCGGACATCCCGGCCGCGGCCACGGCCCGTGTCTCCGGCAAGGTCCACGACCTGACCAGGGACTCCTCCTGCGGCTGGGTGCTCTTCCGCGTCACCTACCGGACCTCGGGCGGGAACCTGCCCTTCAAGCAGCACGGTGTCCGCAACTGCTCCTACGGCACGCCCAAGTCCTTCACGTTCACCGGCAGGAACGTCTACGAGATCGAGGCCAAGGTCTGCTCCGAGGCCAAGGCCGCCAAGCCCTCGCTCAACTGCGTCTACGGCGGCACCTGGAAGGTCGTCTACCTGTCGAAGTGAGCGGCTCTCAGCGCTCGGTCACCTGTCCCCCGGCGACGTGCAGGTGCCGGGTGGTGTGCACGGCGCCGAGCATCCGGCGGTCGTGGGTGACCAGCAGGAGCGTGCCGGGGTAGGAGGCGAGCGCGGACTCCAGCTGTTCGATCGCCGCCAGGTCGAGGTGGTTGGTCGGCTCGTCGAGGACGAGCAGGTTCACCCCTCTGGCCTGCAGCAACGCCAGCGCGGCCCTGGTGCGTTCCCCCGGTGACAGGGTCGCGCCCGTGCGCAGCACGTGGGCCGCGCGCAGGCCGAACTTGGCCAGCAGCGTGCGCACGTCCGCCGGGGTCATCCCGTCGGCCGCGGCCGCGAAGGCCTCCGCCAGGGGCTCCTCCCCCAGGAACAGGCCACGCGCCTGGTCGATCTCGCCGACGACCACGCCGGGGCCGAGCGAGGCGTCGCCCTCCTCCAGCGGGATCCGCCCGAGGAGGGCGGCCAGCAGCGTGGACTTGCCCGAGCCGTTGGCCCCGGTGATCGCCACCCGCTCGGCCCAGCCGACCTGCAGGTCGACCGGCCCGAGGGTGAAGGAGCCACGCCGGACCACCGCGCCCCGCAGGGTCGCCACGACCGCTCCGGCGCGGGGCGCGACCGCGATCTGCATCCGCAGTTCCCACTCCTTGCGCGGCTCCTCGACCTCGTCGAGCCGCTCGATCATCCGCTCCGTCTGCCTGGCCTTGGCCGCCTGCTTCTCGGTCGCCTCGGTACGGAAGTTCCGGCCGACCTTGTCGTTGTCCGGGGCCTTGCGCCGCGCGTTCTTGACGCCCTTCTCCATCCAGGCGCGCTGCATCCCGGCCCGTTGCCTGAGCGCGGTGAGCGTGTTCGCGTACTCCTCGTACTCGTCACGGGCGTGCTGCCTGTCGAGTTCGCGTTCGGCGAGGTAGACCTCGTAGCCGCCGCCGTAGGAGCGGATCCGCCGCTGGGGCAGGTCGATCTCGACGACCCGGTTCACGGTCCTGGCCAGGAACTCGCGGTCGTGGCTGACCAGGACCGTGCCCGAGCGCAGCCCGGTCACGAAGCGCTCGAGCCGTTCGAGGCCGTCCAGGTCGAGGTCGTTGGTCGGCTCGTCCAGCAGGAAGACGTCGTAGCGGCTGAGCAGTAGCGAGGCCATCCCCGCCCTGGCCGCCTGGCCGCCGGACAGCGCCGTCATCGGCCGGTCGAGCCCGGCTTCGAGACCGACCTCGGCGACGATCTCCTCCGCGCGTTCCTCCAGGTCGGCCCCGCCGAGGGTGAGCCACCGCTCCAGGCTCACGGCGTAGTCGTCGTCGGCTCCCGGGCGTCCCTCGACCAGTCCCTGGGTCGCCGTGTCCAGCGCGCGCTGCGCCTGGGCGACCCCGGTGCGTCTGGCCAGGAAGTCCGCGATCGTCTCTCCCTGCCTGCGCTCGCGCTCCTGCGGAAGGTAGCCGACCACGGCGGTGGGCGGGCTGAGCCGTACCGATCCGTGCTCGGGGGGCAGCGCCCCGGCCAGAATCCGCATCAACGTGGACTTGCCCGCGCCGTTCACCCCCACCAGACCGATCACGTCGCCGGGGGCGACGACCAGGTCGAGGCCGGAGAACAGCTCACGGTCGCCGTGCCCGGCGGCGAGATCCTTGGTGACGATGGTGGCGCTCATGAGGGAAACGCTATCCGTGATCTCACCTCGATCCGCACCCTCCAGCCCCCAAAACCCCCAAATAAGCATATTCCGGACAAAACGGACAAGATTTACTTCGAGGTCGAAGAAAGGAGAGACTTACCGATACGGGCTTGACCTGCGGGTTTACCGGCAAACGTTACTTGAAGGCAACTTTCTTCGGGCTTTTTTGAGATTTGTAGCAACTTTTGCACCCAGCTGCCTGTCTTATAGAGGTGGAAGCGATCGCCTCTGATCGTTTTCGGTAACGGGGAAAAGGAAAAAATCTTCATGAAACGAATCACCGTCGGTCTCCTGTCCGCGGCCCTGGGCGGCTCCCTCCTGCTGAGCGCAAGCCCGGCCTCCGCCCAGCGCGCGTCCCTCAGCGTGCACATCGACAGCGTGAACCCCAACCCCGTCGTGGTCACCGAGGACCGCGACACGAACGTCACGGTCGAGGTCCGCACGACGGAGGCGATCCGCGTCGAGCTCCGTCTCAGGCCGGCCGTCAACACCCTCGCCGCCCAGGAGGCGCCCGAGGCCAAGCTCTTCCACGACGGCGACCTGTGGCGCTTCAGCACGCGCTTCGACAGCGACGACTTCGAGGGCCGCTGGCTCGCCATCGCCGACGCCTACGACAGGGACGGCAAGAAGCTCACCGACCAGGTCAACTTCTCCGTCAAGCACGAGCAGGCCGCGAAGACCGAGACGCGCGTCGGCAGCTTCCGCGTCAGCCCCACCTCGGTCCGCAAGGGTCGCTCGGTCTACTTCACCGGCCGTCTTGAGGTTCGCAACCACCGCTACTGGGCGGGCGCGCGCGGCGAAGAGGTCGGCATCTACTTCCGCTCGCGTGGCTCCAGCGCCTGGAAGTGGGTCGCCTCGGCCGACACCGGCTGGCGTGGCCAGTTCCGCACCAAGGCCCGCGCCTCCCGTGACGGCGAGTACCGCGCCGTCTTCGAGGGCACCGACAGGCTTGAGGACAGCTCCAGCCGTTCGGTCCGGGTCCGCGTCTGGGGCGGCGGCTGGCACCGCTGAGTCCCTGAGGCTCACTGAGGCCCTCGCGTAGAGCACGGCCTTCGGCAAGGAGCGCGGCGCCCGCCCCCTCGGGCGGGCCCGCGTGGCGCGGAAGCCCGGGTTTCCCCGGGCTTCCGCCCCTTTTTCACGCGCCGGTACGACCGGCCCCCTGAGACCCCCGCGGCCCCGCCACGACGGCGCCGCCGCGACGGCACCGCGACGACACCGTGGTAGCGCTCCCACATCTCCCCAGGTACGGCGGACGCAAGTCCGGTAATGCTTGCTGCTGAAAATATTGCCTATGGCTACACATTGGGCATTACGCTCAGGCTAGAGATCTTCACGACTGTCCAGGCGGAGGGTGAACGTGGCCGACGAAGAGTGGACGCACCGCGGGATCGACGTCAACACTCCAAGCGTCGCCAGGTTGTACGACTACTACCTCGGCGGGAAGGACAACTTCCCCGCCGACCGCCTCGCCGCCGAGGAGATCCTCGCCTCCGTCCCCCAGGTCCGCACCGCAGCCAGGGAGAACCGCGCCTTCCTCGGCAGGGCCGTCAGGTTCCTCGCCCACGAGGGCGTCGAGCAGTTCCTCGACATCGGCACCGGGCTGCCGACGCAGGGCAACGTCCACGAGGTCGCACAGGAGATCATCCCGGAGGCCCGTGTCGCCTACGTCGACCACGACCCGATCGTCCTGGCACACGCCAGGGCCCTCCTGCGAGGGGCGAAGGGGGAGGTCACGGTCGTCTCCGGCGACCTGCGGCGGCCCGAGGAGATCCTCGGCTCCGCCGAGATCCACGACCATCTCGACTTCTCCAAGCCCGTGGCCCTGCTTCTGGTGGCCATCATGCACTTCATCACCGAGGCCGACGACCCCCGGCGCGTCATCGCCACGCTCAGGGACGCCCTGCCCTCGGGAAGCTACCTGGTCCTCTCCCACGGGACCCACGACCTTCGCCGGGAGGCCGCGAGGAAGGGCACAGAGGTCTACCGGCGGGCCAGCTCACCGCTCACCCTGCGGTCCAGGACGGACATCCGGCAGCTGTTCGACGGGTTCGACCTGGTCAGGCCAGGACTCGTCTGGCTGCCCGAATGGCGTCCCGACGACTTCCCGCTCTACGACGACCCGTCGGAGGCACTGATCGTGTGCGGCGTGGGCCGCAAGCCCTGACGCCGATCCCGCGCCTCAGGCCGGGGAGCCCGCGACCGTGACCTGGGGCCCGAAGACGAAGTCGGGGTCGATCTGCGCCGCGAGATCCTCCCCCGTGGCCCGGTTCGCCCAGGCCCGCGCGTTACGCAGATGGAACTCCA
>NZ_JBIAVG010000033.1:0-28795 GCF_042893955.1 Streptosporangium sp. NPDC001559
CCGCCAGCAACGCCTCAGTCTCAGCCGCTACGCCCATACCAGACCAACGAGTGGCATCTCCGAAGGCTACGGGTTAATTATCTGCAAGCCCTTAGGGCAGCGGGACAACGGCTGGGCCGGCTTCGAACCCGGATCATGTCATGTCGCGCCGATCGCGCAGGATTTCGACGCCGTCGCCGTCAAGTTCGTCGCAGAACACCGAGCGTCCGGTCGTGGCCATCACCAGCGCCAGGGTGGTGCCGGAGACCAGTGGGCCGGAGCCCGTGGTGAAGGGGCCGTCGGTGGCGACGAGCCGCAGGCCGGCGATCCGTCTCTTGGCGGCGACGACCAGGTCCGAGCCCCGGTAGTACTCGGCCACCCGGGTGAGGGTCTCGATCGGGTAGTCATGGCGAATGCCCAGCGGCCGCCGGATGTCCTCGGCGTGCACGATCGTCTCACCCAGCATCGCGATGACCGGAAGAGGCGGCTTGGTCGTGCTCGTGGTGACGCGGCGGAACCTGTCATGCGTCTCGGCCGCGGTCGCGCCCAGTTGCTCGGCCAGCCGCATGGCGACCTGCCTGTCGAAGTCGAACCGGCAGCGGATCACCCCCGCCAGCCACCGCACACCGTTGAGGCTCGCCCCTGCGGTGAGGTGCGCCAGCACCTCCCGCACCGTCAACCCGGCACACAACGACGGCGTCGCCCACTGCTCGTCGACCAAGTCCACCAGGTCGCCCGCCAGAGCCGCTCGCTCGGCGTGCACCAGCGGCCAGAGGTCGGCCACGTGACCGCCCCGTGCTTTGGATGCCGGATCAGTCATGTCAGACGGCCTTTTCTCGTCGGTCACAGAAGTCCTCGCGTCAGGTCGGTTAGGACGGTCGAAGGTGAAGACTCCCGCCAGGGGGCGAAATCGTCGCTCATGAGCGACGATTCCGGCCAGTCTGCCGATTCAGGCCCTTCTGGAGCTGTTCACCCAGCATCATCCCAACGCCCGAGATCCCGCCCCTGATCCAGGAGCCGCCGACGACGCGATCCGACCGTTTCCGCGGGGCAGGCGCTTTGAAGGACGTGTGTTAAGTTGGCCGTATGACCAATTTGGCCGATCGACCAAACTCGGCGCGGGGCGACCGGCGTCGCGAGCAACTGGTGGAGACCGGCATCGCGCTCCTGGACGAGCAGGGGTGGCCCGGCGTCACCACACGCGCGGTGGCCGAGCGTGCCGGAACCAATCCCGGCCTGATCCACTACCACTTCGGCGGTCTGCCCGGCCTGCACGCGGCGATCTTCCGGCGGGCCACCGACCTCATCGTCAACCCACTCGTCGAGGAACTGCTCGGCGCCGACGACGAGCGGGCCGCCCTCACCACGATCGCGACCCTGCTGCCCCGTACGGCGGGCGACGGGCCCACCCGGCTGGCCGCGGAACTGATCGTCGGAGCGACCCGCGACCCCACCCTGGGCGCGGTACTGCGCGACGAGCTACGCCAGGCCCGCGGGCGGATCGCCGAGCGCCTGAGCGAGTCGCATCCCGGCTGGCCGCCCGGCCGGTCGATCGGGATCGCCACCCTGGTCGTCGCCGCGATCGACGGGCTGATGCTGCACTACATGATCGACAGTGAGCTTCCCGTCGGCGAGGCGCTGGCCGTGACCGAGCGACTGCTGCCTGGGGAGGACGGATGAGGGTCCTCATCAGCGGGGGCGGGATCGCCGGGCTCACGCTGGCGTACTGGTTGCGGCACCGTGGCATCGAACCCGTCGTGGTGGAACACGCGCCGCACGGTCGCCTGGGCGGCTACGGGATCGACTTCTTCGGCACCGGACACGACGTGGCCACCCGCATGGGCCTCCTCGACCGGCTGACCCCGCACCGGCTGCCGGTCGACGCGGTCGAGTTCGTCGACGCCTCAGGACGTTCCCAGGCCGGTCTGACGCCGGAGCTGCTGGAGCGGATCATCCGGGGGCCACACCTGCCGCTGATGCACTCCACGCTGGAGGGCGCCCTGCTCGACGCCGTCGCCGCCGAGGTGGAGATCCGCTTCGGGGAGAGCCTCGCCGAGGTCCGCGACACCGGCACGGCCGTCGAGGTCGGCTTCACGGGCGGTGGCAGGGAACGGTTCGACCTGCTGGTGGGGGCCGACGGCATCCACTCACGGACCCGGGAGCTCGTCTTCGGCCATGAGGAGCGGTTCGTCCGTCACCTCGGCTGCCGTCTGGCCTCCTATCCGGTGACCGACCGCTACGGCTGGGGCCGGGTACGCGCCCACTACACCGAGCCGGGACGTCAGGTCGTCGTCTATCCCGATGGTGAGTCCGGTCGCCTGGTCACCCTGCTGTTGTTCCGCTCGTCGTACGGCGAGAGCGTCCCGCGTGAGCGGCGCCTGGACCTGCTGCGGGCGCGGTTCGACGGCGCGGGCTGGCTCACGCGGTCGTTGCTGGACGACGCCCCTGCGGGGGAGTCCATCTTCATGGACACGATGGCCCAGGTCGTGATGCCCACCTGGCATCGAGGCCGGGTCGCCCTGGTCGGCGACGCGTGCGGCTGCATGACCATGGTCTCGGCCCAGGGCGTTTCCATGGCGATGGCCGGGGCGTACGTGCTGGCCGAGGCACTGGCGTCCGAGCCCGGTCACGAAAGTGCCTTCGCCCGCTACCAGGCGCAGATGCGTCCCCAGGTACGGCGTCGCCAGCGCAACGCGCTGCTGTTCGCCCGGATGCTGCTGCCCGCCACCCGAGCCGGGCTGACGGCCCAGAGCCTGGCCAACCGGCTCATCACACGTCATCTGTTCGCACCTGTCCTGCGCCGGCAGTTCGGCGCGGACAGTTTTCTGCCCCCTGCCACCGTCGAATTCGAAAGAGGCTGAATCATGAAGATCGTCAACAGGCCCGCCCCGCCGACCGGGATGCGCCGCAGGCTGTGGCGGCTGCCCATCCTGCTGTACCGGGTGGGTCTGGGGCCGCTGATGGGCCACCGCGTCATGCTGCTCACCCACACCGGACGGGTCTCAGGACGTCGCCGCCAGGCCGTCATCGAGGTCGTCCATCACGACGAGCACGGCTACTTCGCCGCCTCCGGGTTCGGAGTCAAGGCCGACTGGTACCGCAACGTCATGGCCACTCCCGAAGTGACGGTCCAGGTCGGCGGCCATGTTCTCCAGGTGACGGCCACTCCCGTCGAGACCGAGGCGGGGGCCGAGATCATGGCCCGGTACGCGCCCCGCCACCCCGCCGCGGCCCGTCGGCTCTGCAAGATCATGGGCTTCGCCGTTGACGGCAGCCAGGAGGACTACCGCGAGGCGGGCAGACACATCCCCTTCGTCTGTTTCACCCCGCGCCAGCCCCACGGCGGCTGATCGATCGGCGACCGCCCGGGGGCCGCTGCCGGATCGAACGCTTCACCGACCTCTCCTGAAGAACTCCCGCGAAATGCCTCCGGTCAACGCTCTTCGCCGCTGCTACCGCCAACGTCGGAGCGCCGGGCCCATGACGGCCACCGCCTCGGCGATCGTCGAGCTGTAACCGGATGTGGCGGAGAGGCTCGCGCCGGGGCTCACCACCGGGTCGGTGCGCTCCTTCTCCCTCTTCCTCTGAGTTTTTCCCCGGCTTCTCACTCCACTTCGAGCCCGTTCCCGAGGTCGCCCATGAGGCGGATCCGGCCTGCTGACGCGGTGGGCGGCGGCGGGTAGTCGTCGACGGTCATGGAGTTGTAGAGGCGTGCGCTCTTGGTGGCGAGGCGGAGGAGGGCTCGGCGGGGCCCTGCGGGCAGGGCGGAGATCAGGCGGGCACCCTGGGCCAGTCCCAGCGCGCCGAGGCGAGATGCGGGGATCAGGGTCTTCGCCGCGCTCAGCGCGGCCGCGTGGCTGCCGCGCACGTGCTCGGCCATCGCCCGCTCGTAGGCGGGAAAGGCGCGCTCGTGGTCGCCGCCCGCCCGCGCCAGCTCCCCGGCCAGGACGTACGCGCCGACGACGGCCAGGCTGGTGCTGCCGCCTACGGCCGGGCCGGGGCTGTAGCCCGCGTCGCCGACGAGCGTCACCCTCCCCCGCGTCCAGGTGTCCATGCGGAGCTGCGTGATCGAGTCGAAGTAGAACGCCGGGGTGCGGTCAAGCCCGTCCAGCCAGCGGTCCACGTCGGCGTGCATGCCCTTGAACGCATCGCGCAGCACCTCCTTCTGCCGTGGCACGTCACGGTGGTGGTAGTCGAGCTCGTGCTCGCTCCGGAACAGGAACAACGCCCGAGCGCCATCGAGGCGCCGCGAGCCGTACATGCCGGCGGTGCGGCCGGCGCCGACGTGGATGAGGATCTCGCCGTCGAGGCCGGAGACGTCGGGCAGGGTGAGCACCCCGAGGTAGGCCCCGATGAAGGCACCGAAGCGGGACTCTTCACCGAAGACGAGGCGGCGCACGTTGGAGTGCAGCCCGTCCGCGCCGACGACGAGGTCGAAGCGGCGCGGCGCGGCGTTCTCGAACCGCACCTCGCCGTCCGGCGAGATCGCGGTGATCGAGTCGCCGAAGACATACTCGACGTCGTCACGTGCGGCGTCGTGGTAGATCTCGCTCAGGTCGTCGCGCATGATCTCGACGTGCCGGTCGGAGGTGACGCCGAAGATCCTGGAGAGGTCCACCCGGACGGGACGTCGTGCGCCCTCCCGGTGGACGACCATCCGGTTCGCGCCGGTGGCCCGCTCCTCGACGCGCGGGAGCACGCCCATCTTCTCCGAGATGTGCACCGCGGGCAGGAAAAGGTCGACCGCGTGGCCGCCGGTCTTGCGCAGAGCCGGCGCACGCTCGACGACGGTGACGGAGAAGCCGTGCCTGGTGAGCCAGTACGCCAGCACCGGACCGGCGACACTCGCGCCGGAGATGAGAATCCGCATGGCGCCCCTCCTTCTCATCCGGTCACTCGTACGGTGAAGGCCAGCAGGGAGGCGGCGGTCCGCGGCGGATCCTCAATCAGGGGCGAGTGCCCTAGACCGGGCAGCAACTCGACCTTCGCGCCCGGAACGACGTCGTAGCCGGAGGCGGATGAGGACCGCCATCTGCGGTCGTCCTCGCCGAAGATCACCAGCAGCGGTTTGCCCAGGACGGCCAGCCGATCCGGCAGCGCCCGCTGCTCCATGTAGGAGCGGGTGGCCCGCATCGTCTCGGTGAACGTGTGGTAGGTCATACCGCGCACCTCGTCCAGGAGCTCCTCCGGGATCCGGTAGCCCGCGCGGCTGAAACCGGTGCTCGCGAACCGGCGGAGCCGCTCGTCGGTCGGCGGCCACCGCGAGGGGTCGATCGTGACGGGCTCCGATGCGATGAAGGCGTCCAGGCTGGGTCCGGTGTTGACGAGTACGAGGGCGGTCACCAGGTCGGGCCGCTGTTCGGCGAGGGCGGTGGCGACCACACCGCCGCTGGAATGGCCGACGACCACGGCGTGCTCGACGCCGAGCCGGTCCAGTGCCGCGCCGGCCCGGCGTGCCTGGTCCGGGATCGCGTAGCCGCGGTCGGCCGGTTTGGCCGACAGGCCGTGCCCGAGCAGGTCGATCCGGATGACGCGGTGGGACCCTGTCAGCAGCGGAACCATCGGGTCCCACGAGCGGGTCGAGGACGCGGACCCGTGGATGAGCAGGAGCGCGGGGGCGTCGCGGGGGCCGTCCTGGCACACGTGGATGTCGCAGTCGTCCAGCGACAGGGTCGAGCTCTCGGCGCCGTCGTTCGCGTACGGCCGGCCGTCGGAAACAGTCATGGGCCCACTGTCTCCGCCGGTACGGGCCGGTGGATTGGACGAATGTTCCCCTCAACCGGCTCTCGTAGCATGGGGCGGTGCGTACGTTCGTGCATGGTGCGGCTGTCTGGGACGTCGCGTGCCCGCGGCGGCCCAGCCGGGTGGCCGGTGTCACCATGGCCGGGTTCCGTGTCCGTGACCTGGACACGCTCCGGATGGTCCCGCACCCGGCCGTGACGCTGCTCCTGGAGTTCGGCGCCGGTTCGCCGGTCCTCGACGGTGCCGCGGGGCAGCAGCAGCGGGGCAGCGTCGTCGCCGGGCCCGGGCTGGGGTCCGGAGGCGCGGTCCGGGCGCGGGGAGAGAACGTCGAGTGCGTGCAGGTACGCCTGTCCCCGGTGATCGCGGGTGCCGTTCTGGGTGTCTCCCCCGCCGACCTCGACGGCGCCGTCGTGTCCCTGGACGACCTGTGGGGCCGGGAGGCGTCACGGATCCGCGAGCGACTGTGCGATGTCCCGTCGTGGCAGGATCGCTTCGCGTTGACGGACGCGCTGCTCGCCCGCCGATACGAGTCGGGGCCTCCGGTGGATCCTGAGGTGGCCTGGGCCTGGCACCGGATCGTCGGCAGCCGTGGTCTGACCCGGGTCGACGGACTCGCGGCCGAGGTCGGATGGAGCCGTAAGCGGCTGTGGTCCCGGTTCCGGTCGCAACTCGGCCTGCCGCCCAAGCGCGCCGTGAAGCTGGTCCGCTTCGACCATGCCGCCCACCGCCTGGTCGCGGGTGAAGGCGCGGCCCAGGTCGCGGCCGACGCCGGCTACGCCGACCAGTCCCATCTGCATCGTGATGTCATGGCGTTCACCGGAGCGACCCCCGCGGCCGTGGCCGGCGAGCCGTTCCTCGCCGTTGACGACATCGCATGGCCCGGCCGCGAAGCGCCCGCCAGGCCGCACCTCTCCAGGGATCTCCTGCTCGGTCACCGTCCGCAGGACGCCTGACGGTGGTGAACCGGCGGCCGCCGTGAGCCGGTGATCGGCTCGGTCGTCCTCCGCACCTCCACCGGCGGCACAAGCGCCTTCGTCGCCGAGGCCGCCTCGCGTGACCTGGGCTCGGCCTCAGCGGCGGATCCAGCGCGTCGTCGGCTTCCGCGCCCAGACACCCCGCGTGCCTGAGGAAGCCGTGTTGTCGGATCGCGGGCGACCGGCGTTCCGGAAAGTTCTTCGAAGAAATCCCCGAGGCGGTGTCGGATCGGGGCGGTGGTGTTCGTAGCAGGGGTAAGGCCGTTCATACGGGACGGCGCCAAGACAAGTCAGGGCAGGGGAACCGCGATCATGAAGCTGACGACCATGACTCAGGTCACCATCGACGGAGTGATGCAGGGCAACGGCGGTGCGTCGGACGAGGACCGCAGGAACGGGTTCGAGCGCGGTGGATGGGCCCTGGGCAAGGGGGACGACGAGACTCACGCGTTCATCAAACAGACCTACCAGCGCGCCGACGCGTTCCTGTTCGGGCGGCGGACCTACGAGCTGTTCGCCGCCTCGTGGGGGACCATGACGGTTCAGGACGCCCCTGCCTGGGAGGCTGTCGTGCGGGCGTTGAACGCACGGCCCAAGTACGTGGCGTCGACCACGCTCACCGATCCGGCGTGGCCGGGCACCACCGTCCTGTCCGACGACCTCGCGAGCGCCATCGCGGACCTGAAGGCCGAACCGGGAGGTGAGCTGCAGGTGCACGGCAGCGGTGTTCTGACCCGCTGGCTGCTGGAGAACGACCTGGTCGACGAGATGACCCTGATCGTCGTCCCCGTGGTTCTCGGGCAGGGCGCGCGGTTGTTCCCGGAGGTCGGCCCGGATCTCGCGCTCGACCTTGTCGAGTCACGGGTCGACTCCAAGGGCGTGGCGATCCAGGTCTACCGGCCCGCCGGACGCCCGCGGTACGCGACGCCTTGAGGTTCCCGGCCAGTACACCGCACAGCCCCGACACCACAGGAGACGATCTTCAGATGCGATACCTGGTTTCCGTGATCCACGACCAGGCCGTCCTCGCCACCCCGGACGAGGACGCCGCGATCGACGTGTTCAACGACCACCTCCAGGCCGACGGCCACTGGGTTTTCGCCGGGGGCCTCGCCTCGCCCGGTACGGCCACCGTCATCGACAACCGGGGTGGCGAGGAGATGGTCACCGACGGGCCCTTTCTGGAGTCCAAGGAGTATCTCGCCGGCTTCTGGATCATCGAGGCGACCGACCTCGACGTGGCGCTCAAGCTGGCGGCCGAGGGGTCGAAGGCCTGCAACCGGAAGGTCGAGGTGCGGCCATTCCTGTGAACGGGATCGACGTCCGTGAGGCGATCACCCAGGCCCACCGTGAGGAATGGGCACGGGTGGTCGCCTCCCTGACCAGGCGCTTCGGTGACCTCGACATCGCCGAGGAGGCGGCCGCCGAGGCGTTCGCGACCGCCGTCCAGCGGTGGCCGGCCGACGGCGTGCCTCCCAGCCCGGGGGCCTGGCTGACCACCACCGCCAACCGCCAGGCCATCGACCGGCTCCGGCGCGAGAACAAGCGCGACGACAAGCACAGGAAGGCTCAGATGGTCTACGGCGACCCGCCCGAGCCCCTCGGCGTCATCGACGACGACCGGCTGCGGCTGATCTTCACCTGCTGCCACCCGGCGCTGGCGATGGAGACCCGCGTGGCGCTGACGCTGCGCATGGTCGCCGGTCTGACCATGTCCGAGATCTCCCGCGCCTTCCTGGTGACGGAGAGCGCCATGGGGCAGCGGATCACCCGTGCGAAGGCCAAGATCAAGGCGGCCCGCATCCCCTATCGCGTGCCGTCCGCCGAGGATCTCCCGGCCCGTGTCTCCGGTGTGCTCGCCGTCCTCTACCTCGTCTTCAACGAGGGTTACCTGGCCACCGGTCCCGGCACCGATCCCCTGCGCCACGACCTGACCGCCGAGGCGATCCGGCTCACCCGCCTGGTCCGTGCGCTCCTGCCGGACGACGGTGAGGTGGCCGGGCTGCTGGCGCTGATGCTCCTCATCGAGGCCCGCCGTCCCGCCCGGGTCTCGGCCGGCGGTGAACTGGTCGCTCTCGACGAGCAGGACCGTGAGGCGTGGGACACGGCGCTGATCGCCGAAGGGCACCGGCTGGTGCGCGAGCGTCTCGCCGCCGCCGCCACGGGAGTGGCACCGGGTCGCTACCAGATCCTCGCGGCGATCAACGCCGTGCACACCTCCGCCCGCGACATGCGCGACACCGACTGGTCGCAGGTCCTTGCCCTCTACGACCAGCTCGTCCGCCTCGACCCCTCACCGGTCGTCTCCCTCAACCGGGCCATCGCGGTCGCCGAGCTCGACGGCCCGGAGGTGGCGCTGGCGATCGTCGACCGTCTTGAGCACAGGCTGGCCGGCTATCACGCCTACCACGCCACCCGCGCCGACCTGCTGCGCCGGCTGGGCCGTGGCCGGGAGTCTCGCGCGGCCTACGACAAGGCCATCGGCCTGGCGGGTAACACCGCCGAGACCGCCTCCCTGACCCGCCGCCGCGACCAACTGCGGTAGCGCCCGCAGAGGGGGGGTAGCCCGCACGCCCTGACGACCAGGCACGACACCGTCCGGAAACCTCTATCCAGAAAACGCCGCGGCACAGCGCGCTCGCACACGAGGCGGCTCGGCCGGCAGCGTTCCCAAGCGGCGACACGTGTGAGCGCGCCGTACAGACGAGGTCTGTTAATCACGACATAGCATGACCTGATGGGCATTTCCCGGCTCTCCACAAATGCGCGGCAGCGGCGCAGTTCCGAGATGCGCGCATTCCTCCGGTCACGGCGAGCCCGGGTGACACCCGCCGACGTGGGCATGCCGGCAGGCGAGGGCCGCCGTACGCCCGGGCTCCGGCGGGAGGAGGTGGCGGTGCTCGCCGGCGTGGGAGTGTCCTGGTACACCTGGCTCGAGCAGGGGCGCGACATCAACGTCTCCGCCGACGTCCTGGACGCCATCGCCAGGGTGCTGCGCCTGGAGCCCGCCGAGCGCGAGCACCTGTACCTCCTCGCCGGCCTCAATCCGCCGCAGGCGGCGCCGTCCGAAGGCCGGGTCCCCGATGCCGTGCGGCGGCTCCTGGAGGGCTGGCTGCCGCGGCCCGCGTACGTCATCGACCGGTACTGGAACGTCCTCGCGGTCAACCGCGCGACGGAGATCGTGTTCCAGTGCAACGAGTACGACCACAACTGCCTGGTCAGCTTGTTCACCAACGCCCGCTACCGTGCGGCAGTCGTGGACTGGCACGACGCGGCGCGAGCGATGATCGGCCTGTTCCGGGCGGACGCCGCCCGTTATCCGGACGATCCCGAATTCGGCCGCCTGGCCGCGGACATGTGCGGCGCGAGCCCTGCGTTCGCCGAGATCTGGGCGGAGCTCCCCGTGGGCGGCCCCACTCACGGCACCAAGGCCCTGGAGATTCCCGGCCTGGGGACGCTGACCTTCGAGGCCACCACCCTGCCGCTGCCCGAACTGCCCGGCCACCGGCTGTCGCTGCACACGCCCGCGCCCGGGACGGGAACGGAGGCCCTGCTGGAGCGCTTGGTGGTGGTGTCAGACCCAGGTTCAGCCAACACTGCCACGTGAGCTCGCGCCGCTCGAGGATCGTCAGCATGAAGCGATTCACGAACAAAACAGTTTTGATCACCGGCGGCACCAGCGGCATCGGCTTCGCGACCGCGCGCAGACTCCTCGACGAGGGCGCGTACGTCGTCATCACCGGTCGCGACCAGGTCCGCCTCGACACCGCGGCAGAACGCCTGGGCTCCGGGCGGGTCCTGCCTGTCCGCGCGGACGTCAGCGTCGACGCCGATCTCGATCTCCTCGTGCGGCGCGTCGAGACCTGGCGCGGTGCTCTCGACGCGGTCTTCGCCAATGCCGGTATCGCGGACTTCAGGCCGGATTTCACTCCGAAGGACTTCGATCACACCGTCGGAATCAACTTCAAGGGAGTGTTCTTCACGATCCAAAAGGCGCTGCCGCTGATGGGCGACGGAGGCGCCGTCGTCATCAACGCATCCTGGACCCTGCACCGCGGCCTCCCAGCGGCCTCGGTCTACGCCGCCAGCAAGGCCGCCGTGCACAATCTCGCCCGCACGCTCGGCACCGACCTCGCGCCGCGTGGCATCCGCGTCAACTCCGTCAGCCCCGGCTACATCGAGACCGAGATGTACCGGTCCGCCATCGACCCCGACTCGGAGGCCCGCATCCTGGCGGAGGTGCCGCTCGGCTCGCTCGGCCATCCGGACGATGTCGCCGCTGCCGTCGCCTTCCTGGTCTCGGACGACGCGTCGTACATCACCGGTCAGGACCTCGTCATCGACGGCGGCCTCGTGGGAGCGGCACCTCTCGGGCTGCGCCTTTGACAGCCGTACGACAGTCGTGGCAGGCCCACCGCTACGCCGCCTCGGGCAGGTCGGGGTAGAAGTCGTCGGGACGCGGACGTAGCACGTCGGTCGCGTACAGGCCGAACCGGCTGATGAGCGACGTCCTTGGTGCCGATCTCCCAGCCCTCCGGCAGAGGCCGGCGCGTCACCCCATCATGTCCGGCGCGGTATGGAAGGTCACGCGATCGGCCGGTGGGGATGGTCGTCAGCCCTTCCGGCTCTCGAGGACGTTCATGTAGTGGTTGTTGATCATGATGCCGAGGATGTTGCCGAACGGGTCGCGCACCGAGGCGGTGACGAACCCGGGGCCGCGCTCGGTCGGCTTGTCGAACGGGACGGCCCCCATCTCCAGCAGCCGCTCCCAGGTCGCCTCCAGGTCGTCCACGGCCCAGTAGACGATCGCCCCGCCGCTCTCGGCGCTCCAGCCCTGCGGGGCGAAACGCGCGTCGATGACGCCCAGCTCGTGCTGGTAGTCGCCCACCCGGAACTCCACGTAGACCGGCTCGCCCTGCTCCGGCCGCTGGAAGTAGGCCTCCGTCCCGAGGAACTCGGCGTACCAGTCACGGGCGGCGGCGACGTCGTGGGCGTAGAAGCTGATGGTGGTAAGTCCGCGAAGCATGTCCTGCTGCCTTCCGCTCGGTGGCTTGTGAGATCGATCCTGTCAGCCAAAGTACTCATCGAATGAGCACTTTTATTGGCAGGATCGAAGCATGAGAGCAGATCGTCTGGTGGCCGTCCTGTTGCTGATGCAGTCACGTGGCCGGGTGACCGCGGCGGAGATCGCCGCCGAGATGGAGGTTTCGGTCGCCACGGCCCGCCGTGACCTGGAGTCCCTGTCGGCCGCGGGCATCCCCGTGTACCCGCAGGCCGGACGCGGCGGCGGCTGGGCACTGCTCGGCGGTGCCCGCACCGACCTGTCCGGGCTCAAGGCCTCAGAGGCCAGGGCGCTGTTCCTGCTGCTCGGCCCGGCCGCCGCGATCGCGCCGGAGGCCAAGGCGGCGCTGCGCAAACTCGTGCGCGCCCTGCCGACGACGTTCCGGCAGGAGGCCGAGGCGGCGGCGGACGCGGTCGTGGTCGACCCCGCACGCTGGGGCGAGCACCGCCGTACGCGGCCCGTGCTCGTCGACCTGCTGGAGGACGCGGTGGTCCGGCGCCGGAAGACCCGCCTCACCTACTCCGGACGCGAACGCCTCATCGAACCGTTCGGCCTCGTCGACAAGGACGACACCTGGTATCTGATCGCCGGAACCCCCGACGGGCAGCGGACCTTCCGCGTCGACCGGATCACCGACGCCGAGATCACCGAGGAACCGGCCGAGCGTCCGGAGCGCTTCGACCTCGCGGCGGCCTGGGACGAGGTCGTCACCGCGATGGAGGCACGACGCTCGACGACCACCGCCACCGCGACCGTCGAGGCCCGGTACCTGCGAGTCCTGCGCGACCGTTTCGGCCGCCACTGCGAGGTGATCTCCCACGGTGAGAGGGTCCGGGTCACGCTCACCGCCCCGACCGCGCTGGACATCGCCCGCCAGCTCGCGGGCTGGGGCGACCTCGTCGTCGTGGAGGAACCGCGGTCCGTCCAGGACGAGCTGGCGAAACTGGCCGTCCAGCTCACCACGCTGTACGGCCGGCAGGAACGTTAGCCCTCTCACGGCCGGACACACGGCGGAACCGATGGTGGTGCTTGTGGTAACGCGGAAACACCCACGCGTGGGATCGATCATGGACCGGTCCCGCCGACATCCTTGGTGACGTCACGATCACGTTGTCAAGGGAGTCTCCCCATGTCCCATCATCCCGTCGTTCTCTCCCGACCCGCCCGGGCGGGCACCGCGGTGGTTCTGGCCCTCGCGTTGGGAACCCTCGGCCCGGCCGCCGCGGACGTCACCGCACGGGACCAACGGGGCGGCGTGCGGGCCGCGCTGAACGACCTGGTGAAGGGCGGTGAGTTCCCCGGCGCGCTGGCCGCGGTGCGCGAGCGCGACGGCCTTTTCCGCGTGGCTGTGCTTGGCGACGTTGGTGAGCGCCTCGGCGGCGGTGAAGTAGGCCGCCGCCTCGACCGCCGCCGGCAGACGGGGGAAATCGGCGATCTCGACGGTACAGGGAACGGGACTGCGCGCGGCCAGCGCGACGAGCGCGCCGTCGAGCCCGTGTTCGGTGAGGACGGGCGGATGGATCGCCCGGATGGCGTCGCGCAGGTTGGCTAACGCGTCGGAGGCAGCCTCCTGCGCCCGCTCGGTCAGCCGCCGGGTGCTCTCCGGGGCGTCGGCCAGAGCCCGTTCGAGCATGCCCAGGTGCATGACGAGCGCGACCAGCCGGTTCTGGGTGCCGTCGTGGAGGGTGCGCTCGATGCGCCTGAGCTCCTGGCCGCGGTCAGCATCGCCACCTGCTGCGCCAGCCGTACCCGGCCCACGGGTTTGAGCAGACGACGGCTGAGCCGTTCGGACAGGCCGGCGGCGGAGGGCAACACCAGGCAGGCCACGCCCACGTATCCCGCGGCGACGACCGGTCCGGTCAGGGCGAGAGGCCATGAGTCGATCGGATACCAGAGCACCGACGGCGGGTCGCCCGGCGGCAGCGACCACCACAACGGCAGGGTCGCGGCGTTGAGCGCGGTCAGGGGCAGGCCGAGCGCCAGAAGACCGAGGACGATCCCGGTGACGCCGTGCGCGAGGAGCCAGAGCACCTCCCGCGGGGCGACGGGGTCGCCGACCGCCGCGCGCACCCGCGCCGGCAGCGGACCCTCAAGCGGCAGGTACGGCGGAGCCGGTATCCCGAGGCGGCGGCGCTGCCACCCGGAAAGCCGCCTGACCAGACGCGTCACCGGTGTGATCAGCGGCAGGCCGACGCCGGACAGACTCAGCAGCGCCGTGTACACGACCAGCCACGCCAGCGGCAGCGCGAGCAGCGCGGTGCCCAACCCGGCGATCAGGAAGAGCGCCGCGTTCCGGGTGGCCGTCAGGACGTTCATGGGCGACATTCTGCATGGTGGTGCAGGTAGCACGAATCGCCCGTGACACCGGGCTGTCTCCGGCTCTGCCCGGCAGAGCCGATACCCCTGGTCAGGGCATCGTCCCGTGCTGAATCGCTCGCAAAGGCCTACCGCTGAGCGCGTTTCGGTGTGGAGGTGTGACGGATCAGGAGGGAGGGAGTACGGCGCAGGCGTTGCCAGCGCCGCAGTGGTGTGGTCAGCCCCAGCAGCCCCTGCAGGGACACCGCCCCGCTGGCCCAGCGGTGCAGTTCCTCCCTGCCGATCAGATGGATCCGGAAGTCGTCGGCGGTCCGCCGCGCGCCGCGGGTGAAGGAGCCGTTGGTGACCACCACCGCGACGTCCGCCCCGTGCACGGGATGAGCGGTCCCGTTGACCTCGTAGATGACCCGGGCTCCGACCTTGGCCGCGGTGGTGGTGTGTTTGCACTGGGCGACGATGACGTATCCGCCGCGATCACGGCCGATGACGTCGGCCACCTTGTCTCCCCGCTGTCCTACATGCCGGGCGGCGATGCCGTCGCGCGCCATGAGGTCGCGTACCGCCCACTCGAAAGCGGTGGGGGACATCATGTCCAGCGTGGGCAGCGCCAACCGCACCCCGTGTAGACGATCGGACCGGCGACGGAGAGCGGCGACGCCCCACCGCGCCCACATCATGATCGCCACGAGAGCACCGGCTCCGACCGGGATGCCGATGTACCAACGGCCGAGGATCAGGTCGGCGGCGAGCTGAACTCCCCGGATCACGAAGGAACCTGCGACCACCGCGACCACCACGGCGGCACACCATTCCACCGGGTTGGCCGGCAGCCGTGGCCGGGGAAGACGCGCGGGAAGTATCCAGCGGCTCACGGCGCTCCGGTCGGCTCTGGCGGCGGAAGCTCGTCAGCCGGGTCCGCGGGCTGCTCGGCTGCCGGGGCCTGGGCGGGAGGCACGGTCTTCGAGATCTGCGACGGCTTCTGCGGCGTGTTCTCGTCCGTGCCGGACCCCAGGGTGGCGAACCACACCAGGGCGGCGAGGACTGCCAGAACCATCCATCCGGACACCTGCGCGCTTTTCGGCCTCGGCCTGCTGACCCAATGTCCCCGCCGATAGTACTTGCCTGGAGGCATAACAACTCCCTGAAGGTAAACCGATGATGTTTGCGGCACGTCGGCCTATGGGAGATATAAACACGAGCCGCCGATAAAAGCCCCCAGATCGGCAATCCACTCGGGAACTAGGGAATAATAAATCCGTTCCCTTTTGGGGAGTGATCTATCCCCTTCTCAACATGACAGAAAGGTGATAGAGGGTACGACGCCGGAACCATCGAACGGTCACTACACGGAACGAAGTTCACGACCACCGGGTTGAGCTCCTCGACACCTCTGCGCCATCCCTGCCCCTGCCACTTGCTCTCATCGGCGGAAAGGGCGCCTCCGATGTGGAGGCTCCACATCGGAGATCTTTCTCCTCGCGTGGCGGCGTTCCCCTCCATCGCCGGCCACGCAGCAACCTCTCACCCCCCGGAGGGCCCGGGCGGGCGCAGACGGGGATTCGTGTGAGGTGACATCGGACCCTACGCCGCCTAAAGACCCACGAGCCTTCGGGCTGGGCTGGGGCATGCGGATGCTTGGCGACGGAGTCGAAAGCCTGAAGTACATAAAGATGACGGACGGGGCTTGCTCCTTTACGGATTGGCGAAAATTATAAGTATCTTCATGGGTTGATGGAGGGTGGGTTCGGGTTAGATCCGTGTCGGCGATGCTTGGTGGTTGGCTGATCGATTCGCAGAACTACATTAGACGCCAACGTTTTGCAGGGCGTCATGGGCGGGTCCTCAAGGGTGACCGCGCCTGCCATTTCCAGAGAAGGTGTGTGACGGTATCACCGGCGTTTCTTGAAAACCACTGAATCAATCATCGGATCTCATGCTCACCGGGCATCACGGTTTCACTATCTTTTTACGGTTTTCCAGGTAATATTGGAACTCAGCAGCAAAAGATTTCCGGCCGTTTCCGCGACGGAATCCACGGATCCCGGGCTCGTCACGATTCATGGAGAACGTGAGGACGCTGTCTCCGTCACCCTCCCGAAAGGGCGGCCCACGAGCCGGAGCGGCGCTTCGAGGAGATTTATCCAGTTGTCGCCAGGATCACACGACCGTCGACGTTGGCAGGACCATCCGCTGGAACGACCCTCACGATTCACAAGAAACGCGTTCACGAACGGCCGCCAGGCCGTGGTCTCAGTCGCGGTCCCTGTCCTCCTTGAGGGTCATCGTGGGAGCGCCCCGGACGCAGGTGATCCTGACGGTGATCTTGTCGTTCTCGGATTCGAACTCCAGCGAGGCGTAGGGCCCCGGTCCCTCGCTCACATCGTCGGTGGCGTACCCCTGCGCCGGACTCCACGCGAGCAGGGACGCCTGGCCGGTCGCGCAGGTGCCGACGACGGACCCTCCGGGGGTGGTGAAGGCCCGGCTGACTCCCCCGGCCTCGGAGGGAGAGGCCGGACCACCCGTCTCTCCGGCCGCCGTGGCCGCGGCGAGCGCCTGGGTGATCTCGGCGTGGCTCATCGGGGAGACGACCTGCCGGCTCAATCCCTGCCCCAGCAGGGTGATCGCCCAGGTGGTGGTCGCGGTCATGGCGCAGGCGACCGCCACCCAGCCGAGCACCGCGGCAAGCGAGCGACGTTTCACCCGGCCAGCCTGCCATGCCGAGTCCTAACGCTTGCCTAACGCCGGTTCAACGCCAAGGAGGAACCGGCCGAGACGCCTTCCGATGCTCATACGGTGGAGGTGATGGCACAGCTACTCCTCGTCGAAGACGACGCCGCCGTACGCTCCGCGCTGATGCGGGCTCTGACCGAACGCGGCCACGCGGTCACCTCGGCCGTCACCGGTATGTCGGGACTGCACAGGGCCGTCGAGGATCATCCGGATCTGGTGATCCTCGATCTCGGCCTGCCCGACATCGACGGCCACGAGGTCGTTCGCATGCTGCGAGCGGTCAGCCCGGTGCCGATCATCGTCGCCACCGCCCGCGACGACGAGCAGGAGATCGCCCGCGTTCTGGACGCCGGGGCCGACGACTACCTGGTCAAGCCGTTCGGAGCGGTCCAGCTCGACGCCCGCATCCGCGCCGTGCTCCGCCGCCTCCAGGGGGAGGACGACACCCCGCAGCCCCTGGTGGTGGGTGAGCTGCGCATCGACCCGCGCAGCCGCCACGTCACGCTGGCGGGCCGCCCGCTGGACCTGCGGCCGAAGGAGTTCGACCTGCTGTGTTACCTGGCGGCCCGGCCGGACCAGGTGGTCAGCAAACGCGAACTGATGACGCAGGTATGGCAGCTGCCCTACGGAGGCGCCGACAAGACCGTCGACGTCCACCTGTCCTGGCTGCGTAACAAACTGGGCGAGTCGGCGCAGCAGCCGCGCTACATCCGCGCCGTCCGCGGAGTCGGCGTGAAGCTGGTGGATCCGGCGACATGAGACGGCGTCTGCTCGTCCTGGTCGCCTCCATGGTGTCCCTGGCTCTGGTGGCCTTCCTGGTGCCGCTGGCGCTGCTGGCGCTCATGCTGGCCGCCGACCGCGCCACCGCCGACGCGCTCGTACGCGCGCAGTCGCTGGTCCCCGTGGCCTCGGTCGGTAAGGGCCCCGCCCTGGAACTGGCCGTGGAGCAGGCCAACAGCACCAACGGCTACCCGCTGACCGTCTTCCTGCCCACCGGTGCGGTCCTGGGCGAGCCCGCCCCCCGCTCCGAGGCCGTACGGCTGGCCTTCACCGGGCGCAGCCTGACCGCCCAGGCGCGCGGAGGCAGGGAGATCCTTGTCGCCGTCGCGGGCCGTTCCGCGGGCACGACCGTCATCCGCACCTTCGTCTCCGACGCCGACCTCACCAGAGGGGTCAGGCGCGCCTGGCTGATCCTCGCGCTGGTGGGAGCCGGTGTGCTGGCCGTCAGCCTGCTTGTCGCCGACCGGCTCGCCCGCTCACAGATACGTCTCATCACCGGCATCGCGGGGGTCTCCCACCGGCTCGCGGCCGGAGACCTCACCGCCAGAGCGCCCGGAGAGGGCCCTGAAGAACTACGGCAGGTGGCCGGAGCGCTCAACCACCTCGCCGAACGCATCCGTGTCCTGCTGGCCCAGGAACGGGAGGCGGTCGCCGATCTGTCCCACCAGCTGCGAACCCCGCTCACCGTGCTGCGGCTGGAGGCCGACGGGCTGCCAGAAAGCGAGCAGGCCGCCCGCGTGGGCGCCGCCGTGGAGTCGATGGAACGCATGGTCACGCGGGTGATCAAGGAGGCACGGCGCGCCCGCCACGACGTGCCGGGGGAATGCGACGCCGCCCGGGTCGTGGCCGAACGTCTGGAGCACTGGTCGATGCTGGCCCATGACCAGGACCGCCTGGTCGGCCAGGAGCTGACCCGTCCTCCCCTACCGGTCGGCGTCGGGGAGGAAGCCCTGACGACCTGCGTCGACGCCCTGCTGGAGAACGTCTTCGCCCACACACCCGAGGGCACGGACTTCGAGGTACGGCTGTCGGCCCGACCCGGCGGCGGAGCCGTACTCCTCGTCACCGACCAGGGGCCGGGGTTCCGGCACCCAGGCGCCGCTACGCGCGGAGTCAGCGGCGCGTCCTCGACCGGCCTCGGGCTGGACATCGTCCGCCGTACCGCCGAACGTTCCGGAGGCTCCATGACGCTGGCCGACGGTCCCGCAGGCGGCGCCCACATCACCGTGGAGTTCGGGCCCGGCCCACGTTAACCCGCGTTTAGGACTGTCACAGGCCCCCGCTATCACCCGGCACGGCAGGTTGGGAGACGTCAGCAAAGACGTCCACCGCACCGGAGGTTCGGATGCGCAAGCCCATGATCATCGCTGGTATCGCCACGGCGGCCGTACTCGTGGCAGGCGGCGGAGCCGCCATGACGGCCGCCAACGCCGAGCCCACCCCCTCCTCCACGACCTCGGACACCCCCGGGGACCGCGGCGCCGCCAAGGCCCCCAAGGTCCTCAGCTCGCAGGCGGAGAAGACGGCCCTGGAACAGGTCCCCGCGGGCTGGGTGACCTCCGCCGAGCTTGAGACCGAACACGGCCGCCGGACCTGGCAGATCGAGGTGAAGGGCGGCGACGGCGGCGAGCGGGAGTTCGTCGTCGACGCCGAAACCGGCTCCCTGGTCACCGGCAAGACCGACGACGGTGACGACCACCACGACGGCGCGAGCAAGCACGACGCCGAGGACGACGACTGAGGACGACGACTGAGGACCTCCGCCCGTTTGCCGATCGGCCTGCTCCGTCACGAGCGGGCCCTCGGCGAACAGGTCGAACCCGGCCGGGCGGACGGTCACCGCCGTCGCCGCGCGCCAGGCCAAGGCCGTACGGTGATCGGTCAGGCGGCGAGGCGGATGATCGCGGCGACCGACAGATCCACGTCCGCTTCCGTCGTGGTGGCGTTCGACACCGAGATCCGCATCAGCCGCCGTCCCCGCCAGGTCGTGCCGCCCGCCCAGCACGTGCCGTCCGCCTGCACCGCGGCGATCACCCGTTCGGTGCGCGCGTCGTCCCCGAACCCCACCAGCACCTGGTTGAGGACGACCTCGTTCACCACCTCGAACCCGGCCGAGGCCAGTCCCTGGGCGAACCGGCGGGCCAGCGCGCAACAGCGCTCGACCAGCGCCGCGACCCCGTCCCTGCCCAGCTCCCGCAGTCCGGCCCACACCGCGAATCCGCGGGCACGGCGCGACGACTCAGCGGTGAGGTCGGCTCCCACGGGTGCGCCGCCGGAACCTGTCAGATAGGGGGCCGCGTAGGACATCGCCGCCACGTGCACGTCGGGCCGGGCACAGAACGCGAAGGCCGAGTCGTAGGGAAGGTTCAGCCATTTGTGGCCGTCGCAGGCCCAGGAGTCGGCGAGTTCCACTCCGTCGACCAGATGCCGGGCCGTCGGGCTCGCCGCGGCCCACAGCCCGAACGCCCCGTCCACGTGCGCCCATCCACCGTGCCTGTGGACCAGTTCGCACGCCTCCCCGAGCCGGTCGCAGGCACCGGTGTTCACGTTGCCCGCCTGGAGACACACGATGGCCGGCCCGGAGGCTGCTCGCAGCGACGTCCGCAACGCCTCGATGTCGATGGCACCGTTCGGTCCGGCGGGTACCGGTTCGATCATGTCCGTCCCGAAACCGAGCAACCGCAGCGAGCGGTCGATCGTCCCGTGCCGCTCCTCCCCCGCGATCACCCGGATCGGTGGTGCTCCGAGCAGCCCGCGCCGTTCCACATCCCACCCGGCCTCCGCCAGCACCCGGTGCCGGGCGGCGGCGAGCCCGGCGGTGTTGGCCGCCTGGCAGCCCGTGACGAATCCGGTGGACGCCGACGCCGGTATACCCAACAGGTCCTTCAGCCAGGCGCCCGCCGCGGCCTCGGCGGCGATGGCCGCGGGTGAGGTGACGGCGTTGGTCGCGAGCTGGTCCCATCCGGCGGTCAACATGTCGGCCGCGGTCGCGGCGGGCAGCGCGCCGCCGACGACGAATCCGAAGTATCTCGGGCCCGCGCTCGCGACCAGGCCCGGTTCGGCCGCGGCGAGCAGGTCGGCCAGCACCCGCTCGGGTGGGGAGGAGTCCCGGGGCAGCGGGCCGGAGAACGCCCTGGTCAACGCCTCCTGGTCGACCGGCACTCCCACCGGCCTGCCGGGCAGTGACCGGCGGTAACCGGTGGCGTGGTCGGCGGCCGTGCGAAACAGCCGGTTCGGTTCCTCTGCCAACGCTTCTCGCCTCCTCGAAACCGGCTTCGTTCGCTCAGGACCGGCGTCCGCCGAAGCACCAGTTGTGCACCTCGATGCCGGCGTACCGGTCCGGGGTCAGTACGGCGCGCGCCGCGTTCGCGTCCGGAGCCCGGACCAGCGCCGCCGTCCCCAGCCAGCTCTCGCCGTCGTCGGACAGCAGCGGCCCGTACGCGATCAGTTCGTCCCGGGCGGCAGGGACGGCGAGGTCGGCGGCCTGCCCTGAGCCGAGGCCGAGCACCAGGTATCGGTCGCCGCCGGTCCGGCCGCCGGGGAAGTCCCACATGGTGCGTCCCAGCGTGTTGCGCCACCGGCGCAGCAGTACGTCCCGGTACGCCCCGGCCTGGTAGCCGGGTTCGTCGAAGGCGAACGCGCGGGCGGCGGCGGGGTCGGGCAGGTCGACGATGTGCACGCTCCCGGTCGGGGTGTCGTCGTCGTCGAAGGTCGGGCCACGGGCGATCATCTCGGCGGCGTACCGGTCCATGTAGGACCAGTGTTCCTCCAGCAGTTCGTGACGCAACGCCACCGAACCGGGCCGGTCACGGTGGTAGCAGAAGAACTCCATGCCTCATTATCGCGATATATCCGAAAAGTCTGTCAGGTGGAAGGGGCCAGGTCGCGTCGGCGCAGGAACGCCAGTCCGGCGACGGCCAGGGCGCACGAGACCGCGGTCAGTCCGAGCAGCGGCGCGACCGTGGAGGAGGCGTCCCCGAGCAGTGTCGGCGGCACGTGCACGAACGGTGAGAGGTCCTGAACTCCCCCGCCGACCAGCCTGAACTCCGCCAGCAGGTCCACCAGCAGGATGAGGCCGAGCACACTCCAGCTCACGGCCGCCGCCTGCCGGGGCAGCACACCGAACAACAGCGTCGCGAACCCGACCATGGTCCAGACGGCGGGCAGATAGGCCAGCGTCGCCCCGGTGATGCGGAGAGCGTCGCCCTCGTAGGTGAGCCCCGCACCCGCCCCCAGTACGGCCAGCAGCAGTGCGGGGCCCGCGACGGCGAACACCAGGTGGCTCAGCGCCCAGCGCAACCTGCCGACAGGGGCGGCCAGCAACAGCTCGGCCCTGCCCGCGGCCTCCTCGCTCCGGGCGCGCAGCGCCGAGACCAGCGCGAACGCCGTGACGATCTGGCTGAGCACGTACATCACGAACGTGAAGAACACCTCGGAGATGCGCGCTCCCGGACCCCCGATCGTCGCCGCGAGCTCCCGGAACTGCGGTGTGTCCACCTGGGTGTCCAGCCCGCGCGCCGCCATGCCGAGCAACGCGCCCAGCAGGCAGAAACCGATCCCGGAACCCACGATCATGCCCCTGTGCAGCCGCCAGGCCAGGCCGATCCCGCCCCGCAGCGTCCCGGCGGCGGGTCCCCGCCGGGCGGCCAGCAGGCCACCGGCCACGTCACGCCGCGTGGACAGTGCGAACGCGGCGGCCGTCAGCGCGGCGACGGACACCACGACGACTCCCAGCACCCACCACCGGTCACCCGCGTAGGGCCTGGTCAGCCTGGCCCAGCCGAACGGCGACAGCCACGCGAGCCAGGAGACGCCACCGGCGTCGGCCAGTGAACGCACCGCGAACAGCAGACCGCCCGCGGCGACCGCGATGCCGCGCGCCGTACCCGAAGCCGCGGTCAGCTGCGCGGTGAGCGCGGCCACCGCCGCGAACGCCCAGCCCGCGGAGGCCGTCGACAGCCCGAACAGCACCGATGAGCCCACGGGCAGGCCCTCGCGGACCAGGCCGGGAACCGACAGCAGGCCGAGCAGCAGGTTGGCGGCCAGCACGACCGTGAGCGCGGCGGCCAGCGGGGCGTGACGGCCGACGACGCCCGAGGCCAGCAGTTCGCGCCTGCCGGTCTCCTCCTCGGCCCTGGTGTGCCTGATCACCAGCAGGATGCTGACCAGGCCGCCGATCAACGCACCGGACGAGCCGAGCGTCCAGGCGGTCAGGCCGCCGAGACTCGCCTCGTGGACGGGGCCGCGCATGGCCAGCTGGGCGGGGTTGCTCATCGAGGCCGCGGTGAAGGCGTCACGGGCGGCCTGGTCGGTGTACAGGGCGGCGGTCGCGGAGGCGACACCGGCCGGGAGCAGCGCGCTGATCGCGATCCACACCGGCAGCAGCACACGGTCCCTGCGCAGGATGAGCCGGATCAACGTCCAGGTCCCGGTCACGCCGCGGCTCCCTCGTAGTGGCGCAGGAACAGCTCCTCAAGCGTCGGCGGCTGTGTGGTCAGCGCACGCACGCCTACCCTGGACAGCTCGCCGAGCACGGCCGTGAGCGCGTCGCCGTCCACCTGGCAGCGCAGCAGGGCGCCGTCCACGGTGAGGTCGTGCACGCCGGGCAGTGCGGCCAGGCCGGGCACGGGTCCGGCGAGCTGGGCCGTGACCGAGGTCCGGGTGAAGTGCCGAAGGTCGGCCAGGCTGCCGGACTCGACGGTACGGCCCGCGCGGATGATGCTCACGCGGTCGCACAGTGTCTCGACCTCGGACAGGATGTGGCTGGACAGCAGCACCGTGCGGCCGTCGCGCTTCTCCCGCAGGACGCACTCGTTGAAGACCGCCTCCATCAGCGGGTCGAGGCCCGAGGTCGGCTCGTCGAGGATCAGCAGTTCGACGTCGGAGGCGAAGGCGGCCACCAGCGCCACCTTCTGCCGGTTGCCCTTGGAGTAGGCGCGGCATCTCTTGCGCGGGTCGAGTTCGAAGCGTTCGAGCAGTTCGGCGCGTCGCCGGGGGTCCAGGCCTCCGCGCACCCTGCCCAGCAGGTCGATGACCTCACCGCCGGTGAGCGAGGGCCACAGGGTGACGTCACCGGGCACGTAGGCGAGCCGCCGGTGCAACTCGGTCGCGTCCCGCCAGGGGTCGCCGCCGAGGAGTTCGGCCCGGCCCGAGTCGGCGCGCATCTGGCCGAGCAGGATGCGTGTCGTGGTGGTCTTCCCCGAGCCGTTCGGGCCGAGGAAGCCGTGCACCTCCCCCGTCCTGACGGTCAGGTCGAGCCCGTCCAGGGCCCTGGTCTGCCCGAAGCTCTTGACCAGGGCCTCTATCCGCACCGCCGTGCTCATTGTCCCTCCTCTAACTTGTCCAGACCGGTCCGTGCCTGTTCGAACAGTTCTTGGCCGAGGAACTCCGGCCTGATCAGGTCGAGCTGGGCCTTGCCGACGCGTACGGTGCCCGGGGCGGAGTAGACGTCGGTGCCGAGCGCGCGGGAGACGTGCTCGTGCAGCACCGTGATGCCGAGTTTCATCGCGGTCAGCACGGTCGCGTGGGCGCGGTGGTCTGCCTCCGCGTGCCCCTCGCGGGCCAGGTGTTCCTCCGTCATGGCGACGAGCTCGTCGAACATGGCGGCCGCGCCGGGCGAGCCGTCCACGAGCGCGCGGCCGAGATACTTCATCAGCGGGGGCGCGGTGCGGTGGACGTTCTCGATGAACTCCGGCCTCTCCAGGTTGCGGCCGGTGATGCCCACGTCGACCTGTTCACGCATGTAGCCGAGGACGTAGTCGTCGCACGCCTGTCTCAGCTCCTCCTTTGTGCCGAAATGGTGCTGCACCAGGCCGGGTGAGACGCCGCTCGCGGCGGCGATCCCCCGGATCGTGGTCGCCCTGACGCCCTGCTCGGCGAACAGCCCGAGCGCGGCGTCACGGATGCGGGCCCGTGTCGTCAGGTCCTCTTCGGATATTGGTCGCACGTCCAAGAGTCTATACATATGTATTGGAACCAATTCAAGTGTTCAGCTCACTTCGGCCTGCCGTACGGCCTCGTGCTCGGCCGGGACGCGGTAGGCGCGCAGGGGGCGGTTGACGAGGCCGACCGAGACCACGGCGAGCGCGGCCGTCAGCCCGCCCACCAGAAGGGCCACGGGAGCCGACGTGAGGGAGGCGAGCACCCCTCCCCTGAAGTTGCCGATCTCGGGACCGGCGATGCCGATGACGTGCTCGACCGAGGACACCCGTCCCCGGTAGTGGTCGGGGGTCTCAAGCTGTACCAGCGCGCCTCGGGTGACCACCGAGACGGTGTCGGCCGCACCGGCGACCGTCAGGCAGAGCAGGGCGAGCCAGATTGGCCCGGCCACGCCGAATCCGGCCAGCGCCAGGCCCCAGACCGTGGCCGCGACGAGCTGGACGAGGCCGCCACGGCGCAGGCGGGTGACGGTCCCGGAGAACAGGCCCGCGCCGAGCCCTCCGAGCGCGAGCGCGGTCAGGAAGAACCCCAGCGTGCGCGGGTCGCCCGCGAAGCGGATCTCGTTGACCAGGGGGAAGAGCGCGACCGGCATGGCCAGGACGGTCGCGGCGAGGTCCACGGACAGGGAACCCCACAGGGTGGGGCGCTGGAGGCTGATCCGCCAGCCTCCCCTGACCGGCCCGCGCCTGCTCCGCGATCCGCCGTCGGCCTTCGGTCCGGCCTCCGCCGCGGGGGCGGGCATCGGGGGCAGCCTGATCACGGCGGCCAGCGACGCGAGCCCGGCCAGGAACTGGATCGCGTACGCGGCGGGGTAGTGCCACCGCGCGAGCACGAAACCGGCGAGGGCGGGCCCGGCGAGCATGGACGCCTGGAAGGCGATGTTCTGCAGGGCGAGCCCCGCGGCGACCTGGTCGGCGGGCAGCAACCGAACCGGGAAGGTATGGCGGGCGGGCGCCCCGAGCGCCGCGCAGCCGGACTGGGCGGCGACCAGGGCGAGCAGCAGCACGACCGACCGGTTCCCCGAGGCGGCCTGCGCCATGAGCCCCGCGGCCGTCAGGGCCTGGCCGACGGTGGTGAGGCGGACGAGGCTCCTGCGGTCGACGGTGTCGGCCAGCGACCCGCCGACCAGGCCGAGAGCCAGCAGCGGCAGGCCCGTGGCGAGTCCGATGACCCCGGTCCAGAACGAGCTGCGGGTCAGGTCCCAGACCTGCAGCAGTACGGCGACGACGGCGATCTGCTGGCCGATGGAGGCGAGGCAGGAGCCGATCCACAGGTCGCGAAAGTGCCGGCTGTCACGGAGGGGCCGGACGTCCATCAGCCTTTCGCGCCAGCTCACGGCCGGATCTCCCCCTCCGCGGAAGCCACTGTGGAAGCGGTCTCGGCGGCCGGGAACTCACCGAGGTGGGAGAGGATCCGCTCTTTCATGGACCGCCGGGCCAGCGCGCTCTCCAGCTCGGCGACGACCGCGCTGAGCCGGTGGGGGATCTCGTCGTCGAGCTCGGCGACGGCGGCCTCGGTCGCGCGCCACTCGGCTTCGAGGAAGGGGATGAGGTCGCGGGCGCGGTCGGTGAGGGTGACGCGCCGGGTGCGGGCGTCCGTGCCCGGCTCCGAGTTGACCAGGCCCTCGCGGCGCATCACCGAGATCGTCTGGCTCATCGCCGAGTGCGAGCGGCCCAGGGATTCCGCCAGCTCACGGATCGTCAGCGGGCCGGTGTGCGCGAGGCGGATCAACGGATGGACGAACCGGGAGCGGACGCCTTCGATGCCCCGATCCGTGTACAAGGTCTCAATCTGGCGGTCCAGGTCGCCCAGCAGGGTGTGCAGCGCGTCCCAGCGACCGGGCGACGCGGTGGGGTCCAAAGATGTCACAGCGCTAATATAACAGCGCTCATATGATCCGAAGCTTTGTAACGGCTGCTACATTTCATGATGTGTCTGACTCTCAGCAGGCGGGCCGGTGGCTCGTTTTCCTGGTCAAGATCCCCGCCGAACCGTCCCGGCACCGGGTGGCCGTATGGCGGGAACTACGCAAAATGGGCGCCCTGTCGCTCGGGCAGGGAGTGTGGGCCGTACCGGACGTCCCCGTGTTCACCGACGGTGTCACCCGGGCGGGCGAGCTGACCGGGCAGGCGGGCGGCCAGTTCGTCACGCTTGTCGCGGCCGGGCGCGACAGCGGCGACGCCGAACGGCTGCGGGAGATGTTCACCGCGGCGCGCTCGGCGGACTGGACGGAGTTCCTGGCCGACTGCGGCAAGTTCGAGCAGGAACTGGCCAAGGAGATCGGGATCGGCAAGTTCACCCTGGCCGAACTCGAGGAGGAGGAGCAGTCGCTGGAGCGGTTGCGGCGCTGGCACCGTGACCTGACGGCGCGGGACGTCTTCGGCGCGCCCGAGGCGGCGCAGGCCGGGCGGCGGCTGCGCGAGTGCGCGGCGGCGTGCGAGGACTACGCCGAACGGGTCTTCGCCGCGCTGCACGAGATGCCGGAACCGGGGGGCGCGTGATGACGGGCCAGGCCCAGGCCGCCCCGGCCCGGCAGATGTGGCCGCTGTACGCGGCCGGGTTCACCACCGCGTTCGGCGCGCACGGGATCGCCGCCAACCTCGGCGGCTTCTCCGATGACGCCGTCACCTCCCTGCTCGTTCTCGGCGGCCTGCTCGCCCTCTACGACGGAGCCGAGGCGCTGCTCAAGCCGCTCTTCGGCAGTGTCGCCGACCGGATCGGCGCCCGGCCGGTACTGCTGGGCGGCCTGGTGGCGTTCGCACTCGCCTCCGCCGTCTACGTCGTCGCCGACAGCCCCGGATGGCTGTGGGCCGCCCGCCTGGGGCAGGGCGCGGCGGCCTCGGCGTTCTCCCCGTCGGCCTCGGCGCTGGTGGCCCGCCTCAACCCGGCGGCGAAGCTCGGGCGGGCCTTCGGCGGATACGGCTTCCACAAGTCGATCGGCTACACCCTCGGCCCGTTGCTGGGCGGACTGCTGGTGTGGGCGGGCGGACTGCGGGCGCTGTTCGCGGTCCTCGCGGCGCTGGGCGTGGTGGTGGCGGTGTGGGCCGCGCTGGCCGTGCCCGCCGTACCGCCGCTGCCCAAGAGCCGTCAGACGGTCCTCGACCTGGTCAGACGCCTGGCCGACCCGGCCTTCCTCGCGCCCACCGGGGCGCTGGCCGCCGCCACCGCCGCGCTGTCCGTCGGAGTCGGGTTCCTGCCCGTTTCCGGCCGGGCCGCCGACCTGGGCACCGTCGCCACCGGTGCCGCGGTCTCCGTCCTGGCCGCCTGCGCGGCGATCGTGCAGCCCCGCACCGGACGCGCGCTGGACGAGGGGCGCCTGACGACCCGCACCGGCATCGTGGCCGGGCTGCTCATCACCGCCGCGGGCCTGGCGGGCGCGACGCTGCCCGGCCTGACCGGCGTCCTGGTCGCCGCCGTGCTGATCGGCGTCGGGACCGGGCTCATCACCCCGCTCGGCTTCGCCGCTCTCGCCGCCCGCACTCCTCCCGAACGCATGGGCCAGACCATGGGCGCCGCCGAACTCGGCCGCGAACTCGGCGACGCCGGAGGCCCCCTGCTCGTCGCCGGCGTCGCCACCGTGGCCACCCTCGCCCACGGATACGCCGCCCTCGCCATCCTGCTCGCCCTTCCGCCCCTCATCGGCCTCCTCCTACGCCGTGTCTTCCCTGAACGCCCGGCGAGCCCCTGACCATGTGCCCGGTCCGCCCGTCGTCGGACACCTGTCGGAAAGGTGGGGTGTGTGTGGCGGAAGGGGCAGGGAAGCACCCGTAGACACCTATAGTCATCGGATGAACACTTAGCGCGACAGTTCGTATCTCGCGAGAGGACGCATCATGCCGACTGCGCGTATCGCCTCCGGACACACCGCCCCCGGGCAGGGCTGGCAGGCTTACGGACCCAACGGCATCTACATCGACGTCGACACCACCGCGGCCCACTTCACCGGAGCCCCCGTCTACGTCACCTCCATCGGCAGCACCGGCGGCAACCAGTGGTCGCTGGTCGGCCCCAGCGCCGTCTACGACGCCACGGCGAGCAAGTTCCGCGTCTACGTCCAGTGGAAGGACAGCAGGCCGCTGACGCCCGCCATCGCCCAGCAGTACGGCTGGTACATCAACTGGATCGGTTACGACAACCCCTGATCCGCCCCTGTGAGCGAAGGCGGAACCCCCGGCGCGGGGCGAATTCGAGGGGTCGTTGCAACACAGTTGATCAACTGGCTGTCGCCAGAAGCTTAGCGAGACGCTCGGCTGGGGTTTCCCAGTCGAGCGTT
>NZ_JBIAVG010000034.1:0-20576 GCF_042893955.1 Streptosporangium sp. NPDC001559
GTTCAGGGAAAGCGCGTAGCCGACCCCGGAGGAACCGGGGCCGCCGGGATGCAGCAGCAGAGAGCCGATCCTGGCCGCGGGGTCGGTGGCCTTGAGCCTGGCCACGGCCAGGTCGATCGTCGGCCCGCCCGGGTCGTTCCAGTCCACCGGCACGGCGAGCTTGCCGCACTCGCCAAAGGGGTATCGCGGGCACGGTGTCCAGGTGATCGCCGCAGCAGGCGCCGCTGAAGCCGCTGGAGCCGCAGGCGTGGCCTCGGCGGACACAAGGGGGGACAACATCGTAAGAGCCGTCAGAACGACGGCGAACAGTGAAACGGTTCTACGCACGCGATCTCCAATCACAGGCGTATGCCGATGTCCTCGACGCCACGATTCTTGACCGGTCAATATCGCGCGTTCGTCCGCGAGCGGTTGGGCGTGGTGTACGACACGTCCTGGGCCTCGCGGATCGCCGAGGAAGCGACCCGCGAGGCGGCGCACGACTCAGCCGACCTGATCAATCCTCACAATCGGCTGTTCCACCGCTACGCGGCACTCACGCCGCGCTGACCGGCGCCGAAGCCGTTCGTCGAACCGTCGGTCGGCGGCCTCACCGCGCACCGGGCAGCCGGCCCGCCGGAGGCTATCCGGCGGGCAGGCAATGCCGAAAGGGAACGTCAGTAACCGAATTCTAATAATTTTCTACGCAGTCGGCCGTCGAATACGCTGCGTTATCCGATCGTCTCGGCCGACCTACCGCGGAAGGCCTGTGATCTGTGCCCGATAGAGTGAGGAAGCCCTCCGCCTCCACCGGAAACCGGCCAAGCTCAATCGCGGCGGCCGTACTCGATCAGCTCACGGCTGATTGGCCGGCCCAGAGACGGAACCCCCCGGTGCTGTCGGTGTGGTCGCGGTAGGAGGAGATCCTGTCGTCGGCGAACCATCCGACGCCGCACGTTGTCCGGCCCAGATACAGGGCCCCCCGGGACTGGTGGTGTAGTCGTGGTACGAGGAGATCCTGTCATTGGCGGACGATCCGACGTTGTCCACCCAGCCATACCCGTTGATGCCTATCAGGCCGGCACCCCCGAAGTCCGCATGCTGGTAGAAACATATGGAATAGTGGGTGCGGTTCCAGATGGAACTCGTCATATCGTTGATGAAGGCGCCGACGTTGGCGTTGTTGGGCCCCGCCGCGTTGCTGTAACGCCCTCTGCCGTAAGTGTCGGAATAAAGACACACATAACCCTCGGGACACGCGTCCCAGTCCATCAGCTTCGCCTCTGCCGGTATCGCGGTGACCAAAGTGGCCACCGCGCACACCGCCATCACGACGGCCAGGCTCCTTCGCTTTCTCACTCGCCTCACTCCCTCGTCGGTCTCGGTGTCACAGCCGGCGAAGCTCTCGTTCTTCGCCCGCATCGCACAGTCCGTCAGGCCGATGACGGCGTGTGTCACACGACTGCTCCCGCCTTTTCACCGTTGACTTCCTGTTCGCGCCGCCTGCCGGGCGGGCCACCGGCCGACAGGCCGACGACTCTCCGTTGATCCGTTTTTCCTTACACGCCTCTCTCATTTTCCGGGCGAACCAGAATTCAGCTTGTCAACTTATGGACAGGACGCCGTTGATGGTTTCTCTAATTCTTTTCGACACTCAGGGGCGGTTCATGAACTCCTCTGGTCGAGAGCGTTTCGAAACGGCCCTGACGGCCAGGAGGAGAAATCCAAAACCTCCGCTCGGCGATTCTGTCCGGGCACAGATTGATCACGATCCCGATCGGGTGGCACGGAATGCATCGGCCTGATTGGTCTACATGTCATCCCAGGACGGAGCGGAGATCAACGACCAATCGGCGTATGTCTGACAGGCCGTGCCTGTCGATCCTGTCCACGTCTGTCAACGCGCTGGAATCATGAGGGCGTGGAGCTCCGCCGGCTTGAATACGCCATCGCGGTCGCCGAGGAACCGCACTTCGGAAAGGCCGCCGCCCGGATGCACGTCACCCAGCAATCGGTCAGCGAGCAGATCCTCCGGCTGGAAAAGGAGAACTGAGGATCAGCGGACGTCGCGGCGGCGCAGTACGAGGTAGCCGCCCCCGAGGGAGAGGACGACCCACAGCACGAGAACGCCCATCCCCGTCCAGGGGCCGAGGTCGCGGCCGAACCTCGGATCGCCCGGCGGGCCGGTGAGGTGCATGATCACCGCAGCCGCCTGGTCGGGGAGATACTGGGTCACGGTCTTGAGGCCGGGGATGTTCCCGAGCCCCTGCGAACCGAGGAACAGCAGCGGCATCAGGATCGCCAGCGGCCCCGCCGAACCACGCAGCATCGTCGCGACCCCCATGGCGAACACGCAGATCAGCGCCAGGTACAGCCACGCCCCGACGACCGCCTGCGGCACCCCCGCCGCGCCGAACGAGGTGCGGTACGGCCCCAGTCCCGCCTGTGCGGCGACGAAGGCGGCCGCCACCGAAAGCGCCGAGACGCCCAGGGCCGTCAGCAGCCCGGCCAGCACCTTGCCCGTGTAGAACAGGCCGCGCCGCGGCACCGCCGTCAGCGAGGCCGTGATCGTCCCCGAGGTGTACTCGCCACCGACCAGCAGCACGCCGAACACCACCAGGGGAAGCTGACTCAGCGTGAGGCCGTAGAAGGTGATGAACAACGGGTCGAACCTGCTCTGCATCTCGCTCGACATGCGGGTGAAGCCGTTGGCGGTGCTCGCCCCGACGAGATATGCGAGGACGGCGCTGAGCACGAGCGTCAGCGGCAGGACGAGGACCGTCGAACGCAGCGACCAGATCTTGGCCCACTCCGCGGCCACGGCCGCCCGGATCGCCGTCGTCCTGGACATCCCCGTCATGGCACTCACCGCCGCCCGGCTTCGGTTTGGGCACCGGCTTCGGCACCGGTGAGCCTCATGAAGGCCTCCTCAAGGGAGGGCGACTGCGTGCTGACCTCATGCAACGTCACGCCGTTGGCGGCGGCCAGCTCGCCGAGCCTGGCGGCCTCGACGTCGTGGACCTCAAGGGAGCCGTCCTCGGCCGTCCCCGCCTGGATCCCGGCCATGGCCAGCGCCTCGCGCATCCGCCCCGGCTCCGGGGTGCGCAGCCGTACGTGGGAGCGGGCGTTGTCCTCGACGAACCGCCGCACGGTCGTGTCGGCGAGCAACCGGCCCCCGCCGATGACCACCAGCCGCTCGGCGGTCAGGGCCGTCTCCCCCATCAGGTGGCTGGAGAAGAAGACCGTCCTGCCCTCCGCGGCCAGGGTCCTCAGCATGCCCCTGATCCACAGGACCCCCTCGGGGTCCAGCCCGTTGACCGGCTCGTCCAGCAGCAGCACCGGCGGGTCACCGAGCAGGGCGGCGGCGATGCCGAGCCGCTGGGTCATGCCGAGGGAGAGGGAGCCCGCCCGCTGACGCGCCGCGTCGGTGAGCCCGACCGTCTCCAGGACCTCCCCGACCCGCTCCCGGGGGACGCGGTTGGTCCGGGCCAGCCACAGCAGGTGGTCGAAGGCTGTGCGGCCCGGGTGCACGGCCGGCGGCGACAGCATGACCCCCACCCTCCGCAGCGGCTCGGGGAGCCGCCGGTAGGGCACGCCGTCGAAGAGGACCCGCCCCGCGCAGGGATGGTCGAGGCCCAGCATCAGCCTCATCGTGGTGCTCTTGCCCGCGCCGTTGCGGCCCAGGAATCCGGTGACATGACCGGGCTCGACCGTGAAGGACAGGTCGTCGATGACCGCCCTGCCCCGGCGTCGTTTCGTGAGATTCCGTACTTCGATCACCCGTTCAGGCTAGGAACGGGGCAGGTCAGGCACAGTCCTCGAAAGTCTCCGGTTCCGACGACGAAAGTCGCGCACGACCACGCATAGCCTGCTGGGCATGGGCCGACACCTCATCGCCGCCGCCGTGGTCGTCGTGGACACCGTGCTGTTCCTCTCCGCGCACCGATCCTGGGCCGTCGTGGCGTACGCCCTGGCGACGGTGCTGGTGGTCGTGCTGCGCACGCGGAACCCGGTGGCCGCCTTCGTCGCGGCCCTGGCGCTCGCCTCACTGACCGGCGGCTCCTACATCCTGCTGCTGTGGAGCGCCTACCAGGCCGGACAGGAGATCCTCTCCCGCCCCGGCGTGGCGGTGGTCGCCGGTGCCGGCGCGGGCGGCCTCGCCGTACGGCTCGCGGCGGGGCCGTTGACCCCGCAGGCGGTCGGCACCCTGCTGTCCACCTACCTCGTGTTCGTGGCGCTGCCGCTGCTCGTCGGTCTCTATCTCGCACAACACCGGCGGCTGGTCGCGGCCCTCGACCAGAGCAACCGGCAACTGCGGCTGCGGCGGGACCTCCTGGCCGAACAGGAACGGCTGCGCGAACGCCTGCGGATCGCCAGGGACATGCACGACTCCCTGGGCCACCGGCTCAGCCTGGTCTCCGTACAGGCCGCCGCCCTTGAGGTCTCCGCGCTGCCCGTACGGCACAGACAGGCCGTCGGGCAGCTGGCCGAATCCGCGCGGGCCGCCATGCACGAGCTGCACGAACTGGTCGGGGCGCTACGCGGCGAGGAGGAGCCGTCCAGATCGCCGGCGGTCGAGGCGATCGGCACCGTGACCGAGGAGTTCCGCCGGGCGGGCGTCCCGGTGACGTTGCGGGAACGGGGGCAGCCGCGTCCCCTGTCCTTCGCGGCGGGACAGGCCGCCTACCGGGTGGTCGAGGAGGGGCTGACCAACGCGGCCAAACACGCCCCGCACCAGCCGGTCACCGTGAACGTCGACTGGGAGTCGGACGCCCTGCTGCTCACGGTCGTCAACCCTCTGCCGAAGCGGTCGGAGACCGAGGCCGGGCGGAACGGTCTTTTGGGCCTCGGGGCCTCGGGTCTTGGGGACGGAGGCCACGGTCTCGCGGGGCTCGCCGAGCGGGTACGGCCCGCCGGTGGGGTCCTGGACCACCGGCTGTCCGACGACGGCTTCCGGCTCTTCGCCATGCTCCCCGTCACGCCTCTGGAGGACGATCCCGTCGTAGACGACCTGCCCGCCGTGGGACGGGTCCGTACGGTCGCCCTCGGCGCCGCCGTCGCGGTCCTGATGTTCGTGACACTGCCCGCGAGCCTGCTGCTGGGGGTGGTCAGGTGATCAGGGTCCTGGTGGCCGACGACGAACCGCTGATCACGGCGGGCATCCGCACGGTGCTGGAGTCGGCGGCCGACATCGAGGTCGTGGCCGAGGCGGCCAACGGCAGGGCCGCCGTCGAGGCGGCGCTCGGGCACCGCGTCGACGTCGCGTTGATCGACGTCAACATGCCAGTGCTTGACGGCCTGAGCGCGATCGAGGAGTTGCGCGGGCTGGTGCCCACCCTGCGGACGCTGGTGCTGACGTCGTTCGGCACGGAGCCGAACGTGGTGCGGGCGCTGCGGGGCGGCGCGGCCGGGTTCGTGCTCAAGAGCTGCGCGCCGGACGAGCTGATCCGCGCCGTCAGGGCCGCCTACGGCGGCGACGCCTACCTGTCTCCCCCGGTCACCCGGCTGGTCCTGGGCATGGTCACCCCCGCCGAGGTGGACCGCAGAAGGGAGGCCGCCGAACTGCTCGGCACGCTGACCCCCCGTGAGGACGAGGTCCTGCGGCTGCTGGCCGAGGGCATGTCGAACGCCGAGATCGGCCGTGGGCTGACGATGAGCGAGGCGTCCGTCAAAACCTACGTGAGCCGGATCCTGACCAAGCTCAACTGCTCCAACCGCGTCCAGGCCGCCCTACTGGTCAGAGACGCGGGCCACCGCTGATTCCGGGGTGCTTCAGGGGCCGGTCAGAATCGGAGAAGCGCCGGCGTGTGGGACACAGATAGCGTGGTCATCGTGAACGGGGATTTACCCCCGACACATCACCAGATATACGCATTTGATCCAGGAGCGACCATGGCTGACTCTTCCCACCAGGGCATCAGGACCGTGCTGCATCCCGTCTCCGACCTGGCGGCGGCCAAGGCCGTCTACACCGCCCTGCTCGGGGCGGAGCCGCAGGCCGACTCCCCCTACTACGTCGGCTTCGACGTCGAGGGCCAGCACATCGGGCTGGTGCCGACCGGCGGACCGCAGAGCCCGGACTCTCCGGTGGCCTACTGGCACGTGGCCGACATCGAGGCGAAGCTGGCCGAGGTGACCGCCGCCGGAGCCACCGTGAAGGAGGCCGCGCACGACGTCGGCGGCGGCCGTCTGGTGGCCACCTTCACCGACCTCGACGGCAACGTCCTCGGCCTCCTCCAGGACAAGTGAGCGACGCGCCGGCGATGAACGACGCGCCCCGCTCCCGTGTCCAGCGGCGTCACGACGCCGAGCACCGACTCGCCCATGACGTCGACCTCTGGGTGGCCAGCGCCTCGGCGGACGGCGTGCCGTACATGGTGCCGCTGTCCTTCGACTGGGACGGCGAGGCACTGCTGCTGTCCACCCCGGCCGACAGCCCGACCGGCAGGAACCTGACCGCCACCCGGACCGTCAGGCTCGGGCTCGGTCACACCCGCGACGTGACCATGATCGAGGGCACGGTCGAGGTCCTTGAGATGGACGCGCTGCCCCCGGAACAGGGCGACCACTTCGCCGCCCGCACCGGCTTCGACCCGCGTGAATCAGCCGGGTCGTACCGCTGGTTCCGTGTCTCACCACGCCACATCCAGGCCTGGCGCGAGGTGGAGGAACTACGGGAACGCGACCTGATGCGCGACGGCCGCTGGCTGGTCTGACCCTTGAGGGGGACAGGGGTGGGCGCCCGCGCCTTCGGCCGGGATCGGGGCTGAGCGGTGCGGAACTGATATGCCTGCTTGTCGGTATAGTTGCGATTTGTCGGTATCCCGTTAGGGAGACAGGGGGATCTTCCTGATGGGCAGCCGCTTCGGCCCGGTAGCAAAGCTCAGCGGTTCGTGGGCATCCGCGCTGCTGGCGGGTCTGGGACTCGGTGTTGTCACCAATCTGGCCCAGGGCTGGCTTCCGGGCGCCTGGAACCAGGTCGCCAACTCCGGTGCCGTCTGGTGTGTCCCGGCGTTCGTCGTCGGCGCCCTGCTTGCCGGCTGGGCGTCAGCGCGGTCGGCCGCCACCGCCGGCCTGTGTGCCTCGATCGGTCTGGTCGTTGGGTATTACGGGTACGCGGAGTTCGGCCGTGACGGCATGGGCAGCCTCACCTATCCGCTGCTCTGGCTCGCGATGGCGGTCATCAGCGGCCCGCTGTTCGGCGTGGCCGGGCTGTGGTGGCGGAACGGACGTACCGTACGTCACCGTGTCATCGGCCTCGCCGCGCTGGGAGGCGTCTTCGGGATGGAGAGCATCATGTATGCCTTCGTTCTGCACTACGCCCCGCAGGCGTGGGCCTGCCTGGCCGTCCTCGTCCTCGCACCGCTGCTGATGGCGCGTCGGCGAGAGCGGACGCCGACCCTGCTGACGGCCCTGGTCCTCTCGGCGCTGGCGTACCTGGCCATCGACTTGCCCCTTCAATACGTGACGGCGTGAAGCGGACCGCGGACCCGGACCCCGGTAAGCCAGGTCACGTCGGTCGACCACGCGCTTCGTTTGGCCGGTTCCCTCATCCCCGTTCGGGACGCCGCCGCTGATCGACGGCCGCCCGGCCCGCGGGGCTTGGTCCTCATCACCCCGGCCCGCCCACGGCCGTGCCCGTCGAGGGGGCGAGACCCCGGCCCGTGGGAAAATTTGTGCGAAAACCTGGGGGAAAGAAGCTCGCATTGTGCTCGAATCCCTCCGGATCGGGCTAGGGTCTGTTTCCGGGTCTCTCCCCCTTGCCATGATCGTTCGGACGACGCCCTGTGGCGTTGTCACCTCACCCCGCGTGGACCGCGAACATCGCGTGAATCCCGCGGACGCGCCCAACAACCGCCATGAGCTCGTCCCGTGGCGTGTCCGTCCGGACGGTTCCGGCTGCGGCGGAGATCCCCGACAACCCAGGCGACGCCGACGGAAGACCGCGAAAGCGGTTCCCAGACGGATGGAGAGATGTTGAGCAAGGCCATCAGAACGGACACGCAGTCGCCCGCATCACACACCGCCGACAGTCATGACCTGATCCGCGTGCAGGGTGCGCGGGAGAACAACCTCAAGGACGTCAGCGTCGAGATCCCCAAGCGGCGGCTGACGGTCTTCACCGGCGTCTCCGGCTCGGGCAAGAGCTCGCTGGTGTTCGGCACGATCGCCGCGGAGTCCCAGCGGTTGATCAACGAGACCTACAGCGCCTTCGTTCAGGGCTTCATGCCCACGCTGGCCCGGCCCGAGGTCGACCTCCTCGAAGGGCTGACCACGGCGATCATCGTCGACCAGGAGCGGATGGGCGCCAACTCCCGTTCCACCGTCGGCACCGCGACCGACGCCAACGCGATGCTGCGGATCGTCTTCAGCAGGCTGGGTGAGCCGAGCGCCGGGCCGTCGTTCCACTACAGCTTCAACCTGCCCGCCGGGGCCTGTCCTCGCTGTGAGGGCATGGGCAAGGTGACCGACATCGACCTGACCCAGCTCTTCGACGCGAGCAAGTCGCTCAACGAGGGCGCGATCACCATCCCCGGCTACACCCCGGACGGCTGGCTGGTGCGGGTCTTCACCTCCTCCGGCTTCATGGACCCGGACAAGCCCATCCGCGACTACAGCGAGACCGAGCTGCACGACTTCCTGTACCGCGAGCAGACCAAGGTGAAGGTCGAAAGCATGAACCTCACCTACGAGGGGCTGATCCCCAAGGTCCAGAAGTCGTTCCTGGCCAAGGACAAGGAGGCGTTGCAGCCGCACATCCGGGCGTTCGTCGACCGGGCGGTCACCTTCACCGCCTGCCCCGAGTGCGGAGGCAGCCGACTCAACGAGGCCGCCCGCTCCTCGCGGATCAAGGGCGTCAACATCGCCGACGCCTGCGCGATGCAGATCAGCGACCTGGCCAAGTGGGTGCGCGGCATCGACGATCCCTCGGTCGGGCCGCTGCTGGCCACGTTGCAGCAGACCCTCGACTCGTTCGTGGAGATCGGGCTCGGTTACCTCTCCCTCGACCGACCCTCGGGCACGCTGTCGGGCGGTGAGGCGCAGCGCACCAAGATGATCCGTCACCTCGGTTCCTCGCTGACCGACGTCACCTACGTCTTCGACGAGCCGACGACCGGTCTGCACCCCCACGACATCCAGCGGATGAACGGCCTGCTTCTGCGGCTGCGCGACAAGGGCAACACCGTGCTCGTCGTCGAGCACAAGCCGGAGGCGATCGCGATCGCCGACCACGTCGTGGACCTCGGTCCCGGCGCCGGTACGGCGGGCGGCACCGTCTGCTTCGAGGGCACCGTGGAGGAGCTGCGGGCCAGCGGTACCCTCACCGGCCGTCACCTCGACGACCGCGCCGCCCTCAAGGAGAAGGTGCGCACGCCGAAGGGCGCCCTGGAGATCCGGGGCGCCACCTCGCACAACCTGCGCGAGGTGGACGTGGACATCCCGCTCGGGGTGCTTGTCGTGGTCACCGGTGTCGCCGGGTCGGGCAAGAGTTCTCTGGTGCACGGGTCGATCCCGGCGGGCGCGGGCGTGGTCTCGATCGACCAGGGCGCGATCCGGGGGTCGCGGCGGAGCAACCCGGCCACCTACACCGGACTGCTCGACCCGATCCGCAAGGCGTTCGCCAAGGCCAACGGCGTCAAGCCCGCGCTGTTCAGCGCCAACTCCGAGGGCGCCTGCCCCAACTGCAACGGTGCCGGTGTCATCTACACCGACCTGGCGATGATGGCCGGGGTGGCGACCGTCTGCGAGGAGTGCGAGGGCAAGCGCTTCCAGGCGTCGGTGCTCGACCACCACTTCGGCGGGCGGGACATCAGCCAGGTGCTCGCGATGTCGGTGAGCGAGGCCGAGGAGTTCTTCGGCTCGGGTGAGGCGCGCACTCCCGCCGCGCACGCCATCCTCAAGCGGCTCGTCGACGTCGGGCTCGGCTACATCAGCCTGGGTCAGCCGCTCACCACGCTGTCCGGCGGCGAGCGGCAGCGTCTCAAGCTGGCCACCCACATGGCGGAGAAGGGCGGCGTCTACGTCCTCGACGAGCCGACGACCGGTCTGCACCTCGCCGACGTGGAGCAGCTGCTCGGTCTGCTCGACCGGCTCGTCGAGTCCGGCAAGTCGGTCATCGTCATCGAGCACCACCAGGCCGTGATGGCGCACGCCGACTGGATCATCGACCTCGGTCCCGGTGCCGGTCACGACGGCGGCAGGATCGTCTTCCAGGGCACGCCCGCCGAGCTGGTGGCCGCCCGCTCCACCCTCACCGGGGAGCACCTGGCGGCGTACGTCGGGGCCCACGCGGAGTCCTGAGCGAAGGCCTGACGTGAAGCGCCGGGCGTCGTCACCGCGACGCCCGGCGCGATCGTGCCCTTGAGGTCGCCTCGGCCTCAAGGAGTCGGGGTCATGAGCACTTGGCCACCTGGCAGATCTTGGCGAGCATTGTCTGGGCGTCCTTCGTCTGGTGTGCGAAATCTGTCTTGTCGGGGGCTCCCCACTCCCCGGACCTGGCGTAGACGACCAGCGCGTTGCCGCGCCGCGTCAGGACCACCCGTTCGCCGCCGACCTTGGCCTTGCCTCCCTGGTAGAGCTGTCCGGTCACGGCCAGCCCCTCGTCGCCGAGGGGCAGAGGACTGCCGGAGTACCGGTAGGCGGTCTGCGACGTCTGGATCGCGGGGCAGCGGACCAGGGCCTTGCGCACGTCGGCCAGGGCCTGGGAGGCGGCCTTCGCCGACTGGTAGAGGATGACCTGCTCGGAGCGCTGGTCGGAGACCGCGACGTAGGTGACCGTACGGGCCGCGATCCTGCCCGCGGCGGCGGGTGAGCCGACGTAGCAGGGGTTCACCGCGAGCTTGGCGTCCTTGGCCTGGCTGACCGACCACATGCCGTTCACGCTCTTCTGCTCCGCGGCCTTCTCGTACAGCAAGAACCCTGGCGGAATCGCCCCCGCGGAGGCGGATGAGGACGCGAACGCGAGGGCGGGAGTCATGACAGTCGCCATGACAACAGCGAGGGTGAAGGTTGTCAGGATCTTCATGGAAGGTGAGACGTATGAGACCCCTGGGATGGTTCGCCCGATCTGTCATCAGACCGATCGAGCATGGGTCGCGCACCGGACCGCAGGCCACGACGGGTCGACCGACTGTCACACGACAGTCACTCTCATGACGGACAGGTGACGGCGCGTCAACCGCTCACGCATTCTAAAGAATTCTTGCGAAAGGGTTCTTGTCTCATCATAATGGCGCCATGGACGAGCACCCCGCCATCACCGATCCACGCGCACTGCGTGCTCTGGCACATCCCATCAGGCTCGCGTTGCTCGAAGCTCTCGGAGTGCTGGGCACGGCCACCGCGACACGGTGCGCGGAGGTGACCGGAGAGAGCGTCGCGAGCTGCTCGTTCCATCTGCGCACCCTCGCCGAGTACGGCTTCATCGAACGGGCCCCCTCCCATACCAGGGAGAAGCCATGGCGGCTGGCCAAGCCCGTCCAGTCGATCGCGTCCACGGCGGAGACCACCCCGACGGGAAACGCCCTCGCGGAGGTGTTCCTCGAAAAAGAGTTCGCGCGCCTGCGTGCCTGGCGTGGGCGCATGGAATCAGAGCCCGAGGAGTGGAAGAACGCGAGCCTGGTTCTGGGCGCCACGCTCTGGATGACCCCGACGGAGCTGTCGGAGTTCAGGGAGTTCCTCAGGTCGATGGTCATGGGATACCTCGACCGGGTCGAGAAGGCCGAGCTGCGGCCCGAGGGCGCGCGCCCGGTGAGACTGTTCATGGCCAGCAGCGCCGAGCACTACCCGGAGCCCGCCGACGACGCGGCGACCCAGGCATGAGCGCGCTGGGCGACTCACGCTTCCGCAGGCTCCTGGCCGGTCAGTCGCTCAGCACCTTCGGCGACAGCGCGCTCTACCTGTCGCTGGGCATCTGGGCCAAGGACCTGACCGGCCAGAACGCGGCGGCGGGAGTGGTCTTCCTCTGCCTGTCCCTGCCGGTGGTCCTCACCCCGTTCGCGGGCCACATCGTCGACCGATTACGCCGCAAGCCGCTGCTCATCGGGGTCAACATCGTCGCCGGCCTCGGCGTGCTCGCCCTGCTGCGGGTGCACACGGTGGCCGATCTGTGGATCATCTACGCGGTCGCCCTCGGGTACGGCCTCTCCTTCATCCTGTTGCGCCCGGCCCAGGTGGGGCTGGTCAAGGAGATCCTCTCCGGTGAGGACCTCGCGGGCGCGAACGCCGCCATCCGGACGGTCGGCGAGGGCATCCGGCTGTTCAGCCCGCTGGCCGGAGCCGCCGTCTACACCGCGGTCGGCGGCCCCATGCTCGCCGTGATCGACTCGATCACCTTCGCCGTCGCGGTCGTCATCCTTCTCACCCTGCGCGTCGAGGAGTCCGCCCCGACCCCGCCCCAGGAGCGCGAGCCGTTCCGGCGGGAGATCATGGCGGGGTTCCGGCAGATCGCGAGCACTCCCCTGGTGGCCTTCACCACGGTCGCCGTCGCCGCGAGCTTCGCGGTGGTCGGGTTGCTGGACACGGTCGACTTCGCGGTCATCGAGTACGGCCTGGGGCGCCCCGCCTCCTTCTTCGGCGTGCTGATGTCGGTCCAGGGCGCGGGCGGGATCTGTGGCGGCCTGGTCGTCGCCGCGCTGATCCGCAGGTACGGCGAGGCCAGGTCGGTCGGCGCGGGTCTGCTGACGGTCGCCGTGGGTACGGCGCTGCTGACCACGACGAGCCTGCCGGTGGTCGTCGCGGGGTTCGCGATGATCGGCTGCGGGGTGCCCTGGCTGGTGGTCGGCTACACGACGGCGTGGCAGCGTTCGACACCGCAGCAGGTCCTCGGCAGGGTGGCCGCCGCGGCCGACCTGGCCACGGTCGGGCCGCAGACGCTCTCCATCGCACTCGGCGCCGCGCTCATCGCGTCGGTCGACTACCGCGTCCTGCTGGGCGTCTGCTGCGCGGTCCTGACCCTTTCGGGGGCCGTGCTCCTGCGCAGGGCCCCCAAGCTCGTCACCGCCTGACGAGTCGCCGCCTGACGAGCCGCCGCCTGGCCGGCCGCGGGCCGGACTCCCACGGCCGGCTGAGGACGGCCCTCACCACGGCTCCGGGCGTCAGCCGTACTTCTTGATGGTCCCGCTGATCCAGTCCGCGTAGGCGGGGACGTTGACGTAGAGGCCGGGGCCCTCCGCGCAGGACGGGCTGGCGGCGCCGGGGCCCGAGGTGACGCCGATGAGCTCCCAGCGGCCGGTACGGCCCCGCCGGATCTGTGGTGAGCCGGAGTCGCCGTTGCAGGCCATGGCGTCACGCACCTGACTGACCGTGCACAGGCGCCTGCCCGAGGCGTAGCCGGGGCCGCACTCGGAGACGGCGCCCCTGCGGGTGTCGAGTTCCTGGAGCCGTTCGGCCATCTTCCACTTGGCCGGGTCCTTGCTGAACACGGTGGTGCCGAAGCCGATGATCCTGGTCGGGGTGCCGGGACGGCCGGGCTGTTCGGCGATCCTGACGGGTTTCTGGGTGACCGGGCGGTCCAGGCGGATCAGTGCGATGTCGTCGCGGTTGGGGCCGCCCTTGAGGTTCTGCCGGAACCCGGGATGGATCACCTTCTTCGAGATGGCGCGGACGGTGCCCCCCGAGGTGCGGTTCTCGCTGCCGACCCGGACGGTTCCCGCGGGGATGGAGCCGATCTCCGTGTTGAGGCAGTGGGCCGCGGTCACCACCCATCTCGGGTGGATCAGCGCCGCTCCGCACTGGCCGTCCTTGAGGCCCTGGGCGGGGACCGAGATCGGGACGGACGCCATGAACGGGTAGGACTCGGTGGAGTCCTTGCCGTTGATGATCGCTCCGGCACTGCCGGCCGTGGCGGCGAGGCAGGCCGTACCGGCGACGACGACGATGGCGAGACGCGACGCCACCCGGCGGGGTGATTGCATGCCAAACAAAAGGGTCAGCCCTTCAGTGGGAATTAATACTGAATAAGGCTATTTATCCGCTTTTGTCGGGAAAATCCTGTCAGCATGTGGACGTACGGTAGGGACAGCCCCCTCAGCCGGGCAGGGTGAGCGTCACCAGGGCCGGGAGCACCTCGCGGATCCGGCGTTCGCGCAGATGGTCGACCAGCCGGGCGGCCCCGGCGGCGCCGTCCGCCATGAGACAGCCGGGGTCGAGTCTGCCCCTGGTGACGGCGGCGGCGGAGACAGCCAGCGGGGAACGGCGCAGCTCGGCCACCTGGACGTCCTGTTCCTCCGGCAGCCAGCCCCGCACCAGCTCCGGCACCGAGGGACCGCCCTCGGGCACCTCGACGATCAGCAGCACGCGGGCCGTACCCCCCGGGCGGAGCACGCCGGGCATCGCGGCGGCCACGAACCCGAGGGCGTGCTCGGCGCTCATCCAGCCGACCTCGGCCTCGGCGTGGTGGTTGGGACCGGTCGGGCTGTTGAACACCAGGTGGTCGGCCAGGTCACCGACCGCCAGCCCGGAGCGCAGGTCCGCGGCCAGGAAGTCGGTCTTCTCCCCCGGCCCGATGTCGAGCCCGTTGACCAGGGCGTTCACCTGGGAGTACGCGACCGCCCTCGGATTGAGGTCGACACCGACGACCGAGGAACAGCCCTCCCGCAACGCCAGGGCCAGGATCCCGCAGCCGCACCCGACGTCCAGGAGCCTGCCCTCGACGGGACCCAGGTTGTCCAGCAGTTCGAAACTCGACGCGTGCGGCGGCATGACCAGCGTGGACCGGCCGGCCATGGTGACCGAGGCGTCGCCCCTGAACAGCTGGTCGGACAGTAGGTACATGGAACGGCAGGGCGAGACGGAGACCTCCGACGTCACCGCCCCGTCCCGCTCCGCGACCAGTTCGAGCCCCGCGAGCAGCCCGCGCAGCCCGGTGGGCACCACCTTCGTGTAGACCTTCCCGGGCACCGCGCCGTTGCGCACGAAGAGCTGCGCCAGGACGCCCGCCGGGCTCGTCAGCAGCTCGGGGACCCGCTCCGCGGAGCAGACGGCGTAGAAGGCCGTGTTGCTCAGCAGGTCCGTCGGGTCCTCGGCGGACAGGGCGGCGACCGTCGCCTCCTCGGTGAACCCCACCTCGCGCAGTGCCCCGCCGAGGGAGCGCAGAGCCTGGACGCCGCGTGCCCGCGCCACCTGGGCGCCCGGTTGCCACACGACGTCACCTGCGGTGCAGACGGACCGGGAAGGAGTCCAGCCCGAAGTTGATGATGGAGGAGTTGTACTCGGGCTCGCCGAGCGGTTCGACCTCCGCCACCAGCCTGGACAGCTCCGTGAACAGCACCCGCAGCTCGGTCCTGGCCAGCGGCCCCCCGATGCAGTAGTGCTCTCCCCAGCCGAAGGCGATGTGCCGGTTGGGGTGCCGGTTGAGGTCGAGGCGGTGCGGTTCCTCGAAGACGGCGGTGTCCCGGTTGGCCCCCGGCGTCCACACCACGACCCGGTCGCCCGCCTTGATCCGCTGCCCGGCCAGCTCCGTGTCCGTCTTGGCCGTGCGCAGCACGTGCAGTCCGACGGAGGTCCACCGCAGCAGTTCCTCGGTGGCGAGCTTCGGGTCGGCCTTGCCGTCCAGCTCCCGCCAGGCGTCGGTGTCGCGCACCAGGGAGAGCATCGCCATCGCGGCCGTGTGCCGTACGGTCTGGATGCCGCCCACGATGATGTTGTCGCAGTTCAGCACGACCTCGTCGAGTTCGAGGTTGGCGGCGAGCGCGCTGATGACGTCGTCCCCCGGGGCGGCCTTGCGCTCCATCGCGAGCTGCAGCAGGTACGGCAGCAGCCGCTGGTGCGCGGCACGCCGCTCGGCCGGGTTGCGGCCGAGGAACGCCTGGTCGCACATCGCCACGATCTCGTCGCGGTCGTCGTCCGGGATGCCCATGAGGTCGCACATCACGGTGAGCGGGACGACCGCCCCGATGTCCTTGACGAAGTCGATCTTCTCCCTGACCAGCAGCCGTTCGATGACGCCCTCGGTCAGGTCGCGGATGCGCTCCTCAAGGCGGTTGGCGCGCTTGGCGGAGAAGAACGGCATGACCGGATCCCGGTAGGCGCGGTGCTTCGGCGGGTCGCTCAGCGCCATCATCCGCCCGGCCCCGGCGGGGGGACCGTACCCGGTGCCCAGCAGCGAACCGCCCTGGGAACTGTAGGTCTTGGCGTCGCCGAGGACCGCGAGCGACTCCCGGTGGGTGAGCACCGCCCACAGGGGACCCTCCTGGCCCGACTCGTGCCGCTGGACGGCGCCTTCACCCCGGATCTCGTCGAGGATCGCGTACGCGTCGTCCCTGGCCCAGAATCCGGCGTCGGTGAGGTCATAGGTGTCCAGCAGCATTGGGATTCCTTTCCGCTGTCTGGTCCGGCTCTGCTGACTCGGCCGGTCTTCCGGCGAGTTCGTGGTCGACGCGGGCGGCCAGTTCCCGCAGGGTCGGGTGGTCGAACACGGCCCGCACCGGCAGCTCGACCTCGAACCGCTCCAGCACCTCCGCCGTGACCTGCGGCGCGAGCAGCGAGTAGCCGCCGACGGTGAAGAAGTCGTCGTCCGGTCCCACCTGCTCGCAGCCGATGACCTGGCACCAGATCTCCCCGAGCACACGTTCCGTCTCGGTGCTGAACGCGACCGGCTCGACACCCCGGTCACGGGCGTCGGGGGCGTCCGGGGTGGGCAGCCGCAGCCGGTCGATCTTGCCCGTCGAGGTCAGCGGCATCTCGTCGAGCACGACGTAGGCCGCCGGGATCATGTACGTGGGCAGCGACCTGGTCAGCCGCCGGTGCAGCGCGGCGACGTCGATCACCGCGTCGGGACGCGGCTGGACGTACGCGGCCGGGCGCAGCGTCTCCGGGCTGTCGCCGTAGGTCCTCACGGCGGCCTGGGCCACCGCCGGGTCGCGGTAGAGCGCCGCCTCGATCTCCCCCAGCTCGACCCGCGCGCCCCTGATCTTGACCTGGTCGTCGATCCTGCCTGAGAAGACCAGCCCTCCGTCAGCCGTACGGCGGGCCAGGTCGCCGGTGCGGTAGGTCTGCTCGGGCAGGAAGACCTGGCGTGTCTCCTCAGGCCGGTTGAGGTAGCCGTGAGCGAGGAACCCGCTGCGGACGCGGATCTCCCCGATCTCCCCGTCCGGCACCGGCCGTCCGTCCTCGTCCGTCAGCAGGATCTCCCGCCCGGGGATGGGCCTGCCCAGCGGGATCGGATCGACGGCGTCCTGCGGCACCTGCTGCGAGGTGGCGAGGATGCACTCGGTCGGCCCGTAGAAGTTGTGCACGGCCGCCTTGGGGAAGGCGTCGCGGGCGGCCAGCACGAGCTCGGCGTGGAGTGACTCGCCGAACAGGCTCAACGTCCGCACGCTGCCGACCGGCGCCGATCCCGCCGCGGCGTCCAGCAGGTGACGGCACAGGCTCGGCACGGTCTGCAGGTGCGTCACCTCGTGCTCGACGATCCACCGGTGGATCCTGGCCGGGTCGCCCTTGACCTCCCCCGGCGGGATGACCAGCGCGGCCCCGCCGTGCACCGCCGTCATGATCTCGACGTAGGCGGCGTCGTAGGCGAGCCTGGCCCACTGGAGCATCCGCGTGCCCTGACGCGTGTCGAGTTCGGTCGAGAGCCAGCGGGTCAGCTGGTCGAGGTTGCCGGTGCGCTGCGCGATGCCCTTGGGGGTGCCGGTGGAGCCCGAGGTGTAGACGACGTACTCGGTGTCCTGCGGTACGGACGTCTCCCTCACCTCGCCCGTCGCCCGCCGTACGACCGTGGCCTCGTCCCCCTCCACCTGCACCAGCGCCGTGGGGAAGGGGTCGGCGCCCGCGGGGGCGAGCACCGCGACCGGGGAGCAGTCCGCCACGATCGCCATCTGCCGCTCAAGCGGCTGGTCGGCGGTCAGCCAGGCGAACGGGGTGCGCGCCCGACGGGCGGCCAGCAGCGCCGCGACCGCGTCGGGGCCGTCGGGAACGGTGATCACCAGCACGTCACCGGGCCGCAGCCCGGCGCGGACCAGCGCCGCGCTGTACCGCGCGGCCCGCCGCTCAAGTCCTTGGTGGGTCAGCGTGCCCGACTCGGTGATGACGGCGGGGGCCTCGGCGCGGTTCATGCCACACCCGCCGAGGTGTTCAGGAAGTCGGCGACCGTCCGCGCCAGCACGGCTCCAGCCGCCTGGACCACCAGGTGGCCTCCTTCGAGGACCCGCATGCTGTACGGCCCCGTCGTGCCGCGCGCCCAGCCCGTCATCTCCTCACCGCTCACGGTCGGGTCGTCGGTGCCGACCAGTCCGAGCACCGGGCAGTCGAGCAGCGGCTCCCACCGGTGCAGGTAGTCCTGGCACAGGTTGAGGTCGGCGCTCACGACAGAAAGGATGAGATCCCGCAGGTCAGGGTGGTTGAGTACCTCGGTCACCGTGTCGTCGATGGAGGTCAGGAAGGTCACCACGTCCTGCGTTCCCGTCGGCCCGGGTGGGCCGTTCCACAGGTGGGGCGGCAGCAGCGCGGCCAGCACGCACGCGACGGGCGGGTTCTCCGGCGACAGCTCCCTGGCCACGTTGTAGGCGACGAGCGCGCCCATGCTCTGGCCCAGCAGGGCGTACCTCCCGGTGGCGAACGGCCGCATCGCCGCGCTCACCCAGGCGACCAGCTCGTTCACGTCCGCGGCGTGCGGCGCGGTGAACCGCCCGCCCCTGCCGGGCATCCGTACGGCCCACACCTCGATCTCGGGGGGCAGTTCCCTGGCGAGATCGGCGAAGGCGGGCGCGTCCCCACCGGCGTGCGGGAAGCAGAACAGCCGGGTCTCCGCGTTCGGCCTGGGCACCGGCACCCAGAACCAGTCGGTCACCAACATCGGCGCCGTCATCACATTCCCCCGTTCTCCGTGGTGTCCGCGCCTGCTCCACTCCGGGTGCCCTCGTGCGTGACGCGGCGCGGGGAGACGTCGAGCTTCGAAAGCGGCAGGTCGGGATCGGCCACGACCTGGGCGAGCAAGGACTGGTAGCCGGCGAGGAGGTTCTCGGCCGAGCTCTCGTCGAACAGATCCGTGCGGTAGCACAGCAGCGTCTCGACGGTCTCCGCGGCGGTGTCGAGCACGTGCAGCTCCAGGTCGAGTCTGGTGACCTGCTGCCGCACCCCGTCCCACTCCTCGACCTCGATGTCGTGCCAGCGGGCCGGCTGCGCGCGGTGCGGCGTGCGCAGCAGCTGGAACCCCACCTGGACCAGTGGGTTGCACGTGGGGTCACGCGGGACACCGAGGTGGTCGACCAGCATGTCGAAGGGGAGCGAGTCGTGTTCGAGCGCGTCGAGCGTGGCCGATCCCACCTGGGCCACCGCCTGCCGGAAGGACGGATCTCCCGACAGGTCGCCACGCAACGGGACGGTGTTGACGAAGAACCCGACGGTCGCGTGGAACTCCGGCCGTGACCGCCCCGCGACGGGGACGGCCAGGACGACGTCGTGCACCCCGGTCCAACGGGCCAGCAGCATCATGAAGGCCGTGACGGTCGTGACGAACATCGTGCTGCGCAGCTCGGCGGTCAGCCTGCGCAGCCGTACGGCCAGCGGCGGCGGCACCGCGTCCGGCAGCTCACCGCCCGCGAACGTCTGCGAGACCGAACGCGGCCGGTCCGTCGGCAGACGCAGTACGGCGGGCGCCCCGAGCAGCCGTTCCCGCCAGTGGGCGAACTCCCGCTCCAGGTACTCACCACCCAGCAGGCCGCTCTGCCAGGCGGCGTAGTCGGAGTAACCGGCCTGCGGAACGGGCAGCTCGATCTCCTCGCCGTTCGCGTACGCCGCGTACAGCTCCCCGATCTCGGCCGTGACGATCTGCACCGACCACGCGTCGATCACGATGTGGTGCATCTCCAGCAGCAGGATGTGCCGCTGTTCGCCCAGCCTCAGCAGGTTCGCCCGCACCGGGGCGGCGGCGGCCAGGTTGAAGGGCCGCGCCACCTGCGCGGCGGCGAACTCGGCGGCGTCCCCGCCTTGGGAGGCCAGATCGACGTACGGCAGCGGCACCTCACCCGGAGGTTCGATCCGCGCCCCGGGACGGCCCCGCTCGGCGGGGAAACTCGTGCGCAGGGCGTCGTGCCTGGCGACCACCTCGGTCAGCGCGCGCCGCAGGGCGTCGACGTCGAGGGCGCCGCGCAGCTCGTAGCCCAGGCACACGTTGTACTGCGTCGATTCCGGGTCGAACTGCTGCAGGAACCAGAGCCGGTGCTGCGCGGGAGACAGGGGAAGACGGCCGGTCTCCGCCGCGCTCCTGTACTCAGTGCTCATCGGGGGACGCTGCCGTATCGGGGGCCGTGAGTTCCGTACCGGCGGGGAGCCGCTCACCGACCCAGGTGACGAAGGCCGCGAAGTCCTCGGTCTCGTACAGGTCGCGGAGCGTCAGCTCGACCTTCAACCGGTCACGCACCAGGAACAGCAGCCGTACGGCCGCCAGCGAGTGCCCGCCCAGCGTGAAGAAGTTGTCCGCCGAGACCACGGTGGGAACCCCCAGGACCTCTTTCCAGATACCGGTGAGGGTGTCGTGTAGGGGGCTGGTTCGCTGTTCGGTGGTGGTGTCGTTGGTCGGTAGGGGGGTGAGGGTGTGGGGTGGGGGCAGGGCGTTGCGGTCGGTCTTGCCGTTGTGGGTGGTGGGCAGGTGGGGC
>NZ_JBIAVG010000035.1:0-18645 GCF_042893955.1 Streptosporangium sp. NPDC001559
CTACTCGGCATCAGACCTCACCGCCTACGCCCTCAGCACCGGCGCATTCCCACAAAAGATCAACTCGGCGAGTTAATCATCTGCAAGCCCTTAGGAGAGAGCGAGTGATGATGCTAACCAACCTACGCTGACCTGGCGAAACGCGGTGTCAAGCTCGCATGGCTGGCTTGATCATCCCGCATATGTCCCACGTCTCTACTGACCACGGTCACCATGTCATCCGGTGGCAAGCCGACCCGGAGCGCAGGGCCACCAAGGCTCGAGCACCGGAAGCGGCGCGGCAGCATGGCCTTCCGCTTCCGATGGAGCTACCTTAACTGAAGATTTCCGATCCAAATCATGTCAAGTAGTGGTGCAGTCGGGTTCTCCGCTGCCCTTCTCAGCCGAGGAATTGCTTGGGATGCCGACAACTTCGACGATCGCCCCATGGTCACGCTGGAGAGTATCGGCGAGCGCGACGAGCGCAACTTGGGCGAACGGATAGAGCGAGTCGGGCGTTAGTTCCTTGCCTTTGAGGAGGATGGCCAGCACGATCTTGCCCGGCACGAAGTTCTCTGGCACAGTGAGCAGGCCGCCGCTCAGCTCCGCCACCTTCGCGCTGAACTTCGTGCGAGCATCCGGCTCGTTGTATAACGTCCGAATCGAGATCAGCGCCTGAGCGAACTGGTGGCTGAGGGGCTCCGAGCTGTGCGCCGCCTTGACATGCACAAGCGTGTGCCGGTCGGTCAGCCCGTCGCACGCCTCGTAACCCTTACCCCGGCGCTGCTGCCGGGTCCGGCTGAACTGGCGATCAAGGCATAGGTACCGGCCTCGTCCAAACGTGTTCTGCATGCGCATGTTGTACTTCTCCTCGGACTCACCGGCCCGCCACGGCAACATGGTCACCTCCGACTCGGGCACGATGAGCTCCTGCAGGCGGTGCCGCATCGACTCGACGTAGCCAGCACCGCACTCGTACCATTCCCCGTCGCTGAGCTGGTAGATGCGTGACCCAATCGCCGCCACAGCCTCGAACCAGCGGATGGCCCGGGCCCTGCCGATCGGCTCTTTTCCTTCACGGTCGGCACACATCTCGATAGTCCCGTCGCGGAGCGCGACGGAGGGGCTGGTGCAGTGCTGTACCTTGCACCGTCGGCGGAGGTCGTCGAGGTCGAGCTCCTCCCGGACGATCGCGACGCTACCGACCTTGATGCGGTACGAGCGAGCCTCGTGGCGCAGGTCGACCAGGGCGACCGGGACTGCCACATGCAGCCGGGCGTCGCCCTGCCCACGGAGTGCCTCATCCAGCAGCGCGTCCAGCTTGTCGCGGAGCGACTCGGAGCCCACCGGCCGGATGGCTTCCAGCCGTTCGAAGTCGGGTGGCACCTCGCGCTCGCTGATCTCGTTCAACCGGTGCAGCAGGGCTCGAAACGCCGTCGGCTCCAGCGGGATGGGCAAGCGCAACCCGTCCGCGCCTTCAACAGAGACGCTTTCCCGGTGGTTGAGACCGAGGTCGGCAGCCTTGATCAGGCCACCGAGCTTCTTGACCAGCTCGGCATAGTCTCGGATGCCGACACCACCGATAGGGATGCCGTCCGGGACGTAGGTGGAGTCGTGCCGTGGCAGGCCGCCGAGCGCCCGTCGGTCCACGTCGCGCACCCGTGCTGGGTCGACCGCGCGCAGCGCGCAGTGCAGACCGAAGCCCGGCTCACGGGAGTCAACGACCGCGAGGTACCCCTGACCGAAACCGATCCCATAGACGTACGGCTCCGCCGCCACGATCAGTACCGCCTCGCAGTCCTGCCTGATCAGCGGAAGCGATACGCCTGTGAGCGCGGAGAGGCCAGGAGTCCACCCGGCCTTGGATGGTGGGTGCTGACGGAAGTAGAGAACCGCCGGCGAACCGTCGATGTCGAGCTCCATGACATCGACGCCCGGCGCGGCGAGACGGCCGGTGGAGGTGGCTTCGAACATCGCGTCCGTAGTGGGTGCGATGCCGGCGAGTCGGTAAACGGTGGCGGGCAGGGTCGCAGGTGCCATGGCGTACTCCAAGCGAGAAGAGGGAATGAGGAGAACCGCTTGCACCGATTATGACTGAAAGCACTGTTAAAAAGTTCCCGCTTGTCTAAGACTGCTTTTCACGGTTACCATCACGGCAGTCGCCAAGGGAACGAGGAGACCATGTCGCAGCAGCCGGTGTACGTGACCGCCGCCGAGATCTCCCGGCTGGCCGGAGTCACCAGAGCCACCGTCAGCAACTGGCGGCGGCGTCACGCGGACTTTCCCGCTCCCACCGCCGGAGCCGACACCAGTCCGCTCTACGACTTGGAAGCCGTGCGGGGCTGGTTGGCAGCTCACGGGCAGACGAAATCGGGTTCTGCTCTGGCTGAGCTCCGCACACTGCTACGAATTCGGCAGGGAACCGCCATCGCCCACCAACTTCTGCCCTTCGTGCTCGCCGCCGCGCAAGCCGAACGCGACCTGACCGGACTGCCGGACAAGGCGCTCGCCGAAGCGGCCAACCAGGCCGTGGCCAGTCTCGCTGACCTCCTGGGAAGTTCGCCGCTGACCTATGAGACCGACGATGCACCGGTGCTCCGCGCCATCGTGAGCAGTGTGCGCGACGACGGTGGTCCTGCTGTCGTGGACGTCTTGGCCGAACGAGAGCTCGCCGACAGCAACTCCCCTGGCGCCTTCACCACCCCACGCCAGCTCGCTGACCTCATGGCAGCCCTGCTGGGGACGGATGACCACTACCCCGAGACGGTGTTCGACCCTGCCTGCGGCGGCGGGTCGCTCCTCGATGCTGCCGGTAGCCGGGGAGCGACCGAGCTGCTCGGGCAGGATCGGCTGGAAGTGCAGGCGCTGCGCAGCACCATCCGCCTGAAGCTGTCCCGCCCGGACGCCTTGACGCTGGTGCGCACCGGCGACAGTCTTCGCGCCGATGCCTTCCATGGGCTGAAGGCGGACGCGGTTCTGTGCAACCCACCGTTCGGGGACCGCGAGTGGGGTCACGACGAACTGGCCTACGACCCTCGCTGGACGTACGGCACGCCATCCCGCGGTGAAAGCGAGCTGGCATGGGTACAGCACGCACTCGCTCACCTTGCTCCCGGTGGCCACGCAGTGCTCCTGCTACCGCCGTCCATGGCCACGCGCACGCCCAGCCGGAAGATTCGCACCGAGCTACTCAAAGCAGGTGCCATCCGAGCCGTGATCGCCCTGCCACCTGGCCTCGCTGTCCCGCTGCACGTCGGCCTTCACCTGTGGGTGTTGCGTAATCCCCTGCCAAGTGCGGCTGCCGAACCGATCCTGATGCTCGACCTGTCCGAAGGAACCGGCGACGAAACGCCCGCTTGGGAGACCCTCACGGGCACCACCCTGGCCACCTGGCGGGCCTTCCTCAACGACCCGGCCGAATTCGAACCGGTGCCCGGCAGAGCGAGAGCGGTCCCCGTGGTGGCACTCTTCGGCGACAACGTCGATCTCACACCGATCCGACACCTGCACCGTGCGCAGCTCGACCCGGCAGAGGTTTCCCAGCAGGCCGCTCTCCTACTCAGCGAGCTTTCCCAGAGCCATACCGATCTGGACACGGCGATCTCGTCTCAACGATGGGCTGCGTCAGACCAGCCCAGGATGTGGCGCACCGCCTTGATCAGCGATCTCGTCCGGGGAGACCTGCTTGCCGTTCTCCGGCCTGAACCGGCCACACCGGTCATCGTGGCGGCGGGCGACGTCATCCTTCCGAAGGGGCTTACCTCGCGAGAGCGAGCGAGGTACCGGGTGGCTGATGATCGCCATGCGGGAGCCATGCTGGGCGCCGACTTGGTCGCGCTCCGAGTCGACCCGTCCCGGCTGGACCCGTGGTTCCTGGCCGGCTTCTCACTCACAGAGGAGAATCTCGCAACCGCATCCGGTCTGCGTTCCTACATCCCCATCGATCCGCTGCGGTTCAAGGTACCGCTCCTTCCGCTGGACGAGCAGGTCCGTTACGGCTCCGCCTTCCGTGAGCTGCACCGGTTGGAGGAGGCCGCCCGGCACATGCACGAACTGGCCATCGAGACCGCCAGGACCGTCTCCTCAGCCCTGACCGGCGGCGGGCTGACACCTCCGCCGCTTTGAGTTTTCCGCTGGATCAGCCCTCCCGCTCTTCGTATTCCCCTCACACTTGAGGACACTGTCCTCCCGGTCGCCACGAGAGAAGGACCCCCGTTGGACCTCGGTAAGCACTCCCAACTGTCCAACCATGCCTGGGCCGTCGCCGACCTGCTGCGCGGTGACTATCGCAGGCATGACTACGGCAAGGTGATCCTGCCGTTCACCGTGCTGCGCCGCCTCGAATGCGTCCTGGACTCCACCCGTGACGCCGTCGCTGACGCCGCCGACAAGGGCGAGGAGCGGGAGTTCTTCCTGCGCCGCGCGGCCGGGCACAACTTCTACAACATCAGCCGCTACACGCTGAAGAAGATCGCGGGTGACCCGAAGCACGCCGCCTCGCTGATGAACCAGTACGTGGCTGCCTTCTCCGACAACGCCCGCGAAGTGCTGGAGAAGTACGACTTCGCCCAGCAGATTAAGAAGCTGGACGAGGCCGACCTGCTCTACCAGGTCATCGGCAAGTTCGCCGACCTCGACCTAGACCCGCGGGTGGTCCCCAACCAGGCGATGGGCTACATCTTCGAGGACCTGATCCGGCGCTTCGCCGAGGCCTCGAACGAGACCGCGGGTGAGCACTTCACCCCGCGTGAGGTCATCGAACTGATGGTCAACCTGCTCATCGCGCCTGACGCCGACCTGTTGCGCGAAAGCGGTGTCGGACGTAGCGTGCTCGATCCCGCCTGCGGCACCGGTGGCATGCTCAGCGCCGCCGAGGAACACATCAAGACATTCAACAAGGGCGCGACCGTCAAGGCGTACGGGCAGGAGCTTAACCCCGAGTCATGGGCGATCTGCCGCTCCGACCTCATGATCAAGGGCCAGGATCCGGACAACATTGCCTTCGGCAACTCGTTCACCGACGATGGTCACCTGCGGGAGCGGTTCGACTACATGCTGGCCAACCCGCCATTCGGCGTCGAGTGGAAGAAGATCAAGACCCAGATCGAGGACGAGGCGGCGCGCGATCCGGACGGCAAGTTTCAGGCCGGTCTGCCCCGGATCAACGACGGCTCGCTGCTCTTCCTCCAGCACATGATCGCCAAGATGAAGACGCCCGCACTGGGCGGCAGCCGCATCGCGATCGTCTTCAACGGCTCGCCTTTGTTCACCGGCGCCGCTGGCTCGGGCGAGTCGAACATCCGCCGCTGGATTCTGAAGAACGACTGGCTGGAGGCGATTGTCGCCCTGCCCGACCAGCTTTTCTACAACACTGGCATCTCCACCTACTTCTGGATCCTCAGCAACCGCAAGTCGCCCGACCACCAGGGCAAGGTCATCCTGCTGGACGCGCGAGAGTACTGGCAGAAGATGCGCAAATCCCTCGGCGATAAGCGCAAAGCCATCGGCGCAGACCAGATCAGAGAGATCACCAGGCTTTACGGCGAAGCCCTCACCGTGGCTGGCGACCCTGAGCACCCGTTGCACGGCAAGGTCAAGATTTTCCGCAATGAGGATTTCGGCTACCGCCGCATCACCGTCGAGCGCCCGCTCAAGCTCCGGTTCGAGCTCACCGAAGAGTCCCTCGACAAGGTCCGGATCTCCCTGACGGTCTACAATCCGATCGCCGCAGGCAGCGACATTGGTGTCAGCAGCCAGCTTGAGGCGATCCGCCCGCTGCTTGGCTCCACGTGGTGGACGAAGGCCGAAGCATTCTCGGCTCTGCACGCGGCGGTGGCCGCCGCCGGGAGTCCGTGGCCGTCGAAGGCACCTTTCCTCAAGTCGCTCCGTGACGCCATCAGCGTCAAGGACTCGAAGGGTGAGGTGCAGTACAAGAAGAAAGGCGACCCAAACCCGGAACCCGACCCGGACCTGCGCGACTTCGAGAATGTCCCACTGAACGAGGACATCGAGGATTATCTGAAGCGCGAAGTCCTCCCGCACGTTCCCGACGCTTGGATCGATCACGAGAAGACGAAAATCGGCTACGAAATCCCGTTCACTCGGCACTTCTACGTCTACACGCTGCCCCGTCCGCTGGCCGAAATCGATGCCGAACTCAAGTCCCTTGAGGCCGAGATCCAGATCCTCCTCGGCGAGGTGACTGAAGGATGACTTATCGCATCAAGGATGTAGCTCTCGTCAACCAGAACACCTTGGCCGAGAACACAGACCCAGAATTCCGATTTCGTTACATTGACATCGGTTCGGTGAACAGCATTGGCAAAATAGAGGTTCCCGACGAGGATTTGGCCTTCGCTGTCGCCCCTTCGCGCGCGAGGCGCTTGGCGCCGCCTGGCGCTGTAATCGTATCCACCGTGCGAACATATCTCCGGGCAATTGCATCTGTTCCAGAAACGAGTGATCCACTAGTATTCTCTACCGGATTCACCGTTCTGGAGGCCAAGGAATGCATCAATTCACGCTTCCTTTCTTACTACTGCCAATCTCAGCGATTTATCGATGAAATCGTTGCACGGTCAGTCGGGGTCAGTTATCCAGCCATAAATCCCAGCGAGATTTCTGTACTACCTATCTCGCTCCCGAGAATAGATGAGCAGCGGCGAATCGTAGACTTCCTCGACGTCGAGACTACCCGCATCTCTCGGCTAATGTCCCTACGGAAGCGGCAGTTCGGAGCAATTTCCACCCTCCTTTTCACTACCGCGAAGGAACTCACAGGTCGAAGCAGTATTCTTGGGCGGTCAAGAGATCCAGGAAATCAATATGTCCAGCTCCGGAGGGCACTCTCTTCGATTCAGACCGGCCTGACTCCGAGCGGATTGCAAACCAAAAGAATCGCGGGGACAATTCCGTGGTACACGCCAGCGGCCTTGAACGATATGCTCACGGTAGGCGAAGCCGACAAATTCATCGAGCAGAACAGAACCGATGTTCCGATCTTCGATGCAGGTAGCATAATAATCACAGGAATTGGCGAGTCCCTAGGAAAAGTTGGCTACCTGCATCACCCGGCCACTGGCAATCAGCAACTAACCAGCTTGAAGCCGGGCGATAACATTGTCGGCAGGTTCATCGCCTGGCAGCTATGGGCCTCCACCCCCGAACTGCGAGAATGGGCGCAGTACTCGCGGATCCGAATCCTGAATAACGAAAAACTCAAAGAATTCCCGATCTATCTTCCCGATCGTTCGGCCCAGGCGGCTATCGCAGAGCGACTAGATCGACTACTTGAAACAATCGCGATTCTTCAGCTGCGGATGCAAGCCTTCCAAAGTTTGATGGGAGAACGTCGTCAAGCTCTCATCACGGCGGCGGTGACCGGGAAGTTTGATGTTTCGTCGGCAAGTGGACGTGGAGTGGAGGAGTGATGGCTGCGAACCACAACGAGGAAGCCTTCCGCAGTGCGATCCTCGCCGAAATGCAGCGGCGCGGCTGGGATGTGGGTCATCACTCGGACTATCGGGCCGACCTTGGCCTGGCTACCAGTGAGCTGTTCACGTTCATCGGCGCCACTCAGATTGACGAGTGGAACCAACTGCTCACCCTCTACGGCAACGACGCCGACGCCGCCCAGCAGGGGTTCGTCAAACGGCTGAACCAGGCGATCGCCGCCGAAGGCGTCCTTGACGTGCTGCGGAACGGTGTGAAGGATCGCGGTGTCCGCATCAAGCTGGCCTACTTCAAGCCGAACCTGGTCGAAGCCGACGCCGTGTTGACCAGCTATCGGGCCAACCGGCTCACGGTCATCCGGGAGATCGCCTACGCGACCAAAGCGGCCGACAAGGGTCACCGTCTTGACCTGGTACTGTTCGTCAACGGCATCCCGGTCGCCACCGCCGAGCTGAAGAACCCGCTCACCGGACAGGGGGTGGAGCATGCCAAGAAGCAGTACCGGGATGAACGCGACCCCACTGAATCGATCTTCGCCCAGAAGTCGGTAGCGAATTTCGCCGTCGACCCCGATCAGGTCTTCGTTGCCCCGAGACTGCGGGGCAAGCCCACGCCGTTCCTTCCCTTCAACACCGGTTCGGAAGGCCCCGGCGAGTCCGGCGGCACTGGAAACCCGGTGCCAGCCGTACCGGGAAAGTATCCGACCTCCTATCTGTGGGAGCAGGTGTGGGAGCGCGACAACTGGCTGGACCTGCTAGAGCGCTTCGTCCACCAGCCCAAGGCCAAGAAGGGTAGCGGTCGCTCGGCGATTTTCCCCCGCTTCCATCAGTGGGATGCGGTTAAGAAGCTGACAGCGCATGCCGTACAGCATGGAGCAGGGCACAACTACCTGGTCATGCACTCGGCCGGGTCCGGCAAGTCGAACACGATCGCCTGGCTGGCGCACCGGTTGAGTGCGCTGCACACAGCGACCGATACCCGTGAGCTCGATCCGAAAGCGGTGGCGAAGGGGCTCAAGCCCGGCGTCCCGGTCTTTGACAAGACAATAATCATCACCGATCGGCGCAACCTGGATGCCCAGCTCCGTGAGACGGTCGGCAGCTTCGAGCAGACTGCTGGGCTCGTCGTCAAGATCGATGAACGGCGAGGAGCGAAGTCGGCGCAGCTGGCAGTCGCGCTCTCCAGCGAGAGCGGGAAGATCATCACGGTAACGCTGGCCACCTTCCCGGTGCTGGTGGAGTACCTCAAGGACAACCCGACTGAGATCAAGGGGCGGACGTTCGCGATCGTCGTGGACGAGGCGCACTCCTCCCAGTCGGGCGAGGCCGCCAAGGCTGTCCGTGCCGCGCTGCGTGACCTCGGCCTGGATGCCGAGGACGAAGCCCAGGGCGCCACCAGTGTGGATGCCAAGCTGAGGCGAAGTGCCATCGAGCGCAGCATGGCTCCCAATATCTCCTACTTCGCCTTCACGGCCACGCCGAAGGCCAAGACCCTGGAGCTTTTCGGCAAGTTGGAGAAGGTCGACGGCGAGGAGAAGTTCAAGCCGTTCCACACCTACGCAATGCGGCAGGCAATCGAGGAGGGCTTCATCCTCGACCCGCTCCGCACCTACGTCACTTACGACACCTTCTGGAAGCTCGTCAGCAACAACCCCGACGACAGGGAAGTGGATAAATCCAAGACCAGCCCGCTGCTGGCCCAGTATGCGCTCACCCATGATGCGACCGTCAAGCAACAGGCGGTTGTCATCGTCGAGCACTTCCTGGCCCACACCCGAGGCAGGATGGGCGGACGGGCCAAAGCCATGGTCGTCACTTCTTCCCGGGTCAGCGCGGTGCAGATGTCGCGTGCCGTCAAGGAGGAGCTGGAGATCCGAGGCAACGACATCGGCGTACTGGTCGCCTTCTCCGGCAGCCTCGACCACGATGGCGACAAGGACATCACCGAAGTCAAAGAGAACGGTGGCCTCGGCGAGGACGCTCTGCCCAAGGCGTTCGCCTACACCCGTGCTGACGACAACGTGGTGAAGGCCGGCGGCAAGGGCCGTGCCGAGTATCGGATTCTGGTTGTAGCCGAGAAATACCAGACGGGCTTCGACGAGCCATTGCTGACCACGATGTATGTCAACAAGAAACTGTCGGGTATCGCCGCCGTGCAGACGCTGTCGCGACTGAATCGGACCGCCGAGCACAAGTCACAAGCAGATCTGGCCGTCATCGACTTCGCCAACGACGCCGAACAGATCAAAGAGTCGTTCCGCCCTTATTTCGAGGAGGCAGAGACGCTATCCTCGGACCCGAACCTGCTCTACACTGCGGTGAGCAAGGTCATGGGTCACCAGGTGCTCTACAAGCAGGAGATGCTCGCCTTCGCTGCAGCACTCTTCGCGGCCGACGAGACCAGGGTCTCCCGCGAGAAGCTTCATGCGGAACTCTACCGACTACTCGCCCCGGCGGTCAGCCGATTCAAGGACCTGCTGGATAATGAAGACGAGGACGACCAGAAGAAGGCCGAGGACTTCCGGTTCGACCTCGATTCCTACGTCAGCAAGTACGGTTTCCTCTCTCAAATCATCCCCTATCAGGACGAGGACCTGGAGCTGCTCTACGTCTACGGCCGCTACCTGCTGGCCCGGCTCCCGCACGGCGCCAGAGGTGACGTGGATCTGGGCGAGATCAACCTCACCCACGTCAAGACTGAGAAGGCCGGCGAGCATGACCTCGGCCTCAACCCGGAAGGCGCTTCCATCCTCAAGGGCTTCGGTGACGGTTCCGGCCGGCCCAAAGAGGAAGAGAAGTCACTGCTATCGGAGCTGATTGAGAGGTTTAACGAGAGGTTTGGCACCAGCTTCACCGAACAGGACATGATTGTCCCGTTCAATGAGACAGTCGCTGATCCCGAAGTACGGCAGGCCGCTGTCGCCAACGTGGACCCGGACAACTTCGGGTACGTCTTCAATAAGGTTTTCGAGGAAAAGGTCGCTGACCACGTCGACAACCTGAAGACGCTCGGCGACAAGTTCTTCGACAAGGACCCCACATTCAAGGTCGCTCTCACCAAGACCGCCCGCCGGGCGGCCTGGCGGCTCATCCGCGAACAGGAGGGGCTCGACGACGTGGCTTGATGGCTTCTGTTGGACAGTCGAGCTCTTCCATGGTGACACTGATCACCAAACGTGCTGAGGACGACTCGTGGAGACAACGTGTCGATTGAACCCGTCGCCGGGCGATACGAGCTGACCGAGAAGATCAGTACCGGCGGCATGGGCACGGTCTGGCGCGGCTACGACGCCGTGCTCGACCGCGAGGTCGCGGTGAAGGTAATCCGGACAGACGTGGTCACGTCCGTACGAGATGCCAAGGAGCTCGCCGACCGTTTCCGTCGTGAGGCCCGTATCACCGCGCGTATTCGCCACCATGGCGTGCCCCAGGTCTACGATGCTGTCCTCGAAGAGCCCTATGAGCAGCTCTACCTGGTCATGGAGTACATCCACGGCACTAGCCTGCGCTCCTACGTCAGTCCGGGCGCTCTCCTGCCGATCCCCTGGGCGGCGGCGATGACCGCACAGATCGCCACTGTCCTCTCCCACGCCCACGCCATTCCCGTCGTCCACCGTGACCTCAAGCCCGACAATGTGCTGGTCAGCGCGGACGGCACGGTCAAGGTGCTCGACTTCGGCATTGCCGCGATCCTCCGCCCCGATGTGCCACAACTGACCAGGCTCGGCATCCCGATGGGGACCTTCCAGTACATGTCGCCCGAACAGACCCGGGCCCGCCAGGTCACCCCACAGAGCGACCTCTACGCTCTTGGCTGCCTCCTTCACGAGCTGCTCACCGGCCGGCCGGTCTTCGACGGCCCCACCGAGGACGACTTCGTCGAGCAACATCGCCATTCCCAGCCGATGCTGATTCGCGTACTACGCCCCGAAGTCCCGGAGGACCTGGAGAAGCTTGTCCTCGAACTGCTGGCCAAGAAGCCCGAGCAGCGTCCGTCGGATGCCTACGCGGCCTACGTCAGCCTTCTGCCGTTCTTACCTCCACCGGGATCACCCGCGCCGCAGGGCGGCCCTCAGTTCGCCGGGTGTCCGGATCCCACCCAGATGTATCGCCGCCCGAACGCCCCACGCCCGCCCGAGGCCGCCCCCAGCGTCCCCGAGCCAGCACCTGCTCTTTCTCCAGGTGGAGTGGTCGACACCAACTTCAAGGATGCCGTCGCCGCTGCCAACCGTAAGGCCACCGAACTCCTTGACGACGAGCGCTACGTCCAGGCGGCAGACGCTCTCCAGGAAGTGATCGACTCAGGTTCAGCCGCCCTCGGGGCCCGCCATTCACGAGTTCTCACCCTGCGCAAGAAAAGGGCCGCGATTCTGTTCGTCGGCGGCGATTATCGCCGATCTCTACCGGAGTTCGACGACCTCAATCGGGCCTACGAGGCCACCGAAGGACCGACTGGCAACAACGTCATCGACTGCCGCCGGCACGCGGCTGACTGCCGCGCGGAACTCGGCCACGTCACTAGTGCGCTCCGGCAGTACCACGAAGTTCTGAGTCTGGTTCGCGCGAAGGAGAGCGACATCTCCCAAACCGCCATCGAGGTCCGGCGCAGCATCGGGACGCTCCTCGCTAGCGAGGGTAATGTTGCGGCGGCACGCGAGGTACTGAGCCCGCTGTTCGACGACCTCCGTGTCCTCTACGGACCAGGCCATGAAGAAACACAGGAAATAGCGGATATGCTCAGATACCTCACAAACGGGTAACAACTTCCTCGCTAATCCGATCTAGGATCCAGGCCCGCCCAGCCCCGCGAAGATTGGACCCCAAACGAAGAACTTCTATTCGCATACCCTCAATGGGTACATAACGGACATATTCCTTTTTAAGCCCCATTGAGCCGAGACGACGTAGAGCCGGACGATTAACCTCGCGACGGACCTTCTCACGTCGTTCCTCGGGAGCAACGATGAAGTGGGGGATGCTTAGATTCGGCTGACAAGCCAAAAGATCCGCCATTCTGCCCCAGCCCCGGCTGATGTCGGTGGTGCATTCCACCTCGAACGCCGCGACGACCGCATCGTCCTCGAACCAAAGCACATCGACGTACTTGATCACATCGGCGGCCTTGCCTGGCAGCGATTGAGGTAGGGAATCCACAACTCTCGGCATAGAACCGAGCGGCATGTCACCGTACAAACGGCTGCGATCGTTCACTGCCACGTACACATCGAGGCCAAGGTTCGCGCCCAGCTGAAGCAGCAGATACTGGGCCTCCGTATGAAGCGTTGACGCCGAACCCGACAGCGCTTTATGAAGCGCCGCCAAGATCGCCTGACCATCCGAGTCAGAGAGAACCTTCGGAGTTCCGCGAAGCCGCACTCCCCATGAGCCCAGGTCGCCGCGTCGCTCGAACAGGTCGAGCTCGCCGAGGAGTTCGGTGATCGGCACTCCTTGCTCGGGGCGGGGAGCCTGCACGCTCAGGTCAACGCCAACTCGGAGTGGGTAGTCTCCGCTGGCCCAAATCTGCTCGTCGGATTCGTAAGGTCCGCCGGTGATCTCTGCGATGCCAACCAATCGCTTCAGTCCCATGACGTAGAACACCAGGTGATCACCCCGCTTCATGGTGCGCACGCTTTTGCGACGGCGCAGGGGGAATCCGGCCACATCAGCACCGTGAGCAATGAACTCGTTCCAGGTGTCCTCGGTGTATACCGCCAACCAGTACTTGTGACCCAAGGTGCCTCCTCGCATACCAGCAGGATAGGCCTTGGGCAACAAGTATTCGACTATTTCAGGAATGTCCAGTGGCATGCGCGAGCCCTGACCTTGTGGTGCGCTTGAGCGTGGGCGGTGCTGGCCGCGACCGGCCGAAGAGCCGCAGCGCGGCCAGCGACCGCCCGACGCGCAGGCCGCCGCAGGCGGACCGGCCTTGAAGACGGACAGATAAGTTTCTTTCGATCTTGATCCAGTGCTGTCAGCCACGCTGAGATGCGGGTACCGCTCCGTCCCAGACTCGTTCGAAGCTGTCGAGGTAGGTGGCCGCGGTGCTGTTGGGTTCGTTGCCGGTGATGTAGACGACCGGGGCGTCAGAGGCGCGGGTGCCGTAGGCGTGGAGGTTGACCAACAGGTCGTTGTCGGCGCGGTAGATGGAGTTGTACAGGATCGTCCCGTGTAGCCGTATCTCGATCCCCTCCACATCCCCCAAAGGACGACAGAGGGTGAGAGCGTTTCTGGTTCTGGAGACCATGACGTCGGCTCCGACGCCTTCGTCCGCTCCCCGGGTGGCGACGTGGGGGCTGTCGGGGTCGCCGAGCAGGATGCGTACCCGGACTCCGGCGGTTGCCCGCCCGACCAGGATGCGGAGCAGTCCGGCGTCTTCGGCGAGGAACAGGCCGCTGTAGACGAGGATGCCGATCTCAGCTTGGGCGGCTTCGAAGAAGGTGCGCCAGATGGTGGCCGGTACGGCCCAGCGGTGTGGGTAGACGGCCTTGATCTCGGCCGGGGGGCCTGGGCGTCGGCGGACGCTTTCGGGCCACAGGTCGTTCTCGTCGACGTGGAGGAGGTCGGCGACGGCCAGGCGGTGACGGGGATGGGGGACGCGGCCGGCGAGCCAGCGGGAGACGGTTTTGGGGTCGACGGTCAGGTGAGTGGCCACGTCGAGGGGTTGCAGGCGGGCCCGGATGAGGGCGTGGCGAAGGTGTTCGTTCATCGGGTGTGGTCCCTCCCGGAGCGGGTCGGTACCAGCGACGCTAACATAAGACGTCCCTAGACGTCCCCAAAGTCGTGGTGCCTGTGTCCCATCCCGGTCAGGAGACTCACTGGCACCGAACCCGGCACCACCGGGGCCGTGAGACGACGGGAGCACCCGCATGTCCAAAGAGAAGATCATTGACCACCAGCGGAACCTGCTGACCATACTGCGCGGTCACCTCAACGCGCTGTACGTGCCGAACTTCCTGACCAACGACCACGACGGCCAACCCTGCCTGGAGATCACCGACCACAACGCCCGTACCCGCCGCGTCTACGTCCAGGTCGTCTTCTACTGGTTCTACTGGGGCGACCGGCCCGACGAGCGCACCTCCACCATCCACCTGCCGATGGCCGCCGAGGACATCGCCGCGGCGGTGCGGCGCGGCTGGCGCGAGGGCGAGCAGGGCACGCTCACCATCAATCTGGGCAACATCCACGGCGTGCACGGCCGCTGACCTCGATGACCGATGACACCGACGGGTGGCTGACCGGCAGGCGGGTCTACGACCGGATCGCCGAACGGCTCCGCGCGCAGATCACCGCCGGTCACTACCCTCCGGCCAGTGCCCTGCCCTCGGAGGCGGCGCTGGCCCAGCGCTTCCACGTGGCCCGCAGCACCGTCCGGCGCGCACTGGCCGTACTGGAGGACGAAGGTCTGATCGACACGATGCCCGGCGCGGGACGCCGGGTGAAGGACCCCGGGAGCCGAGCCGCGCTGTATCGCTATCAGGAGATCGCCGCCGAGTTGCGTGAGCGGATAAGCACCGGTGCCCTCCCGGTGGGGGCGGCGGTGCCGAGTGAGAACGAGTTGCGGGAACGGCATGGGGCCTCGCGTAACACCGTCCGCCAGGCGCTGGCCGTACTGGAGCGGGAAGGGCTCATCGTGGCCCGGCACGGCAAGGGGCGTTTCGTCCGTCACGCACCGCTTTGAGACGTCCTGAGACGTCTGGCGCTGGGCCTCGGGACAGGCTTCGGGCGGAGTCTAGGGTGAACCGTATGGGACAAGCCGAGTGGGCACGTGACCTGGCCCGACACCTGCTGGAGGAACCTCTGCCGCGCCGGTGGGCGCACACCCAGGGGGTCGCCGCGCAGGCCGAATCGCTGGGGCCGATCCTCGGCGCGGAGGCCGACCTGCTGACCGCGGCGGCCTGGCTGCACGACATCGGATACGCCCCCGCCCTGGCCGACACGGGTTTCCATCCGCTGGACGGCGCCCGCTACCTGCGTGACGTCCAGCAGGCCGACGACCGGCTCGCCCGGCTGGTGGCCCATCACACCTGCGCCGAGTGCGAAGCCGCCGAACGCGGCCTGTTCGACACGCTGAATGCCGAGTTCGCCAAGGAACGCCCCGAACTGGTCGAGGCGCTGACCTACTGCGACATGACCACCAGCCCGGACGGCCTGCCGGTCGACGTCAAAACCCGCCTGGCGGAGATCCACTCCCGGTACGGCCCCGAGCACCTGGTCAGCCGATCGATCACCAGGGCCACGCCGTGCATCGTCGCGGCCGTGCACGCCGTACAGGCCGCGCTGGGGCACAGCGGTCAGTAGCCGCGGCTCTCGGCCTTCTTGCGGATCTTCGCGATCCCGTATCCCCCGCGTCCCAGGCACATCGGGCACGGGCAGGGGAACATGCCGTGGGCGTCGGGCATGTAGCGCCAGCCGGTTACCCGGTTGATTGCCCGCACCCGGTGGATCTCCTTGGCGCCGATCGGGCGGCGGACGAAGACCTCATATCCCCGGGCGTCCTCGCATCCGGCGATCAGGGCGGCGGCCTCGGCGCTGGTGCGTTCGACGTGCCGGTGGTTGTAGCGGCCGACCAGGACCGGTTCGTCGTCGGGCAGCCGGAAGTCCACGGCGACCATCGTGCGCCGCCCGCCACGGCGATGCAGTTCCCGGCCCCACTGGTGGGTGAGCTGGTAGGAGGGCATGATCGGCAGGCAGAACACCCCGGCCGCGCCGTCGTGGTCGCGGCTGCACGCGCGAATACCGGCCCGTCGGATCGAACGGATGTCATCGGCTGGGGAGAGGTGCGTGAACAGGGTCATCGGGCGTGCCCTCCGGATGTCTTCGCCACCGTAATCGGCACCATACGGACACCGGCCAGGCTCAGCCAACCGGTTTTTCCTACCCGATGTACGGCCCGGCGCCGTCGAGGAAGTGGCTAAGCCGCAGCCGCATCGACCGGTCCATGACCAGGGAGCCGATCTCCTCGCGCGGCACCCAGCGGACCTCGCGGGACTCATCGCTCGGGGTCGGCTCACCGTCGATGGGGCGGGCGGTGAGGACGATGGAGAACTCCTGGCGGGCCTCGCCGTCGGAGGTGTAGAGGATCACGTGGCGGGGGTCGGTGTAGGTGCCGACCAGGCCGGTGATCTCACAGGTGACGCCGGTCTCCTCCAGCGTCTCCCGGACGGCGGCCTGAGGCAGGGACTCCCCCAGGTCGATGGCGCCGCCGGGTACGGCCCAGTTGCCGTTGTCGGAGCGGCGGATCATCAGGATGTCGCCCGCGTCGTTGACGACGACGACGTTGACCGAGGGGACCAGGCTGTTGGGGGCGGGTGCGGCGGGGTCGTCGTAGAAGTCGATCCGGCGGGCCGTCATGGGTCAGGACTCTACCGGCCGGGCCTGGTCCCAGACGGAGTCGAAGCTGTTGAGGTAGGTGGCCGCCATCGTGCCGCCGGGGACCCTGCGCAGATGCATGACCGGGGCGTTGGAGGCGAAGGTGCCGTAGACGTGGCTGTTGACCAGCAGCTGGTCATCGGCGCGGTAGATGGAGTTGTACAGGACCGTGCGGTGGAAGCGGATCTCCACGTTCTCGTGCCGGCGCAGCGACCGGTAGAACACGAGCGCGGTCTTGATCTGGGCCGCCATGCCGTCGTTGATCCCCTCGTCGATGCCGCGCTGGGCGACCTCGGGTGAGTCGGGGTCGCCGAGCAGCATCCGGATCTTCACGCCCGCGTCGGCCCGGTCAGCGAAGACGCGGACGATGCCGGTGTCCTGGGCGATGAAGATGCCGCTGTAGACCAGGATGTCGATCTCCTGGCGGGCGGAGGCGAACAGTCGTCCCCAGGCGTCCTTGGGTACGGCCCAGCGGTGCGGGTAGACGGTGACGATCTCGGTCTCGGAGACGGCCGCGGTCTGGGCGGGGGTCATGGCCTCGGGCCACAGGTAGGCCTCCTCGACCCCCAGCAGCTTGGCCACGGCGAAGCGGTGCTTGCGGTAGGGCACCCGGCCTCGGGTGATCCATCGTTCCACGGTCTTGGCGTCGACCTCGATGGCCTCGGCCACCTCCAAGATGGTGGTTCCCCGTTCGAGTAACGCCGTGCGCAACCGCTCGTTCGCCATCTCACCTGCCTGCAAGCCGGGGACGTCCAGGGACGGGGCAATCGTAGACCGGACGTCCTGTACATGTCCCGTCCTGTAGTGATCACGTCCTCCCTGCTCGTCGCACTCTCGGTATCGCAAGGCGTCACCGGCAGCGACGAGAGGAGAGACAACAGTGATCAACCACATTCGGCCGATCGACGACACGCCCGCCTGCGGATGCGGCGCGGTCCTGGAGGAGGGACGGTTCGTCTGCCGCAAGTGCCTGGCGCGGGAGCGGTGGGTTCGCCGTCAGGTGGCCCGACGCAGGACGAACCGGCGGCGTGGTCAGGTGCGGCGTCCGGCCAACCGCCCGTACGGCACCGCCGAGGCGGGGGTGATCTGGACGTGAGCGCGACCATGATCCCGCTGATCATCGGCCTGGTACTGAGCGCGACGGTGTTCGTCGGCTACGTCGTCGTCCTGGTCGGTATGCGCCAGGAGGACCGGCGCATGCGACTCGGCGAGAAGCCTCCGAGCCGGGCGGCGGCCCTGGCCCGCCGGGTCACCGGCTGCCACGTGCGCGGGTGAGCGCGCTACTTCCCCTCGCTCAGCTCCGCCTCGACCTTTTCCAGCCGGGCTGACAGGTCGCGCAGGGTGGCGCGGATCTCGGCCAGCTCGTCGGAGGCCGGCGGGGCCGGGGCAGCGTCGTCACGGACGAACACGCCCTTGCCCTGCTGGCCGATCACCAGCCCCTCGTTCCGTAGAACCCCGACGGCGAGTTTCACCACGCTCAGCGAGGCATCGTAGGCGGTCGCGAGCTGGGTGGTGGAGGGCAACGGATCGCCGGGCGCGAGAGTGCCGCGCCGGATCTGGTCGCGCAGGTCATCGGCGATCTGCAGGTAGCCCGGTCGCCCGGTGTTCTTGACCATCCGCCCCTTCTCACGTCGCACGCCTATCCAGGCTGACTAGCCGGCCTGACCTATCCAACCTGTCTAGCCGGTCCTACTAGTTCAGCACAGACACGCGACCAGGCCAACCATGAGAACGTTGACATCCAGGCCAACTAGGTTGACTATGTTGGCTGAGACGAACAAGGAGGCCCATCCATGCGCACCATCCCGATCCCCGTCGACACCCACCGGCTCCGCTTCACCTG
>NZ_JBIAVG010000036.1:0-16198 GCF_042893955.1 Streptosporangium sp. NPDC001559
GCAGGCCTGACACTGCGGGAGCTGCGCGCCCAGTGCACGATCTCGTTTGCCAAGGTCGCCGAGTACCAGCGGCGCGGGGTGGTGCACTTCCACGCCGTCATCCGCCTCGACGGCCCCGACGGGCCCACCTTCCCGCCTCCGACCTGGGCCACCGCCGAGATGCTGGCCGACGCCGTACGGCACGCCGCCCACGCAGTCACCGCGACCACCCCCGCCACCGCCGACGAACCCGCCCGGACCCTGCGATGGGGGCGGCAGCTCGATGCTCGCGAGATCACCCTGGGCGGGGAGCTGTCGGACCAGGCGGTGGCTGGCTACATCGCCAAGTACGCCACCAAGGCCGCCGAATGCGTCGGCGCCCTCGACCGGCGCATCAACCCCCTCGACGACCTGGAAGCCTTCAACCTGCGCGACCACCCGCGCCGCCTCATCGCCGAATGCATGCGCCTGGGTGCCCTCGACGAATACGCCGACCTGCGGCTAACCCAGTGGGCCCACATGCTCGGGTTCCACGGCCACTTCTCCACCCGGTCCCGCCACTACTCCACCACCATGGGCGCCATCCGCGACGAACGCCGCGACCACGCCCGCCTGCCCCTGTTCGACGAGGACACCGTCCTTGTGATCTCTCACTGGGAGTACGCAGGCAAGGGTCTGTCCGCTGGAGATGCCCTGCTTGCTGCTCTCCTGAGTGGTGACCCGCCCTCACCCGCTTCACCAGACGGCGGAGGCGGCCGATGAAGACCGACGACATGCTGACGGTGCCCGAGGTGATGGCCAAGCTCAAGGTCAGCCGCTGGACCCTCTACAGCCTCCTCCGCTCCGGCGAACTGGCCTCCGTCGTGGTCGGCGTTCGCTGCCGCCGTATTCCGGAGTCCGCGCTGAGCGACTACGTGACCCGACTTCGCGAGGAGGCCGCCTGATGGGCAAGCGCTCGAACGGTGAGGGCTCGGTCTTCCCGTACAAGGACGGCTGGGCGGGCTACGTCTGGGTCACCACGCCGGAGGGCAAGAGGACCCGGAAGTGGGCCTACGGCAAGACCCGTGAGGAGACCCACGAGAAGTGGCTCAAGCTCCACGAGTTGGCGCGCAAGGGACCGGTGCCGACCAAGTACCCCACTCTTGCCGCCTACCTGACGCGCTGGCTCGCCGAGGTGATCGAGCCCAACCGGGAGCCGACGACCTACGTGGCCTACGAACCGCTGGTTCGGCTCTACATCATCCCCAGCCTGGGGAAGAAGCGCCTCGACAAGCTCACGGTCCGCGACGTGCAGATCTGGCTCAACACGCTTCCGACTCTGTTCACCTGCTGTGACCAGAAGAAGGACCACCGGCGCCCGGAGAGCAAGCGCCGGTGCTGCGCCGTCGGGAAGTGCTGCAAGGGGTATCCCTCCCGGAGCACGATCGCGAGCATCCGTCGTGTCCTCCGTTCCGCGCTGGGCAACGCCGTACGGGAAGAGTTGATCTCCAAGAACGTCGCGGCGCTGACCACCCTGCCCGCCGCCAGTAAGACGAAGAAGAAGCGACAGCGTGTGGTGTGGGGCGTCGACGAGGCACGACGGTTTCTCGAACACCTGCGGGCGATCGACGACCCGCTCTACGCGGCCTACGTGCTGATCCTCGTTCTGGGTCTGCGGCGGGGTGAGGTGCTCGGGCTGGCCTGGGACTGCGTCGACCTTGGTGGAGAGCAGCTGTGGATCTCCCGTCAGCTCAACCGGGTCCGTGGCGAGCTCCTTCACCGGGAAACGACCAAGACCGACGACTCGACGGCGTCGCTGCCGCTCCTCGGCCTGTGCATCACCGCCCTCAAGCACCGCCGGCACGTACAGCAGGACGCCCGTAAGGCCGCCGGAGAGAGGTGGCAGGACTCCGATCTCGTCTTCACCACGCGGAACGGCACGCCGATCGAGCCGCGCAACTTCAACCGGGCCTTCGAAGCGCACTGCCAGCGGGCGGGCGTGCCGACGATCCGTGTCCACGACACCCGGCACACCTGCGCCTCGCTCCTGGCCGCCCTTGACGTTCACCCGCGCGTCGCGATGCGCGTCCTGCGGCACTCGCAGATCTCGATGACCATGGATGTCTACACGCAGATCCCGTCGCCCGAGACGCGCAAGGCGCTCGATCGGCTGAATCAGCGGCTGGACGGAAGCATCTGATCAGGTTGCCGTGGAAGACACAGCGGAGGGCCTCCGGGAAAAATCAGGAAGGCCTTCCGCTATTCCTCAGGATGCCTCCAGAACTGGATCTTAAAGAAGTCCACTTCGTAGGCGTCGGCAGGGAAATCCGGTTCCCGGTCGTTCTTCAGGAACTTCGCCTGCACCCGGATCCGCCACGTCGTCTCTCGTCGCCCCAGATCGAAGAAAAGGCGGTCATCGAGTATCCCCCCTGTCTCATCCTCCAGGGGGTAGATGATGCCCGACGGCGAGGAGAGCTCTCCCTCCCATGATCGATGCCAGGACGCATCCACGGAAGGCGCTGCACTCCACAGTTCGAGACGTACATAACCTGTCTTCCATCGTCTGCCTCTGAAGCGGACGCTGTTGGAGCCGACATCGAGCCAATCCTGCCCCGGAGGACTGACCTCATGGCCCCATGGGACAGGCCCATCCGGGTGCCCTCCGTCAACGACCCCCTTGTCGAGCACGTAGAAGGATCCCTCCACCTTGTGCACCGCACTGGCCAGGAGTTTTCCCATGAAGACCACCTTCTCGGCCTTGAAAGGCGCATCGTCTCGGGCGGGTTCGTCTCTTCTCCCGATCACCCAAACAGACGGATGCGACAGTTTCCGGCGGACGGCTCGCGCTGCGCTCATGCCCTCCCTGTCCGACAGCGCGTATGGTGCGTTGCGGTCCAGAGATACGACATGCGCGACTCCGCTGCCGCCACCAGTCGCCTTCTCCTGCTCCGCGAGGCCGGCGACGCACCGGTCGAGCCCGGGAGATTCAGCTACCGGTCTCGTCCGGATGAGGGCGTACCGAACCACGGCTTACGGCGTTGCTGTATTGCGCTGCTGTACGGACATGAAAGAGGCCCTCCGGATGATCCCGGAGGGCCTCTGACCTGCTGCGCGGCCGAGAGGACTCGAACCCCTAACCTTCTGATCCGTAGTCAGATGCTCTATCCATTGAGCTACGGCCGCTTGCCTGTCGTTTTGGGCCTGGTGGCCTTGGCGACGGGGATAACTCTACCAGGCGTGGGTGGGTGCTCAGCCAAATAATCGGCTGTGGCACCGGAGGTCCCCAAAGTCCTCAGGGGGCGGTCTTGAGGATGGAGGACAGGACACCGGGGAAGCGGGCCTCCATCTCGGGGAGGCGGAGTTCGTGACGACGGAAGCTGCCCTCGGGGGTGACGCGTAGGAGCCCGGCCTCGCGTAAGACCTTCAGGTGATGGGAGAGCGTGGACATACTCACGGGGACGTCGAACTGGCCGCAGACCACGCCCCCGGCCTCGGCGAGCCGGCGGACGACCGTCAGGCGGACCTCGTCGGCCAGGGCGCTCAGCATCATGGGCAGTGTGATCGTCGAGACATCCGGGTGCTGGAGGGGACGCATATCCCGCATGGTACGCAGCGGGGCCTTGGTGAGCATGGTGCCGTTTTGACGGGTATGGATGCATCGGTGAACTCAGCGAAGCCCACCAGCACCATGGGCACGAAAAGACCAGGTCAGGAAGCCCCGTGACCCCCGAAACACGAGGCTTCCTGAGCTGCGGACCTCCGACGCGGAACCCTCCACGGGAACGAAGCCCCATGGACCTGTTTCCGCCCCGAAGCTCCTCGAAGGGAATGGCCTTCCGCGGAGGGCAGCTTCTGGCGAACGGAGTCCCCGAGGGAACAACCCGGGCCCTGGCCAACGGAACCCATCGAGCGAACGACTCCCCGGCCACCAGGTGAAGACACCCCTCGGCTCCCCCGGACAGAACTCCTCGGAAAACAACCAGGACCCCAGCCAACAGAACCCACCAAGGGAACGACTCCCCGACCACCAGCTGAGGACACCCCCACGGCTCCCCCGGACAGAACCCCTCGGAAAACAACCAGGACCCCAGCCAACAGAACCCATCAAGGGAACGACTCCCCGACCACCAGGTGAGGACGCCTGCGCGGTTCCCCCCGGACGGGCCCCGAGGAACAGCCCCCATGGGGGAACCTCTACCGAAGGGAGTGATCCGAAGGAACAGAGTTCTCCACCGGAGCCGGAGCCGGAGCCGAAGCCGGAGTCGCTTCCTTCTTGGGGAACAGGGTGTAGCTGAGGGGCCACAGGAGGGAGATGAGGACGATCCTCGGGAGGATGCTTCCGAACTCCAGCAGGCCGCTCGCCTTCGACCAGTCACCGACCAGCCAGCCCAGGCCGTACAGCACGACGGCGGCGATGGCGCAGGCCAGGACGGTGCGAAGCCACATCATCCATTCGTAGCGGGCCCTGGCCTTACCGCCGGGCGGGGGCTTCCAGGGCGGCGGCCCTCCGGCGAAGCGGTGGGCGAAGCGCTGGTCGGCCCACTTGAGGGTCCGATGGCCGAAGACGATCGAGTAGGCGAGGTAGCCCGCGGCCAGACCGTGGCGCCAGTCCGCCTCGGCGCCGCCGCGGATGTCGACCACCGAGGCGGCCAACAGGATCACGTCGAGCAACGGCACCCCGAGCAGCAGGGCCGTACTGAGACGTCGCATGCGCAGCAGGTAACGCGTCGCGAGACCGAGCCCGAGAAGAACCCAGAAGCCGATCTCGCAACCAATGATCACCGCCAGAACCATGGTTCAAGGATCGGCGCGCGCCCCCGGTTCGGGCATCGTCTGCGCTGACGAAGTCCGTGGCCCCGCCTACATCCTTGTGTGTACGACGAACCCGCCCGCCGCCGGATGAGCCACGGACCTCGGGATGATGGGATGGAACCCATGAGACGGGACGCCCTGTGGGCCGTGATCGCCCTGGTGATGGGGCTGATCCTGCTCGCCGCCGGAGCCTACAACCGCCAGCCGTTGTCGGTGGGCCTGGCGGAGCTCGTGCCCTTCCTTCCTCCGACCGTGCCCGTCCAGCTGCTCGTCGGCCCGTTGCTGCTCACCTGTCTCGGCGTGGCGGTACGGCGCAGCCATCCGGTGGGTGCCCTCACGCTGGGCACGACGGGGTTCACGCTGGACATGATCTTCGGCTACTCCCTGGGCACGATCATGGTGTTCACCGACAACCTCTACGCCGCCACCCTGTACGGCCCGGCCAGGCTGGGCAGGTGGCTGTTCGGCGTCATCTCGGCGCTGGCGGTCATCCTCGGCGCCTTGCTCGCGCTCCTCTCCCATGACCTGCGGGTCTTCGCGGTCACCGCGGCGCAGTTCGGCCTGATCGGCACCGCGCCGGTCGTCACCGCGCTCATCATCAGGCAGTTCAGGACGCAGGCCGAGCTTGAGCGGGCCAGGGCCGAGCAGGTCGCGCGGCTGGCCGAGCTCGACCGGCGAGAGGCGGTGGAGGCCGAACGGGCCAGGATGGCCCGTGAGCTGCACGACATGATCGCCAACCACTTCAGCGCGATCGCCATCCAGTCCACGGCGGTGCTCTCCCGCAAGGATCTCGACATGGCGACCGTCCGGGGCATCCTCGAGTCGGTCCGGGAGAACAGTGTCCAGGGCATGGCCGAGATGCGTTCCATGATCGGGCTGCTCAGGCAGAGCGGGGACGGGGAGAAGGCCGAGGCGATCCGGCGCCGGGTGGCGGAAGTGGACGAGCTGGCGACACGGGCGCGGGAGGCGGGCCTGGACGTGCGGCTGCGCGTTGAGGGCGAGCCCAGGGAACTGCCCGCCGCTGTCGATCTCGCCGGATACCGGATCATCCAGGAGTCCCTGACGAACGCCCTCAAACACGGCGAGGAGAAGGTCGACCTGGTGGTCGAGTACGGCGCCGGGACGATCATCCTGGTCGCCGACAACCCGGTGGGATCGGCCAGGAGGGCCTCCAGGCGGTACGGTTCCCCTGATCTGCCCAGCGCCGGGGCCGGGATCGTCGGAATGCGGGAGCGCGCGAGCCTGGTCGGCGGTTCCTTCGAGGCCGGGCCGTACGAGGAGGGCTGGCGGGTCCACGCCGAACTGCCGACCAAGGAGTCCTCGGTGCTACCTGGGGGGAGGGTGCTGTGACGGCTGCCAAGACCGAGCCGGCCCAGGACACGAGGCCACACCGAACCACCCAGTGGGAAGGCACTGTGACGATCCCCACGACCAGGCTGGACAAAACACACCGAACCGCCGATGTCACCCGAAGGAAGAGTGCCGTGGCGGCCTTCGGGGCCGGGGTGTGTGAGCGTCGGAGGGTGTGTACTGGGCCGTACGGGGGGAGGGTGCTGTGACGGTCAGGGTTCTGGTGGCCGACGACCACGCGGCGGTGCGCAGTGGGATCGTGCTGATCCTCGACGGCCACGACGACATCGAGGTGGTCGGTCAGGCCGAGGACGGCGAGCGGGCCGTGGCGATGGCCCGTGACCTGCGGCCCGACGTGGTGCTGATGGACATCAGGATGCCCAGACTCGACGGGATCTCCGCGACCCGCGCGCTGAGCGGGATCACGGACGTGTTGATCCTGACCACGTTCGACCTCGACGAGTACGTCTTCGGCGCGCTGCGGGCCGGGGCGGCCGGGTTCCTGCTCAAGAGCACCGACGCCGAGGGGTTGGTCGAGGCGGTGCGGGTGGTCGCGCGGGGGGACGGGCTGATCTCCCCGACGGTGACCCGGCGGCTGATCGCGGCCTTCAGGGGGGCGGTTCCCACGCGCGGGCCGGTCCCGGAGGTCGGCGGCCTGACGCCGCGCGAACGCGAGGTGCTGGCGTGCATCGGCCGGGGCCTGTCCAACGCGGAGATCGCCGTCGAACTGGACATGGCGGAGGCGACCACGAAGACCCACGTCAGCAGGCTGCTGAACAAACTGGGCCTGCGCAGCCGCGTCCAGGCCGCGATCCTCGCCCAGGAGCTGTCCCCCGACATCTCCTGACATTTACGGCACCGCCCCCTTTCGGCAAGGCACCACCCCTCCCAGTACGGCTTCGCCCCTCCCCAGCCGCGTCCTCATACTCCCGCCAGGCCGGTTGCCCCCTCTCCCGCGCCCACCCCACCCGTGACGATCATCCGGCCCGCGATGGTGACCGCCGACCACCCGGGCCCAATGAGAAGGACCGGGCGGCACGGAACACTCGTTCCCGATGGCCGTCCGGCCCCTTGTCGTGACCGCCCAACCCCGGTACGACGGCCACCCGGCCGCCATCGTGACCACCCAGTCCCCGTCACCGCCGTCCGGCCCTGGCAGGGGGAACCGGGCGACACCGGAACACTCGTTCCCGATGGTCGTCCGGCCTCGGCGCGGACGGAACACCGGCCATCGTGACCACCCCCAGTCCCTGTCACCGCCGTCCGGCCCCGGCAGGGGGAACCGGGCGACACAGGAGCACCCAGTCCCGATGGCCGTTCGACCTCGGCGCGGACGAAACGCCGGGCGGCGTCGGACCCCGTGCTCCCAGCCCTCCCATACGGACGAACTCCGGAAAGGACCGGGGACGACCGACCCGGCCCCCCGGCAGGGGGAACCGGGCGACATAGGAACACTCGTTCCCGATGGTCGTCCGGCCTCGGCGCGGACGGAACACCGGGCGGCGTCGGACCCCGTGCTCCCGGCCCTCCCATACGGACGAACTCCGGAAAGGACCGGGGACGACCGACCCGGCCCCCCAGCGGGGAGAACCGGAGCACCCGGCCCCGATGGCCGTCCGGCCTCGGGGCGGACAGGCCCAGGAGAGGACCGGGGACACCCCGCCCGGTTCCCGGTGGGGAGGGCCTGGCGACCGGGAAAGAGCGTGGTGACGGGTCAGGAGGTGGGGATGGCCAGGAGGTTGACGACGAGGTATCTCTCCGTCGTGCACTTCTCCTCGCACGTCGGCTCCGATGCGTCCGGCCCCTTCGGGATGATCCCCTTGGGGTTCGTGTAGAGGACCGAAGGGAGCGTGGAGGACCTGCCGACGCCGTACCAGCCCTGGTCCTTCGTGGTTCGCTCACCGAATCCCGCGGCCTCGCCGGTCTCCGGGTCGTAGAGGACCGACAGGCGGGGGTTCGGACCCTGGGCGGGGCCCAGGAAACCCGTCGTGAGCATGCGCAGAGGAGCCGCCGACGGACCGGAGAAGGCGGATGGGATCCTGCGGTCGCTTCCGTCGACACGTTGCACGATGTTTCCTTCCTTCGTCAGGCCGGAGCACCAGACGGGACCACACCGGAACTGCTCGGCTCCCTCCGGCGGGTTGACGGGGAGCGTCTGCCCTGTGGAGAGGTTGACCAGTTTCGTCTGGTTCCTGTCGTCGCGCAGGGAGACGTCGGACGCCCAGGGCCATGAGATCAGCGTGAGCCCCTCCGCCCCCGGAACCGGCTGGGGGGCGCCGCCCTCCAGTGGCATGCGATACACCCCGCCGCCGCGTACCGACCACACCAGGGAGTCCCGCGTGACGCCGAACCCCTCCACCTTGGCGAGCGCCCCCGTGACCTCGCCGACCTGCCTGGCCGTACCGCCTGTTCTGGGGGCCACCCAGAAGTCGGCCCACGTGTCGTCGTCCTGGACGTCGCCCCACCAGGCGATGGTGTCGGTCCCCACCTCGATCCTCTGGACGTAGTAGTTCCGCCTGCCCTCGGGCGAGGGTAGCCGGACGAGTGGCTCGCTGTGGCCCGTCGTCGTGTCGTAGGTGTCCAGCCTGGCCGCCCTCTCGAAGGAGGACTCGGCGATCAGCAGCAGCGTCGTCGGGCTCAGTGCCACCGCCGGCTGGTACGTCAGACCGTCCGCCGCTTTCGTCGGAATCCTGGACACCGCCTTGGGCCAGACCTCGGAGACGGGCCGCGGGATGGGCCTCCTGGAGACCTCGGCCGTGCCGGGGGCCTCGGAGGCACCCGCGAACACGCCGTTCTCCGGCTCGCCCCCGCCGGGAAGGACGCCTCTGATCACCCAAGGGCTTGTCGCGATCGCCACCACGGCCGCGCAGACGAGCGCCACCCGCGCCCTGTGGGAGCGCCGCCTGGCCTGGGTCCCCGCCCGGACCGCCCCGGCCAGGTCCCGGGTGAGGGCGGGCGCGTGGTCGGCGGCGTCGGCCAGCACACGGATCAGGTCCGCCTCGTTCCTGTCGTTCATCACAACGCCTCCGCCTTCACGGGGGTCATCCGGACTCTGAGCTTTTCGAGGGCGCGGAACGCCTGGCTGCGCACCGTGCCGCGGGAGATGCCGAGCAGGTCGGCGATCTCCTGGTCGGAGAGGTCCTCGTAGTACCGCAGGACCAGCACGGCCCGTTGTTTCGGCGGCAGGCCCCGCAGTTCGTCCCACAGGCCGGTTTCGTCCGGGTGGGTGTCGGCGTGGGCTCCCTCGGGAACAGCCGCGACCAGCCGTTCCCTGCGCAGTCTGCGCCAGATGCTGATGTGCAGCCGCGCCATGGTCGTACGGACATATCCCTCCGGATCATCTTTTTTCTTGATCCGTGGCCACGCGTTCCCCAAACGCATCAACGCCTCCTGGGTCAGGTCGGCCGCGTCCTCGGCGTTGCCGGTCAGGACGTATCCGTACCGGTACAACGCGTCCCCGCGCGCGGCGACGAAATCGGCGAATTCCACGTCCCAGGGACGTATGACCCCGTCCATCTGTTGCACCCCGGATTTCTTCTCCGTACGGCCCGCGGCGCACCACCGCGTGTTCACACGCGATGCCTAACGTGCCGCCATGAGACGACGCATGGCGATCACGGTCGGCGCCGCCGTACTGGCGCTGACGATGTCCACCCCCGCGGTGGCCGACCACCGGCCCGATCGCGGCAGGGCCGTACTGACGGGGTTCGCCTCGCTGCCGGCCCGGACGTTCGTGCCCGGCAGCGAGCCCTCGGGCGCCCAGCTCGGCACCGCGCCGGTCAACGGGGTGACCCCGCCGTTCCCCGGGCAGCCGGTGCAGGGCTTCAGCGGGGTCGTACGGCGTGGCGACGGCACCTTCGACGTGCTGTCGGACAACGGCTACGGCGCCAAGGCCAACAGCGCCGACTTCCTGCTTCGGGTCCACCGGATCAGGCCGGACCTCCGGCGGGGGACGGTCAGGGTGCTCGGCGGTTTCGACCTGAGCGACCCGGACGGCCGCGTGACCTGGCCGCTGACCCGCTCCGACCGGAAGCTGACCGGCGCCGACTTCGACGTCGAGTCGATCGTGCGGACCTCCGACGGGACCTACTGGATCGGCGACGAGTTCGGCCCGTTCCTGCTGCACTTCTCGGCCACCGGCAGGCTGCTTGAGACGCCGGTCCCGCTGCCCGGTGTCAGGGCGCCGGAGAACCCGTCCCTGAACGGCGAGCAGCCGAACCTGGCCTCCAGCAAGGGCTTCGAGGGCATGGCCCGTTCGGTCGACGGGCGCACCCTCTACCCGCTGCTTGAGGGGACCGTGGCGGGCGACCCCGCGGGGACGCTGCGGATCAACGAGTTCGACCTGCGCTCGCGCTCCTACACCGGCAGGCGGTGGACCTACCGGCTGGAGAGTCCGGGCAACGCGATCGGCGACATGATCGCGGTGGACGGGAACCGCTTCCTGGTCATCGAGCGGGACAACCTCCAGGGGGACGCGGCGGCGTTCAAGCGGATCTACCAGGTGGACCTGCGCGACGAGCGCAAGACCCTGGTCGCCGACCTGCTCGACCTGGCCAACCCGGCCGGGCTCGGCGGGTTCGGGGAGACCTTCCGCTTCCCGTTCCAGACCATCGAGGACGTGGTGATCCTCGACGACCGGACCCTGGGTGTGCTGAACGACAACAACTTCCCGTTCTCCGCGGGCCGTACTCCGGGCGAGCCCGACAACGACGAGTTCATCACCGTACGGCTGCCGCGCCCGCTGAGGGCCGACCCGCGCGTCCACCGTTCCTGACCTCGGCTTTCTCCTCCCCGGAATCGACAGGTCGATCCTGGGGAGGAGAATCCGGCCCGGTGGGTCATGCGACGTATGGCTCTCCCGTCTCCGCGAAGCCCCGCGCGGCGGATCGCGCGTTAGGTTGGCCATCGACGGTTCACCGCGTGGACATCGTGAGGACCACGAAGACGGGCCGGAGACGGTGGAGGAATGATGTGGGAAGAGCGGTTCGCCGAGTTGTCGGCCGTCGCCGCGCGCCAGAACGGGATGGTCACCGCGGCGCAGGCGGCCCGGGTCGACGTCGACGACCGGGGGCTCGCCCACTTCGCCGCCTCGGGACTGCTCGTCGAGCTTGACTGGTCGGTGTACCAGCTCGCGTGGTCGTCGACGGGGCCGCGCTACGCCTACCCCTACGCCGCCTGGCTGGCGCTGCTGCCCGAGCTCTACCGCTGGGAGCGGCCGCGTTCGGCCGACGAGGACGCCGTGCTCTCCCACGAGTCGGCCTGCCGCCTGCTGGGGCTCGGCTCGGTCGCGAGTCCTCTGACGATCTTCACCTCCCCCGAGACGCTTGAGGCGCCGCGGGCGGTGAAGATCCACCTCGCGCGTCTCACGCCGGAGGAGACGACCGTGGTCGAGGGGGTCCCGGTGACGACCCCGCACCGCACCGTCGTCGACCTGGTGGCCGACTGGACCGACCACGGCGACCTGCGCAGGGTCCTCATGGACGCCGTGCTGAAGGACCTCGTCGACCTGCGCGCGCTCCACGCCGACCTGGTCCCCCTGGCGGAGCGGCGCGAGTTCCCCGGCGACGGCGCCCGGTTCGTCGAGTACTTCATCCCGGACGTCGACCCGGCGGCCCTCTCCCCACGGAACCGGCGGGGTCACGCCGCCCTGGTCCACCCGGAGCGGATCGCCGCCGTCGAACCGAGGGTGACCCACATGCTCACGGAGGCCGGGGCCGTACCCGACGAGACCCTGAGCCGGGACATCGCCGCCGAGATCGTCTCCCGGGTGGGTTAGGCACCGGTTCGTCCGGATACAGCTCCCCCACAGCCGCCGCGGGAAGCGCTCCGCGCTGCCGTCACCGTACTGAACAGCCGTGTACGGCGCCGTAGCCGAGAGAAGTCCGCGGGCCCTCCCCGGCAGGAGGGGAGAGCCCGCGGGGTCCAGATGCCCGCCGCCCCTTTGTGCGAAACGCAAATTACATATATGGGGCGTCCGTTACAAGCCTAATTCGAACGGCCGTTGACAGTGCCCGAGGGGAGCGGAGTATGGAGGGGCGGGGTCAGGCGCCGCCCGCACCAACGCCGGACACCCGGGGTACCCCACCCCGGCGACGATCCTCCCCTGCCCCGATGCTTCGATGTCGCGAAGCAAACCAATCGGTTAAGGGGTTTTCATGGACCTGGGACTTGACGGCCGTACCGTGATCGTGACCGGAGCGTCGGGCGGCATCGGCCGGGAGGTCGCGCGGGGTTTCGCCGCCGAGGGTGCCGACGTGGTGCTCACCTATCGCAGCTCACCCGAGGAGGCCGGGCGGGTGGCCGAGGAGATCGGGGAACACGCCCTGGTCGTCCCCTACGAGCTTGGCGACTCCGATTCCGCCCGCGCCGTGGTCTCGGCCGCGCTCGACTGGACCGGCCGGATCGACGTGCTGGTCAACAACGCCCTCTTCACCTCGGGATGGGAGCCCGGCGAGTCGTTCGAGAAGGTCGGGGAGGACGCCTGGCGTGAGATGGTGCGGCGCAACGTCGAGGGCTACCTGGAGCTGAGCAGGCTGGTCACTCCGGGGATGCGCGAACGCCGTTTCGGACGCCTCGTGCACATCTCCAGTGGTCTCGTCGACGAGGGCATGGCCGGCGCGGAGTACTACGCGACGGCCAAGGCCGCGGTGCACGGGTTCAGCCGGTCCGCGGCCTTCAGCCTCGGCCGGGACGGCGACATCCTGTCCAACGTCGTACTGCCCGGCCTCACCGCGACCGCGCGCAACGAGGAGCGGATCGAACCGTTCAGCCGGCGCTACATCAACCTGACGGCCGTCGGCCGGCTGCTCGACGCCCGTGAGGTGGCCAACGCGGTCGTCTACCTCGGTTCGGCCGCCAACACCGGCATCACCGGCCAGACCATCTCCGTCACCGGCGGCGTCTGACCCGCGCGTCCCCGGCGGCGACACCCGAACCCGTCGGGGACGTCTGCTCGTGACAGGTGGCGAACCGGGGACGCGCCGAAACCGGCCCGCCGGTCAGGTGTCCCGGTGCCGTTCGACGCGTTTGCGCCTGGCGACCTCGCGCCTGTACTCGGCCAGTTCCCGCTTCCTCTCCCGCCGGTCGGTGGCCGCCTCACGCTTGCGGCCCTCCAACTCGATCCGCATCGCCTCCTGCGAGGCCGTACTCCTGGTGGAGACCCGGGCGGCCTGGCGGGCGGCGAGTTTGGCGGCGCGTTTGGGGTTGACCCGCCGCTCGGCGCGCTCCCCTGCCGGTACGGAAGGCGACTCCGCGGTCCGCGCGAGCAGCGCGCCACCGTGCCGCATCAGGAACTCGTACAGCTCCGGGTCGGTCGGCTCCGCGCCGAGGACGAACCGCGTCACCCGCAGTTCGTCGCCCTCGACCATCTCCAGGACACCGACCCAGAAGGGGCCCTCGTAGTAAACGGCCAGTGAGATCACAACGCCCTCCCAGGTGTATGCCGACGAACGGCCTGACGAGACCGTTTCCGGCACACCGGACATCCCTGGAGAGGGCGGTTACGAGAGCGACAATGCCCGGGCTACCAACCGGACCGCGTTTTCGTGTGCGGCCCCATGGTACGCCCCGGATCAGGTGTCGTTGAAGCGGGTGAGCGTCCACCGGGGCGGCGGCCACCGGCCCGGGTCCTCGTCGGTGACCCACTCCGTCACGGAGGCCGGGGAGACCTCCAGATCGAAGGGGCGGTAGGCGGGCAGCAGCCCGAACACGTTGAAGGAGACCTCGACCGTCTCCGCGTGGCCGACGACGATGACGGTCTCACCGCGATGGCGGTAGGCGAGGTCGGCGACGGTACGGCTGACGCGCGTCACCAGCTCGGCCCAGCTCTCGTTGCCCACCTGGAAGGGCCGGTGGACGCCGCCGCCGTCGGCGTGGAAACGCCGCAGGAACTCCTCACTCGGCAACCCGTCCCCCTCCGGCGGGAGGTGCCAGGTGCACAGCCCGCAGTCCTGGAACTCCTCGGAGAAGGGCAGGCCGCGAGCCGCCGAGATCGCGGTGGCCGTCTCGACCGCCCTGGGCAGGATCGAGGAGTAGACCGAGGCCCTGGCCTCCCCGATCTCGGCGGCGAGCCGCCTCCCGAGCCGTTCCGCCTGCTCCCTGCCGGTCTCGGTGAGTCCCCGGCAGCCCTTCGGGCCGCCTGTCACCCGCTCGTGCTTGTGCAGGGAGTCTCCATGTCTCACGAAAAGGACGCGGGTCCGCATGATCTCGATCATGCCAGCCGGCACGGGGCGAACAGGAGAGGAATGTCCATATGGTCGAGTTCCATCGACCATATGACCGATCATGATCGACCGCGCGGAACCTAGCTTCGGGAGTGATGACATCCGACAGGGGGCTTTCCGTGCGTGCACGAAAGATCGTCACAGTCGTCGCCGCGGGGGCGACGCTGCTGACGGGGATGGCGGTCACCGGCCAGGCGTCAGCGGACGTCCTGGACCTCACGGGGGCCGCCGGAACGTTCCACCGGCAGACACTCACCTGGCACGACTGCAGGACCGGGCCGGACGACGAGACCGGCGAGAAACTGGACGCGGCGGGGGCCCGGTGCGCCGAGGTCAAGGTCCCGCTGGACTACCGTAATCCCCGGGGACGGACCATCTCGGTGGCGATCTCCCGGATCAGGGCGACCGACCCGGCCAGGCGCAGGGGCGCCCTGCTGATCAACCCCGGTGGTCCCGGCGGGAGCGGGGTGCCCCAGGTGCTCCTGGCCGGTTACATGCCCGCCGTCGCGGCCCGCTACGACCTGATCGGGATGGACCCGCGCTTCGTCGGCCGCAACAGGCGGATCCGCTGTGGGTGGACGACCGACACCCCGACCCGGTCGGCCGGTCCGACCCGCCGCACCTTCGACGAGAGCGTGACCCTCATGAGGGAACTGGCGGACGGGTGCGCCCGGGAAGACCGTGACCTGCTGCCCCACGCCACGACCCGCAACACCGCCCGCGACATGGACGTCGTCCGCGAGGCCCTCGGCGAGCCCAGGCTGTCCTACCTCGGCTACTCCTACGGCACCTACCTGGGTGCCGTCTACACGCAGATGTTCGGCGCCCGCGCCGACCGGGTCGTGCTGGACAGCGCGGTCGGACCGGACGTCTACGGCCCCGACCTGCTGTCGGAGAACGGCCCGGCGATCGCCGCCGCGCTGCGGAACTGGGCGTCGTGGGCCGCCGCGCGCGACGCCGAGTACGGCCTGGGCACGACCGAGGCCGAGGTCCTGGCCACCGTGGAGCACGTCAACCGGGCCGCCACCCGGCGCCCGCTGCGGGTCGGCCCGTATCGGCTCGGCACCCAGCACGTTCCCTACCTGCTGTTCATCCGCCTCTACGACGACCGGCCCGAGGCGTACGCCGGCCTCGCCGCCGAGGTGCGGGTGCTGGCCGACGCCGCCCGGGGGAGAACGGTCACCGTCCCGGCGTCGTTGAAGGAGACGCTCGACGGCCTGTTCACCGGTTCGGGATCGGCGGAGGACCGGGCGGGGACCCCGATCATCTGCGCCGACAGGGCCGTCACCCGCGACCCGCAGTCCTACTTCCGCGACATCCAGGCCCACCGCGCCGACGAGCCGCTGTTCGGGCCGATGACCCGCAACGTCAGTCCCTGCTCCTTCTGGCCGACCGCACCGGTCGAGACGCCGACCAGGATCGGCAACGACGTCCCGCTGCTGGTCGTCGGCGCCACCGGCGACCCGGTGACCCCCTACCCCGGCCAACGGGCCATGCACCGGGCGTTGACCGGTTCCCGTATGGTCACATTGCGCGGCGCCTACCGTCACGGCGCCTACCTCGCGGCGGGCGACACCTGCGTCGACGCCACCGTCAACCGGTATCTGGTCGACGGTGTCCTGCCCGGGGGTGACACCGTCTGTGACAGGGACGGTGCCCCGGCCGGGCGACGGTGAGCCGTGCCCGCGTCCCACGGTGGTCCGGCACTCGTGGGACGCGGGCACCTTGACGTGTTCCGCGGACCCCCCCCCAGGGGGGGGGGCGCGGGACACCGCGCAGACCCTTGCCCCCCCGGGGCTAGCGACCCCGCGGGGGGGGCCCCCCGGGGGGGCGGCGGGCGTCGGCGGCCGGGAGGC
>NZ_JBIAVG010000037.1:0-12225 GCF_042893955.1 Streptosporangium sp. NPDC001559
CCGCACCCCCCGCGGGGGGGGGGGGGGGGTCCGGGTTTTGTTGGCGGGTTGTTCAAAAACTTACCACAAATACAAAATTGGGGCGGGGCCCGGGGGGGGGGGGGGGCGGGCCCCGCCCCCCCCCCGCCCCCGCTGCCACCCGGCACGGACGGTCGCGCGACCTCTCTGACGAAGTCGGTGGTTTCTTCGGCGGAGGTGGGAGCGCGCGGTGAACGGACGAACGACGGACGAGCGAACGGCGGGCAACGTGGCGGCGGCACGGGAGCTGGCCCTGCGGCTGCCGAACTGGATGATCTGGTACGGCCTGCACACCCACAGCTTCTGGGCGATGCCCACGGCGGGACACCTGACCGCCACACCCCACGTCGAGGCCTCGACCCCGCAGGAGCTGGAGAGCACGGTCAGGCACATGGAGTACCTCGCCGCGCGGGCCGCTTCCCCCGAACTCGCGGCGCCGTACGACGGGCGTCACACGGAGCACGTCCCTTTCCATGGGGAGCGGAGGGACAGGCCACCGAGTCAGGCACCGGCGCGGGCGGCGCGGTGAGGGCCGAGCGGGCACTGGCCGAACTGAGGCGGGAGCTGCGCGCGGCCGGGGTCGAGACCGAGGAGTACGACGTGTTCGCGACGAGCTCCGGCGATCCGATGCTCAGCCTCGCCCCGGGGCTGATCGTGTGGGCCGGGCCTGAGTGGTTCCGGTGGGTCGGGGAACGCGACCGGTGGAGGTACCACACGACCGGAGATCCGGCGGGGGCCGCCAGGCTGATCCGCCGCTTCCACGACAGGCTGCGGCGCGACCGGCCGGAGGAGGCACGCTTACGGCACGAGCACCCATGACCCGGGGCCCCAGGTGAGGAGTCGGAGACGGCCGTCCGGGGAAGTCTGTCCGGGGGGCCGGTCCACACGGCGGCCGGCCGTCCGAGGAACGAATCTGGAGGCCCTGTGGCATACGACGTGACGGCGGTACGGGCGCACTTCCCCGCACTGGCGGAGGGGGCGGCGCACTTCGACGGGCCGGGCGGTTCGCAGACCCCCGGCGTGGTCGCCGAGGCCGTGGCCGGGACGCTGCGCTCCGCCGTCTCCAACCGGGGAGTCATGACCGCGGCCGAGCGCCGCGCCGACGCGATCGTGACCGGCGCCCGCCGGGCGATGGCCGACCTGCTCGCGGCCACGCCGGAGGGCGTCGTCTTCGGCCGCAGCATGACGCAGCTGACCTACGACATGGCCCGCGCACTGGCCAAGGAGTGGCGTCCCGGCGACGAGGTCGTGGTCACCACGCTCGACCACGACGCCAACATCCGGCCCTGGGAGCAGGCCGCCCTGGCACGCGGCGTCACGGTTCGCCGCGCCGACTTCGACCCGGACAGCGGGGAACTGCCCGTCGCCGCGGTCGCGGACCTGCTCACCGAGCGCACCAGGCTCGTCGCCGTCACGGCCGCCTCGAACCTGCTGGGCACCCGTCCCGACGTCGCGGCGATCGCCGCGCGGGCGCACGAGGCCGGGGCGCTGGTCTACGTGGACGGGGTGCACCTGACGCCGCACGGCCTGATCGACGTGGGGGCGCTCGGCGCCGACTTCTACGCCTGCTCGCCGTACAAGTTCCTCGGTCCGCACCTGGGCGTGCTCGCCGCGGATCCGGCGCTGCTTGAGACGATCCACCCCGACAAGCTGCTGCCCGCCAGTGACGCGGTGCCCGAGCGGTTCGAGCTGGGCACGCTGCCGTACGAGCTGCTGGCGGGCACGACGGCGGCGGTCGGCTTCCTGGCGGACCTCGTGCCGGGCGAGGGGGACAGGCGCGCGCGGCTCGCCCGCTCGATGGCCGCGCTCGAGGGGCACGAACGGGCGATGCTCGACCGGCTTGAGGCGGGCCTGGCCGAGATCGGCGGGGTGCGGACGTACGGAGCGCCGGGGCGCGAGCGCACCCCGACCACGTTGTTCACCGTCGGCGGGGTCACGCCCGCCGACACCTACCGGTTGCTGGGCGAACGCGGGGTCAACGCGCCCGCCAGCTCCTTCTACGCGCTGGAGTGCTCCCGCAGGCTCGGCCTGGGGGACACGGGCGCGGTGCGCGCCGGGATCGCCCCCTACACCGACGAGCAGGACGTCGACCGGCTGCTGAAGGGCGTGCGCGAACTGGCCGGGTGAGCTCTCAGGCGGCCGTCCCGGCGGGCTGCGCGCGCCGGGCGGTCGTCTCACGTACGGCGACGAACGCCAGCAGGGCGATGCTGCCCAGGTCGAAGACGATGCTCACCGTCGACAGGCCGGGCCGGGCCGCCGGGTTGAGGAAGGTGAGCCCGAGGAAGGCGGCCTTGGCGAGGATCGCGGCCAGGCACGCGGCCAGCCGGACGGGCGGGGACAGGACGGCCCACAGCAGGGCGGCGCCCAGCAGGAGCTGGAGCACGCCGCGGTGCTGCAACAGCGCCAGCACCATGGGATCGGGGTCGGTCACGCCGTAGGTCGACCCCAGCATGGACGGGTTGACCAGGGAGAACACGGGGAGTGTGGTGACCAGGCCCGTCACCGTGAGGGCGGCGCGGGCCGCGATCTCGCCGGGTGGTGTCGAGGACATGCGGCGGGCTCCAATCCATCAGCTTAGGTGATCGTCAGCGTAGCTGACGGATTTCCCCCCTTTCAAGGCCGCCTCCGCGAGGCTCGCGCGCCCGTGTTTCGGCCGTTCAGGTGGGTTCTGGTCCTACCAACCAACATTCTAGGTAGATAAAGTGGGTTTTCGGTTTATCATGGGAACATGGGAGCATTGCTCGATCTTGTGCAACTGCGTACTTTTGTTGCCATCGCGGAGTGTGGCGGCTTCGGCCGGGCGGCGTCCGCGCTGCGGACGAGCCAGCCCACGGTGAGCCAGCACGTGCGGTCTCTGGAACGTGTCGTCGGGCGCCCGCTGGTCGAACGGGCCGGCAGGCTGACCAGGTTCACCGCGGCCGGCGAGGTGCTGCTGGCCGAGGCGCGGCGACTCCTCGCCGCGCACGACGAGGCGATGTGCAGACTCGGGGCGGAGCCGGTTCCGACGCTGACCGTCGGGGCCGTCGAGCACGCGGCCTCCCCGGTCCTGCCCGACCTGCTCACCGTCCTGATGTCCGCCCTGCCGGGACGCGACGTGGTGTTCCGGCTGGACCGCAGCACGGTCCTCGCCGAGGCGACGCTGCGCGGGACGGTGGACATGGCGCTGATCCTCGGCGCGGTCGCCAACGTGGGAGGGACGGAGGTCGGCTCCCTGCCGCTGCGCTGGCTGGCCGCGCCGGACTGGATTCCGCCCGCGCCCGGCGCGCCGCTGCCGCTCGTCGCCTTCCAGGAACCCTGCGGGCTGCGCCAGCAGGCCGTGGGCGCGCTGGAGAGGCTCGGCTGGATCGTGCGGGTCACCACCGAGGCGGCCAATCTGGAGGGCATCCTCACCGCGGTCAGGGCGCGGCTCGGTGTCGCCCTGATGCCGACCGCGTGCGGCGTCCCGCCGGGACTTGAGGAGGTCCGCCAGCTGCCCCCGCAGGGCACGCTCGGGCTGCGCCTGCTCAGCAGACAGGGACTCGACCCGGCGATCGAGGCGTACGCGGGCGACACCCTGCGCGCCTTCTTCGCCGCGGTCCCGCCCTCCCGGCCGTTTCTCACCGGTCTTCCCGGCGGGGAGCGGCAACGCCGCGACCAATACAAGACCAGCCATCCGATAAGCAATTCTAATTAACATCGATTGACAATGCGAATTGCTTCGTGAGTATTGGTGAAAGGTGGCTTGAAATGCTTGGATGTCATTGACGTAAATCGCCTGACATGGTGTGATCGCTGTGCGGCCCTGAATGTTTCTCCGGGGCCGGGGGAAATTATTCCGTTCCACGGAGGGTGTGTTTTCCGGCCATTCGGCTTACCCGCCGATGGCATGTCCGCCCCTTTTCGCGCACGCGTTCCACGCAACAGAAGAAGGCCACGCCGATGACACCGAGCGATGACTCGGCCACCAGAACCACCCCGAGCCCCGTCCGCAGGCGGGGCACCCTGCGCTCCCGGCGCCCCGTCGTCCTGATCGCCTGTCTGGCCACGGCCGTCGTCGCAGGCGCCGTCGTCGTCTCCGTGGTGGCGGGAAGCGGTGACCGGCCGGTGGCGCGGGCCGCCGCGGGTCCCCCGGGCGCGCCCGTCGCGGGCGGCACCCTCACCTACGCGATCGCGGGCACCCAGGTCTCGCTGGATCCGGCCGTCGCGGCCACCGCGGTGACCGGTCTCATCGACCGCAACGTCTTCGACTCCCTGGTGGCGCAGACCGGCCCGGACAGCTTCGGCCCCTGGCTGGCCAAGGAGTGGACGGTCTCCAAGGACGGCAAGGTCTACACCTTCACCCTCCGCGAGGGCGTCACCTTCCACGACGGCACCCCGCTCACCGCGGAGGCGGTCAAGGCCTCCCTCGACCACGTGGTCGACCCCGGGACGAAGTCGGCCTACGCGGCCTCGCTGATCGCCCCGTACCGGAAGACGCGCGTGGTGAGCGACCTGGTCGCCGAGGTGACGCTCTCCCGGCCCTTCACCCCCTTCCTGCAGGCGCTCTCCGTGCCCTACCTGGGCATCCAGAGCCCGGCCGCGCTCGCCAAGCCGGTCTCCGAGTACCGGCCGGTCGGCACCGGCCCCTTCTCCTACGTCTCCTGGGAGAAGGACAGGCGCGTCACCCTCAGGCGCAACCCCGGCTACACCGCGACTCCCGCGGGGGCCTCCCACCGGGGAGCCGCCTACCTCGACGGCCTGGTCTTCGAGTTCGTCTCCGAGGACGCCACGCGGTACGGCGCGCTGACCAGCGGCCAGGCGCAGGCCATAGCGGGTGTGCCGCCCGTCAACGCCGACAGGCTGAAGACGCTGCCCGGGTTCACGCTGAACGCCCAGGAGACACCCGGCCTCAACTACAACCTCTACCTCAACCAGACCCGGGGGCCGCTGCGCGACGTGCGGGTCCGCCGCGCCCTGTCCGCCTCGGTCAACGTCGACCAGCTGGTCAGGAGCGTCTACTTCGGTCACTACAGGGCGGCGCGCAACCCGCTCAGCGCGGCGACCGCCGCCTACGACGCGGGCGCCGAGAGCGAACTGGCCTCCTACGACCCCAAGGAGGCGGCCAGGCTCCTGGACGAGGCGGGCTGGAAGGAGACCGACAAGGACGGCTACCGCGTCAAGGACGGCGAACGGCTCACCCTCGTGTGGCCCTTCTGGGCCGAGGGGAACAAGGACCAGCGCGACGTCCTGGCCGAGGGCGTCCAGGCGCAGGCCAAACTCGCCGGCATCGAGATCCGGCGGCCCCCCGTCGACACCGGCGCCTACGTGAGCAGGTACCTCGTCGGCGGCGGCTACGACCTGATCGACGTCAGCTTCGCCAGGCCGACCCCCGACGTGCTGAGATTCGCCTTCGCCTCGGGCAACACCTACGCCAAGGCGGGCGGCAACGTCGCACTCGTCGACTCACCCGAGATCGACAGACGGGTCGAGGAGGCGGCCGAGACCTCGGACCCGGAGACGGCCAGGCGTGACTACGCGGCCGTGCAGAAGGAGGTCCTCAAGCAGGCCTACGTGCTGCCCCTCTACACGCCGGTGCAACTCGTCGGCCTGTCGGGGAAGGTGCGCGGCGTCGCCTTCGACGCGCAGACCTACCCCGTCTTCCACGGCGCCTGGCTGGGGGCCTGATCCCCATGCCGCCGCTGGCACGCCGGCTGGCACGCAGGCTCGCGCTGACCCTGCTCGTGCTGTGGGGGACGGCGACACTGGCCTTCGCCGGCATGCGGCTCGTGCCCGGGGACCCCGCCCACGTCATCGCGGGCGGGGTCCAGGCGAACGCCACCCCCGAGGTGCTGGAGACGATCCGCGTCCGGTACGGCCTGCACGACCCCCTGCCCGTCCAGTACGCGATCTTCATCGGCAGGCTGGCCCGCGCCGACCTCGGCGACTCCTACCAGCTCAACCAGCCGGTGAGCGAGGTGATCCTGGAACAGCTCGGCGCGACCGTCGCCCTGGCCACCGGCGCCGCGGTCCTCGGCTTCACCCTGGCCGTTACCCTGGCCCTGCTCACCGCGGGACGCCCCAGAGCCGGAGCCGTCTCCCGCGTCCTGGAGTTCTGCGCCGTCTCGACCCCCAACTTCTGGATCGGCATCCTGCTGCTCGGCGCCTTCTCCTTCACCCTCCACTGGTTCCCCGTCCTCGGCGAGGACGGCCCCCGCGCGCTCGTGCTGCCGTGGATCACCCTCGCGCTGCCCATCGCGGGCGTGCTCGCGCAGATCACCAGGGAGGGCCTCGAACGCGCCCTCGGGCAACCCTTCGCCCTGACCGCCAGGTCAAGGGGCGCCACGGAGAACCGCATCCGGCTGCGGCACGCGCTGCGGCACGCCGCACTGCCCGTCCTCACCCTGTCCGGCTGGGCCCTCGGCGAACTCCTCGCCGGAGTGGTGGTCGTCGAGACGGTCTTCGCCCGCCAGGGACTCGGCCAGGTCATCGTCTCGGCGGTCAACGGCAGGGACTTCCCCGTGGTGACCGGGGTGGTCGTGCTCGCGGCCCTCACCTTCTCGCTGATCAACACCGGCCTCGACCTGCTCTACCGGGTGGTCGACCCCCGCGTACGGCAGGCCGCCCCGTGACCGCCCCCGCGCTCGTGCCGTACCGGGGAACGCGCCCGCGGCCGGGACTGTGGGCGGCCTGCGCGTTCCTCGCCCTCCTCTGCTGCGCCGCGCTGTTCCCCGCGCTGTTCGCCGGGGCACCCGACCAGGTGGACGCGACCGCCGCCCTGTCAGGCCCCGGCGCCGGGCACCCGTTCGGCACCGACCAGCTCGGCCGCGACGTGCTCGCCCGTGTCGTGTACGGCGCCCGTGCCTCGCTGTTCGTCGGCCTGGGCTCCACACTGCTCGCCGGAGCCATGGGTTCGGCGTGGGGACTGCTGGCCGCGCTCGGCGGCCGGGTCGCCGGTGAGGCGGCCATGCGCCTGGCCGACATCCTGCTGGCCTTCCCCGGCGTCCTCACCGCGCTGCTCGTGGTCGCCGTCCTCGGCCCCGGCACCCGCAACGCCACCCTGGCCATCACCGTAGCCCTGGCCCCCGGCTTCGCCCGCGTCGTCAGGGTCCAGGCCCTCCTCGTGCGGAACTCCGCCTACGTCAGGGCCGCGACCAACCTGGGACTGCGGCCCCGGCACATTCTGCGCAGGCACATCGTGCCGAACACGCTGGCGCCGCTGCTGATCCTGGCGACGCTGAACGTCGGCACCGCCGTCATCGCCGGAGCCTCCCTCAGCTTCCTGGGCCTCGGCCCACGGCCACCGGCCCCCGAATGGGGCTCCATGCTCGCCCAGGCCCGTAACTACCTCGACGTCTCCTGGACCCTCGCCCTCTTCCCCGGCGCCGCCATCACCCTGACCGTCATGTCCGCCACGGCCGTGGGGCGCGCCCTGCAGGCCCGCTACGAGAGGCGGGAACCGTGACACGGGAGGAACCGCTGGTCGTCGTGGACGGGCTCTCCGTCGACTTCGCCACCCGGCACGGCGTCGTGCGCGCCGTACGGGACGTCGGCCTGACGCTGCGCGCGGGCGAGTGCCTGGCCGTGGTCGGCGAGTCGGGCTCCGGCAAGAGCGTCACCGCCCGCGCGCTGCTCGGCCTGGCCGGACAGGGCGCCGCCGTCCGCGCGCGCGCCCTGTCCTTCGCGGGACACGACCTGCTCGGGCTGGGCGGACGGCAGTGGCGGCGGCTGCGCGGACGGCGGATCGGCTACGTCCTGCAGGACGCGCTGACCTCCCTCGACCCGCTGCGCAGGGTCGGCTACGAGGTCGCCGAACCCCTCGAGGTGCACGGCCTGGCCACCCGCGACGACCTCGACGACCAGGTCGTCGCGCTGCTGTCCGAGGTAGGCGTCCCCGACCCCGAGGTCCGCCTCCTGCAGTACCCCCACGAACTGTCCGGCGGCCTGCGGCAGCGCGCCCTGATCGCCTCCGCCATCGCGGCCCGCCCCCGGCTGCTGATCGCCGACGAGCCGACGACCGCCCTCGACGTCACCGTCCAGGCCCAGGTCCTCGACGTGCTGGCCGCCAGGAGGGACGCGGGTACGGCATTACTGCTGATCAGCCACGACCTGGCGGTCGTCGCCAGGCTCGCCGACCACGTCGCCGTCCTCTACGCGGGAACGGTCGTCGAACAGGGGCCCGCGGCCGGCCTGCTCGCGGCGCCCGCCCACCCCTACACGGCCGACCTGCTCGCCGCGGTGCCCTCCGTCGACGGCCCGGTGCCCGACCTGTCCGGGCTCCGCTCCGCACCCGCCGCCCAGGAGGGCTGCCCCTACGCGCCCCGCTGCCCGATGGCCGACGACCGCTGCCGTGAACGGCCTCCCGAGGCGCTGCCGTACGGGACGGACCGGGTGGTGCGCTGCTGGTATCCGGGGGCCGTGCCCGCGACCGCGTCCAGGAAGCGTGCCGCGGGCCCCGCCGCGCCGACGCGGGCCGAGACGGTCCTCACCGTCCGGGGGGTCGTCAAACGCTTCCGTTCGCCCGGCGGCTCCCACCGCACCGCGGTCGACGACGTGTCGTTCGACCTGGCCGCGGGGGAGGCGCTGGGAATCGTCGGGGAGTCGGGTTCGGGCAAGAGCACGACCGCCAGGATCGTCATGGCCGAGTTCGAACCCGACGCCGGATCGGTGCTGCTGCACGGCCGGCCCTGGAGCGGCCTGCGGGAACGGGACCGCCGCGCCCGGCGCTCCCGCATCCAGCTCGTCGACCAGGACCCGCTGAGCTCCTTCGACCCCCGCCACACCGTCGAGGAGATCGTCGCGGAGGCGCTGCCCCGCACTCGGAAAGGCGTCGTGCGTGAACGCGTCGCCGAGCTGCTCGGGCAGGTCGGGCTCGACCCCGCCGTTCTTCGCAGACGGCCCGGCCGGTTGTCCGGCGGCCAGCGGCAACGCGTGGCCATCGCGCGGGCGCTCGCCCCCGCCCCCGACGTGCTCGTCTGCGACGAGCCGGTCTCCGCGCTCGACGTCACCGTGCAGGCGCAGATCCTGACACTGCTCACCCGGCTCAGACACGAGGCCGGGGTCTCGCTGCTGTTCATCTCGCACGACCTGGGCGTCATCCGCCAGGTGTGCGACCGGGTGGCGGTCATGAAGGACGGCAAGATGGTCGAAACCGGACAGGTCGAGGCCGTCTTCCGTGCTCCACAGGCCGCCTACACCCGGGCGTTGCTCGCCGCCGTGCCACGGATCGGCCCCGGCCCCCGTACGGCACGCCCACGTTTCCCAGAACCCGGAACCGCGCGACCCGCGGCCGGGAGACCCGCCCCCGTCACGGACCTGAAAGGCCGACATGACCTCAACCACCCCTGAACCACGCCCTGAGGGCCTCTACCCGGGCTGGACCCCGGCGCCGCGATCCGTCGTCGTGACGGGCGCCGCCTCGGGCATCGGCAGGGCGACCGTGGAACTGTTCGCCGAACGGGGAGTCGGCGTCGTCGCCGTCGACCACGACGAGTGGAGCCTCAAGGAGGTCGCCCGCCTCGACCGGGTCGTCCCCCTCGTCGGCGACGTGTCCACGGAGGCCGCCAACCAGAGGGCGGTCGCACTGGCCGTCGAGGAGTTCGGCGGCCTCGACGCCGTCGTGCTCAACGCAGGGATCGGCGGCACCCGTCCCTTCGAGGCGCCCGGCGCGGTCGAGGCCGCAGAACGCATCCTCTCCGTCAACCTGCGCGGTCCCGTCCTGGGCATCCGGGCCGCGGCGCCCGTGCTGCGCGAGGGAGGCGGCGGCTCCATCGTGGTGACCGCGTCGGTCGCCGGACTGCGCGCCGACCCGGGCAACTGGGCCTACAACGCCTCGAAGGGCGCCGTCATCAACCTGGTGCGGGCCGCCGCCATCGACTACGCCGTCCAGGGAATCCGGGTCAACGCCCTGGCCCCCGGCCTCACCTGGACCCGGATCAACGAGGGGGTACGGCAGAACCCGGCATTCGCGGCGGAGATCGAACGGCGCATCCCGCTGCAGCGCTTCGGAGAACCCCGCGAACAGGCCGAGGTCGTCTGGTTCCTGACCTCCCCGGCCGCCTCCTACGTCACCGGGACGACGCTGGTCGCCGACGGCGGCCTCGACGCGAGCCTGGGAGTCCTTCCGCTGCCCGGCGTCCGGTGACCCTCGTCCTTCGTTCCCCACACCCCAACGGAAAAAGGAGTCAACGATGAGCACCACGGAGACCAACCGCGCGGTGGCGCGACGCTTCTACGAGGAGGTCGTGTCCAAGGGCCGCCTGGAGGTCCTCGACGAGATCGTCGCCGAGGACGGCACCGACGCCGCGGGACCCGCGCTGGGCGGCGGCGGGCGCGCCGGTTTCGTCCAGCACATCACCTGGCTGCGCCAGGCGGTCGAGGGCGTGACGGCCACGGTGACCGACACCGTCGCCGAGAACGACAGGGTCGTCGTCTACTGGACCATCGAAGGGGTGCAGCGCGCCGAGGTGTTCGGCGCCCCGCCGAGCGGACGCCGTTTCGTCGGCCAGAGCATCAGCACCATCAGGTTCCGTGACGGCCAGATCATCGAGTACGAGGTCCTGCCCGACCGCCTCGGCATCGTGCAGCAGCTCGTCGGCTGAGCGTCCGCCCGCCGCCCGCTCCGGACCTCCGGAGCGGGCGGCGGTGTCATGTGGCGTCACACCAGCCCGTCCACCCACGACCTGATCGCCTGGGCGGTGGTGTCCGAACGCTCCTCAAGCGTGGTGAAGTGGTCGCCGGGGATGTCGGTGGACTCGTGCGCCACCGGCCAGTACGCCCGCCAGTCCAGCCGGCCCTCGGGATCGACCGTCGTGCCGCGCAACGGCTCCGTCGCCCGCAGCAGCAGGATCGGCGTCTGGACCGGCTTCGGCTGCCAGCCGACGAAGAGCCGGTTGTAGAGCCCCATCGTGGTCAGCCTGTCGTCGTGCAACGTCATGTCGAACCGGTCGATCCGTTCGAGCATCCCGCCGATCATGCCGCCCAGCCACCACTCCATGCCCTCCTGGCCCGCCGCGTCGATCGGATAGCTGTCGATCAGCGCGAGCCCGGCGGGCGTCAGCCCCTGGTCCTCAAGCGCGACGGCGACCGCGTGCGCGACACAGCCGCCCATCGAACGGCCGACGATCACGAAGGGCTCGTCCTCGCCGACGCAGGCGCGCAGACCTTCCACGTTCATCTGGACCAGTGTCTCCAGCGAGTCGGGCAGGGCCTCGGCCTCCCCGTCGGTGAACCCGGGAGACGGCACGACGTGGACGTTCCGCTCCCCCCTGAAGACCTGGCCGAACCGCGAGTACTCGTGCGGCCCGGAGATCGCGCTGAGCGCGGGGAAGCACACCAGGGACACCCGCCCGGGGCCGGTGGCCAGCCTGATCGGGGGCCGTGCGTACCGGTCGCGCTCGGCGGCGCCGAACTGGCCGCGCACGTGCGAGACCGCGAGCAGCAACTCGGCCGCCTGCAGGTGTTTACCCGTCTCGTGCATCCGCCGGTGGATCGCGGCCAGCCCGCCGCCCGCCCCGCCCGCCCCGGTACGGCCTGGCCGTACCTCCCGGGCCGTGTCCCCCAGCTCACGGTCGAGCAGGTCGGCGATGGCCTGGGGGGTGGGGTGGTCGAAGGTGAGGGTCGCCGGTAGGCGTAGTCCGGTGGCGGTGCTGAGGCGGTTGCGCAGTTCGACGGAGGTCAGCGAGTCGAGACCCAGCTCGATGAGCGCGCGGTCACCGGCGATGGTGCCCGGCGCCGGATGGTCGAGCACCGTGCCGACCTCACCGCGGACCAGCTCCAGCAGGACCTCGGCGCGCGCCTCACGGTCGAGCCCGGCCAGCCTGCCCGTCAGGGACGCCGCCCCGCCGCCCGAGCCCGCCCGGGTCCGCGCGGCCGGCCGGGCGGCCCGGACGAGCCCGCGCAGCAGCGGAGCCGGCGTCCCCTCCACGGCCGGAGCCAGCGACGCGGGCACCACGACCGAGCCCCGCGTCCGCCCCGAGACGGCCGCGTCGAACAGCGCCAGCGCCTGCTCCGTCGGCAGCGACCGCAGCCCGGTGCGCGCGATGCGCGCCTGGTCCGTCGAGCTCAACCGGGCGGTGATGTCGCTTTCCTGTTGCCAGAGTCCCCAGGCGAGGGAGGTGGTGGTGGGGTGGTTGGCGGCGAGGGCGTCGAGGTAGGCGTTGGCGGTGGTGTAGGCGGCTTGGGCGGCTCCGCCGAGGAGTCCGGAGATGGAGGAGAACAGGATGATGGCAGGGGGGTGGTTTCGGGTGAGGT
>NZ_JBIAVG010000038.1:0-11225 GCF_042893955.1 Streptosporangium sp. NPDC001559
GTGGAAGCGGACGGGGTGGCGGAGGTGGTCGGTCCAGTAGGTGGGGTCGGTGTGGGTGAGGGGTTGGCCGGTGTGGTCGGAGATGACCGGCAGGGCCGGGGGGTTGAAGGTCAGGGTGGCGATGGCGTCGTGGAACTCGTTGAGGATGGGGTCGAGGTGGTGGGAGTGGAAGGCATGGCTGACCGTGAGCTTCTTGGTCTTACGGCCCAGGGAGGCGAAGTGGTCGGTGACCTTCTGGACGGCCTCCGCGTCACCGGTGATGACGGTTGAGGTGGGGGTGTTGAGGGCGGCGATGCCCACCCCGGGAATGAGCGAAGAGACGATCTCCGCCTCGGGGGCGTTGACGGCGGCCATGGCCCCCGGGGGGAGGGCGTTCATAAGGCGGGCGCGCACGGCGACGAGCTGGACGGCGTCCTCCAGACTGAGCACCCCGGCCAGATGGGCGGCGCTGATGCCGCCGATGGAGTGTCCCGCGACGGCGGTGGGGTGGATGTTCCAGGACGCCAACAGATGGTGGAGGGCGGTGTGGAGGGTGAACAGGGCGGGTTGGGTGTAGAGGGTGTGGTTGAGCAGGTCTTCGTGCGCCGGGTCGAAGATGACGTCCTTCAACGCAACGGGGAGGCGCCGGTCGAACAGGGCGGTGACCCTGTCGAAGGTCTCGGCGAAGGCGGAGTAGGTGTCGTAGAGGGTTCGGCCCATGCCGGTGCGCTGGCTGCCCTGGCCGCTGAACAGGAACACCACACCACGGGAACGCGTCGCCACGCCCGTTGTCACACCGTTGTCCCGGCCGTTCACGGCGACCGCCCGGACCCCGTCCGTGAGCTCCTGCCGCGACCGCCCCAGGACGACCGCGCGGTGTTCGAAGGTGGCGCGGGTGGTGGCCAGGGAGTGGGCCACGTCCTCGGGCCGCACCTGGGGATGGGCCTCCAGGTGGTCGGCCAGGCGGGAGGCCTGGGCGGTCAACGCCGCCGCCGAACGTCCCGAGATGACCAGCGGTACGACCCCGGTGGTCTCCGGTTCCGGTACAGCCGGCGCGAGGTCGGGGGCCTGTTCGATGATGACGTGGGCGTTGGTGCCGCTGACGCCGAAGGCGGACACGGCTGCCCGGCGGGGGTGGCCGGTTTCCGGCCAGGGGGTGTTCTCGGTGAGGAGCTGTACGGTTCCGGCGCTCCAGTCCACGTGCGGGGTGGGCTCGTCGACGTGCAGGGTCTTGGGCAGGACCTTCTGCCGGAGGGCCTGGACGGTCTTGATGATTCCGGCGACCCCGGCGGCGGCCTGGGCGTGGCCGATGTTGGACTTCAGCGACCCCAGCCACAGGGGCTGATCAGCAGGCCGGTCCTTGCCGTAGACCGCGATGAGCGCCTGCGCCTCGATCGGGTCACCCAGAGTCGTGCCGGTGCCGTGGGCCTCAACCGCGTCAACATCGGTTGAGGTCAGCGCGGCGTCTTCGAGGGCCTGCCGGATCACCCGCTGCTGCGCGGGCCCGTTGGGGGCGGTGAGGCCGTTGGAGGCGCCGTCCTGGTTGATGGCGGTGCCCCGGACGACGGCCAGCACCCGGTGGCCGTTGCGCTGGGCGTCCGACAACCGCTCCAACAGGAGGAGTCCGGCGCCTTCGGCCCAGCCGGTGCCGTCGGCCCCTGCGGCGAAGGCTCTGCACCGGCCGTCCGGGGACAGTCCCCGCTGCCGGGAGAACTCCACGAAGGTGCTCGGTGACGACATGACGGTCACCCCGCCCGTCAGCGCCAGGTCCGACTCTCCCGCGCGGAGCGAACGAACCGCCAGGTGCAACGCGACCAGGGAGGACGAGCAGGCCGTGTCCACGGTCACCGCCGGACCCTCGAAACCGAAGGTGTAGGAGACCCGGCCGGACAGCACGCTCGCCGCGGTGCCGGTGATCAGGTACCCCTCGACCTCCTCGGGGACCCGGCTGAGCGTGCTCGCGTAGTCCTGCCCGTTGGTCCCGGCGAAGATCCCGGTACGGCTCCCCTTCAACCGGCGAGGGTCGATGCCCGCGTGTTCGAGGGTCTCCCAGGCGAGTTCGAGGAGGAGGCGTTGCTGGGGGTCGCTGGCCAGGGCCTCACGGCGGGAGATGCCGAAGAAGTCGGCGTCGAAGTCACCGGGGTTGGTGAGGAAACCGCCGTGGCGGGTGTAGGAGGTACCGATTCGCTCCGGGTCGGGGTCATAGAGGGCGTCGACGTCCCAACCCCGGTCCGTGGGGAACTCGGTGACGGCGTCCCCGCCGCTCGCGACGAGGTCCCAGAGCTGCTCAGGGGTGTCGGCGCCACCGGGCAGGCGGCAGGCCATGCCCACGATCGCGATCGGCTCCCGCTGCCCGTCCCGTACGTCGCGCAGCTCTTCACGTGTCTTGTGCAGTTCCTCGGTCACACGCCGCAGGAGATGCCGAATCTGGTCGTCGCTCACAGGTCTTGCCTTCCGCACGGGCTGAACAGGGGGGCTTCAGGAGATGCCGAGCTCGTTGCTGATGAAGCTGATGAGCTCGTCGTCGGAGACGGCGGAGAGATCGCCGGAACCGGCCGTCGTTTCTTCGGGACGCGGACCCTCAAGGAGCCGCAGCAGTCTGGAGACGGCGGCCTGCCGGTCCGGCTCAGGGACCGCGACCTCGGCCAGCAGGCCCTCCAACTCGTCGAGCTTGGTCAGTGCCACGGCCAACGGCGGCTCAGGCTCGGGGACCAGGACACCGTGCAGATGCTCGACGAGCGCCTCGGGGGTCGGGTAGTCGAACACCAGGCTGCTCGGCAGCGCCGTACCGGTCAGTCGGCTGAGGCGGTTACGCAGCTCGACCGCCGACAGTGAGCTGAACCCCTGGTCGCGGAAGCCGCGGTGATCCTCGACCTCGGACGCCGACCCGTACCCCAGCACGGCGGCGACCTCGCCGCGGACGAGCCTGCGGATCGTCTGCCGCCCCTCCGCCTCGGACATTGTGGCCAGCCTGACGGACAGATCGTCCTCCGGCTCCTGGGCCACGGCGTCGGCCACCGTCGGAACGGCCTCGGGAAGCTCACCCAGCAGCGGGTACGGCCTGGCCGAGAGCACCGAGGCCCAGTCGGCACGGCTGACGACAAGTCTGGTCTCCCCGCGCCCGATCGCCTCCTCAAGCGCGGTGACGGCGAGACCGGGCGCCATCGGCGGGAAGCCGTCACGCACCAGCTGCCTCTTCGCGGCGGGATCGGCGATGCCCTCGCCGTCCCAGTGCCCCCACGCGATCGACGTGGCGGGCAGGCCCGCCGCGCGGCGGTACTCGGCGAAGGCGTCCAGGAAGGCGTTGCCCGGCGCGTAGTTGCCCTGCCCCGCCGACCCGAGTGTGCCGGTGACCGAGGAGAACAGTACGAACGCCGACAGATCCAGCTCCCGGGTCAGCTCGTGCAGGTTCAGCGCGCCCGCGACCTTCACCCGCAGCACCCGGTCCATCCGCTCGGCCGTCAGGGAGTCGACGAGCGCGTCGTCCAGCACGGCCGCGGTGTGGACGACCGCGGTCAGCGGGTGTTCCACGGGGATCGCGGCGAGTACGGCGGCCAGCGCCTCCCGGTCGGCGACGTCGCAGGCGGCCACGGTGACCTGGGCGCCGAGGGAGGTCAGCTCGGCCTCCAGTTCGGTGGCTCCGGGCGCGTCGAGTCCCCGGCGTCCGACGAGCAGCAGCCGCCGGGTGCCGTTGGCGGCCAGGCGGCGCGCGACATGGCCGCCCAGCGCCCCCGTGCCGCCGGTGATCAGTACGGTTCCCTCCGCCGTCCACGGCCCCGGGGCGCCACCCCCGGGAAGGGGGGCGGGCACCAGCCGCCGTACGAGGAGGCCGTTCGCGCGGGCGGCGAACTCCGACTCGCCGTACCGCCCGGTCAGGGCGGTGACGGCGTGCGCGGCGGCACGCGGGTCCGGCGTCACGGGCAGGTCGATCAGACCGCCCCACCGCTCGGGCTTCTCCGCGGCCACGACCGGGCCGAGGCCCCACCCGAGTGCTCCGGCCGGACGGCTGACCGGGTCTGAGGGGCCCGTCGAGACCGCCCCGGCGGTCGCCGTCCACAACCGTCCGCCGATCCCCGCCAGGTCGAGGGCCTGGATCAGCGCCACCTCGGCGGCGGTCCCGCTGGGCACCGCCGGATGCCCGGGACGCGGGGAGTCGTCCAGGGAGAGCAGGGACAACACCCCGGACGGCGCGGAGGGCAGGTGCTCCAGGGCGTTGGCCAGCGCCGTACCGATGCTCTCGGCGTCGGCCGTTCCCGCCTGGACGACCACCGGCGCCACCCGCGTCCCACGCCCGGTGAGAGCGCGGGCGAGCACGTCGGCCCACGCCGCCCCGGCCACCCCTGCCGGTCGGACGAGCAACCAGCTCCCCTCGGTACGGCTCCGCGACGGGGCCACCGTGTCGAGGGGACGCCACACGACCCGGTGACGCCACGAGTCGACGGTCGAACGGACACCGTCGGCGGCGTGCCAGGACGCCAGGGCGGGCAGAACCGTGCCCAGGGCGTCCCGTACCCGTTCCCCTTCGGCACCCAGGGTGGAGACCAGGGAGTCGAGATCCCCCTTGCCGACCGTGTCCCAGAAGCGAGCCTGCCGTGAGCCGTCACCACCCGAGGAGACCCGCCGCTCCAGCCAGTGCCTGCGTCGTTGGAAGGCGTAGGTGGGCAGGTCGATGGTCGTTGGCCGCCCGGTGAGGGTGGCGGTCCAGTCGATGTCGGCGCCGTGGGTGTGGAGGTGGGCGGCGGCGGTGAGGAGGGTGGTGCTTTCCTGCCGGTCGCGGCGCAGGGTCGGGAGAGCCGGGGTGTCGGGCACCGTCTCGGTGGCGAAGGCGGTGAGGACGGGGTCGGGGCCGAGTTCGAGGAAGAGGTCGGTGGTGGGTGCGGCGGTGGTGAGGGCGTCGTGGAAGCGGACGGGGTGGCGGAGGTGGTCGGTCCAGTAGGTGGGGTCGGTGTGGGTGAGGGGTTGGCCGGTGTGGTCGGAGATGACGGGCAGGGTCGGGGGGTTGAAGGTCAGGGCGGCGATGGCGTCGTGGAAGTCGTTGAGGATGGGGTCGAGGTGGTGGGAGTGGAAGGCGTGGCTGACCGTGAGTTTCTTGGTTTTGCGGCCCAGGGAGGCGAAGTGGTCGGTGAGTTTTTGTACGGCGTCTTCGTCGCCGGTGATGACGGTTGAGGTGGGGGTGTTGAGGGCGGCGATGCCCACCCCGGGGCCGAGCAGGGGAAGTACGTCGGTTTCGGGGGCGTTGATGGCGGCCATGGCGCCCGGCGGGAGGGCGTCCATGAGGCGGGCGCGGACGGTGACGAGGTGGGCGGCGTCTTCGAGGGTGAGGATTCCGGCGAGGTGGGCGGCGGTGATGCCGCCGATGGAGTGGCCTGCCAGGGCGGTGGGGTGGATGTTCCAGGTGGCCAGGAGGTGGTGCAGGGCGGTGTGGAGGGTGAAGAGGGCGGGTTGGGTGTAGAGGGTGTGGTTGAGCAGCTCTTCGTGGGCCGGGTCGAAGACGGCTTCGCGGAGGGGGATGTCGAGGTGGGGGTCGAAGAGTGCGGCGACCCGGTCGAAGGTCTGGGCGAAGGCGGGGTAGGTGTCGTAGAGGGTGCGGCCCATGCCGGTGCGCTGGCTGCCCTGGCCGGTGAAGAGGAAGGTCACCCGGGGTGTGCCGGTCGCGGTGGGGGAGTCGGTGAGCGCGCGGAGTCGTTTGACCAGGTCCGCACCCGTGTTGCCGAGGACGACCGCGCGGTGTTCGAAGGTGGCGCGGGTGGTGGCCAGGGAGTGGGAGACGTCCTCGGGGCGCAGCTCGGGGTGGGCCTCCAGATGGTCGGCCAGGCGCGAGGCCTGGGCGGTCAGCGCCGCCGCCGAGCGGGCTGACAGGGGGAGCGCGACGGGCGCGTTCTGCCTTTCGTCGCGGGGTTCCGAGGGTGTTTCCGGGGCCTGTTCGATGATGACGTGGGCGTTGGTGCCGCTGACGCCGAAGGCGGACACGGCTGCCCGGCGGGGGTGTCCGGTTTCCGGCCAGGGGGTGTTCTCGGTGAGGAGCTGTACGGTTCCGGCGCTCCAGTCCACGTGCGGGGTGGGCTCGTCGACGTGCAGGGTCTTGGGCAGGACCTTCTGCCGGAGGGCCTGGACGGTCTTGATGATTCCGGCGACCCCGGCGGCGGCCTGGGCGTGGCCGATGTTGGACTTCAACGATCCCAGCCACAGGGGTTGGTCTTCGGGTCGGTTTTGGCCGTAGACCGCGATGAGTGCTTGGGCTTCGATGGGGTCGCCGAGGGTGGTTCCGGTGCCGTGGGCTTCGACGGCGTCGATGTCGGTGGTGGTGAGGGCGGCGTCTTGGAGGGCCTGGCGGATGACGCGTTGCTGGGCGGGTCCGTTGGGGGCGGTGAGGCCGTTGGAGGCGCCGTCCTGGTTGATGGCGGTGCCTCGGATGACGGCCAGGACGCGGTGTCCGTTGCGTTGGGCGTCGGAGAGTCGTTCGAGGAGGAGAAGTCCGGCGCCTTCGGCCCAGCCGGTGCCGTCGGCGGATGAGGAGAAGGCCTTGCAGCGGCCGTCGGGCGCCAGCCCCCGCTGCCGGGAGAACTCGGTGAACCCGATCGGGGTGGCCATCACCGTCGCGCCCCCGGCCAGCGCCAGGTCGGACTCTCCGGAACGCAGCGCCCGCACGGCCAGGTGCAGTGCGACCAGGGAGGAGGAGCAGGCGGTGTCCACGGTCACCGCGGGTCCCTCGAAGCCGAAGGTGTAGGAGATCCGCCCGGAGACGACACTGGCGAGGTTGCCGATGGCGAGATACCCCTCCAGGTCGTCGGGCACCTCGGTGAACCGGGAACCGTAGGTGTTGTCGGCGACCCCCGTGTAGACCGCCGTCCTGCTGTCCCGCAACGAGGCCGGGTCGATGCCCGCGTGTTCGAGGGTCTCCCAGGCGAGTTCGAGCAGGAGGCGTTGCTGGGGGTCGCTGGCCAGGGCCTCACGGCGGGAGATGCCGAAGAAGTCGGCGTCGAAGTGACCGGGGCTGTCCAGGAACCCGCCGTGGCGGGTGTAGGAGGTACCGGGCTGGTCGGGGTCGGGGTCGTACAACTCCTCCAGGTTCCATCCCCGGTCCGTGGGGAACTCGGTGACGGCGTCCCGGCCGCCTGCGACCAGGTCCCACAGCTGCTCCGGAGTGTCGGTGCCACCGGGCAGGCGGCAGGCCATGCCCACGATCGCGATCGGTTCCCTGGCCTTGGCCTCGATGTGACGCAGCCTTCTCTCGGCCTGCTTGGTCTCGGCGATCGAGCGCTTGAGATACTCGCGCAGCTTGTCGTCGTTGGCCATGTCGGATCAGCCCCTGTCCAGGAGGTCGAAGAGTTCGTCGTCGGTCGCGGAGTCGAGGTCGATCTCCGTGTCGATCTCCGTGTCGTCCACGCCCGCCGCCACGTCGAAGCGCGTCACCAGGGCACGCAGCCGGGCCAGGACCTCGGCCTGGCCACCGGGATCGCCGGACAGCACCTCCTCAAGCCGCCGCAGCGCGGCGAGCGGTGAGACAGGCGCGGTGCCGTCCTCCCGAGGGTCGGGCAGCAGGGAGAGGATGTGGCCGGTCACCCCGGCCGGAGTCGGGTGATCGAAGATCAACGTGGTGGGAAGCGGCAGCCCGGTGGCCGCCCTGAGCCGGTTGCGCAGATCGACCGCGGTCAACGAGTCGAGACCGAGCTCACGGAAGGCCGTGGCCGTACCGACCGCCTCCGGGTCGGAGTGCCGCAGCACCGCCGCGACCTCCGTCCGCACCAGCTCCAGTACGGCCTCGCGCCGCTCCTGCGGACCGAGCCCGGCGAGCCTGTCTGCCTGGGAGACGGTCACGGCCACCGCGGCGGAGACCACGGAGGAGACCGTGGAGGCGCGGGTCGCGTCGAGCCAGTAGCGCGAGCGCTGGAAGGCGTAGGTCGGCAGTTCGACGCGGCGCGGACCGGTTCCGGCGAACGCGGCCGTCCAGTCGACGGGGACGCCACGGACGAACGCCTCGGCCAGTGAGGTCAGGAACCTGTCGAGCCCGCCCTGGTCACGGCGGAGCGTCCCGGTCACGAGCGTGGGCGGCCCGTCGCCGGAGTCCAGCGTCTCGTGGATGCTCGCCGTGAGCACCGGATGCGGGCTGACCTCGACGAAGGCCGTGTGCCCCGCCGCGGCCAGCGCCCGGGTCGCCTCCTCGAACCGCACCGTGTGCCGCAGGTTGGCGTACCAGTACTCCGCGTCGAGTCCGGAGGTGTCGATCCAGTCCCCGGTGGCCGTGGACAGCATGGGGACGGCCCCGGTGCGGGGGACGATCGGCGACAGCGCCTTGACCAGGTCGTCGTGGATGGACTCGACCCGAGCCGAGTGCGACGCGTAGTCGACCGGGACGCGGCGGTTGCGCACCCCCTCCGCGTCGAGCTGGGCCAGCAACTCGACCAGGGGCTCGACCTCACCGGAGACCACCACGCTGGACGGGCCGTTGACGACGCCGACGGACAGCCGTCCGTCCCACGCCGCGAGCCTGGCCTCCGCCTCGGCGGCGGGCAGTGAAACCGACGCCATGCCGCCCTCGCCGGACAGCGCCGTGATGGCCTGGCTGCGCAGCGCGACCACCCTGGCGGCGTCCCGCAGCGACAGCCCCCCGGCCACGACGGCCGCGGCGATCTCCCCCTGGGAGTGGCCGACCACCGCGTCGGGGCGGACGCCGTACGAGCGCCACAGTTCGGCGAGTGAGACCATGACCGCCCACAGCGTCGGCTGCACCACGTCGACCCGGTCGAGACCGGGGGCGTCCGGCGCGCCGCGCACCACGTCGAGCAGCGACCAGTCGGTGAACTCCGCCAGCGCCGCGGCGCACTCGGTGAGCCGTTCGGCGAAGACAGGCGCCGTCTCCAGCAGCCCGGCGGCCATGCCCTGCCACTGTCCGCCCTGACCGGGGAAGACGAACACGACCCTGCCGTCGACGTCCGCCGTGCCGCGCACCACGTGGTCGGGGAGCGCGCCGTCCCCGGTGAGGGAACGCAACCCGGAGACGAGCGTCTCACGGTCCGCACCGACCACGACGGCGCGTTCGGCCAGCGGCCCACGGGTCGTGGCAAGCGAGTACGCCACGTCGGCGGGTTCGAGCTCGCCACGTCCCTCGACGAACGTGGCGAGGCTGACGGCCTGGCCGCGCAACCCCTCGGGCACGTGCCCGGAGAGCACCCACGGCAGCGCCGACTGGGCGGGGGCGGGTTCCGCGTCCGCTTCCTCGATGGCGGGCGGCTGCTCCAGGATCACGTGGGCGTTGGTGCCGCTGACGCCGAAGGAGGAGACCGCCGCGCGCCTGGGCCGTCCGCCCTCGGGCCAGGACCTGGCCTCGGTGAGCAGCCTGACCGTCCCGAGGGACCAGTCCACGTGCGGGGTCGGCTCCTCCACGTGCAGGGTCTTGGGCAGCACACCGTACCGCATCGCCAGCACCATCTTGATGACGCCGGCCCCTCCGGCGGCGGCCTGGGTGTGGGCGATGTTCGACTTCAGCGAGCCGAGCCACAGGGGCCGCTCAGCGGGTCTGTCCTGGCCGTAGGTGGCGATCAACGCCTGCGCCTCGATCGGGTCACCCAGGGTCGTGCCGGTGCCGTGACCCTCGACGGCGTCCACCTCGGCCGGGCCGAGCCCGGCGTTGGCCAGCGCCTGCCGGATGACCCGCTGCTGCGCGGGGCCGCTGGGCGCGGTCAGCCCGTTCGACGCGCCGTCCTGGTTCACCGCCGAGCCGCGCACCACCGCGAGCACCGGGTGACCGTTCCTGCGCGCGTCGGAAAGCCGCTCAAGGAGCAGCAGGCTGACGCCCTCGCCCCAGCCGGTGCCGTCCGCCGTCGAGGAGAACGCCTTGCACCGCCCGTCCGTGGAGAGGCCCCGTTGCCGGGAGAACTCGACGAACGTGGTCGGTGTCGACATCACCGCGACCCCGCCCGCCAGCGCCAGGTCGGACTCTCCCGAACGCAGAGACTGGGCGGCCAGGTGCAGCGCCACCAGCGACGACGAACATGCGGTGTCCACGGTCACCGCCGGTCCCTCGAAGCCGAAGGTGTAGGAGATCCGCCCCGAGGCGATGCTTCCCGCGCTGCCGTTGACGAGGTACCCCTCCAGGTCACCCGGGATCTCCCGCAGGCGGGGCGCGTAGTCGTGGTACATCATCCCGGCGAACACCCCCGTACGGCTGCCGCGCAGCGAGAGCGGGTCGATGCCCGCCCGCTCGAACGCCTCCCAGGCCACCTCCAACAGCAGCCGCTGCTGGGGGTCGGTGGCGATCGCCTCACGGGGGGAGATGTTGAAGAACGCCGCGTCGAAGTCAGCGGCGTCCCTCAGGAACCCGCCGTGGCGCGTGTAGGACTTGCCTGCCTTGTCCGGGTCGGGGTCGTACAGTTCCTCCACGTCCCACCCTCGGTCGGTGGGGAACTCGGAGACGGCGTCGCCCCCGCTCTCGACCAGCCGCCACAGTGCCTCGGGAGACTCGATCCCACCGGGAAGCCTGCACGCCATCCCGACGATCACGACAGGATCATCGGTCGGGGACCCGGCCCCCGTCAGCTCCGCGCCGACGGCCACGGCCTGATCCGCCTCCCCGGCCAGCTCACGGTCGAGCAGGTCGGCGATGGCCTGGGGGGTGGGGTGGTCGAAGGTGAGGGTGGCCGGTAGGCGTAGTCCGGTGGCGGTGCTGAGGCGGTTGCGCAGTTCGACGGAGGTCAGCGAGTCGATGCCCAGCTCGACGAGGGGACGCTCGGCGGGGACGGCACCGGCCCTGGGGAACCCGAGGACGACGGCCGTCTCCGTCCGGACGAGGTCCAGCAGGAACGCCCCGCGCCGGGCGGCGTCGAGCCCGGCGAGTCCCTCCGTCCGCTCCTCGACGGCGCGGGCCGCCGCCGGACGCCGCTTCGGCGCGAACCCCCGCAGCAACGGCGAGGCCGGGCCCGAGGGGGTGGTGAGCGGGGAGGGGACGAGCAGCCGTTCCCCGTGGCCGCCGAAGACGGCGGCGTCGAACAGCTCCAGCGCCTGCTCCGTCGGCAGCGGACGCAGCCCGGAACGGGCGAGACGGGCACGGTCGACGGCCGTGAGACTCGCCGAGATGTCGCTTTCCTGTTGCCAGAGTCCCCAGGCGAGGGAGGTGGTTGTGGGGTGGTTGGCGGCGAGGGCGTCGAGGTAGGTGTTGGCGGTGGTGTAGGCGGCTTGGGCGGCTCCGCCGAGGAGTCCGGAGATGGAGGAGAACAGGATGATGGCAGGGGGGTGGTTTCGGGTGAGGT
>NZ_JBIAVG010000039.1:0-7073 GCF_042893955.1 Streptosporangium sp. NPDC001559
TGCCGTCGATGTCGAGGCTGGTGAGGCTTGTCAGGCCGGCCATCCAGTCCGGTAGTCCCTTAAGCCGATTGCCATACAGGCGTAGTTCGGTGAGGTCGGTGAGGTTGGCCATCCAGTCCGGCAAATGAGTGAGCCGGTTGCGACCGACATTGAGGTTAGTGAGGCCGGTGAGGTTGGCTATCCAGTCCGGCAGGTGGGTGAGCCGGTTGTTGCTGACGTCGAGGTTGGTGAGGCCGGTGAGGTTGGCTATCCAGTCCGGCAGGTGGGTGAGCCGGTTGCGACCGACATTGAGGTTGGTGAGGCCGGTGAGGTTGGCAAGCCAATCCGGAAGTTCCCTAAGTCGATTGTTGGAGATGTCTATGTTTGTCAGAGCTATCGTTCCAGGCAACTCTGGCAGTAGCGTCAGCTGTAGATCACTGAGATCGAGCACACCGTCGCCCTTAAGGTGAGCTTGATGAACGCGTTGACACGCCTCATGAAAATTGCTACGCATAGCTCGCTTAGACCTTCTCCTCAGTCCCATCCCTTCGGCCAAGGATCCAACAATTTTCCCGCCATGTCTCGGTTTTGTGGTTTTGGGTCTGGACTGCCTTGCTCCCAACCCACTGAAATCTGTGAGCAGAAAGTCCGGTTTGGGGGCTTTTCGGTCCTGGACTGGGCGAACGCGCGGTGCTGGAGGCGATAAGCAAACTCCCTAGTCTCTGTAATCGTTTACTCAGAACACGCCGCGCTGGCCCAGGGTCTCGACCTTCCTTGGTAACGGCCTGATGACTGGTCGAGTGCGGAATGATCAATTAAGCCCCGAAGGCTAATCAAGGCGTTTAGGAAGCTCAAAGGCGGTGGCTAAGTCGAAGGATAACCGCTCTCCTAAAACTGGCACCCTGGATGAAGTCGCTCGGAGCGTTCAACGCTCTGGGCATGTATTGGAGAGAACTCTGGCACCTTGTGGCGATGGTTCTTCCCAATGCCTTCCCAAGCTGGGCACGTCAGGTCGACGGAAGAGGCGTTTGCGCAGGTAGAGGGTGCGTCTCGTTGTGGCTGCGCGGGTGTCTCATAATCCCTGGGTCGCGGGTTCGAGTCCCGCCCGCCCTACCACTCGCGACCACCAGGAAAGCGCCCCTGACCTGGTGTTTTCCGGCCAGGGGCGCTCGGCGTCTTCCCGGTTGTGTGCGGCTGTGGCCGGTTGTCTGCGGGTGGCTGTGCCGAATACGTGCCGAAGTTTCGAGGAGGCCGTCAGCCTCCGCCGAGTGCCTCGGAGATCCGGCGCTTGGCCGTCTCGTCCTGGCCCACGATGCATTTGGCGTAGATCTTCAACAGCACGTCCACGCTGTGCCCCGCCCACGCGGCGACCTGGGTGGGGGGAACCCCGGCGTTGAGCCAGGTGGACAGGCAGGCGTGCCGTAGGTCGTAGACACGTCGGCCGAGCGGAGAGGCGTACTCGGCCTCGGTCAGCACCTCCGCCCGCGCCTTGTTCCAGGCGCGCCGGTAGGTGATCGTCGGCAGATCGCCGCCGTTGACGCCGACGAACAGCCGGCCGTCCCTGCCCGGTGGGTAGGCCGCCAGGTGCGCTCGGAGGAAGCGCACCAGCTCAGGCGTGCAGGGCACGGAGCGGCTCTCTCCTACGGCCCGGTGTTTGAGCTGGCGCTTCTCCCGCTGGGTGCCCTCGTCGGTCCACTCCTTGCCGACATCGGGAGCCGCGGTGTGGAACCGCAGCTCTCCCCAGGCGTTCGATGGCTCCTCCCACTGCCCGGTCTCCTCGTTCCAGACCAGGTCGGGCAGGGTCACGTTCGCCTTACACAGACCCACTGCCTCCTCGGGTCGTAGCCCGGCGTAGTACAGGACCGCGAAGAAGGCCACGAGCCGTGGGCCGCTCCGCTTCTGCGCGGCCACGGCCGCCAGGAGCCGCCGGGCCTGGGCGGGGTTGACGACGCAGTCCCGACTGACCTCGTTCGTGCTCTTCGGCGCCTGCCACCTCAGCCCCCGGATCGGGTTGCTCACCAGAAGCTTGAGCTCTACGGCGTAGTCCATGGCGCCGAACAGGATCGCCCGATTGCGGCGGGCGGTGCTCGCCGCGGCGGGCTTGCCGTCAAGCTTGGACGTCGCGATGTCCAGCACCCTGCGCATGGTCGCGGCATCTTCCAGCACGGAGACCGGGAGCGTGTTGCGCTTCAGCCAGTCGAGAGTGGGGTCCTCGGCGGAATCCTTGTCTCGGGTGTTGAAGGCCTATCGGGTGAGTGCCCTGCGGATCCCCTTTGCGGAGGCGGCGGCAGCTGTGTTGCCGCTGTTCGTGCTCCGGGCAGACCGGCCAAGCGGTCGGCGCCGACCGTGCCGACCAAGGCGCCGTCGGCGATGGCGTGCATGAGATGACCGTCCAGCCTCAACGTGATCGAGCGCCCGGCAAGCGCGAAGGCGATCTGGACGTGGCCGTCGTGATGCACTGTGCGGTCGACCTCCACGGCTTGGCCCGCAGCCACCACCAGGCGGCCGTTGAGACGCGGCAACGCCGCCGCAGCCGGTTCGGCCCCGGCCGGCCGGGCCCCGCGCATGGCCAGATAGGCCAGGTCCTCGGGCAGCAGCCGCGAGGCGACGGTGCGCACCCGGTGCCCGTCCAGCAACAGGTGGATGCTGCGCAGACCGGCCCAGATGGTCAAGGTCCGGCCGGTCAAGCCCTGGTTCACCCCGACGCGCTGTTTGCCGGGCACCAGGGTGATCTGCCCGCTGGGCGGGACACGGACGTCGAACTCCACCGCCCCGACGGGCGAGAACACCGCAGGCGGCTCGGCCACGTCGATTCCCACCGGCGGTGCGGGCATCTGCTCCTGGTGAGGTGGAGTGGATCCGGCCGGCACGGCGTCGTCCCGGGTGGGGCCATGAGGCCGGAACACGCCGGCCGGGGTGGCCATGTTCAGCGCCTGGTGTGGCCGTGCGTGGTTGTAGGTGTGCGCCCAGGCGTCGATGGCCCTCCTGCACCGCGGCCAGGGATTCGAACGGGGCCACGTGATCCAGCAGTTCCTGGCGCAGGGTCTTGTGGAATCGTTCGATCTTGCCGGTCGTGGTCGGTGAGCGGGGCTTGGTCAGCCGCTGGGTGATGCCGTTCTCCCGGCACACCCGCTCGAACAGCACCTCGACCGGCTGCGGGCGGATGTGTCGGCCGGTGAACTGCTTGCCGTTGTCGCTGAGAACTTCGGACGGGACGCCGTAGCGGCGCATCGCCGCGGTGAACGCCGCACACACCGCTCGTCCGGACGGGACGGCCACCACGGCGGCGATCACCATGAAGCGGGAGTGATCGTCGATGCCGGTGACCATCTTGCATTCCCGGCCATCAGCGAGCGGTACTCCGCCGACCAGGTCGAGTTGCCACAGGTGCATCGCCTCGCGCTGCCAGCGCCGGTAGGTGCGCTTGTGTTCTTGCTGCTGGGCCACGACGAGCCCGTTACGGGTCAGTACCCGGTGCACCGTTGCCCGGCCGGGCACCCGTTCCAGTTCATGCGCGCCGAGTTCGTGCGCGATCTGCTGAGCGCCCCAGCGTGGATGACGGCGCCGCATGTCGCAGATCAGCGCCTCGACCTCGGCCGACAGCCGGGTCGGGCTGGTCCGGGGCCGCCGCGACCGGTCGGCCAGCCCGGGTACGCCCTCTTGCTGAAAGCGCTGCCGCCAGGTGTGCACCGACTGCCGGGAGGTCCCATACCGGGCCGCGACCTCCCCGATCGGTGAACCTGCCAGCACCTCGCGCACCGCGCGGTAGCGGTATTCCACCAACGCCTGCTCATCCACGTTCGCCACCTGTGTGGAGATCGCCTGAACGTCTTCGTGGCGAGCACGCTGCCGTGCAGCGGTTAAGCAGGTCCCGAGACTTCACATCGACAGAAGGCGTGCCGAAAGGGCCAGGCCGGGTTGGCCGCGCGGTTGCGAACCCTCACAGGGTGACGAGGGTCTGCCGGTGTTCGCCGACCAGCAGCAGAAGTTGCGATCCCTCGCAGGGGAATGAGCACCACCAGTCTGCCCCCACGACGTCGACGGCCGCAAGCAACGGCGCCCCCATCCTTCTGGGCGGGGGCGCCGTCGAGCTGCTACAGCCAGACGCAGTTCTTTGCGTTGGCGAACACGCTGGAGTCGTTAAATACGCTCACCGCCGCGCAGTCATAGGACTGGCCCCAGGGGGTGATGGTGATCACGCCGGGACCGTTCATCGGGGTCGTGGGCCCGGTGCATCCTTCTCCGGTCAGCCACAGGAAGTGGAACAGTGGCTCGCCGGACTCCATCCTTCCCTGAGCGCAGACGAAGGTGCGGGTGGTGGCGGCGGCCGGGACCGCCACCAGCGGAGCCGCGAGAACCACGGCGGCGGCGGTGACGGTGAGACGTTTGATCAGGGACATGGGGGTGCCCTTTCACGAGGGTTGGCGAGACCGTTCGGGGGAGCGCCTCGAAGGTAACCCGGGAGAGCGATCCCACCCGCTGGCCGGAAGCGGACAGCGGCGGGGGTGTCCTGCCGCCCGCCCACCCTCGGCCAGCCGCACCCTCAGCTGATGCTGTTGACCCAGATGCCGATCGGGATGGACGCCAGAGCAGACGCGGCGAAGCCGAGAACGAAGAACAACCACTGCTGGCGTCGCTCGGCCCGGATGGTGGCCTGCGTCTCGCCGACAAGAATCTGCCGGATCTTCTCGGCCTGCTCTTGGTCGATCGCGAGAAGACGCTGCTGTTCCTCGGCTTGGGCGAACAGTTCCTCACGGGCGGCCTGCTGCGCGGCAAGATCACGGCGAAGATCGTCCATCAAACTAGCGGCTTCGGTGAACGCCGTGTTGACGGCCTCAACGCGACGGCGCAAAACCTCACCGGGATCCTCCGCTGCCCGTTCGAGGCGCCGCCGCCTTTCCCGTCTCTCCTGAACAAACCCCACTGTGACCGCGATCGCGGCAGGCACGACCAAAGGAGCGAACACCCCGAGAACCATCCAGAGCGGCTCTGAACTGTACTTCTGGTGTACGGCCACGACGGCCGCCGTCACGACAGCAAGCCCGAAAACCATGCTGGCGGCGAACTTGACCACCTCGACTACATCGCGGCGCCTCTGTGAGATCACCGCCCCATTTCATCGTGGCGACCTCGGCCCGGTGGGCTTGTGATCGGATTGCGATCGGCCAGATCTCCACGTCGTCGCCCGCGACGCCGAAAACCGAGCGGGATGCTTCCCGCGCCTGAACGCCTCGCCCAGATGCGTGAGATCAACTGACGCTCCGCCTGCGCACGATCACCCCTCCGGGCGACCATGGACGGCATGACACCCGACGACCCGATGCCCGACCACGTCCTGCAGGACGCTCTGAACCTCCGGGGGCCGTACCGCGAGCGGGCGGAGCCGCTGCTCCGCGTGGCCGAGCAGGTACACCACGGTGCCCCCGTCCTCCATATGGGGAACAGGGGCACCGTCGCGCTTGGGCTACACGCACATGGTGCGGGGGATATCGTCGCCGTAGTCCAGCCGGTACTGGCCTCGGCCGACGGGTTGCCCCTCGACTAGGATCCGACCGCGAGCGCCCTGGATACTGTCTGCCCCGTCAGGGCAGTGGAGCACTGGCAGGTGGATGGAACGCTCGGTACGCCGTACTGCGGCGCGAAGGTAGTCGCGGTGCTTCAGCAGCGACACCCCGTCCAGCAGGATCCCGGCCTCGGCCTGTGGCACCGTGACGTAGAACTCTGCAGGGATCGAGGAGCCATCAAAAGGCGTGTGCCGCGTGCAGTACAGGGTGTGCTCGAAGTCGAACGACTCCTTCATCGGCTGCTTCCCCTCCCAGGTGCTCCGCCACCTCAATCTGACCTCACCGTACGGCGCCTCGCGGTACACGATGCTGTCGGTGTGACGCTCGCCGAACCCAGTACAGGTGACCGCCGTAACGGTCTGCGTGATCGTGCTCATAGAAGTCCCCTTCGCTCGATGCATCCCGGGCCACTGTGAGCTACGACAACGGTTAGTGTCGCGGCCTGAACCCCGGAGCCTCGCTCCGAACGTGGAGCAAGGCGCCGGCAGTCCAGCATGTTTCTATGCTTGTGTCCTCGCTCATCGATCTGGGCCACGTCTGTGAACGATCACCTGCCCATGCAACCTGCCAGGCGGCTTCTGCGTCTCACCCAGGTACGAAGAGCCACCACCTGATCGAGGAACACACGGACACTGCCCGCGACATCCACGACCGAGCTCGTGACGCTCTCGAAGCCGCCGGAATCGCCGTGCATGACCATGACGCCGAAGGCGGAGCCGAAGACGCAGGCTTCCAAATCGACCCTGAGGGGCGTGTGCCGCTCCACCTCGACGGAGGCCTTCCCGACGATGCCTTCAAGGCCCGCTGATCGGAGCGGGCCAAGGGGGTGAACACCTCAGCGGCGAACGCTTCCAGCCGCTGCCGGGTGTGTGAGAGCTGTTCGGGGGTCGCTCCCGGAGCGAACCATCACACGGTGGCATCGACCAGTCGCAACAGGCCGGCCTAACAAAGCACTACTAGAGCCGGTCGCGGCGAGGAGTGCTGCGAGCGTGCCGCCGGGGGCGCTGTTTCACCTGGGGAGAGGTTGGACAGGTATGAGCGGGGATCGGCTGAACCTGGCCCATGAGGTGTCGCCGTATGTCACGGCGGCGATCGGCGCTTACGGCGGCGCGGTGCCGGTCAGGGCCAATGAAGAGGCGCCGACGCCACGGCCGGGTGGGGGCGCACGCTGCTGCGGCGCTTCTTTGGAGTCACCGCCGCCGAGGAGGAGATACCCGAGGCGGTGACGGCGCCGGCCCGCCGTCCACTTGACGGTCCACTGCGACGGCCGCCGCTGAGCTGGGGCTCGCAGCACCGGGGCGATGAGAGCCCACGGGGTGTTGACTTTGTCGCAAGGCATGTCGCACCATGTTGATACAAAGCTTGCGACAAAGGAGGCGCTGTGACCCCCGAACCGTTACCGGACACCGACCCGCCGACGAGCACGCCCGATCTACGCATGGCGGGCGTGTGGCTGGCCATGCACGACCTGGCCGGCACCCGCCCGACCCCGCTGCTCGCCAGCCGGCTCGCGGTCCGCAGACGCGCCCG
>NZ_JBIAVG010000040.1:0-6856 GCF_042893955.1 Streptosporangium sp. NPDC001559
GTCTCTACTCGGCATCAGACCTCACCGCCTACGCCCTCAGCACCGGCGCATTCCCACAAAAGATCAACTCGGCGAGTTAATCATCTGCAAGCCCTAAGGCCGGTGGTAGCGGTAGCCGCTGCTGGTGTCCTCGGCGCCACACATGAGCCAGGACGTGCGCGGCCTCGTGCGGCAGGGTCTCCATCACCTCGGCTCGCCGGAGGCGAACGACTCCGGCGCCCGCCCGGTGTTCGAGCTCCAGGTGCCGGGGGCGAAGTGGCCCCGGTTCAGCCACCGACCGTCCGTTCCCCGACATCGCGCGGACGCTGCGGGAGACCGTGGCCGTGCCGGACGACGACCTGCTGATGCCGATCCGCAGGACGATGATCACTCCGAGGTCAAGCCCGAGGGGCCGGGCCGGAAGACGACTGTGCGCTCTGCGCATAGACCCGTGCGCTCAGAGCCAATGACGTGTCGCCGTGAAACATGAATGAATTGCCCCAGGCATTCAATGCACCAAACAAGAAAAGCGCGGGCCACAGAATCGCCTTCTTGTAATTCTCCGCACCGGCGCGGAAAGAAGCTTTCCGCGTATTGCGAATTAAGGCCGAAGAACCGACAGGAGGGTTCATGAGCAAGGTCAGGACATCAGCGTTGGCGCTGCTGAGCGCGGCCGGACTGGTGCTGGCGGCCAGCCCGGCGCAGGCACAGCCCGCTCAGGCCATGGGTAACGCGCCAGGCTGCGTTACCGTCTGGCAGAAGGCCGGCACGTTCTCCAAAACCGGCTACGCCAAGAACAACTGTAATCGAACGCTCCGTTTGAAGATCGTGTGGAAATACGGCGGAGACAGCCAATGCAAGAGCGTGAGGCGCGGCCAGACGCTCAGTCACAAGGTCCCCCGCGTTCCTCGCAAGTTCGACGGCGCGAACAGCTGCTAAGTCAGCAGGGTGGCGCGGCGGGATCCCGTCCGGGGGCCGCGTCAGCCCGCAGAGCGGCGTCGGTGCGGTCGAGGCCCTCCACGCGGGTTCGTGTCGCCGGGCCCGGAGCAGCCGGGCCGCGGAGGGGCGGATCCACCTCATGAGCAACCCGCAGCGGACCAAGGAAGCCACCGCCGGGCGCGATCCGCAGCGGCGAGGAACCCCCGACAGCTCCACCGCCCGCGACGGCCTGGACCGCAGAGCCCGGTCCCACGCCGACAAACAGCAGGGGTCGGGGTCGAACACCAAGAGGTAGGCAGGCCGTGGGCCGGAGGCGAGAGAAACTTCCGGCCGGTGGCCGGCACGCGCCTTGGCTGACCTTGTGGGACGGCCCTCGTCATGATTTGCCCCAGCGCGTTCGGGCCCGTAGCTCGGCAACGCTCTGTTCCTCAGGGACCGTGCAGGGGAGGACCCGGCGCTGGGGACGATGTCGACGAGCGGGAGCGACTCGGGCGCACCATCCGGGAAGTCTTCTGCCGCGAACGAAGCGAGCAGCTGCCGGTCGCCTACGGCTCTTTCCCGGTCGATCAGGCGCAGAGACCTCCGGAAGTGAACGCCTTCGCTTTCAGCCTCAAGGTCGGGTGGAGGGGCCCGGAGCCGCCGCTGATGAGGGTGGGCAGAAGACGGTCTCCACAGCCTTGAACATGCCTTCGGCCGGTCCGCTGATGTCCTTGACGCTCAGGGTGGTCGACATCGAGAGCTGGCGGCTGCCGTCTTTCGTGTAGAAGGTCATGGCGAGGTAGCCGGCGGTGCTCCCGCCCGTGAAGAAGCCGTCGAGTTCGCCGTTGCAGAAGGCGGGGCCGCCCCCGCCCGGGGGCGGGTCGTTGGGCAACCGGTCCGTCAGGACTCGCTGGAGCGCCGGCGGCAGTAGCTTGCCCCGGGAGAACGCCCGTTTGAAGGCGCTCACGTCGTGCGCGGTGGAGACCACCCCTCCGGCCGCTCCGCCGAAACCGGCGTTGAACCGGTCCACGTCGCGCAGGTTGCCGCTGACGTCGGGGTAGTAGCCGTGGCCGTGTGGCCCCTTGACGCCTTCCGGCGGCTTGACGGGAAGGTAGGTCTTGGTCATCCCGAGCGGGCCGAACAGGTGTCTGTGCAGCTCGGTGGCCAGGTCGTGACCGGTCAGCCTCTCGATGATCATGCCGAGCAGGGTGTAGTTGGTGTTGGAGTAGGAGTACTTCTCACCCGGTTCCCCGGTGCGGGGCCTGCTGCGGCTCCACTTCACCAGATCGAGCGGCTGATAGGGGGTCGTGAAGTCGAACACGTCGAACGAGACGTCTCCCTCGCTCCCGTCCGGGTTCGGCTCCTTGGCGTACCAGTCGGGAATGCCGGAGGTGTGCCGGAGCATCTGCCGTACCGTGATCTCATCGGCCCGCGCCACCAGGTTCTCCCTCGTCACCTCCGGCAGCAGGTCGCCGAGCTTGTCGTCCACGCCCAACCTGCCCTCCTCGACCAGTCGCAGCACCACGGTGGCCACCATCTCCTTGGTCTGCGACCCGATCCGGAAGCGGGCGTTCGCGGGTATCCTCCCGCCCCTGCCGTTCAGGAACCGGGAGCCTGCGCTGCCCAGCCCGATGGATCTCCCGTCGACGTAGGCCCCGCCGACGGCCCCCACGACCCCTGGGACCCTGGCCAGTTCCTCCATCGCCTTCTGCACGTTCCCGGCCTGTGCCGGAGCGGCGGTGGCAGGCCCGGCACAGGCCATCATCAACATGGCGGCACCGGCGGCGCCCCGTACCGGCGAACGCCGGCCCCAGTTCCTGCCATCAGTCATGCCTTCTCCTTTTCATGATCATCTTCGCCGTGGCCTTCCGCCCGAAGGACGGTCACAGCGGTTCCGGCCGGTTCGTCTCGCCCTGCTTGACGGGGAGACGCCGAAGTCGCCGAGGCCCGGGCGGACGACACCGGCCCGATGCAGGCGCCGGGTCATGGCCTCACATGGGCAGGCGGCCCGTTCGGCTTCGACCAGCCGACCGGTACGGTCACCGTGCCGCAGCCGTCTCCGGCCTGGCAGGCAGGGCTTCCAGCCCACGGTGAACGGTTCAGGTCAGGAGCGGTTCGAGGCCCTGCTCTCTCGCCGTCAACCTCGTCCACTGTCGATCGGCCGTGTCCCGGCCTCGTCCGCGCCGTGTCATGGTTGTGTCACGGCTGCGCTGACGGTGGCCGCTGTCGAGAAATCCTCGGTGGTGCGCGGCTACATCCGCACCGCCGACAAATGGCGCGACAACCCCATGCTCGGTGTCGGCCTATGACCTCGGAACCGGAGACACCGAAGGTGCGCACTGCGCCGACGACGGTCCGTTGACCGTCCTGCTCACTCTCCCCGGTGGGCGACGCTGCGGAGGTCCGCCGAGGAGGGGAGCGGACGGGTCATATCCGCTGCCACAGAGCGGGGGTGGCCTCCGGCGCCCACTCGGGCATGGAGAAGTGGTCGACAAGACACCTGTACATAGCGGAACGGTTGGTCAGGCCGTGACGATGTCGCCGACTTCGTAGTTCCAGTAGGGCATCCACACGATGCTCGTGACCGCACTGGCCTGGCGGACGGTGGACGCGATCGCGGGTGCGGGTGCGAGTGCGGCCAGGACGGTGGTGCTCAACGCCGTCGCGAGGAGGACTGCGGGTAAGCGGCGAATTCTCATGGGTGGCTCCTCATGGCCGAGTGAGGGGACACCTTCAGGTGAGCACCGATCGGCGGGGACGGGGACCTTCCGCTTTCCTATATTTCGGCCGCATGGTCCCATTTCGCGGCTCACCGGATCGGACCGGATCGACTCGGCCCAGTTGGCCGGCGGTCGCTCCGCCTGCCGTCCTGATTTCGGCGGCCCGCAGTAGGGGATCGACCTCCTCACGATGTGGTTCCAGGAGGGTCGGAACGTTCTGCGGGAGGTGGTCGGACGTCGGGTTGATCGTGCGCGGGTGTCGTCGGGGACGTCGCCGTGGTCGCCAGAGGGACGGTCCAAGCCGCTGCGGGCGAACCATGGGCAGAGCCCCACCCAAGAAAAGCGGAGGCGTTTGACCGCGCTCCCCGCGTGGCCAGGGATCCGGGTGCGCGGTGAGGGATCCGTCGCCGCGTCTCCGTAGAATCCGCTCGTGTTCCCTCGCAGACTTCGCAATGCCGGTGTGGTCACCATCTGCGTCGGCGTGCTCGCCGTCATCCTGATCGTCCTGAGGCAGACCCAGGTGCTGGGGTTCTTCTCCAAGTCCCTGAGACGCGCCACCTCGACACCGGTGGAGTTCGAGGTGGCGGGCATCCTCGTCCCCTGCGGGGCCGGTGTCGTAGTGCTGGGCATCGTGATGGTGGTGGTGGCCGCGGCGCTTCAGGCGCGGGCCGGAGCCGGGCCGGACGCTGGGATGGAGCAGGGAGAGCGGGAGGGTCAGCCGGTCGGCGACAAGGGCTGAACCCGGGTGGCCACGCATCCATGAGCCTCCGGCAAGCTCCGGCCGTGTCACCGTACGGGGCCGGGCACCGGTTCCTCGGGGGTCGCAGGCGGGTGGCGCCGACGGCTTCCGAAGACCTCGGGCAGAGGTGAGAGCCGATGAGGCCGCCGCCAGGGAGCACAGGGGATGGCGTTGAAGCAGGTTGCTTGACGGCTGGGGACGCGGCCGCAGGAGGCCTCCTACCCGACGAACGTAGATCCCGAGTTTAGTAACTTTACGTAGTTGGTAGATATCTGTGTGTTACCAAACCCTTCTGGCTACAGGAGTCCCCTGTGCGATCGCCTTCCCCCCGGCTCTTCTCCCGCGCCCTCGCGACGGTCCTCGCAGCGATCGTCTCCGGATACGCGCTCCCCGCGTCCGCCGCTTCAAGCACCCCGCAGACGGCGGCCCGGCTTCCCGAACTGACAGCGCTGAAGATGCAGCTCGACCGGCTCGCCGAACAGGGAAAAGCCGGCAACGCGCAGTACTGGTACGTCAACGCCGCCGAAGGCAGGGTCCGCATCGCGGTACTGAAGGGTCCCCTCGATGTCACGACCAAGTCCTTCCTCGCCACCGGCCCCCTCGACCTCACCAGCACGTTCACCGTGGACAAGCCCGTCAGGCCCTATGTCGCCACCGCGACGGCACCGCTCCGTCCGCCGATGACCGGTTCCACAGCCCTGGCCGAGACCGTCTACGGGGGCCAGCAGATCGTGACCCAGAGCGGCGTCTACTGCACGACCGGCTTCAACGTCACCAGGAACGGGCAGTCGTCCGTCCTCACCGCCGGACACTGCCGCAAGGCCGGGATCACCTGGGGCCTGGACGGCTGGCTCCTGGGTAGGATCACCGCTTTCACCTATCCGGGAGGCGACGTCTCCTATATCACCCCCGCCACCGGCTGGCAGCAGCCCTCGGCTGTCCGCCAGGCCGACGGGAGCATCCAGTCGATCACCCAGTTCGGCAGGCCGTCGATCAACCAGACGCTGTGCAAGACCGGCGCCACGACCGGCACCACCTGCGGCACGGTCATCAGTCTTGACGTCACCACCAACTACGGTGACGGGCCGGTCTACGGCCTGGCCCTCACCACCGTTCACGCCGCCGAAGGAGACAGTGGAGGCTCGGTCTACGAGGGCTCCACAGGGGTTGCCCTGATCAGCGGAGGCCCCGAGGGCGGAGGGAACGCCCTGGTATACCCGCTGCCTTGAACGCCACCCGCCGACTTCCAGTTTGATCAGCCGCGCCCTCGACGCCACGTCCCGCTGGCGGCCGCCACCGGGTGCCAACGCTCGACCGCAGCGGACAGCCCCAGCCCCATTGCGTGGATCGCGGAAGAGGACGGTCTAGTTGCCGCCTCGGTGTCCGTCGCGAACCACCGCTAACCCGCCGACCCGGGTCGTGATGCCCGCCGGCCCGCGTCGGGCCGAAGCGAGCACGCTGGCCGGTCGACCGAGGGTGTCGCCCTGCTCCACCTCGATCGCGACCGTCTGCGCCCCTGTCATGTCGAGCAGGTGGGCGGCCAGGCAGCCGGTGCTGTTGGCGTTGGCGACGTCCTCGTCGACACCGATCGCCGGCGCGAACATCCGCGCCGCACCCGGTCGGTCGCCCACCGGCGGTACGTACACGAAACAGCCGAGGAGCCCGTACCGCTGGCACGCCGCCGTCAGCCTGCCGAAGTGCGGGTGGACTCGGAGCAGCGCCGACCGGTCGCGGACCGGTACCAGCATGCGTGGTGCGCCGGGCGCGGCGATCCGTGGCGCGTCGGTCGGATGCGGGTCGTCCGCGGTGAGCCCGAGCGCGGCGACGATCGCGGCGCGCTCGTCCGGTGCCGGATGACGCAGCGCGACGAGGCCCTGGTCGAACCACACCTCGATGCCGGCGGACCGGCGGATCGCGACGGTGTCGAACGTGCGCCCGCCGGTGTGCTGGCGGTCGTTCAGCTCGCCCAGCTCGGTGCGGGTCAGCCGGACGGCCTGCGCGGCAACGGTGCCGTGGCCGCAGCCGGACAGTTCGGCGGTGGCGGTGAAGAACCGGACCGGCCGGCCACCGTCCGGCGTCCGCCCCGGACCGAGGAACGCCGCGTGCGAGGTGCCGGCCTCAGCAGCGACCGCACGCCGGTCCGCGTCCGATGCCGCCGGGTCGTCGTCGGTGACGGCCGTGGGGCTGCCGCCCCGGCCGTCGCGCCGCACGCACGCATCAACCACCGTGACACCCGGCCAGGACATCGGCCCCCCCTTTGACGCTCAACGAACCGGCAACCGCGAACGGCGCTCCGCCGATGGCCGGACCTGGCCGCGACGGCCGACCGAACACGTCCCGGAGCGTACCGGCCCGCCTCAGCCGGTGCCGTCCCGCACCGGATGGTGAAGATCCGACTGGACCTCGGTCAGTCGATGCCTTCGACGATGCGGAAGTCGCGCTCGACGCCGTCGGGGAGGGCGACCAGCGCCTTCTGGTACGCCTCGCTCTCGTATGCCGC
>NZ_JBIAVG010000041.1:0-5782 GCF_042893955.1 Streptosporangium sp. NPDC001559
GGCGGTCGTCGATGAAGACGGGCAGGACCTGGATGTTCACGCCGCCTTCGTGGAGTTGGGGCAGCCATCGGTCGCGGAAGAAGGAGGCCCATCGGTGGGGCGGCCGCGCGGTGACCGCCATCAACAGGTCGTTGTGGGTGTCGGCGACCACGGAGTCACGGTGGAGATCGGTGGACAAGGGCGGGGTCCTTCCTCACGGGGCCTCACAGGGATCTTGCCCGCCCGACGCTATCGGCGGCATCGGCCCGCTGTCCCGTGGGAGCCGTACGCGGAGGGCGGTGTGGATCACCGGTGGTGGGCGGGCCGGTAGTCTGCGCACGTGCCTACCCTTGCCGACACGGTCGGAGAGCTCGAATCGATCTATGACCCAGCCTGGGCGGAGTCGTGGGACGCCGTCGGACTCGTCTGCGGGGACCCGGCCGCGGAGGTGCGCAGAATTCTGTTCGCGGTCGACCCGACGGCGGCCGTCGCCGCGGAGGCCGTCGAGTGGGGCGCGGACCTGATCGTCACTCACCACCCCCTCTACCTGAGAGGGGTCACCGGCGTCGCCGCCACGACCTACAAGGGCCGTCTGGTCCACACGCTGATCAAGAACGACGTAGCCCTCTTCACCGCCCACACCAACGCCGACGTGGCCGATCCCGGCGTCTCCGACGCCCTGGCCCGCGCCGTCGGGCTGACCGGGCCGCTCACCCCCCTGCTGCCCTCGGCGGGCGACCCCAGGCGCGGCCTCGGCCGCGTCGGCACACTGCCCGTCCCCCTCCCCCTGCGGGAGTTCGCCAGGAGGGCCGCAGAAGGTCTCCCCGGTACGGCGGGCGGGCTGCGGGTCGCGGGAGACCTCGACCGGGAGATCAGCCGCGTCGCGGTCAGCGGAGGATCGGGCGACTCCCTGCTCGGTACGGCCCGCGCCGCCGGAGTCGACGTGTTCCTCACCGCGGACCTGCGCCACCACCCGGCCAGCGAGTTCGTCGAGGAACCCGGAGGACCCGCCCTGATCGACGCCGCCCACTGGGCCACCGAGTGGCCCTGGCTGACCGACGCGGCGCACCGTCTGACGTCAGCCTTGGCCGCGCGGGGGATTACTGTTGAGACGCGCGTCTCCGAGACGGTCACGGACGCCTGGAAGACAACAGCAGAGTGCGAGGAATTGAAGTGAAAGCAGCCCCGGCAGCCCAGAAGCGCCTGCTCGACCTGGCCGAACTCGACTCCGTCGTCGACCGGCTGGCCCATCGCCGCCGTACCCTGCCGGAACTGGCCGAGATCGACGAGCTGTCCACCCGGGTGGCCAGGCTCGCCACCCAGGTGATCGCCGCCGAGACCGAGGCGGGCGACCTGGCCCGTGAGCAGTCGAAGGCCGAGACCGACGTCGACGCGGTCCGGGTACGCGCGGAACGCGACCAGAAGCGCCTCGACTCGGGCCAGATCTCCTCCCCGAAGGACCTGGCCAGCCTCCAGTCCGAGATCGCCTCCCTGCACCGCCGCCAGAGCGACCTCGAGGAGGTCGTCCTGGAGATCATGGAGCGCCGCGAGGCTGCCGACGCCCAGGTCACGAAGCTCTCCGCCGAGCGCGACGAGCTCGCCACCGCGCGCGACGGCGCCCAGGACCGCAGGGACGCGGCCTTCGCCGAGATCGACAAGGAGGCCGGGGAGGTCAAGGGCAAGCGCACCGCGGTCGCCTCCGACATCCCGGCCGACCTGCTCGCCCTCTACGACAAGCTCCGCGAGCAGTTCGGGATCGGCGCCGCGATGCTGCAGGGCGCCCGCTGCCTCGGCTGCCGCACCAGCCTGTCCATCGCCGAGATCAACCGGATCAAGGCCACCTCCCACGACGAGGTCGTCCGCTGTGAGGAGTGCCGCAGGATCCTCGTCCGTACCCCGGAGTCGGGCCTGTGACCTCTTTCGTCGTCGAGGCGGACGGCGGGTCGCGAGGCAATCCGGGACCGGCGGGCTACGGCGCCGTCGTCAAGGACGCCGCCGACGGCCAGATCCTGGTCGAGGTCGCCGACCCCATCGGCACCCAGACCAACAACGTCGCCGAGTACCGCGGGCTGATCGCGGGGCTGAAGGCGCTGCTCGACCTCGCGGGCGACGGCGCCTCCGTCGAGGTACGGATGGACTCCAAGCTGGTCATCGAGCAGATGGCGGGCCGCTGGAAGATCAAGAACGAGGGGCTGCGTCCCCTTGCGACGGAGGCCGCCTCCCTGGCCCGCCGCCTCAGGGTCACCTGGCGGTGGATTCCCAGGGAGAGGAACAAGGACGCCGACCGCCTCGCCAACGAGGCCATGGACGCCGCGGCCAAGGGGGTCCCCTGGCGCTCGTCCATCTCGGCCGCCGCGTCCTCCTCGTCGCAGGGCTCCCTTTTCGACACCGCCGATCCGGCCCCGGCCGTGGCTCCCGCTGTGGCTTCGGAGACGGCCTTGGAAACGGTGGCCGTACCGACCGCTCCCGCGACCGCGGGCACCGGCTGGCGTCCGCCGACCACCACGGCGACCACGCTGCTGCTGCTCAGGCACGGTGAGACCCCCATGTCCGTCGAACGCAGGTTCTCCGGACTCGGCGACCCCGAGCTCACCCCGAACGGCCTCGCCCAGGCGGAGGCCGCCGCGGCCAGGCTGACGCGGGAGCCGTACAACGTGCAGGTGGTCGTCAGCTCCCCACTCAGGCGAGCCCTCGTCACCGCCGAGGCCGTGGCCGCCAGGCTCGGCCTGGACGTCGTCGTCGAACCCGACCTCAGGGAGACCGACTTCGGCGCCTGGGAGGGCCACACGTTCACCGAGATCCAGCGGCACTGGCCGGACGAACTGGCCACATGGCTGGCGGACCCGTCCGCCGCGCCGCCGGGTGGGGAGAGTTTTGGGGATGCGGCGCGGCGGGTCCAGGTGATCGGGGACCGGCTGGTCGAACGCTACGAGGGAAGGACGGTCCTGGCCGTCTCCCACGTCACGCCGATCAAGATGCTGGTGCGGTCCGCGCTGCTCGCTCCCCTCGCCGCGCTGTACCGCATGCACCTCGACCTGGCCGCACTGTCCCTGATCGAGTACTACGCCGACGGGCCCGCCGTGGTGAAGGCGTTCAACGACACCTCACACCTGCGCTGACCCACACCCCTCCCCGGGCGGTACGGCCGGGCGGCCCCGTCGGCGGCCTCCGGTCGCCCCGGTTGCCTGCTCACATCTCACCCCCTCCCACTTGTCGCCCGGTTGGAGACCACTTGGGAACGACGGGCTCCGGGACACCGATAGGCTTTGAAGTACGGCGGACGAGCCGGCCGGGCGGCCGCGTCGGGTCTGTGAGGACCCGCCGAGGAAGGTCCGGGCTCCACAGGGCAGGGTGGTCGGTAACGCCGACCCGGGGTGACCCGCGGGACAGTGCCACAGAAAACAAACCGCCCCCTTCGCGGGGTAAGGGTGAAACGGTGGTGTAAGAGACCACCAGCGCCCACGGTGACGTGGGCGGCTAGGTAAACCCCACCCGGAGCAAGGTCAAGAAGGGACGCTCTCCGGAGCGTCCCGCGCGCGACGTCTGAGGGCTGCCCGCCCGAGCCGCGCGGGTAGACCGCTTGAGGCCGGCGGCAACGCCGGTCCTAGATGGATGGTCGCCCCTTCACCAACGTGAAGGACAAAACCCGGCCTACAGGCCGACTCGTCCGCCTTCTCTGCCTCTGACCTGCGGCGGAGCTCTTGGTTATGGAGCCGGAAGCCCCTAGGGGGCACATCGGGGGCACATTCACCTGGAGCCGAGTGCGGCGGCGAAGGCGTTGCCCAGCGCCGTCCGCGCCCGTTCGGACGCCTCCGGGACCAGATGGCCGTACAGGTCCACGGTCGTGGTGATGGACTCGTGCCCCAGCCACCGGGACACCTCGGAGATCGGCACCCCCTCGGCGAGCGCCGTACTGGCGAAGGTGTGCCGCAGGTCGTGGAACGTCATGTCCACCGGCACCCCGGCCGCGAGGATCGCGGGCTTGAGGATGTCGGCGTTGAAGTAGTCGCGCCGGATCAGGTTGCCGCGCGCCGTCCGGAACAGCGCGTCCTCTGGCTTGTGCCGGTCGATGTGCCCGGCCAGCGCGTCGGCGAGGACGGCCGGGATCGGAACGTCACGGATGGACGCCCGCGTCTTGGGCGGGGCCAGCGTCGGCCGCCGGTCGATCACCACGACCTGCTGGTCCACCGTCAGCATGCCCTCGGCGAAGTCGATCCGGTCGACGGCCAGCCCGAGCGCCTCCCCCTGGCGGAGACCGGCCGTGGCGCCCAGGAGTACCAGCGGCGCGTACTCAGGCCGCATGGCCCGGTAGAGCGCGATCACCTCGGTGGGGGAGAGGAGCCGGATCGTGGTCTTGTCCGGCTCAGGAAGGCGGATGTCGACGCAGGGGGAGCGACGGATCATGCCGTCCCGTACGGCCCCGCGCATGACGCTGGAGAAGATCACGTAGATGGTCTCGACCGTACGCGGGGAAAGCCCCTTCCCGTGCAGCTCCTTGACCCACCTCTGCACGGAGGTGGGCCGTATGGAGACCAGGGGCACCAGACCGAAGACCGGGTTGATGTGGTTCTTCAGGTGCCCCTCGTAGGTCGTCGCGGTCCCGGGCTTGTGCAGCCGCGACGCCATCCAGGTCTGCGCGTACACCTGGAACCTGGTCTGCCCGAGCTTGGGGTCGATCCACTCGCCACGCGGTTCGTCGGCCCGGCGTGTCACGTCGAAGCGGTCGGCGTCGGCCTTTCGCTCGAAGTTGCGCTTGAGCTGCTGCCCCTTCTCGTTCCGGTACCGGACCTGCCAGCGCGTCCCCTGGCCGTGCTTGGCGGTCGGCACGCGCTTGTGCTCAGAGCACTTCGCCTCTCCGGGATCGGGGTGGGACTTGTGCCACCGGTCGTAGACGGTCATGCCTGCTCCCGCACCCAGGCACGCACGTCCTCGGGGAGGTAGCGCAGGTGCTTGCCGACCCGATGGGCGGGCGGCCCGATCCTCCTGCACCGCCACTGGTAGAGGGTCCCGGCCGGTACTCCGAGATAGGCGGCGACCTCGTCCACCGTCCAGAGACGTTCGAGCGTCTTCATGGGCGCCCTCCGGGGTCATCCAGGGGCGCACCGGTCAACGCGGCGAGAAGGAGCGCGTCACCGGCGGACAGGCCCTTGCCCGCGTACTCCCAGTGGGTGATCACGAGGGTGGTGTCCTCGTCGAAGGTGATCTCGTCGGTGCGGACGTGGTCGCGGCGTTCGTCGCGGATGGTGCCCATGGTGGTGGAGTAGTGGCGGGACCGGGTGGAGAAGTGGCCGCGAAAGCCCAGCATGTGGGCCCACTGGGTCAGCCGCAGGTCGGCGTATTCGTCGAGTTCGCCCAGGCGTATGCATTCGGCGATGAGGCGGCGCGGGTGGTCGCGCAGGTCGAAGGCGGTCAGGTCGTCGAGGGGGTTGATGCGCCGGTCGAGGGTGCCGACGCATTCGGCGGCCTTGGTGGCGTACTTGGCGATGTAGCCGGCCACTGCCTGGTCCGACAGTTCACCGTCCATGGTGATCTCGCGGACGTCGAGCTGCCGCCCCCACCGCAGGATGCGGGCGGGTTCGTCGGCGGTGGCGGGGGTGGTCGCGGTGACCGCGTGGGCGGCGTGTCGTACGGCATCAGTCAGCATCTCGGCCGTGGCCCAGGCCGGAGGTAGAGAGGTGGGTCCGTCGGGGCCGTCGAGGCGGATGACAGCGTGGAAGTGCACCACCCCGCGCCGCTGGTACTCGGCGACCTTGGCAAACGAGATCGTGCACTGGGCGCGCAGCTCCCGCAGTGTCAGGCCTGC
>NZ_JBIAVG010000042.1:0-3807 GCF_042893955.1 Streptosporangium sp. NPDC001559
TGGGTTCGGTCACCGCGACGCGGTCGGGGTGTTCCCGGGCCCGCACCTCGAACACCTCATGCACCGGAACCTCCACGACCCTCCGCAGCGTGTCCCGCCACCCGGCGGCCAGCCCCGCGACCGTCGCGGCGTCGAACAGGTCCGTGCTGTACTCGACGACGCCGAAGATCCGCTCGCCGTCGTCGGTGATCTGCCAGGTCAGGTCGAACTTCGAGGTTCCGGTCGGGACCAGCTCGCGGGTCCCGGTCGCCGTGCCGAGCCGTACCGGGCGGGCGTCGTGGCGGTGCATCTCGAAGGCGACCTGGGCGAAGGCGGCGCGTTCCCCCGAGTGGTCGCGGGCGACACGGTCGAGGAGGAGCTGGAAGGGCACGTCCTGGTGGCCGAGGTCGGCGAGCACGTCCTCACGCACCTGGCCGAGCAGTTCGCGGAAGCCCACGTCCGTCCGTGCCCGCACCCGCAGCGGGACCAGGTTGACGAAGTAGCCGATCAGGCCCTCCTCGTCGTGCTCCCGGTCGGCGACGGGCGTGGCGACGACGAGGTCCTCCTGCCCGGTACGGCTACGCAGCGTCAGGCAGAAGGCGGCCAGGAGCACCATGAACGGCGTCGCGCCCTCCGCCCGCGCCAGGTCGCGCACCCGCTCCGCGAGGTCGGCCCCGAGGTCGAACCGTACGGCGGCGCCCGCCGGGGTGCGCTCCCCGGGGACACGGTCGGTGGGCAGGTCGAGTTCCCTCGGGGCGCCTTCGAGTCTGCGCTCCCAGTAGGCCAGTCCCTCGTCCAGGGCGTTCCCGCGTACCAGGCGGCGCTGCCGTACGGCGTGGTCGCGAGAGCGGGTGGGCAGCTCGGTGAGCCGGGGCTCCCGGCCGTCGAGGGCGGCGGCGTAGATCTCGGCCAGTTCGGTCTCGAAGACGCCGAGTGACCACTCGTCCCACACGATGTGGTGCAGGACGACCAGCAGCACCCAGCCGTCCTCGCCGTCGCGCGTCAGCAGGGTCCGCAGCAGCGGCCCCCGCTCCAGGTCGAACGGCCTGCGGGCCTCGCGGGCGACGACCTCCTCGGAGTACTCCTCGACGTGCTCCCCGATGGTGAGCCGTACGAGGGAGGAGGACAGGACGTCCTGTTCCGGTTCGCCGAGGGTGGCGGGGAAGGCGGTGCGCAGGGCCTCGTGCCGTTCGACGAGCGCGTTCAGGGACCGTTCGAGCGCCGGGACGTCGATCGCGCCACGCAGCCGGAACAGCCACGGCACGTTGTAGAGCGGCGCGCCCGGGTTCCACTGCTCGGCCAGCCACAGGGCGTGCTGCCCGAGGGAGAGCGGCCTGCCCTCCTCCTCGTACGGCGCGGCGGGCTCCGGCTCGGCGGCCGGAGCCGGCTGGGGGGCGCGTTCCACGTCGAGTCGCGCCGCCAGGTCGGCCAGGACCGGGGTGTCGAAGACGGCCTGGGGCGACAGGCCCTTGCCGAAGTGGCCGAACAGCCTGGCGGTGATGCGGAGCGCGGCGAGCGAGTCACCGCCGAGCGCGAAGAAGTCGTCACCGCGTCCGACGCTCTCGACGCCGAGGACCTCCTGCCACAGGTCGGCCAGCAGCTGTTCCGTCTCGGTCCGCGGGGGTTCGGTCCCCTCGCCGTGCTCCGGGCCGCGCGGGAGCGGCGGCAACGCGTCGCGGTCGAGTTTGCCGCCCTCGGTCAGCGGCAGCCGGTCCAGCGGGATCAGGTGCGCGGGCAGCAGGTAGGCGGGCAGTCGCTCGGCCAGGAACGCCATCAGTTCCCCGACGTTCGGCGTCTCGGTGACCACGTAGCCGACAAGCCGGGTCCTGCCGTCCTCGTCGTCCCGGCCGAGCACCGCGCACCGCCGTACCGCGGGGTGCTGCTCCAGGACCCGCTGGGTCTCCGCCGGCTCGACGCGGTGTCCCCGGATCTTGACCTGGTCGTCGGTCCTGCCGAGGAAGTCCAGCCTTCCGTCCGCGTCGAGGCGGACGAGGTCGCCCGTGCGGTACATGCGCGCGCCGGGGGCGCCGTACGGGTCGGGCACGAAACGCTGGGCCGTCAGTCCGGGTTGTCCCGTGTAGCCGAGGGCGAGGGGGCCGCCGCCGACGTAGAGCTCCCCGGCGACCCCGGTCGGGCAGGGCGTGAGGTCCTGGTCGAGGACGTGGAGCACTCGGTCGCCGCAGGCGGTGCCGATCGGGATCTCGTCCGTCACGACCTCGGTCACCTCGTGGACGGTCGCGGTGATCACACACTCGGTCGGCCCGTAGGCGTTGAGCAGCCGCACGTCCGGGGCGTGCCGAAGCCACGAGCGGGCGGCCCGGGGGGACATCCGCTCGCTGCCGGAGATCATCAGCCGGAGGCTGTGCCCCTCGGGCAGCGGAGTCCGGTCGAGTCCGAGGGCCAGCTCGTTCCAGTAGCCGGCGGGCAGGTTGGCGACCGTGACCCGCTCACGACGCAGGAGGTCGAGGAGGTCGCCGATCGCGGGGGCGCGCTCCTCGCCGAAGACGACGCTCGCCCCGACGGTCAGCGGCGCGAGCGCCTGCTCGACGGCGACGTCCACGTACGGCTGCGCGAACCGCAGGACACGGTCGTCCTCACGCAGTCCGAACCGCTCGCCGATCCCGGCGAGGTGCTCGGCCAGTGCGCCGTACGAGACGCTGACGCCCTTGGGCCTGCCGGTCGTGCCGGAGGTGTACACGAGATAGGCGGGGTGGGCCGGGTCGGGCGGGGTGAGGCCGGACGCCTCGGCCACCTCGTCACCGAGGTTCGCGTCGAGCCGTACCAGGGGGATCTCTCCCAGGGCATCGCCGTCGCCGCCATCGCTGAGGAGAAGGCGGGCGGCGCTGTCCCGCAGGGTGAACCGGTGGCGGTCGGCGGGGGCGGCGGGGTCGAGCGCGAGGTGGGCGGCGCCCGCCCGCAGTACGGCGAGCATCGCGACCAGGCCGTTCACCGGGTCCTGCGCGCGCACGGCGACGACCTGTCCCGGGACCACCCCGTGCCCGCGCAGCAGCCCGGCGAGTACGGCGGTGCGCCGGTCGAGTTCGGCGTGGGAAAAGGTCAGGCGCGGACCCACTACAGCGGGTCCATCGGGATGCTCTTTAGCGCGCAGAGCCAGCAGGGATTCCCACCCAGCTTTTCGTAACATAGCGGTGACCTCGGAGTTCCAGACCCCCAATCCACGTGCTGTTTTGCTCGTGGAAAATGCCTTTGTCATGGCACGGAACTCCTCTGGAAATCGGGCTGGTGCTACTGGCGAGAATGTGGGGGCTGTGCGCTATAACCCGTTTCGGTTGTCCGCGAACGGCGGAGCGCTGGGCCGGGGGACGGCACCCCGGTACATGCGTTTTTCGCAACCTAAGGAATCCTTGCGCAAGCTATCTTGTCAAGGTGTGAGTGTCAAGGGGATGCCTTGACAGCAGGGCTTTCTGGCCCGGGTTACATGATGGAGGCGTTCTGTTTCTCATGGTGAGAGGGGGCATAGTGAACGACTATTGAACAGTCGTAATGGATTACGGCTGTTGCGGTCGGTGAAACTATTGACACCGTAGGAATCAGTGCACAAGATGTGTTGCGCAAGAGTCCCTTAGGGGTTGATCTCCCAGGAACGGGGACCACGCTGTTTTTGGCGCTATTGGATGCGCGCCCTAATGGAAGCGTGGTTGCGGGCTACCTGCACATATTTCACCGGCGGCTGTGTGGCGTGATTTTCGGAAGGGTCCCGTGTCATGACCAAAACGTTCTCCAGGAGTCACGCCGATGGTGCGGTGCATGAGGTGTTCGAGGTGCGGGCCCGGGAACACCCCGACCGCGTCGCGGTGACCGAACCCG
>NZ_JBIAVG010000043.1:0-2500 GCF_042893955.1 Streptosporangium sp. NPDC001559
CATTCGTGCAGGTCGGAACTTACCCGACAAGGAATTTCGCTACCTTAGGATGGTTATAGTTACCACCGCCGTTTACTGGCGCTTAAGTTCTCAGCCTCGCCACCCCGAAGAGTGACTAACCGGTCCCCTTAACGTTCCAGCACCGGGCAGGCGTCAGTCCGTATACATCGCCTTACGGCTTCGCACGGACCTGTGTTTTTAGTAAACAGTCGCTTCTCGCTGGTCTCTGCGGCCACACCCAGCTCACCGAGTAAATCGGATCACCGGACATGGCCCCCCTTCTCCCGAAGTTACGGGGGCATTTTGCCGAGTTCCTTAACCATAGTTCACCCGAACGCCTCGGTATTCTCTACCTGACCACCTGAGTCGGTTTGGGGTACGGGCCGCCATGAAACTCGCTAGAGGCTTTTCTCGACAGCATAGGATCATCCACTTCACCACAATCGGCTCGGCATCGGGTCTCACCCACGTGCCATCCGGATTTACCTGGATGACGGGCTACACCCTTACCCCGGGACAACCACCGCCCGGGCTGGACTACCTTCCTGCGTCACCCCATCACTCACCTACTACGGGTCCGGTTCGTCGGCTCCACCACTTTCCTTTCCCCGAAGGGTCCGGAACGGCTTCACGGACTTAGCATCGCCCGATTCAATGTTTGACGCTTCACAGCGGGTACCGGAATATCAACCGGTTATCCATCGACTACGCCTGTCGGCCTCGCCTTAGGTCCCGACTTACCCTGGGCAGATCAGCTTGACCCAGGAACCCTTAGTCAATCGGCGCACACGTTTCCCACGTGTGTATCGCTACTCATGCCTGCATTCTCACTCGTCAACCGTCCACAACTCGCTTCCGCGGCTGCTTCACCCGGCAGACGACGCTCCCCTACCCATCACAGTCCCCGTTGGGGGTATGTACTGCAATGACACGACTTCGGCGGTACGCTTGAGCCCCGCTACATTGTCGGCGCGGAATCACTAGACCAGTGAGCTATTACGCACTCTTTCAAGGGTGGCTGCTTCTAAGCCAACCTCCTGGTTGTCTGTGCGACTCCACATCCTTTCCCACTTAGCGTACGCTTGGGGGCCTTAGTCGATGCTCTGGGCTGTTTCCCTCTCGACCATGGAGCTTATCCCCCACAGTCTCACTGCCGCGTTCTCACTTGCCGGCATTCGGAGTTTGGCTAAGGTCAGTAACCCGGTAGGGCCCATCGCCTATCCAGTGCTCTACCTCCGGCAAGAAACACGCGACGCTGCACCTAAATGCATTTCGGGGAGAACCAGCTATCACGGAGTTTGATTGGCCTTTCACCCCTAACCACAGGTCATCCCCCAGGTTTTCAACCCTGGTGGGTTCGGTCCTCCACGAAGTCTTACCTCCGCTTCAACCTGCCCATGGCTAGATCACTCCGCTTCGGGTCTTGGGCATGCTACTGGATCGCCCTGTTCGGACTCGCTTTCGCTACGGCTTCCCCACACGGGTTAACCTCGCAACACACCGCAAACTCGCAGGCTCATTCTTCAAAAGGCACGCAGTCACGACGCCGGACGACAAGTCGTCCGACGCGACGCTCCCACGGCTTGTAGGCACACGGTTTCAGGTACTATTTCACTCCGCTCCCGCGGTACTTTTCACCATTCCCTCACGGTACTATCCGCTATCGGTCACCAGGGAATATTTAGGCTTGGCGGGTGGTCCCGCCGGATTCACACGGGATTTCTCGGGCCCCGTGCTACTTGGGTGTCTCTTCAGCGAGCCGTTGACGTTTCGGCTACGGGGGTCTTACCCTCTGCGCCGGACCTTTCGCATGTCCTTCGCCTACGTCAACGGTTTCTGACTCGCCTCATGGCCGGCAGACCATGAACAAGAGATCCCACAACCCCGCATGCGCAACCCCTGCCGGGTCTCACACGCCTGCGGTTTGGCCTCATCCGGTTTCGCTCGCCACTACTCCCGGAATCACGGTTGTTTTCTCTTCCTGCGGGTACTGAGATGTTTCACTTCCCCGCGTTCCCTCCGCATACCCTATGTGTTCAGGTATGGGTGACAGCCCATGACGACTGCCGGGTTTCCCCATTCGGACACCCCCGGATCAAAGTCTGGTTGACGACTCCCCGGGGCCTATCGTGGCCTCCCACGTCCTTCATCGGTTCCTGGTGCCAAGGCATCCACCGTGCGCCCTTAAAAACTTGGCCACAGATGCTCGCGTCCACTGTGCAGTTCTCAAACAACGACCGACCACCCGTCACAACCCGCCGGAGCGGATTTTTACCGGGGTCGGCACCGAGGAGCGGGCCTTGCGGCCGTGCCCTCAGACACCCAACAGCGTGCCCGGCGCTCCCTGCCGCTCCTCGTTCGTTCCATGCCCCGAAGGGGGCCGTACTGGAAGGAGAAGACGGTCGAGAGTGCCGACTAATCAACGTTCCACCCATGAGCCGCCAGCACCGGACGTGCGCCGGTGTACTGGCCTCTGGCCGGGCGAGCCCGGCGAGAAGTG
>NZ_JBIAVG010000044.1:1532-3691 GCF_042893955.1 Streptosporangium sp. NPDC001559
ACGTGACGCGCTCATTAGTGGAGCACTGGTTAATCGGATGATCCGGGTCTGCCCGGGTCGGCTAGTACCGCCCGACCCTTCTTTGTGGGGGTGGGGAGTGGGAGCGTCGGCCGGGAGGCGTTGGATGGGTCCGGGCACACTGTTGGGTCCTGAGGAAACGGACCCTCTGGAAGAACTTGTTTCTTCTCTTTTCGGCCTTTGAGGTTCGGTTGGTGTCCAGCTGTTGTTGCTGGGGAGCTGATCGGGTCGGCCGGGTGGGGAAGGAGTGAGAAGCTTCTGGGTCTGCTCTCGGCGTCAGTGATTGGCGGGTGGGGGCGGGGGTTTGTTTGGCCTCGTACGGGACCGCCTCCTATCAGACCAGCTCGCAGTGTAGTTGTGTGGGTGTTCGGTGGTGGGTCGGGTTGGGTCGCTGTTTGTTGTTTGAGATTTGCATAGTGGACGCGAGCATCTTTGTGGCCAAGTTTTTTAGGGCACACGGTGGATGCCTTGGCATCAGGAGCCGATGAAGGACGTGGGAGGCTGCGTTAAGCCTCGGGGAGTCGCCAACCAGACGTTGATCCGGGGATGTCCGAATGGGGAAACCTAGCACCAGTCATGTGGTGTTGCCTCCGCTTGAATGTATAGGGCGGTTGGTGGTAACGCGGGGAAGTGAAACATCTCAGTACCCGTAGGAAGAGAAAACAAAATGTGATTCCGTGAGTAGTGGTGAGCGAAAGCGGATGAGGCTAAACCGTATGCGTGTGATAGCCGGCAGGCGTTGCGTGTGCGGGGTCGTGGGACCCTCTGGGGGAGGCTGCCGCCTCTTCAGGCAGTGAGAAATCGGTGGGGTAGTCGAAGCTTCTGGGAAGGAGCGCCGGAGACCGTGAGAGCCGGGTAGGTGAAACCTTGCCGACTGTTTGAGGGGATCCCAAGTAGCACGGGGCCCGAGAAATCCTGTGTGAATCTGCCAGGACCACCTGGTAAGCCTAAATACTCCCTGATGACCGATAGTGAACTAGTACCGTGAGGGAAAGGTGAAAAGCGCCCCGGTGAGGGGTCGTGAAATAGTACCTGAAACCGTGTGCCTACAAGCCGTAGGAGCGTAGACGAGGTTCGCCTTGTCTGTGATGTGACTGCGTGCCTTTTGAAGAATGAGCCTGCGAGTTATGGTGTGTGGCGAGGTTAACCCGTGTGGGGGAGCCGTAGCGAAAGCGAGTCTGAATAGGGCGTTTGAGTCGCATGCTGTAGACCCGAAGCGGAGTGATCTAGGCATGGGCAGGTTGAAGCGTGGGTAAGACTGCGTGGAGGACCGAACCCACCAGGGTTGAAAACCTGGGGGATGACCTGTGTTTAGGGGTGAAAGGCCAATCAAACTCCGTGATAGCTGGTTCTCCCCGAAATGCATTTAGGTGCAGCGTTGCGTGTTTCTTGCCGGAGGTAGAGCACTGGATGGCTGATGGGCCTTACCGGGTTACTGACGTCAGCCAAACTCCGAATGCCGGTAAGTGAGAGCGTGGCAGTGAGACTGCGGGGGATAAGCTCCGTAGTCGAGAGGGAAACAGCCCAGATCACCGACTAAGGCCCCTAAGCGTGTGCTAAGTGGGAAAGGATGTGGAGTCGCAGTGACAACCAGGAGGTTGGCTTAGAAGCAGCCACCCTTGAAAGAGTGCGTAATAGCTCACTGGTCAAGTGATTCCGCGCCGATAATGTAGCGGGGCTCAAGTACACCGCCGAAGTCGTGGCATTCACACGTTAAGCCTAGCCTTTGTGGTTTGGGTGTGTGGATGGGTAGGGGAGCGTCGTGCGGCCGGAGAAGCAGCGGAGTGATCCAGTTGTGGAGGCTGTGCGAGTGAGAATGCAGGCATGAGTAGCGAATCAGAAGTGAGAAACTTCTGCGCCGGATGACCAAGGGTTCCTGGGGCAGGCTAATCCGCCCAGGGTAAGTCGGGACCTAAGGCGAGGCCGACAGGCGTAGTCGATGGACAACGGGTTGATATTCCCGTACCCGCTACGATGCGCCAGTACTGAATCCAGTGATACTAAGGGTCCTTAACCCCTCATGCCCTTCGGGGTGTGGGTGAGGGTGAACGCCTGGCCTGATCTGGTAGTAGGTAAGCGATGGGGTGACGCAGGAAGGTAGTCCAGCCCAGGCGGTGGTTGTCCTGGGGTAAGCATGTAGG
>NZ_JBIAVG010000045.1:0-3689 GCF_042893955.1 Streptosporangium sp. NPDC001559
GCGTGGAAGTGCACCACCCCGCGCCGCTGGTACTCGGCGACCTTGGCAAACGAGATCGTGCACTGGGCGCGCAGCTCCCGCAGTGTCAGGCCTGCGGCTTTGGCGACGCGGCGGCGTAGGGCGTCGGTGAAGTACTTCCACAGTTGGGGAGCGAGGGCGTTGAACAGCACGCTGCCGGTGTAGTCGTAGCAGTCCGGGCACAACGGTTCGCCTAGGCAGGACTCCTCGGCGCCGTGACGAGCGGTGCAGGACATCACCCGGCCGTGCGGGCACCTCTCGGCGTCCCGGCGAGGACGGCAGGGCAGCGGTTTGCCGTTCTTCTCTCGGCGGGTGTGGACGGCTCCGAAGGAGGGGGCGGTGAGGGTGATGAACAGGCATGGGTGAGCGGTCACCGAGGGCGGGACGCCCTTGCCGCCGACGAGTCCGGCGCGGATGAGGTGGTAGGTGTCGGCCCGGTAGACCTCGGCGCAGGCCGGGCACCGGGAGGCCCGCCGGGTCTTGCACGGCAGCCGGAGTACGCCGTCGGGTTCGGTGGCGGTGGTGTAGGAGTGCAGGGGACGGCCGGTGGTGCGGTCGACGTGCAGGACGCGGCCCCGCAGGTGAATGGGCTGGCGGCAACCGCCCGTGGCGCGGATCTGGGAGGTCCAGCGGGGGTAGTTGCGGTCGTTGAGGCGGGTGATCATGCTTGCGATCGCGTGCGGATCAGGGTGGATTGTGGGCAAGATGGTCTCCTCCTTTCACTCGTTGGGGTGAGGGGGGATGGCCCCCGACCTGGCGGGCGTCTTGGCGGATGTACGGCCAGGCCGGGGGCGCCGACAGCCTTCAGCAGAAGCCGAGGCCGTCGCAGTGTTCGCAGGTGGTGCCGTAGCTGTTGCTTCCGGTGCCGCCGCAGGTGCAGCACTGCCACCACCGGGACGGGATCTCAGCCGGTGTCACCGGCTCGTCGGGTGGCTCAGGACTCATGCGGTGGCTTGGCGATGCTGAGGATGGCGGTCCACTCGACGTGGACAGGGCCGAAGCAGCGCGAGATCGTGTAGAGGCCCAGCGGCAGCAGCCGCGGGTCCACGGAGGTGCCGCACAGGGCGGCGATCCGGTCGATCTCGGCGCACAGGTCGTCGTCGGTGCCCTGCTCGGGGTAGTAGGTGACGATCGTCGAGTCCGTCGGGACGGGGACGGCGGGGTTGGCCTCCAGAAAGAAGGCCAGGTCGCGCAGGCCGCCGATGAAGGCGGTACGGCGCTGGGTGTCGGTGGACATGATCGGTTCTCCTCTTCACAGGGCGTCCGGCGAGATGCGCAGGGTGCGCAGCAGGTCGGAGGCCAGTTGATGGGACACACCCAGACGGGCGCGCAGCGTGTCGCGGCTGATGGGCCTGCTGTGCGCGGTCTGGTATTCCTCGGCCACGCGCCGGGCGTAGTCGAGGAGCTCTGAGGACGGCCCGTCCTGCTCGGCGTCGATGGCCGGGACGGGCGCGGAAACCGGGACGGGTTCGGGGGAGACCTCCGGTGCGAAGGATGAGGCCGGGGATGATTCAGGTCGGGGACTGGATGCTCGCCGTTCGAGCATGGAGACGGCGACGAGGAACGCGCCGGCGGGTGTGGCGGCGGTGATCCATCCCCACGGGGTGGGGTCGGCCTGGTTGAGGTTGGCGGCCAGCGACAGGACGATCCCGGCGACCAGGATGAGGGTGGGCCAGGAGATCCAGCCGTTGCGAGTACGTCCGGTGTGCTTGTCACGCTGGCGTTCCCGGGCGGCCATGACGCAGGTCAGGTCGACGCACACGGCTACCGCCCAGGCCATCCACCCTTCCTGGCCGTGTTCAGCGGCGGTGTCGCGGATGTGGGTGAACGATCCGGCACCCGCGATGGCGGCCAGCGCCAGGATCGGCCCGGCGTCCAGCAGCCAACGGATGAGGCGTCGCATCGTGTCCCCCTTCCTTGCGGCAGGTCAGGCGGTGAGGAGTTCGTCCAGGTCGGCGGGGTCGAGCTCGGTCGCCGGAGCATGGGCGGCGATCTCCGCCCAGGACGGGGTCAGGTCGGCGTACGTCCAGGCCGCGTGTTCGGCGGCGGCCTCGGAGACATGGAAGGAACGGGCGCGGTACCACTGACCGTCCTGGGAGGCCACGATCGCCACCCCCGGCGTCTCGGCCGGGATCGCCCGCGCGGAGACCAGAGCGGCCGGGTCGAGATCGCCGAGCGTCATGGTCGCGGTCTCCGGATCGTTGACCCGGTGGCAGATCCGCCCCGAACACTGGGCGCGCAGTGCGGTGACGCCGGGGCCGAGGTCGGAGCCGATGCGCTGGCCACAGCAGAACAGGTAGATCCCGAACGCCCGGCCAAGCCGCGCCACCCGCAGCAGGGTCGTAGAGGTGTGGGCGACCTCGTCCTTCTCGGACTTGTCGGCCATCAGGTACAGCTCGGCCAGCTCGTCGACCAGGACCACGACCGGCACCGGCCGTACCGCCGGGGGAAGCTGCCAGAGGTTGCGGGCGCTCGTTCTCCGGCACAGGTCCATCCGGTTGAGCATGAGCGTCACCAGGTCATCGAGCAGGCCCACGCTCTCGGTGCGGGTGGTGGCCAGCGCCGACAGCCGTGGAAGGTAGGGGGTGAACTCCACCCCGCCCTTGAGGTCGAAGCCGACCAACGCCACCGGTTGCGGGGCCAGGCCGACGATGAGGGTGTTGGCGAGGTTGGACTTGCCGGACTGCGTCGCTCCGGCGCTGAGCCAGTGTGGGACGGTTCGGAAGTCGATCACCCATGGTGCGCCGGTTTCCAGGCGTCCCACCGTGACCTTGAGCAGTTCCTCCGACGGCGGTAGCCGATCGACCCGCATCAGGGGATCTCGGATGATGGCGGCCAGGACGACCCGTCCGGGGCGCGGGGACGACACGCGTACGGCGTGCACGCCCCAGGAGTGCGCGAGCCGTTCGGCGACCTGGGCGTAGTCGTCGGGGATCTGCCCTTCCAGCAGGTGGACGGTGACGCGCCAGCCGTGCCGGTTCGGCAGCGGGAACCGTATCCACGGGGTGGTGTCGACGGCGACGCGGCGGAAGCGGCGCCGTACCTTCACGGTGCCGGTAGAGACCAGGGCGCCGGGGGTGAGGGTGAAGGCCCAGCGGGCGCGCTTTTTGGTCAGCCCGCAGCCGAGGGCGACCTTGCGCCAGGAGGCCCGCACGCTCAGGGCGGTGAACGGGTAGCCGACCATCGGCCAGAACGAGTGCGGGTGCAGGCACCGCCAGGTCGCCAGTACGGCCAGCGCGCCTGCCAGGACGAGCAGGGAGTGCGGCAGGTCAGGCATCGCCGCCCCCGCCGCCTGGTCTGCCGGAGACGGGGACGATGGAGGCGGCCTTGTAGCTGATGCCCCAGCGGGCGGTGCCGTTGCTGGGGATCTCCCAGACGTAGCCGACCATGCCGGTGGGGACGACGTCCTGTCCGGGAGCGATGGGCGGTTCTCCGGAGGTTCCGACCTTGACCAGTTCGATCCGGCCCAACTCGTCCTCGGCGAGGAGTACGGATTCGTAGACCTTGTTGCCGTCCTTGTCGGTCTTGATCTTTCCGCTGTCCTGGTCGATGACGCGGGGGCGGGCGGCCTTGACGCAGGTGAAGCGGAGCCGGTGGGTGTCGACGGGGATCGGGATGGTGCGCATGGATGGGCCTCCTTGTTCGTCTCAGCCAACATAGTCAACCTAGTT
>NZ_JBIAVG010000046.1:0-1991 GCF_042893955.1 Streptosporangium sp. NPDC001559
GTCGGTGGTGTCGGTGGCGGTGATGGTGACGTGGGCGCCGAGGGTGGTGAGTTCGGTGTGGAGGTGGTCGGCGCCGGGGGTGTGGGGTCCGCGTCGGCCGGTGAGGATGAGGTGTCGGGTGCCGTGGGTGGTGACGAGGTGGCGGGCGATGGTGGCGCCGAGGGTGCCGAGACCACCGGTGATCAACACCGTCCCCTCAGGATCCAGCCCGAGCCCCTCGGAGACCTCGGGGACACGCAGAGGAACCAGCCGGGGAACGAGGGTGACCCCCGCGCGCACCGCGAACTGCGGTTCCTCGGCGGCCACCGCCGCGGCGACCGCCGACGGCAACCCTTCCAGCGACGACGCCGCGCCGTCCAGGTCCGCCAGCAGCACACGTCCCGGATGCTCGGTCTGCGCCGAACGGGTCAATCCCCAGACCGGAGCGGTGGACAGGTCGGAGGGTTCCTCGCCCGTGGTGACGGCGCCGTTGGTCAGGACCAGCAGCCGTCCGTCGTCCCATCGTTCGACCCATTCCCGTAGTACGGTCAGCACCCGTTCCGCGTTGTCGTGCGCTCCGGCCACCGGATCGTCCTGGGAGGAGACCGCGAGCACGACGAAGGCAGGGACGGGCTCCCCGGCGGAAACGGCGTCGGTCAGCGAGTCCAGGTCGGCGAAGAGCGAGGCGGTCACCCCGGTCTTCCTGAGCCCGTCGTACAGCTCCCGATCCCCGAGTACGGCCCAGGCCTGACGTCCGGGAACCCCCGGAGCCAGCTCGGACCACTCGACCTGGAACAGGCCGTTCTCCGTGGCGGGCTCCGCCTCCTTCAGCTGATCCGCCGAGACGAGCCGGGCGACGAGCGCGTCGATCGAGACGACGGGTGCCCCCGTGGCGTCGGCCGCGTACAGGGTCAACGACCCCGAATCAGACATCACCACCCGGACCCGTAGCGTGGTCGCGCCGGAGGCGTGCAGCCGTACGCCGTTCCAGGCGAACGGCAACCGGTTGCCGCCCTCCGGCACGTCGGCCAGCCCCCGCAGCGCGGGCAGGTGCACCGCGGCGTCCAGCAACGCGGGATGCACCCCGAAGCCGGCCGCGTCCTGCGCGTACGGCTCCGGCAGGGCGACCTCGGCGAACAACTCCTCGCCGCGCTGCCAGGCGGCACGCAACCCCCGGAACGCCGGGCCGTACCGCAGCCCCGCCTCGTCGAGGACCGGATAGACCGTCCCCACCTCGACCGGCTCCGCGCCGACCGGCGGCCACACCGTCAGGTCGGCCGCCTCCTCCTGGGGACCGCCCTTGGTCAGGGTCGCACCGGCGTGGTGGGTCCACCTCCCGGAGCCGTCACCGGGACGGGAGTAGATCTCCACCGCGTGGCTCTCCGGCACCCCCTGGGAGCCGGTGACGACGACCTGCAGCTGTACGGCGTCGCGGGCGGTGAGGACCAGCGGCGTGTGCAGGACGAGCTCCTCGATCGTGTCGAGGCCCGTCACGTCGGCCGCGTGGACGGCCAGCTCGATGAAGGCGGTGCCGGGGACGATGACCGTGTCGAAGACCGCGTGGTCGGCCAGCCAGGGGTGGGTGGCCAGGGACAGACGCCCGGTCAGGACGGTTCCCGCGCCGTCCGCGAGCGGAACCGCCGCTCCGAGCAACGGATGCTCCGCCACGCTGAGCCCCAGCCCCGTCACGTCACGCGGCAGGTCCACGGGGGGCTGCGCCCACAGCCGTTCCCGCTGGAAGGCGTAGGTGGGCAGGTCGACGGTCCTGGGCTGTCCGGTGAGGGTGGCGGCCCAGTCGATGTCGGTGCCGTTGACGTGCAGGTGGGCGGCCGCGGTGAGGGCGGTGGTGGGTTCCGGCCGGTTGCGTCGCAGGGTGGGCAGCGCCGGGACGGTGGGGGTGGTCTCGGTGGCGAAGGTGGTGAGGACGGGGTCGGGGCCGAGTTCGAGGAAGAGGTCGGTGGTGGGTGCGGCGGTGGTGAGGGCGTCGTGGAAGCGGACGGGGTGGCGGAGGT
>NZ_JBIAVG010000047.1:0-1759 GCF_042893955.1 Streptosporangium sp. NPDC001559
AGGGCTTGCAGATAATTAACCCGTAGCCTTCGGAGATGCCACTCGTTGGTCTGGTATGGGCGTAGCGGCTGAGACTGAGGCGTTGCTGGCGGCGAAGTTCGAGGTGATCCTCCCGCATCTGAATGAGCGGCAGCGCCGGTTGCTGATGGGCGCCGAGGCGCGTGCGCTGGGACATGGTGGCATCGCGGCGGTGGCCAGGGCCGCTGGGGTTCGAGCGGCGACGGTGTCCCTGGGCGTCGATGAACTGGAAGCGGGCGCGGAACCGCTGAGCCGGGTTCGCCGGCCTGGTGGAGGCCGCAAACGCCTGGTCGAGGTCAACTCAGGATTGCGTGCGGCGTTGCTGGCGCTGGTGGAGCCTGACACGCGAGGCGATCCGATGTCTCCGCTGCGCTGGACAACACTGTCGACCCGCCGCCTGGCCAGGGAACTGACCGGGCAGGGCCACCGGATCAGTGCGGACACGGTCGCGGATCTGCTGCGACAGGAGGGCTTTAGCCTTCAGGGCAACGTCAAGACCCTGGAGGGCAAGCAGAACCCCGACCGGGACACTCAGTTCCGTTACCTCAACGAGCAGGTCAAAGCCCACCAGGCAGCCGGACAGCCGGTCATCAGCGTGGACACCAAGAAAAAGGAGCTCATCGGCGAGTTCAAAACCGCGGGCCGTCAATGGCGCCCTGCAGGCCGGCCGGTGCAGGTCGCCGTACACGACTTCCCCGATCGTGACCTGGGCAAAGCCATCCCCTATGGTGTCTACGACCTGGCCGCCGACAGCGGCTGGGTCAACGTCGGCACCGACCACGACACCGCCGCCTTCGCGGTGGAATCCATCCGCCGCTGGTGGAACGGCGCCGGGCAAGGAACCTACCCTGACGCCAGGCGGCTGCTGATCACCGCTGATGCGGGGGGCTCCAACGGATACCGCACCCGCGCCTGGAAGGCCGAACTCGCCATGCTGGCCGAGCAGACCGGCCTGGAGATCACCGTTTGCCACTTCCCGCCCGGCACCTCCAAATGGAACCGCATCGAGCACCGGTTGTTCTGCCACATCACGATGAACTGGCAGGCCAAGCCGCTGACCAGCCATGAAGTCATCGTGCAAACCATCGCTGCGACCACCACTACGACCGGCCTGAGTGTGCACGCCGAACTGGACACCGGCCGATACGCCACCGGTGTCAGCATCAGCGACGCTCACATGGCCACCCTGCCCATCACCAGCCACGACTGGCACGGCGAGTGGAACTACACCCTGCTGCCCGCATGGCCGACGGCCACCCCCGATCCCGCCACCACGGCGACATCAACCCTCCGAGACGACCCAGACGACCGGGCCTGGCTGGCACACCCCGCCCTGACCGGCCTACCGCGACGAGAATGGGGCCAGCTCATCGACCGGCTAGCTCTCCTGCGCCATGACCAGCGAGAAGCCGACCTGCGCCGTCAGCGCGGCGGCCCACGGAAAGTAGCGGCTGGAACCGGCCGCCACCCCCGCCTCACCCTGCCCGAACGCCTTCTGATCACCGTCCTGCACCAGCGCCTTGGCCTGCCTCAGGCAGTACTCGCCGACCTGTTCCAGGTCACCCTCATGACCGCCAACCGGGCCATCCGGCAGATCGAGCCCCTACTCGACCGGGCCGGTTACACCATCACACCCACTCAGAAACGTCTCTACTCGGCATCAGACCTCACCGCCTACGCCCTCAGCACCGGCGCATTCCCACAAAAGATCAACTCGGCGAGTTAATCATCTGCAAGCCCT
>NZ_JBIAVG010000048.1:0-755 GCF_042893955.1 Streptosporangium sp. NPDC001559
GGTTAGCCCATTCAGGGTACCCATGTTTTCGGGTAGTGCGGAGAGCTGGTTGTTCGCCAGGTGAAGGTAAATAAGGCCTGTTAGCCCGGAGATCCAGTCTGGCAGAACGGTCAGTTGGTTACTGGAGATGTCGAGGTTGGCGAGGCTGGTGAGGTTCACTATCCAGTTGGGTAAATGGGTGAGCTGGTTGCCGGAGATGTCGAGGTCGGTGAGGCCGGTGAGTGTGGTCATCCAGTCCGGCAGTGCGGTCAGCTGATTGAAACCAATGTCGAGGTTGGTGAGGCCGGTGAGGTTGGCCATCCAGTCCGGCAAATGGGTGAGTTGGTTGTGACCGACATTGAGGTTGGTGAGGCCGGTGAGGTTGGCCATCCAGTCCGGCAAATGGGTGAGTTGGTTGCGACTGACATTGAGGTTGGTGAGGCCGGTGAGTGTGGTCATCCAGTCCGGCAGTGCGGTCAGCTGATTGAAACCAATGTCGAGGTTGGTGAGGTTGGTGAGTGTGGTTATCCAGTCCGGCAGTGCGGTCAGCTGATTGAAACCAATGTCGAGGTTGGTGAGGCCGGTGAGGTTGGCCATCCAGTCCGGCAGGTGGGTGAGCCGGTTGTTTCTAATGTCCAGCGCGGTGAGGTCGGTGAGGTTGGCTATCCAGTCCGGCAGGTGGGTGAGTCGGTTGCCGCTGACGTCGAGGTTGGTGAGGTTGGTGAGTGTGGTCATCCAGTCCGGCAGTGCGGTCAGCTGATTGAAACCAATGTCGA
>NZ_JBIAVG010000048.1:848-1556 GCF_042893955.1 Streptosporangium sp. NPDC001559
ACGTCGAGGTTGGTGAGGTCGGTGAGGTTGGCTATCCAGTCCGGCAGGTGGGTGAGTCGGTTGCCGCTGACGTCGAGGTTGGTGAGGTCGGTGAGGTTGGCTATCCAGTCCGGCAGGTGGGTGAGTCGGTTGCCGCTGACGTCGAGGTTGGTGAGGTCGGTGAGGTTGGCCATCCAGTCCGGCAATGCGGTCAGCTGATTGCTGCTGGCATTGAGGTTGGTGAGGTCGGTGAGGTTGGCTATCCAGTCCGGCAGGTGGGTGAGTCGGTTGCGACTGGCATTGAGGTTGGTGAGTTTGGTGAGGTTGGCCATCCAGTCCGGCAGTGCGGTCAGCTGATTGAAACCAATGTTGAGGTCGGTGAGGCCAGTCAGGGCGGTTATCCAGTCCGGCAGGTGGGTGAGTCGGTTGCCGCTGACGTCGAGGTTGGTGAGGTCGGTGAGGTTGGCTATCCAGTCCGGCAGGTGGGTGAGTTGGTTGTTTCTAATGTCCAGCGCGGTGAGGCCGGTGAGGTTGGCTATCCAGTCCGGCAGGTGGGTGAGTTGGTTGTTTCTAATGTCCAGCGCGGTGAGGCCGGTGAGGTTGGCTATCCAGTCCGGTAGTTCGCCGGGCTGACTGCCGTCGATGTCGAGGCTGGTGAGGCTTGTCAGGCCGGCCATCCAGTCCGGTAGTCCCTTAAGCCGATTGCCATACAGGCGTAGTTCGGTGAGG
>NZ_JBIAVG010000049.1:0-1404 GCF_042893955.1 Streptosporangium sp. NPDC001559
GCGCGTCAGTCCGGCAGCCAGTGCAGCTCGTGCGCCAGGGCTTTGGCGACGGCACGGACGCGGCGGTGCAGCGGCGACGGCTCACGTGGGAGGACCAGGTGGATCGTCAGGCTGGGCGCGCCCCGCAGCGGTCGCCAGGTGAGACCGGCCGGTTGTGCCGTGACCGCGGCTTCTCCGCCCGGGGCCAGGGTGGCCCCGTCGCGCAGGTCGCGCAGAGACATGTCGACAGTGACCGCGGGCGTGTGGAACCGGGGGTGTGGCCGGGTGTCTCGGAACAGTGCGGACAGCTGATCGTGGATCACGGGGTTGGCCGCGCGGTCCGGGAGGCGCAGCGGATACGCGGCCGCGTCGGCGATCTCGATCTCCGGGTGTCCGGCCAGCGGATGGTGCCGCGCCAGCAGGACCCCGACGCGCTCACGCCGCAGCAGGAACCGGCGCACGCCACGGCCCGGCTGTTCACCGCGGGTGATCCCGGCGTCGATGCGGCCGTCGGCGACCGCGGGGCAGATCTCCGGTGTCGCCATCGGGACCGCGCCGACCTTGAGTCCCGGGCCGCTGCGAATGAGCCTGTCCACCAGGGCCGGTGCCGTCTCGGCCCCGGCGGTGAGGCTGTATCCGATGCGCAGCGTGCCCAGCTCACCGGCCGCCGCGCTCCGGGCGGTGTCCCATGCCCGGTCCAGCGCCGCCAGCGCGGGCGGCGCGGACTCCGCCAAAGCCGCCCCGGCCGTGGTCAACGCGACGCTACGCGTGTTGCGGACCAGCAGGGCCGTACCGAGTTCCGCCTCCAGTCGGCGCATCCGGGCGCTGAGCGCGGGCTGTGCGATACCGATCCGCGCGGCCGCGCGGGTGAAGTTCAGCTCCTGCGCCAGCACCAGGAAGTACCGCAGGCTCACCGTGTCCGGCGCCACGTACCCTCCCCGCCGATTGATAACGATCCGTTCTGAGCCTATCCCGGACCGATCTTTCCCTCGGCCGCGCATCAAGCCCTAACCTGCGCGTACGGCGATTCGACCGACCGCGGTACCCGCCGCCGGGACCGATCGATCCGAGGGGCAATTCGAAGTCGGACGTGTCCGGCCCAACACAGGAGGTTTCCATGGCCAAGGGCTACTGGGTCAGTGTCTACCCCGCCGTCTCCGACCCTGAGAGGCTGACCGCCTACGACAAGCTGGCCGGTCTGGCTGTCCAGGCCGGGGGCGGGCGCGTCCTGTCCCTCCTGCCGTCCCGTGGCGGTCGAGTCGTCGCCCACGAGGCCGGAATCACGCAACGCGTCGTTCTGATCGAGTTCGACAGCTTTGAACAGGCCGTCGCGGCATACGAGAGCGAGGCGTACCAGAAGGCGCTGGTCGCCCTCCCCGACGGCGTCGAGCGCGACTTCCGCATCGTCGAAGGCATCGACTGACC
>NZ_JBIAVG010000050.1:0-1336 GCF_042893955.1 Streptosporangium sp. NPDC001559
CCCTCCTTCTAGTGGTCGTCGCAACACCCCAGCTTGGGGAGTGCGATGGGGTTCGAGATCCGAGTGGATCGAAAGCCGCAAGGGCCCAAGAAGCTCTTGAAGGAGAGAGAGCACTACCTTGCTCTGGTGCAGCAGGGGATGAGCAACCGGCAAGCGTGCCTGATCGTCGGGGTGAATGAGCGAACCGGACGTGAATGGGCACGTGGTCGGCCCAAGGGCCGAAAGAAGAAGCCGAGACTGCCGGCGCGTGATGCACCGGCAGTCTCGATCGTTCCCGGCCGGCGCAGGACCATCGAGGTTCGTGGCGCGTCCCGGTACCTGGGCGAGGACGAACGCGTTCACATCGCCGACCGTTTGCGCGAGAGGGCATCGATCCGAGAGATCGCGCGCGAGCTGGGCCGTGCGCCCTCCACGATCAGCCGGGAGATCCGCCGCAACCGGCACCCAACGAACGGACAGTACCGGCCGCATGCCGCGCACGTCCGTGCTCAGGCCCGTCGTCCCCGGCCGAAGACGAGCAAGATCGGGCACGGCCCGGAGCTACGGGCCTACATTCAAGAGCACCTGCACAAGCGCTGGAGCCCTGAGCAGATCGCCCAGGGCCTGCGCCGGACCTTTCCCGAGCGGGCGGAGATGCACGTGTGCCATGAAACCATCTACCAGGCGCTCTACCTTCAGGGCCGCGGTGAGCTGCGCCGTGAGCTGACCCGCGCTTTGCGCACCGGCCGTGCGCTGCGCAAGCCGCGCCGCCTGGCCCAGCAGCGTCAGCCCCGTTTCGTCGCCCCCATGATCATGATCAGCGAGCGGCCCGCCGAAGTCGAAGATCGGGCCGTGCCCGGCCACTGGGAAGGTGATCTGATCATCGGCAAGAACCAGGCGTCGGCGATCGGCACCCTGGTCGAGCGCGCCACCCGCTACGTGATGCTCGTACACCTGCCCATCGACCGCAGCGCCGAGCGGACGCGTGATGCCCTGGTGGAGACCATGGCCACGCTACCCGCTCACCTCAAGCGTTCCCTGACCTGGGACCAGGGCAGCGAGATGGCCGACCACCACATGTTCTCCATCGCCGCTGACATGCCGGTCTACTTCTGCGACCCGGCCAGCCCCTGGCAACGTGGCTCGAACGAGAACACCAATGGCCTGCTGCGCCAGTACTTCCCCAAGGGCACCGACCTGTCCGTCCACACCCGCGACCGGCTCGACGCCGTCGCCGCCGAACTGAACGCCAGACCACGAAAAACGCTCGACTGGGAAACCCCAGCCGAGCGTCTCGCTAAGCTTCTGGCGACAGCCAGTTGATCAACTGTGTTGCAACGACCCCTCGAATTCGCCC
>NZ_JBIAVG010000051.1:0-1245 GCF_042893955.1 Streptosporangium sp. NPDC001559
TCAAGGCCACCGACCCCGCGGCCAGGATCGGCTCTCTGCTGCTGCATCCCGGCGGCCCCGGTTCCTCCGGGGTCGGCTACGCGCTTTCCCTGAACAACTTCAGCCCGGAGCTCAAACGCCGGTTCGACATCGTGGGGTTCGATCCCCGCGGTGTGGAGGGCAGCGGGCGCATCGCATGTTCGGCCCAGCTGATGTCCCGGTTCCCCGATCCGCTCATCAAGAGTCAGGCGGAGTTCGACGCCTGGCTCGACTACGGCAAGCGGTTGCGCGCCGACTGCCGTGCCCGGACAGGACCGGTCTTCGACCATGTCGACAGCGTGAGCGCGGCCCGCGACATCGACGCGATCCGCGAAGCGCTCGGCGAGGGGAAGGTCACCTTCTACGGCCTGTCCTACGGCACGCTGGCCGGCCAGATGTACGCCGAACTGTTTCCCCACCGGATCCGCGCCCTCGCCCTGGACAGCAATCTGGACCACAGTCTGAGCACCGGCCCCTACCTCTACAGCTGGGCCACGTTCGCCCAGGACAGTTTCGACGAGTTCGTCAAATGGTGCGGCGGGGAGACCCGATGCGCGCTGCACGGCACGAACGTGCGCGCGTTCTGGGCTCGCCTGCTGGAGCGTGCCGACCGCGGTGAGATCCGCGCCCCCGGCGCCCCTGCCAGGTCGCTCACCAGACAGGACGTGATCCGCTACGTCTTCCGGGCGGGCTATGTACCCACGTGGTTCGAACTGGCCGAACTGCTCCTCGCCCTGGAGGCGGGCGCGCAGGAGCCGCCCGCCTCCGCGGCCTGGCTGCTGAGCGAGACGGCGGACTCGCGGCAGGCTCCCGCGGCCGCCGAACCGGAGGTGTCCAACCCCCTCCAGATCTTCTGTGAGGATTTTCGCTGGCCGATCCGCGACTACCGCGAGTACGCCGGACACCTCCGCCGCGCCAAGGCCGTCGCACCGGACATGGGGATCGTCCCGACCAGTCTGACGCTCACCGCCCTGTGTCTGGGTGAACCGGATCCGATCCCGAACCCACAGCATCGCCTGCGGGTGAAGGGCGGCCCGCCGCTGCTGCTCGTCAACGGGCTGCACGACCCGGCCACCGGCTACGCCTGGGCGCTCAACGCCGCCGCCCAGATCGGGAAGCAGGCGCGGCTGCTCACCTACGAAGGGTGGGGGCACGGCGCCTATGGCCGTGGCGACTGTGTCACGGCCGCCGTCGACGCCTACCTGATCTCGCTGAGGCTGCCCGCGC
>NZ_JBIAVG010000052.1:0-1086 GCF_042893955.1 Streptosporangium sp. NPDC001559
GCGTCAGTCGGTGCCGTTGCTGAAGAGTGAGGCGCCGCTGGTCGGGACCGGTATGGAGTACCGGGCCGCGACGGACGCCGGGGACGTGATCACGGCGGACAAGGCCGGGGTGGTCGAGGAGGTCTCGGCCGACTACGTCACGGTGATGAACGACGACGGCACCCGCACCACCTACCGGGTGGCGAAGTTCAAGCGCTCCAACCAGGGCACCTGCTTCAACCAGAAGCCGATCGTGGCCGAGGGCGACCGGGTGGAGGTCAACCAGGTCGTCGCCGACGGGCCGTGCACCGACGACGGTGAGATGGCGCTGGGCAAGAACCTGCTGGTGGCGTTCATGCCGTGGGAGGGCCACAACTACGAGGACGCGATCATCCTGTCCCAGCGTCTGGTGCAGGACGACGTGCTGTCCTCGATCCACATCGAGGAGCACGAGGTCGACGCCCGCGACACCAAGCTGGGCCCCGAGGAGATCACCCGCGACATCCCGAACGTGTCGGAGGAGGTGCTGGCCGATCTCGACGAGCGCGGCATCATCCGCATCGGCGCCGAGGTCGTGCCGGGGGACATCCTGGTCGGCAAGGTCACCCCGAAGGGGGAGACCGAGCTGACGCCGGAGGAGCGGCTGCTGCGGGCGATCTTCGGGGAGAAGGCCCGTGAGGTGCGTGACACCTCGCTGAAGGTCCCGCACGGTGAGCAGGGCAAGGTCATCGGCGTGCGCGTCTTCTCCCGCGAGGAGGGCGACGAGCTGCCGCCGGGCGTCAACGAGCTGGTGCGCGTGTACGTGGCGCAGAAGCGCAAGATCACCGACGGTGACAAGCTCGCCGGCCGTCACGGCAACAAGGGCGTCATCTCCAAGATCCTGCCCGTGGAGGACATGCCGTTCCTGGAGGACGGCACCCCGGTCGACATCATCCTCAACCCGCTCGGCGTGCCGGGCCGGATGAACGTCGGTCAGGTGCTGGAGACCCATCTGGGATGGATCGCCGCCCGCGGCTGGGACATCTCCGGTGTGCAGGAGGCCTGGGCCGAGCGGTTGCGCGACAAGGGCTTCGCCGAGGTCGAGCCCCGCACCAACATGGCCACCCC
>NZ_JBIAVG010000053.1:0-1064 GCF_042893955.1 Streptosporangium sp. NPDC001559
TCCAAGCCGGTGGTGTCGGATCTGTCGGCTTCTCCGGGGCAGTCGGTGGCGGGGTTGTGGACGCTGCCTTCGACTCAGCCGTCCTTCTCCGCCTACGGCGGCGATCCCGAATCGCGGCAGTTGCGGCTGGAAGCACAGGTGGAGCACGACCCCTCGGCTGCCAGCCAGGGTTCCGGGCTGATCTGGTGGGGTTCTGGCGATCTGTCGACCGGTACCTGTTACACGACGAGTAAGTGCTGGATTCAGACACCTACGGTCACGTCCGGCAAGTTGAAGGACGGATGGCTGGTCCGCTGGCGGGTCCGCGCCATCACCTCCTCCGAAGCCACCGGCCCCTGGTCTGAGTGGCAGGCCGGACGGGTGGACGCCACCAAACCCGTGGTGTCCGAGCTGTCGGCCTCTCCGGGGCAGTCGGCGTCCGGGATGTGGACGCTGGCGTCGGCCCAGCCGTCGTTCTCGGCCTACGGTGGGGATGCGGATTCGCGGCAGTTGCGGCTTGAGGCGCAGGTTGAGCATGACCCGGGTAAGACCGATCAGGGTACGGGGTTGATCTGGTCGGGTGCGGGCGATCTGTCGACCAGCACTTGTTACACGACGAGTAAGTGTTGGATTCAGACGCCTACGGTCACGTCGGGCAAGTTGAAGGACGGCTGGCTGGTTCGCTGGCGGGTTCGGGCTACTACTTCCTCGTCTGTGTCGGGCCCGTGGTCGGAGTGGCAGTCCGCGAAGGTGGACACCTCCAAGCCGGTGGTGTCGGATCTGTCGGCCTCTCCCGGGCAGTCGGTGGCGGGGCTGTGGACCTTGACCTCTACGCAGCCGTCGTTCTCCGCTTATGGCGGGGATGCGGATTCGCGGCAGTTGCGGCTTGAGGCGCAGGTCGAACATGACCCGGGCAAGACCGACCAGGGCACAGGGCTGATCTGGTCCGGCACCGGTGAGACCTCAACGAGCGGTTGCTACACCACCAGCAAGTGTTGGATTCAGACGCCTACGGTCACGTCGGGCAAGTTGAAGGACGGTTGGCTGGTTCGTTGGCGGGTTCGGGCATCGACATCTTCTGGAGC
>NZ_JBIAVG010000054.1:0-1029 GCF_042893955.1 Streptosporangium sp. NPDC001559
GCTGAGAACTTAAGCGCCAGTAAACGGCGGTGGTAACTATAACCATCCTAAGGTAGCGAAATTCCTTGTCGGGTAAGTTCCGACCTGCACGAATGGCGTAACGACTTCCCCGCTGTCTCAACCGCAGACCCGGCGAAATTGCACTACGAGTAAAGATGCTCGTTACGCGCAGCAGGACGGAAAGACCCCGGGACCTTCACTATAGCTTGACATTGGTGTTTGGAACGGTTTGTGTAGGATAGGTGGGAGACGGTGAAGCATCGACGCTAGTTGGTGTGGAGTCATTGGTGAAATACCACTCTGGTCGTTTTGGATGTCTAACCTGGGTCCGTGATCCGGATCAGGGACAGTGTCTGGTGGGTAGTTTAACTGGGGCGGTTGCCTCCTAAAGGGTAACGGAGGCGCCCAAAGGTTCCCTCAGCCTGGTTGGTAATCAGGTGTTGAGTGTAAGTGCACAAGGGAGCTTGACTGTGAGACCGACGGGTCGAGCAGGAGCGAAAGCTGGGACTAGTGATCCGGCGGTGGCTTGTGGAAGCGCCGTCGCTCAACGGCTAAAAGGTACCCCGGGGATAACAGGCTGATCTTCCCCAAGAGTCCATATCGACGGGATGGTTTGGCACCTCGATGTCGGCTCGTCGCATCCTGGGGCTGGAGTAGGTCCCAAGGGTTGGGCTGTTCGCCCATTAAAGCGGTACGCGAGCTGGGTTTAGAACGTCGCGAGACAGTTCGGTCCCTATCCGCTGCGCGCGCAGGAGACTTGAAAGGGGCTGTCCCTAGTACGAGAGGACCGGGACGGACGAACCTCTGGTGTGCCAGTTGTTCCGCCAGGAGCATGGCTGGTTGGCTACGTTCGGGAGGGATAACCGCTGAAAGCATCTAAGCGGGAAGCTCGCCTTGAGATGAGGTCTCCCACCTTGTGAGAGGGTAAGGCCCCCAATGGACGATTGGGTTGATAGGCCGGGTGTGGAAGCGCGGTAACGTGTGGAGCTGACCGGTACTAATAGGCCGAGGACTTGACCTCAAGGTTTT
>NZ_JBIAVG010000055.1:0-1003 GCF_042893955.1 Streptosporangium sp. NPDC001559
CCGTGATCACGTCCCCGGCGTCCGTCGCGGCCCGGTACTCCATACCGGTCCCGACCAGCGGCGCCTCACTCTTCAGCAACGGCACCGACTGACGCTGCATGTTGGAGCCCATGAGCGCCCGGTTGGCGTCGTCGTGCTCCAGGAACGGGATCATCGCGGTCGCCACCGACACCATCTGGCGTGCCGAGACGTCCATGTAACCGACCTCGTTGGCCCTCACGGACTCGAACTCGCCACCCTTACGGCGGACGAGGACGCGGTCCTCAAGGAACGTGCCATCGGCGGCGATCGGCGTGTTCGCCTGGGCGATGACGTAGCGGTCCTCCTCGTCGGCGGTGAGGTAGTGGACCTCTTCGGTCACCCTGCCGTCGACGACCTTGCGGTAGGGCGTCTCGACGAACCCGAAGGAGTTCACCCGGCCGAAGGAGGCGAGCGAGCCGATCAGACCGATGTTGGGGCCTTCCGGCGTCTCGATCGGGCACATACGGCCGTAGTGGGACGGGTGAACGTCACGAACCTCGAAGCCGGCCCGCTCACGTGACAGACCACCGGGGCCCAGCGCGGACAGACGCCGCTTGTGCGTCAGGCCCGCCAGGGGGTTGGTCTGGTCCATGAACTGCGACAGCTGGGAGGTCCCGAAGAACTCCTTGATCGACGCCACGACGGGACGGATGTTGATCAGGGTCTGCGGCGTGATCGCCTCGACGTCCTGCGTCGTCATCCGCTCCCGCACGACCCGCTCCATCCTGGCCAGGCCCAGACGGACCTGGTTCTGGATGAGCTCGCCGACCGTGCGCAGGCGGCGGTTGCCGAAGTGGTCGATGTCGTCGGTCTCGACGACGATCTCTCCACCGGAGCCCTGCATCGAGGTCTCGCCCGCGTGAAGCTTGACGATGTACTCGATGGTGGCGACGATGTCCTCTTCGGTCAGCGTGCCCTGGGTGATGTCGGCGTCGACGCCGAGCTTCTTGTTGATCTTGTAGCGGCCGACCTTGGCCAGGTC